>JAFWHN010000008.1 GCA_017515205.1 Candidatus Saccharimonadota bacterium
CCGCCCGTCAAACCATGAGAGTCACCAACACCCGAAGTCCGTCTCGGCGGCCTAAGGTGGGGGAGATGATTGGGGTTAAGTCGTAACAAGGCATCCGTACGAGAACGTGTGGATGGATTACCTCCTTTCTTGAGAAGGAAATGATGAGCCTGAATCCTAATGGACGCAGGTATCTAGGTCGGATACGTGTTATGATTATGCAAGCTTGAATCATAACAACTCTGGTTTTACCAGACGTAACATTAAGCTAAAACCAAACTACGATGATTTGCACAACTAAATTGTTAAACCGGATCCGCCTTTAAACGGGCGGATTTTTGTTATATAACCTCGATTTTGTAAAAATAATATTTACAAAAATATGATACTTCTGCCCTTATAAGTAAAGCAGACAGCTATCAATACTTTACTAATCATCGTATTTATTGTATAATAATAACAAGTTCGCAGGAAGTGTGTGAACTAGAAAATTAAGAGAATTATACGCGTGATGCGTATGGGAAGCAATATGAAAAGGGCCCAAGAGGTTCCGCCCACTTCCTAAACTTAGGAAAATGGGTGCCGCTTATTAAACGACTATAAGTGTTCATGCACGAAGGTCGCGGTTGGGAAGGTCATCAACATGATGAACTTATCCTTTTTATCTCCCAATACGATAGCACATATTGCTCGTGGCGCTGTTTCCTTTGAACAGTACTACTTCTACCACTCTCATGGGTGGAGCAATCGCTATCAAGTCAGAGTCACCTATCCTAACGGATATGGTGCTTCCATCGTTCTCGTACCCGATTGGGATAACGATGAATGTTGGGAGGTCGGCCTTTTGAAGGACGACGAACTCTGGAGTGATGATGAGGGGTATGACTGCACATGGTCAGACCTTACAGAAGAGGACGTGATTGAGATCTGCAATTACATCTACTTCCGTTATTAATCATCACTGGAGGAGGCGGGGATATAATCCCCGCCTTGAAACATTTGTTTTTAAAGGCTTCGTCATGAGCCGTATAAGTGTATCAAGGCCTGCCACGAGAGACGGCGCCGAAATGGCGTCGTTGCAGCAGGGGTCCAGGAAATAGAGGGCCGCAGTCTATCCAAGATGGTGGGATAGAGATCACATTGACCTGCTTTCCGTGGCAGTATCTCATGCGGAAACCTACAGGAAGGCCAATGCATATAAAGCATTGGTGACTCGCGGAGCGAAAGAACCAAGAAGTGTTTACCTTGGCGGACGCACCGAGGTAAGACACTTACTTCTCGGTGGACGCGCTGAGGAGATGGCTTATAAGCAGCGAGTGTAGGTTGAGGAAAAATTTTTGTAGATGTTTTCCTGCCGAGGATGGGGGAGTGGAAAAATCTAAACGATTGTGGCCCCTGAGAGGGGATATATAGAAAGGGAGAAATCCCCCACAAGAGTCTGGGTAGGGCGATGGGCCCGCCCTAGCGTATTGTTTTATCCTCCGACGATGTCGGGGGATTTTTGTTAGCTAAACCAAGATGGCCAAGTCGCTACAAATTACTCCCATTATTTCTTCTTTCTTCGTTTTCTATATCTCCAGATTGCCACCACATCATTTATGACAAATATCACTTCTGAGATTATTCCCACAATAGAGAATACATAGACATTATAGATTAGCCATAATAAAGACCCCAGAACGGCCGCATATCGAATCGTTTTTATATTACTTACATAAATTGCAATCGTAAAAATCACAGTCGCTGCCGTCGGCAATAGGGAAAATAGCGATTTATACGTGGCAATCCCGCAAATTATATAAAAAATTACAAATATCGATGGCCAAACTTTCGAAGTTTTTCGTTTGGAAGTTTCATAAGCCGCTATACCATTACGCATAGCGCTAATCACCTTAGTTACTGCTCCCGCCCATGCTCCAAGAAAGATATAGTGTAAAATCGCACAGTAAGCCGCTAGAAAATTATAATTAAGCAACTGGATTTTCTTTTTCTTTTGCATTGAAACAAGAGCTAAAATCGTCCCAATTAAAGCAAAAATTTGCGAAAGCAAATATGAAAAGCTAAAATTAAACTCAGTCAGAAAATCAAACATAGCCTCATTATACCACCGTTAATTAAGCTTATGCTATAATAGCCATAGACTATGTCATCAAAAAAAGTACGTCACCAAAAGAGTAAGCTACAGTTTAATCTGCTTGATCTTTTTTGTTTTGCAGTTGGAATAGTTACTTCTATTATAGTAGTGTTTTTCTATCATGAAAACTCGCCTTTTTATACTTTTATGAGTATAGTAGCCCTTAACGGCGGGATAATCTGTACAGTTTTGAATATCAAAGGTCGCCGTAGTAATTTTATTTACGGTTTTGTTGAATCTTTTGCTTGCGGGTACACATCTCTGGCTAATCATTTTTATGGCAACGCTCTGATTAACTTTGTTTTTTATGCACCAAGCACTTTAGCCGGTTTTTACACCTGGGGGAAGCATAGAAATAAAGATAAAAAGGTCATTGCCCGCAAATTCACTCCTATTCAAGCAATTACCGCCACCGCTATATTCGTCACTACTACTATTATGCTCAACCTCGTTCTAGACGCTATGGGCGGCTCATCTACTCTTTTAGACAGCGCTGCTACTATCCTAGTAATCTTTGCCACCCTCCTTGCCGTTTTTCGTTACCGCGAACAGTGGCTTTTCTGGCTCGCCTCTGATATTTTGCAACTCATCATGTGGACTACCACTAACGATCCAGCCGTTTTGGTACTCCGGATTTTCTTCCCGCTCAGCGCCATATACGGTTATCTCAACTGGCGCAAATTAATTAAAACAGACATCAAGAAGCGAAAATCCTAAATATTAATTTCTACGGCCAAAGGCTTATGGTCGGATATTAAATCATCGAGTACTTCGAATTTCGAAACTTTTATTTCTGGACTAACTAGAATATGGTCGCAAGCTACCTTGCCATTAAATTTCAAACTATTTAAAGTATTTTCGATGCCATTTTCCTCAGTTAAATCACGCAAAAAATCCAGTGTTCGCATCGCCGGGGAAGCGTGAATGATATTAAGATCCCCACACATCACCACTGGGCCAGCAATCCCTTTTACAAAGTTAGCGACTTTTTGCATTACCTTTACTGTGACCTCATCGCCTACAGGAGTAGGTAACCAATATCCATGATGATTGACGACATTTAAACCATTTTCAAGTCTCACTATCTGGACAGTATATTCGTGATTTCTTAAATCATCTATGCTTTCTAAAGGTTTATTTTCTCCGTAGACGCTTTCTATCCTCTCATCTATTATTTCTTTACGCGATAAAATCACATTACCTTGTTGCATCTTTCCGGTTGACATCTGGAGACTAAAATTCGAGCTCCTAGATTCATACTGGAATCTACCCGCTTCCTTAATCTGGTCCACAGTAACAAAGAAATTTTCCAGCACTCCATCTGGTAAATCTCCCCATACAGCCTCTTGTAGACAAACTACGTCAAAATCGTTTTCTCTAAAAAATTTTAGAAGTGAGCCTTTAATCCGCCCCGTCCAAACGTTTAATTGCAAAATTTTCATCTTTCATCTCCTGCTCCATGAAGCTTATTTCTCTTTAAACGGCTCTCTAATTTTTCAATATTTCCGCTTGCTATCTCTGACAGAGGTATATTTAAATATCGAGAAATCGCTGCAATATACCAGAGTGTATCACCTAGCTCTTTGGCTACCGCTGTTTTATCCTCTGGTGTTGCTATCCCGTCTTTATCGCGCAATAGTTTTTTAATTTTATCGGCCGTTTCACCCGCCTCGCCAGCTAGTCCTAGGACTTTTTCAAAAAAGGCCACATCTTTCAGGCTATCAACTTTTTCAAAAAGGTCATATTTAGCCGCTTGTTTCTGATAATCATCAAAATCCATCTTACCTCCTTTTCTTAATTATATACCATCAAGTATTGTTTTTGTTTCAATAATCTGCTAAAATATCCAAGTTAATCTTTTGCGGGCCTACCCCGTATGTGGTAGGAGAACTTTAAGGAGGTATCTGTATGAATACCAATAAAAACGTCGACGTTAAAATCCTTTTGATTAAAAAGGGGCCTAGCCGCGACAAGTTGCTTGATGCATTTAAGTACAACTTTGATAAAGTAGTAGCTTTACCAATTAGCTTCTGCGTAGAAGCTGACGAGGCTAGCGGATACAATTTCACTACAGTTGAACTAAGCGAAATCAAGATCATTAGCATCAGTCATGTAGGCGAAGATGGCCACCTTCTTGGTCTGAAAGGGTATTGTTGTTGGCGCGTTAACGAGATGAGCCTATACAAATATTGCAATTACGAAGCAATTTATAACACTCAAACTCGTCAAGGCACCATCACGCTTTACACTCCTAAAGATTAACGTTCTTTTCTCTTAATGCCTAGGTTCGCCTAGGCTTTTTTCTATCTGTCGAAAAGATATGATATAATTTAGGCGTGGAAGACACTAGGAATTTAATTGACGAATACAAAGGTTTAAAAAATGAACAAGTTTTTGATGAGCTTGAAAAAAAGCGTCTGCCGCTTGAAATTGCTATCGAAAACGTTGAACACGATTTTAATATTGGCTCTATTGTCCGTACCGCCAACTCCTTTAACGTCAAAAAAGTTCATATTATTGGCCGTAAAAAATATAATCGTCGCGGTGCCATGTGTACCGATAAATATTTAGAAATTGTTCACCATTCTACGATTCAAGATTTTCTCAAATCCCAAGAAGGCAGAGAATTAGTCGCCATCGAAAACAACATCGACCGAGCTAAACCTCTTCATTCCAAAAGATTCCAGCCAGAGACTACGCTAATTTTTGGCTCCGAAGGAAGTGGCATTTCAGATGAGCTATTAGAAAAAGCAGAAGATGTCAGATTTATCGAAAGTTTTGGTTCTACGCGTTCAGTTAATGTCGGCGTTGCCGCAGGAATAGCAATGTATGAATTTGCTCGACAAATTATTCTCTAGAGAAATTGAACGTCGTACCGGTGCTCACGCTATCGTCATCTGCATAGAAGAAAATAAAGCCAAAAAACGTTCTCGTTCACTTGGCGCTAGTGCCCTCAAAGCTTCCTCCCGTACTAAAATTACGACTAAAAAAACAGAGGGATCTTTTTTCCATCGTTTAGATTTACGTTTCCCTTGGTTAAAACTAGTTGCTGTAATATTAATTGGCGTTATTGTTATTTTAGATCTCTTGAACCTCACGATTTCCAGTACCGGTGAACAGGGAAGTAGAGCCTGCCTTGCGCCCATGTCAAAACATGTCAAAGCCACAGATAGAGTTCTAACTGGCAAAAAACTCGTGGTGCTGACTTTCGATGATGGGCCCTCAAATGTTACTACTCCTCATCTTCTAGACATTCTAAGAGAAAAAGATGTTCCAGCCACCTTTTTTGTTCTAGGGAATAAAGCTCAGGCTTCGCCCAAGATAATTAAACGTGCCATCAAGGAAGGTCACGAAGTTGCTAGTCATACCATGTATCATCAGAATCTTATTCGTATTCCTGCCAATGCAGCCAAAAATGATATCAATGAAGCTAGATCTACTTTAGCGGGTATTCTAGGATTTAATCCACGTTTTACCCGTCCACCATATGGCAATATCAATAACGTGATACGCGAAGTCGTCGGTACTCCGATGATTCTTTGGTCAGTTGATACCGAGGATTGGCGTAGCAAAGATACCGATTCTATTATTTCTACTGCTATGAGCGAGCTTCACGACGGAGCCATCATCTTGATGCACGATATTTATCCTACTACCGTAGAAGCCGTACCAAAACTAATTGACGACATCAGGAAACAAGGCTATGAATTTGCCTCTCTTTCTGAATTGACTAAAATTCGCCACGTCGAGCTTAAAAACGGCGTTGCTTATTATAGTTTTCGCCCTTAACGCCCAAACATCAACTGCACCAAAGCTCCTATAATAAAAGTATGAAGATTTGCTGTACAAACTAACCCAACTATTATAGTGATTATGCCAAATAATTTAACTCTATCGTAAGAAGAAACTCCATTCGCCAGGTTATCCGCAATCTGTTTATAGAAAACTACAATCAATCCTCCCGCAAGGGTGATTGCAAGCCCGCCGAGCATCCAGCCAATACTAAATTCGTATTTCATATGCTTAATTATAGCATAGATACTCTCTAGATTTGACTTTTTTTGATTTTTCGGTAAAATAATAGGCACGGGGTAATAGCTCAGCTGATTAGAGCGCTGCCTTTGCAAGGCAGAGGTCCTGGGTTTGAGTCCCAGTTACTCCACCAGAGTAGGAAACTAATAAAAATCTAAAGCTTGCTTTAGATTTTTTGAGTTGACGCCCTCTGGAAGACATTTTGCTTCAGCAAAATGTCTACCACAGTATAATTTACGCCCTTGTCTTATAACTACTCTTGATGTATAATTACTCTAGTTGGGGATATAGCTCAGCTGGTTAGAGCGCGTCACTGATAATGACGAGGTCTATGGTTCAAGTCCATATATCCCCACCAGATTATATCTAACTCGGCATTTTCGCCGATTTTTTATTGATTTTTATGTTTTCGAGGTGTAGAAGGATTTTGCGCTCGATATTTTTCAACTGCATCCGCGAGGGCTTGGTGTCCGAGAATTGAACAATGAAACTTGTGTTTTGGCAGATTACCGAGATAATCGTCAATGTCTTTAGCAGAAATTTTGATCGCCTCGTCAAGCGTCTTGCCTTTTGCGAGCTCCGAAAGCGCAGAGGTAGAGGCGATAGCCGAAGCACAACCATAGGTTTTCCATCGGAGATCTTTAATTTTATTATCCTCTACCTTGATATACATTTTCATTTGATCGCCACAGATTGGATTGCCAACGATGCCTACAGCATCATAGTCAAACTGTGACTCACTGCCAAACAAGAAATTGCGCGGATGCATAAAATGCTCCTTTACGATATCCGAATAAACCCAATCTTGACCTTCGTTCATTTTTGCTTCCTTTCTATGGTACTAATTTTTTGTAAACGATCAATTATTTTCGGTAGAACCTGCATAACTTTTTCAACATCCTTTTCCGTATTATTAAGCCCAAAAGAAAACCGAATCGAAGAGTGTGCAACTTCAGCATCACCAGTTTTTGCCATCAAGACATGACTCGGTTTAATATCGCCAGATGCACAAGCAGAACCGGTGGAAACGATAATGCCTTCAGCGTCGAGGTAAAGTTGGATCGATTCGCCCTCAGCTGCTTCGAAAGATGCATTTAGGATATTCGGTAGGGAATTATCGAGATCGGTGTTAAGACTACTACCAGGGATTTCTCCAAGAATACGGCGGGCAAGTTTGTTGCGAAGAACGCGAATTTTTGTATCGTAAATCTTCCAAGTTTCATGATCAATGGTGTGTTTGAGTGCTGCGCCAAACCCAATAATCCCAATCGTGTTATACGTCGTACCACGACGTTTCTTCTCCTGATTCCCACCGATAATAAACGGCTTAAATGGCACACCATTTTTGACGTAAAGCGCGCCAACTCCAACCGGTCCGCCAATTTTATGTGCACTAAAAGTTGCATAATCTAGGTCAAGTGCCTTAATGTCGATCGTAAGTTTCCCAAGTATCTGTGTTAGATCAGAATGGGCGAAATCACCATTTTTGTGAACTTTTTTAGTAATTTTGTCGATGGGAAGAAATTCGCCAATTTCGTTATTCGCTAGCATATAAGAATAAAGTGCAGGCTCTTTGTCTCCGCTGAGAACCTTTGCAGATTCAATAATAGAGTGATGCTCAAGCGGCGAAGTGACAATTTTATGCCCCTCAAAGGTGCGGATCACGGTATTATTTGACTCTGACGCACCAGAAGTAAAGATAATCTCACTGGGTTCAGCATTAATGAGTTTTGCCAGAAGACTACGCGTTTCTTCAATCTTATTCATTGCAAGGTGGCCCGGGGTATGAAGGGCTGAGGCGTTCGCAAAAAACTTCTGCTCTGCTTCATGCATAGCTTTTATTACCTCCGGCAAAAGCGGGCTGGTCGCAGCATAATCTAGGTAGACCATTATCCCCCCATTATATCACCAAAATATCGTTCTGCCTCCCAGCGAGTTTTTTAAAACTATACGTTTACACTGTCTATTTCAAATCTCGCTAGATGCAGGTTCTTTTTTTGCCCGCCAATTTCAATAGTCACGTCCTGTTCAGAGCCCGAAACATTTGCTATTACAACTCTGTAGCCGTCTTTAGTTTTTCTGGCCACCGCGACAATTTTATCTGAATTACTTTCGCAGCGCACTACTTCGCTCCCGGCAGGGAACAAATCAGCAAACTTTTTCAGTGCAAAATAAATCGGCGTCAAAATAAAATCATCTTCTTTTTCATTCAAAATCACGGGGCTTTTTACATAATTACTAGAGTGATTGGGTCCACCTTGCCACGAAAGGAGCATATTCCAATCAATAAAGGCACTGGTCCCAGAATTGATATCGTTAAAGAGCTCACGCCAGTAAAGTGTAGCATCCTTCTGCCAGAGTTCTTTATTATAAGGTGAAAAGCCACAGCTCATCTCTGAACTAACCATCAGAATATTTGGGTATTTTTGCCGAACCTGCCACATTTGATCAGGGAAAGTGCCATCGTACCAATGATAGCAGAGACCAGCGATCTTTTCTCTCTGGCCAAATTTAGTGACGAATTTGCCTTCAAATAGTTTATCCGCTGCTTTAACCAGTTCACTCTTATTATGATCCCACAAAAGTATCTGAGTATTTAAATCACTAAGCTCGTTTTCTAAATACTTATAAGCAAGTTTCTTCTGCGCTTGGTAAGAAAAAACACAAGACTCCCAAACCTGCGTAGCTAGCGGTTCATTCTGTGGTGTAATATAATCGACTTTTACACCCTCTTTAGCATACTCCTCTAGCCACTTGTGAATATATTTAGCATAAGCCTTGTAACGCCAAGGCTTTAGCCTTCCACTTAGTTTTTGTCCTTGTACAAGTTTCAGACATTTTGGCGGGGACCAAGGGCTAGCCATTATTGTTAAACTATTGTCCTTTAGCACCATTTTCAACATCGGTAAAACATATTTTCTATCGTGTTTGATCGAAAAATCACTTAAATCACTCTTCTTGGTATATTCATAAGGCTTGAGACAAAAATCATTACTCCCAATGCAAAGTCGAATCCAGCGATAGTTTAGTCCAGCTTTTCCAAAATAGGCATTAATCAGTTTTTGTTGCTTTTCGGGAGATAATTTAGCAAAGTTGTACGCCGTCGCTTCCGTAATTGCTCCACCTAAACCTTGCCAAATGCCAAGTGAGGCATCTTTTTTAATTTTAACTTCTTCAACCATAAACTAGTCAAATTATAGCATGAAAGTTCAAGCAGATAGGAAAAACGCTCCTTTCGGAGCGCTTTTCCCAGGTCATACATGAAATTTTAAGTAGCCTCGCAGTTTAATCTACTTAAAATCACCTTTATTTTATATCACGTGCTGCATAATGTCAACACTCTTTTCTAAGAATTTTTCTAAAAAATGTTCGGGTTTTTCCACAGAATTATAACATATTTTTTAGAATTAGCATATTGACAAACGTTAAGCGCTATGATATAATTAAACCAATCACCCTGGTGGTGTGTTATTAATTAAGTATTTGGTGGGCAGAATAGGAGTTCTAGGATGGCTGGAACTAAAGCTGGTGGCATGAAAGCTGCTGCTACTAACAAAGCAAAATACGGTAAAGAATTCTATGCCCGTATCGGTAAAAAAGGTGGCCAAAATGGTCACACCGGTGGTTTTGCTGCCAATCCTGCACTTGCTCGTGTAGCTGGTGCCAAAGGCGGTCGTATCTCTCGTCGTGGTCCTGCGAAAAAAGCTTAAAAGTTTTCGCATCTCGGACAGTGGTACAAACCATCTGGAGTTTGAAATCGCGTTAGCCCACACTTTGGGCAACGCGATTTTTTGTGCAGCCAATCCCTATAGGTATCCAATTCGTCTTGGATAAAATCTTCATCAACTTCTATCTTATATTTATTCGCTAACTCTTTAGCTTTTTCCCAAGCCTCACTCTCCATCTTTAAGCGCTCAATGTTCGTTTTAAAATCCCTGTGTTTTAGAACTGCATGTGACACTTCGTGTAGCAGTAACAAATCATCGTGAGCCTCATCTGGCCCAATTATAACGGTTGTTGGTGGACGAAATGCAAACTTCTTACCCTGACGAAAAGAAAAATCCGGGAAATCGTTTCTCACTTGGTTGAAAAGGCGCTCATTCATTTCAAAAGGGAATTACCTTTGTTCTTTTTGCTTAGCATATAAAAAAGCACCGTATACCACGGATTCATTTGGACGCTTTGGACGACGATACTTCACCGACAAATCGTGTGAGAGATATGGCTCATACAGCTTAAAAATCTTGCCTAATGGGCCACCTAGCACAATTGTATTAGGGTGGTAAGCCTCTACGATATCTGGTAAGCCAAGGTCGATGCGAGCTGCAATATCCTTTAGAACCTCTTTTTCTCTTAGCGAAGTTGCTCGATCCACATGATAAAAACTCTCAATTGCCGATGCGGCCGCAATATCCTCCCACTCTTTATCTTTACCATTATAATGATAGATCTTATGGCCCGGTTCGAAAGAATTTGATTCAGGCAAAATACGGTTTTTTTCAACAATCCCACCACCAATACCAGTCGAAAAAGTTAAGAAAATAGTCTTGCCTGGCAAACGATATGACTCGTAAAGTGTAGCTAAATTAGCATCGTTTTCAAAATAAATCGGGCAGTCGAATAATTTTTTTAAAGGAGAAATTAGATCAAAATTCTGCCAATTTCGGTTTCCGAGCTTAACTGAATAATTTTTTTGTACAATTCCTGGTATTGCAACAACTATACTTTTTATCTTACGTTTTGTAAATGGCTCTAAATTAGCAGTCAGTTCCTGGACAAAGGTTTTCGAACCTTGGGCAGTTTTAAATTTCTTCCGTCTGATGACTCGTCCCCTCTTTGAAAAGAGTGCAATTAAAGTTTTGGTTCCTCCAATATCTACACTTAAGTACATACCTTGATTATATCACATTATTTTGCTATAATTGAGACAAGTTTAGACTCACTCATTAGTTTAAAATATCGTATTGTCCCGACGGATGACGGTCGTGGAGGTAGTCCCTAAAAAAATACCGTCGTTTTTGGGGAAGGACAACGACCGGCAGGGCCTGTCGGAAGATTGGAAGCTAATGAGTGAGTCTAAAGAAAGGAAATAATATTAACTATGGCAAAAGCCACAAAATTAACTATGGATGAGCTCCTAGCTAAAAATGAGGAGGCATTCAAAAAAGTCAATGCAGGAGATACCGTAAAAGGTACGGTTCTATCTGTTAAAAAGCACGAAATCCTAATCGATTTAGGAAGCCAAGGAATTGGTCTTGTCCCACGTCGTGAAGCATCTTTTGTGCGTAATCTCAACGTCGGTGATGAGGTCACTACCTCAGTAATCGAATCAGAGATGAAGGACGGTTACGTACTTCTATCACTTCGCAAAGCTGTCAAAGATAAAGGCTGGGATGAAATTAACTCCAAGCTCGAAAACAGCGAAATAGTCGAAGTTACACCATTTGACGCCAATCGAGGCGGTTTACTCGTTGAATATGAGGGTATTCGCGGATTTATGCCCGTCTCTCAACTTTCAGCCGAACACTATCCTAGAGTTGGTTCAGCCGACAAAGACGAAATTTTGCAACGTCTTAACTCTTTGGTCGGTAAAACCATCAATGCTCGTATTTTGGATGCTAGCAAAAAGGACAATAAACTTATCTTCTCGGAGAAAGAAGCCATTAAAGACGGTTTGGCGAAACGTTTCGCTGAACTTAAAGTTGGCGACGTTGTCAAAGGCGTAGTGACCGGTGTTGTCGATTTCGGCGTATTCGTTAACGTGGACGGCATCGAAGGGTTAATTCACATTTCCGAGATTTCTTGGGAAAGAGTTAATAACCCATCTGATTATGTCAAAGTTGGCGATACGATTGAGGCTAAAATCATCGCTATCGACAAAGAACGCTTATCGCTCTCAATGAAGCAATTGGTAGAAGATCCTTGGCTATCAGAGGTAGCCAATCTGAAAAAAGGCTCCAAAGTTGAGGGTACCATTACTAGAATTACACCATTCGGTGCGTTCGTTCAGATTTCTCCAGCCGTAGAAGCATTAGTGCATGTTTCTGAGCTAGGCGAAGGTTCGGACGTGGATCCAGAGAAAATCTTTACACTAAACGAGCGTAAAAGTTTCAAGGTTCTAGACATCGACAAAGAAGGACGCAAGATTTCACTCTCGATTGCTAAAAAGTAATCAAAACAATACAAAAAATAGCTCCTACGGGGCTATTTTTTTTGTTATATTTTCATTGACTTTAATTAGAATAAGCGGTATCATAGAGAAAAGAAGTCATACAAATTAACAAAGGAGAAATTATGTTCGACATAGCAAATAATACTGAGTTCCTGACAGCAATCGGGATTAACGATGCCCCCGAAGATGTTAAGGCTAAACTAATTGCTGGAATTGAAGCATTAGCCGAAAAGAGACTAGTTATTAAGATTTCGGACATGGTTTCAGAAGAACAAGCCGAAGAATTCGGCAAAATTACCGATGAAAAACAGGCAGCAGATTGGCTTAATACTAACATCCCGAATTTCCCAGAATTAGTCACTGAGGTGATGGCTGAAATCAAAAATGACATTCTAGAACATAAATCAGCAATCGTGGGGTAAAAATGAGTACTGAAGGAGGTCCAAACGGGAATAACCAACAAGTCAATAGCCACACTGAATGGGACGATTTAGGCGTTAATAACGGAAACGACTATTTTGAGTCTGAGTTTGGTCAAAAAGAACGTCAAGAACAAGAAAAAAGTGATCGTATTTTAGACAAACTAGACGAATACGTGGACAAGGGTATCATTCCTAAAGAACACGCAGAAAAACTTTTAAATATGCGTATCAAACAAGCTGACGAGAGTATTGGGGCCGCCCGTCAAGGCTATCAGGAGCAACAAGAACTAGAAAAATGGCTTCAAGGACACTCAGATAGAGATGGTAAAGGTGATTTATTTGACATCCACGATTCTTTTGAAGGTGAGAAAAACATTAATGTAGCAACTGGCAAAGAGCGTACTTTTGGTGAGTTTGATAATTATCCGCATCAAAAAGGGGAAAGTTCTCGCGAATATGGTGATAGATTGAAATGGATGCATGGAATAAATGCTGAGGTCGAAGCTCGGGGCAGGCAAGAGGATGAAGAACGTGCTAAACTAGAAGCCGAAGAGCGAGCTAGATTAGAGGCTGAGGAACGCGCTAGATTAGAAGCTGAAGAAAGAGCTAGACAAGGGTCAGGTGAAAACAATCCAGATGGCAACAATCCAAACAACCCAGTGGACAATAATCCAAACAATCCAGATGGCAACCATGATGGCGAAAACCAACCCAACGGCGAAAATGGGCACGAATCAGACGATAATGATGCGAACCAAGAAGCTAGAAGAATCGAAGAAGAAGCTAGGAAAGAAAAAGAGAATCGTCTAAAAGAAATCAATGAAAGTCTAGATAAAATGCGTCCAGACCTGGCTGAACTATATGCCAAAAATCGCAGATTATTTGTTGGCGCCAAAAATCGTGCCGATTTCATTAAGGCCAAAGAAGAATATCAAAAACTTCTCAACGAATCTCTCAAATTGAAATCGGAATTAGTTTACGAAGATGGTAAGAAAGAAAACATGGATAAGGCCGCCAAGCGTTTTCATGAACTAGAAAAAGAAGTTGACGAAAAGATGGAAGAATTCGTTAAAGTCAAAGACGGAGAAGCTCCCAAGAGCAAAGAGGAAATCGATGCAGAACGTAATCGCCTCACACTGGAAGCGAATCGGCAGCTTGCGCAAGAGTATCGTGACATGAATGCTGAACTAAAATCAAAAGTTACTGCCGCTATGATGGAAGAACTGCTCAATGACCAAAATAGCCTGGAAGACGAGACGATTGACAAATTAAACAACGGGTCGCTATGCCGTAAGATTGTGCACAATGTTATCAATAATAAGTTTTTAAAGGGTGCTTTGATTGCTGCTGGTGTTGCTGGTTTAGCAGCTACTGGTGTAGGGCTCGCCGCTGGACTTGCTGCTGGTTCTATGGCAGTTACCACTGGTTTTACCGCTACTGGAGTGCTAGCTGGTGCCGGTCGCGGTGCGTTAATGGGTGGCTTAATGTCACGTCAAGATGCTAGTAATAGTGCCGTGCATGGATTTGCCAGCGAAAAAGACATGAAATCTCAACTCGAAAGTGTTAAAGATTCAGAAGATCATGGTGCAGGAGATTTAGCTGGTTGGCTCATGGATCAATATACAGTGGCCAATGAAACAGATGCTAAGAGTAACCGTAAGCGCACAGCTATCTCAGTTGGTTTAGGCGCCGCCATCGGTGGCCTTATGAGTGGCGTCCATGTTAACAATATCACCACTGAAGAAGTTACGAATGAGGTTCAAACTGGGACCACACCAATCGAGTATGACACTGGTGATGCTTTGAATAATATAAACATTTCCAAAGGCAGTGGTATGTACCAAGCTCTCGACCAGATGGGTGTGCCAGCTGATAAAATGGAAGAAGCACTTGCACTTTCGCGTGAAGTTGGTAAAGGCTTCGGTATGGAACCAGGTAGTAACGGTGTAGTAAAGGGCTTTAGCGGTGCAGTAGGCGAACGTGCGTTTACACAGCCTGGCACTTTTGCTGCACAGGGAGAAGTTGGGCAAGCTTACTTCAAGGAATTAGCTGAAAAACTAGGAGAAAAAGGTATTCTTGATTTACCTAAAACTGGTGGTGAGCCAATCTTTGATGCTGTAACAGAGACAGTTCAAAAAGTTGCACCGAACATCTTCTTTAATAACCTAATTCAAGCTACCACCGCAGCCGGTACTGGTATTATAGGTAGTGCTCTTGGCGGTGCTAGAAACGTCGCCCCAGAATCTACTACTAGTGAAACTACCGAGTCCGACGGCGGAACGACGGAATCAGATGCCGGGACCGATAGTACTCCCGAAACTGGTTCTGACGATGGTGGGGTTTCAGAAACACCAGTAGTCTCCAGTACTCCAGAAGCAGCAAGAGGTGAAGTCGATTCTGGCTTCGAAGATGTTGATGGTACGCTAGACG
>JAFWHN010000002.1 GCA_017515205.1 Candidatus Saccharimonadota bacterium
CTTATTGTATCAGTTAACGTCGTTGCAGCAAAAACACCAACTACCGGCACTGCTGCGAGAGCCAAAGACGCCGCTCCAGCCACTAACGCTTTTTTCATTTTTATAATCCTTTCCTTGTAGATTTTTTAATGTAGACCTTAACCTAGTCCCATTCTACCTAACTGTTTATGCTTTGTCAAGACCATCTTGCTGTTTTCCACTACTATTTTTCCCCAATTGCTGAGCTGCTTTTTGCAACTTTTTTAGCGAAATCATTCTCATTACTAGCAGCATCACACCCACTACCACAATAAAAATCGCCCACCACGGACAAATAATGACTATACTATTTACTTCGCTTTTCAATCCTTGAAATTCCACCACATAGGCCACATCAAATATCCCCATAGCTGGCGCATCTTCCCATCGCAATTCATTATAAAACTTCCGTCCCGGCAGAATGTAGTGTTCTTCTTCGCCCTCACTACTATAGATAATTTCATCAGAAAAAATCGGAGAAACCTTCATAGTATAAGTTGCCAAGCCGTGCACATTACCATTATTCATTACCATTGAATAAGCTCTTATTTTGCCATCTAGCATAAAACTCTGTACGCCAGCATCTAAAATCTCTCCAGATACCACTGTATCACCTGTAACCTCTGCCAATATTACGTAATTAATTGCCAGCCCTTCACCAATATTAATCCCGCCAGTACTACCAGGTTCCACATCAGTAGTAGCACTCAAACATGCATACTGACCTCCAGCTGGCGCTGTTTCCGGCACTTTTATCTCATACTCCACTACTATATTATTATTTGGTGCTATCACACCCTTCTCACCAGTCGTAATTGTAATCCAATCTTTCAATAATTGTTTATCCGCATCTACGCTATCATCAAAAACTGGATCATAGTTTTCATCCACATAAAATGGTTTAATATCTACATGATAATACAAATCATCTTCACTAAAACCCGGATTACTAACCGTAAATGAACCCCTATATTCATCGCCAGGATTCAAAACAAGGCTCGTTCGCATTGGCGACACCCCAATATTAATATCACCTCTAGCAAAAACGCTAGTCACACCCCCAACCGTCGCTATAACCACCATTAACGTTGCTAGCACAAAAACTCGCAGTTTTTTCATGTTTTCTCCATCACTTTAATTATTGCCACAATTTAACCCTAAATCTGTATAGGCTTCTTTTATCTTATTATAATCATACTCATCCAGATTATCAAGCAAAAAATACTTCATCTCATTGTCGTTCAATTTGTCAAATTTACTATAAATACTAAATTTCAAACCGTTGCTCAATACCGCATAAGTCGCATCCAGATCATCCACTGCCATTCCATCCCGAGAAAAACTATTATTCATGGCCGCATGATTTTCTGATTCACTTTTAGGTATTAAACCGGCATCAGTATAGTATAACATCTGTTGCAAAGAAATCGACCTCACATCATCTCCAATAAAGGTCACTATTGTTTTCAGCTCTCGTCGATCCGAATCATCAAAAGTAAAGAATGGATAAAGAGAATCATCAGACTTACAAGTTAAAGATTTAACCTGCGTAGTCTTTGGCCCTTCGTCGGTATCTGACCTATGCTGGCCAATCGCCGCCCAGCCCACAAAAACAATAATTACACTAAGTGCAACTATCCAAAAAGCAATCCAACGTTTATTAGACTCTATACCCTTCTTTACTTTTTCTTCAGCGTCATCAGTCATCTTTCCTCCCACCACCCAATTATACCAAAAACACTGCTCCAAACCTTGAAGCAGTGTCTATCATTTTACAAACCAGTCAATGAATACGTAGCTGTACCAGTATAAGTGCCAGCCGCCTGTGTAGCATTAATGCCTACACCATAAGAAACTTCAAAAGTCGTTCCAGAGGTTGGCGAAGTAACCGTATTTACCGTAGCACCATTTGCAAGCTTCGTAGTACCAGAAATCGGTGACCAACCAGAAGTAGAAGCCGAATAAGTAGTATTGCTTGGAATAGTTGCAGTAGCACCACTAGTCGATAAGGCGGTCGTTGCGACAGTCACTTTATACCCACCTATCCTATTGCACACCACTTTAAACTGTGATGATCCTAAAGCTGTTGTTACAGTACCATTTGATCTTGTTGTACTTAAAGTATCAGTTCCTGCTGTCGTTGACCATGTTCCATCAGTACCATTCTTATGCGAAGTATTGTTTGTCACACCACCGCTCGAATAAGCTTGTCTAGTCAACGTGCAACTCTCATTAATAGTAAGCTGAATCGTATCCGTAAAATCGGCAAATGCGCCTATCACCGGCACTGCCGCCAAAGCTAGCGAAGCAATCCCGACCGTTAATAGTTTTTTCATGTTTATTTAGCTCCTTTCTAAGCTATCTTCATGTGACCTTATTCTACCTATATTTTATTAGACCATAACCGTTTTGTCAATAGAAATCACCAAATACTATCCTCGTATAAGTTTTCCACATGCTTTTTAAAAAATTATTCTTCCCACTGTTTTATTCCTCTCCCCAAATACTTTAAAAAACTCTTTCTCGTCAATCCATTATGTATTATATATAGCTTTTTCTTCGCTCTAGTCATTGCCACATAAAACAAACGTTTCTGGTCAGCCAGCGCAATCTCCTTAGTCTCGCCAAACACTGAAAAAAGTTCCGTATCCGGGTGCTCTTTCGGTATCACTCCTTCATCTGCTTCCAAAATAATCACTACTTCCGCTTCAAGCCCTTTAGATTTATGCATCGTCATTATTTTTACTTTATTATCAAACTCGGCTTCCCCCATTACACCAAATTTCTCCAACCCTTCCTCCAAACCATTTCTAAGTCCTGCTAAACTAATCTCCTCCTCTTTCATTTCATTATTACGATGCAAAACTAAAATGTCTTCAGCCCCATTGTTTTGTTTAATAATCTCTATTAAAACTTTCAAATACTTCAAAGTCATAATCTTGGGAGAATGTCCCAGCATCTTCCTTGCTATATGCCCATACGTTTTGTCTTCATTGCTCACGCGCTTGTCATAATCTACCATCGCATACCCAACATCTATGTTACTTAAATTAACCACCATAACCTCACCGGCCTTATGACTAAATGCCTTAAAACTGCCTTTTTCTTTCATAGCCTTCTTCATGAATTTATGTGCCATATCTACAATCTCATACCCACAACGATAATTTGTCGAAATCGTTAACCTACTGCTGTCACCTCCGAAAAACTGCTCAAAGTTTTTAAAGTACCCCACTTCAGATCCCGCAAAACGATTAATTGCCTGGAAATCATCCCCCACCACAAACAGATTAGCATCCTTTGCAACACTTCTAATCGCAAATACAGCATATAAAAACAACTGTGAAAAATCCTGATATTCGTCAACCAAGAGATATTTTTTATTTCTAAGACGATCCTTTGTTAAACCCCTCCTATTCTTGATTAACTTAGCCGCCCAGGACACAATCAAATTGAAATCCGTACCATACTTAGAAAAAACATTCGGAACCGACTTCTTCTTACATAATAAGTTTTGGTGATATCTATCATAACACTCCGTTCCGATTTCAATAAACAGCCTTTCTCGCTCTTCTATCTCACTATTTAATAAATACTGCTCTACATTACTATTCAAAGATACCCCACTTCCCAAATACTTCTGTTGCGCCCGGTTCACGAATTGTGTCATCATTTTTGCCAATCTCCTCAGCTCCGTCTCTACATAGTCCGGCTGTTGCCACAAACCCTCTGTCACTTCATTCGCTTCTCCACCAGATAAAAAAGGTTTAATCTTCCGCCGCCATTTACTATCCATCATTAACTGTTTAACTACTTGATATAAAAACTCTTCTTTGTCTTCCGCTAATATTTCCTTGCACTTTTCTTTTCCTCCACACCAGTCATACACCACCTTGCGTGAAAAAGCGTGGAAAGTACTCGCAATTTTGGCATTTTCAATCACAATCTCTCCGTTCACTTTCATCTGGCCTAGCCTCATGTTTATCTCTTTAGCAGCATTAGAGTTAAAAACAAAAGTCATAATCTCGTTTGGCTTTATCCCGCACTTCGCTACCAAATAAACTATTTTAGCTACAATTGTTCTTGTTTTACCAGATCCAGCTCTTGCCGCTACAATAGTATTCTTACTAGTATCTGCTACCGCCATAGCTTGCTCTAAATCAATCGTATATGGCTCATCGTTAAAAGTCACTGATTCTAAAAACCATTTCTGTACTTCTTTTGCTAATCTGATATCATTTTTCTTCATCTTCAAAAAACTAACATACTAAAAACCACTTTACAACCCCAGTCAAAAATTACCGCCCCGAAGAGCGGTAATTCCATCTTCCTCTAATTATGCATCAGCTCTTTTAGCTGGCTTTTTGCTTTTTACTTTAGTTACAATCCAAATCACCAACGCTACAATCACAAAAACCACCAAGAATAATAGCCAAAGCGGGCACATCAAAATCGTCTTTTCCATCACTGATTTCTCACCAAAAATTTCTACAGTCTGTTTAGCTCTAAAAATTCCAATTGCCGGCAAATTACATTCCTCTATATGCATTCTCTCGGTCTCCGGCATAATCGAACTTTCTGTAGCATCTTCCTCGTTAGTACAAATCTCTTCCTCACTAAATAGTGGCCAAACTTGCAAAACAAATTTTGCCTTTGTGTGCACGTTACCATCATTTCTTACCGTAGAACTAGCCATCAAAGGACTACTAAGGTTAAAAGCGGGAATATTATTTTCTAAAATAGCGCCCTCTTTTCTTGTTTCACCTGCTACTTCAGCATATATACCAGCAGCAAACCTTACCACTTCCTGAACGGCCAAGCCATTTCCGGTAGTATTTCCGTCATTCACGTCCTGATTACTATTAGTATCATTCTGTACGATAATCGTTGCATATTGCCCACCAGCAGGCGCATCCATTGGCACTTCAATTGTAAATGGTACAGTATCAGACTCATTTGGCTTCACTGTGCCTTTTTCTTTACCTATTTTAATCCATTCCATTATCTGGTTGTAACCAGTCACGGTGTCAGTATCAATATCTTCATAGTCCGCCCTTCCGCTTTCATCTCTAGTAAGGCCGAGTGACCCAATCGTCACTGAGTATTTTAAATCAGAAGGAGAACCGGCTGAATTCGACACTTGTATCGAACCATTAAACGTTTCTCCTGGCACTAACACAATATTTTGATTAGGAGGAGAAATTGTCATCACTGTCTGATTTCTTTCCTCTTCTGCTAGCGCTACATTCAAGCCAAAGAACAACCCACCTAGTACCACCATCAAAACAACAGTCACTATTTTTCTCATCATCCTCCTTTTTAGCTATTATACCAGTTATTCTGTTATATTACAATTAAAATCTTTAGCTTCGTAGTATTTCTTCATCTCATCTATTCCATACTTCTTAAACTTCTCTACGTCCTTATCATCCACATAGAAAAAGACTGCAGTGATATTATTGAAATTACTTCGATCATCTAAATAAAGAGTTAGATGAAAACGATCTTTAGTCACTGAATATGTTTGCGATAAACTATCTTGCGGCATATTGTTGTCACCCATATATATATTATATTCAGTGTGCATCGCAACATCTTCTTCTGCTGTTTCAGTTGAACGATAAACCCCCTCGTATGAATAATATAACTTGTCAAACTCCGTATTACTAAACGTCGCCTTTATTTCATTAGTAATTTGATTTGCCCTAGTTGAATGAAAAAAACCATCTTCTCTCCCCCCGCTACGACAAACCAAAGCTACCAAAGTCTCACCTTCCTCGTCAGAAGAAGTTCTTGTCTCGTTGCCGTTAGAGACAATCAATACAAAAATCACTATCAAACCACAGAGCAACATCAATAACGCTCCAATCAAAGTAAATGAATCCTTTTTTTTATTCTCCATTTTTTACCTCACTTAGTTTATACCATTATATCACACAACAAAAAAATACAGCCCCATCCAGGGCTGTATTACTACAAATACTTATGCAATCTATTAATTACCGTTCGGATGAGTCACGGTGTAAGTAACCTTACCAGTATAAGTATCAGCTTGTTGAGAAGGACTCACATATACCTGATAACCAGTATAAAGCGTACCTTCAGAAACAGCACCAGCACCGCTAGCAACCTTAGTGGCCGTTCCAGGAACAGCAGCATAGCTCGAATAAGTACTAACAACATCTATGCCAGTCGTACCAGCAACTTTAAATGCCCAATTAGAATCAGCACCAGTAGTTGCAGTACCAGTCACAATAGGAGTACCACTCCCAGTTGGTTTCATTGAAGTGTTCGTCGCCCCTTCACTTGCACCAACAGCCTTTATCTGCCAGCCGCCAGCATCGTTACAAGAAACTTTCAACGTACCGCCAGTGGAAGAATTAGCATCCCACGCATAAGTCTGGCCATTCTTAGCATCAGATTCAGTAAAAGTCGAGCCGCCACCAGTTTGCGAAGAACTAGTCTGGCCAACCGAACAAGCATCCTGAATAGTTATAGTTACGGTATCTGTAACGTCAGCGAACGTGCTCAGCACTGGCATTGCAGCCAAAGCCACCGCCGAAGCCGATGCCGCAATTAATGATTTTTTCATATTTTTTCTCCTTCCACACTTGTGGAGCATTAGTTTATATTTGTGTTAAATGCATAACCTTTAACAACTCCCATTTTACATAAGCGTCATTATATTGTCAAGTAATTTTTTACCTTTTTCTTTTTAAGTTTTCCACAAGCAAACAGCTACTTCAAACTCACATATGCTCTTATCCAATTGTCAAGTGTGTCAAAACTATTATATTTTTCCGCATCCTCGTCCGAATCTGCCTTCAAGTATGCTTTTACTTCGCCCTTCCCAATTATCACCACCGAAGGATAATACTTCACAAACTCATGTAAGGATGTCTCCTTCATTTCGCTAAACATCATCCGAACCACCCGCTCGTGATTCTCTTTTGCCCACTCTCCCATAAAATTACGCAATCTATCCGCAGTTTTGCAACCACCTTGATCCACCAATACTATGAAAGATTTTTGCTCATTTATCAAATCTTCATACTGGTCAGCCCCAACCTCAATAAAACTGCTGCAATCATCTGCACAATCATATTCAGCGTCCAAAACTACTTTCGAGTCGTTAAACCAACCACTCACTGCTCCGATAAATAGTAATCCCCCACCCACAACTAAAAGTAGTAAAATCACTAACTTTATAATTCCAGTTTTGCGACTTCTCTTTGTCATTTTATTTCGTTGTTAACTTACTAAAATCAATCGTATGATATGGTACCTTATAAAAGTCGTAAACTACCTTACCATTTTCAAGCGTTCTTCTCACTTCCACGTTATTGTCCCCTTCATAGAACCAATATCCACCTACATCGTAAATTTTCGATTCATCCCAACCGAGCGCCACTAGCAAGTTCTTCATCATGCCAGAATATCCCCCACCACCGCACATCAGAAAAATCACCTTATCCTTCGGGAATAAATCCTCCAAAATCTGCAACGATTCCTCATAATTAGCGATATAATCCGTACCATCATATTTGAACAAAGTCTTTCCTTTATAAGTATCGCCTACTGCATCCGGCAAACCAGTTACATTCACTATATAAGGGAACGGCACCATTTCAAATCCATCCACAAAGCCTGACAAATAGGAATCCCCACCAATTGCTTCATAATTCCCAGGGTCTTTCAACATTCTCATATCGCGATATACCGCATCATCACGGTTTAAGTACTGATCTATCGTAGATTCATTAACATTTTTATCAATACCAAGTTGACCTCTTTCGCCTTCCGAAAGCTCTGGCGCCGGCAAATCTTTTACCGTATTTGGAAAAACAAATCTCCCCACTAAAAACGCCGCCACAATCAAGACTGTCGCTGAAATAAACATCCACCAAAACAACTTTTTCATACTCTCCTCCACTTATTTACTATTATTATAACACACTTATACGCCCAGCACAGGCTCATTTGGACAATTCTCTAAAACCCTAGCAATCGCTTCCTTCTCCGCCTCAGTCACCCAAAGCTGATATTTATATTTCACTGAAACTTGTCTTGCCACATATTGGCATCGAAATCTCTTATTCGCTGGCAACCACGTTGCCGCATCACCATCCGACTTCTTTTTATTTGCCGCCCCATCGACTGCCAACAAATTCAAAGGGTCTGTAGCAATCTCGTAACGCTTTTCTGCGGACAAATTTTGCGCACCCTTCTGCCAAGCATCCGAAAGCGCTACCACGTGATCAATTTGAATCTTTGAAATCTCCGTTTTATCCGTAAATACCTTATGCTCACCTGTATATGGCTCATCGTATTCACCCTTCACCACATTACAACCATCTAATACCGCCGAATCACCGAATTCACGCTTAATAATCCTCTGTCTCAAAGAACAGCCATCAACCGTCGGCCAACCGTTATAAAATTCTTCCCGCGTATAGCCCTTCTTTGGTGCTCTACCTTTCACTTCCAACTCCGCCAAAACATCAACCGCCTTCTTGTCGCTCTCGCTCGCTTGGCTTACTGCCTCCGCAGCATAATCAACTTCCTCCGCGCCAGTATCCTCAACTGGGGTAAAAACCTCATCATAACTAGCCGGATTAATAAGAAGCCAAACCAGTGTTGCGATTAAAGCACACACTACCACCGACACTCTCCGCACTTTCAACTTCATATCCAAATTATAACAAAAAATTCAGGGAACTACTCTATTTTTTCAGATCCTTCGTTCGAATTCACAATCCGATTTAGCTCTTCACCGCGAAGCACGTTCTCGTTATATTTAACAACTTTCTCATTATACTGGTCTATTAAAGCGTTAGTTTCGTTATAAAATGCCTCCAAAGCTTTTTGCTCAGCAATCAAATTAGACCGTTGTACATAAAACATCGCCTGACTTTCAAAACAACCTTCCATATTCGCACATCCATTAAATTCTTCAATTTTAGCATTCAAATCTTTCAGCCACTCACCGTATTTCTTCTTATTCGTCTCAATTAGCGCCTCAATTTCCGCCATTTCTTGTTTCAAAGTTTCCTCTTCCGCCTCAATCTCTCGGAAAACTGCTATATATTCATTGTAAAAAGTCACTATCCTATCCTGATCTTTAAAGAAATCTCCATAATGTTTTTCTAAACTCGCTGGCAAATCTGCCACCTCTGTACCCGCGCGTACATATAGTTCTTCAAATTGCTCCGCAGAGTCATATGTTTCCAAGTCCTCCTTCAAAATATCTACATTGTCTTCATAGACCTGATCTAATTTACCACGCAGTTCATTTTTCTCTGTCTCAGACATTCTCGCAAACACCACATGCAGCAGTTCATGCGCCGCCGTCAATTCCCTAATACCATCTAATTCTGCTTCTTTTATATTATATACATAGATATTGTCATTCACATAACATCCTAGCACTGCAATTTCTGAATTATCCCCTGGTCTACAATAATCGTTAAATTCATCTCGCTCGCTCAATCTCGGTTGTGCCGCATTAAACAGGAACTCACCCCGCTCAGTCAAAGCTAAATCTCTGCGAATTCGTTCCATTTCGCTCGACGGTTCATAAACTCTCCCCCTCAGATAATCTTGCACCCATTCACGATTCAAAAAAATCAATAACGCTAAAAACCCAATAACAACAATCAAAAGCCATACAATTATTTTAGAAAAACTAATTTTGCTTCGGTTTAAATTGCCATACTTCATATCATTCTCATCCCATTCTATACATTAAACTTAAATTCCACTACATCGCCATCTTGCATTACGTAAGTCTTACCTTCTGTGCGCAACTTTCCGGCCTGCTTTACTGCCTGTTCCGAGCCTAATTTCTCTAAGTCATCGTAGTTACAAATCTGCGCCGCAATAAACCCACGCTGGAAATCCGTATGAATCGTCCCTGCTGCTTCTGGTGCTGTCGCACCCTTCTTAATGGTCCAAGCCCGGCATTCTTTCTTACCCGCCGTGAGAAACGATTGTAATCCCAACGTCTTATATGCTGCTTTAATCAACTCACCTAGCGCATCATCCTTCACGCCATAACTTTCCAAAAATTCCTTCCGCTCGTCCCGGTTCATATCCGCCATTTCTTCCTCTAATTTCGCATTCACAAAAATCGCTTCACTTGGTTTCACTAAATCACGCAGTTTATCCTGCAAATTCTTGTCCGTAAGACCATCTTCATCTACATTAAACATATAAATCACCGGCTTATCGGTTAGAAATGGTACGTTCTCATCGGCCTTTGGATCTTTTTTACGCTTTGCGGCAATCTTTTCCTTGGTTTCTTCGTCCGCCAGTTGAAGCTCCAAATTAATAATGTCAATATCATCTTTAGCCTGCTGCACAATATCCGATTCCGGCTGATTATCCGCTCGCACCACGTCGCCGTCCCGAAAAGCTCTCACCACGTGGCAAATCGCCTGACATTCCCGAATGTGTGCTAGGAACTGATTGCCTAGCCCTTCGCCCTTTGAAGCACCTTTTACGAGCCCCGCAATATCCACAAATTCTACTGTTGCAGGTACAACTTTGTCAGTCTCGTACATTTTTGCCAGCACGTCTAGTCTCTCGTCCGGCACTGGCACAATCCCTACGTTTGGCTCAATTGTCGCAAAAGGATAATTTGCCGCGAGCGCCCCCGCATTCGTCAACGCATTAAAAAGCGTGCTTTTCCCCACGTTCGGCAACCCCACAATTCCTATTTTTAAATTCAAAACCAACCTTTCTATCTGTTATTATTAATATAATTATAACATAATTTAGTGTATAATTCATGGTATGAACGCAAAAAGCTATATAGGGAAAAACGTAAAAGTCAAAATCGATAGACCGTTAGGTTCAAAACACCCGAAACACGGTTTTATCTATCCTCTAAATTACGGATTTGTCCCAAACACCATTAGTAGTGACGGCGAAGAACTAGACTGCTATGTTCTAGGAGTGTTCAAACCTTTAGAAAATTTTTCCGGGAAGTGTATTGCAGTCATTCATAGAACCAACGATGATGACGACAAACTAGTCATAGTCCCAGACGGCCAAGAATACAATGATGATGTCATTAACGCTTTAACCGAATTCCAAGAAAGATTCTTCAAGCATGTTATTATCCGCTAAATGGAATCAAAACGACTTACTGCTTCCATACTCTCATCCTTTACCTGTTTAATCTGTAGCCATTATTATAGTTAAAACATATTTTGATATAATATAAAGTATGAACAATAAGAAAATTGAATCTGAGATTAAAAGCATTAAAGCTCGCAATGCTAGAGTCGAGCTAGATAAGAAATGGGAAACTTCTTGGACGAGGCGACTTTGCATTTGCATCTTAACTTATATTGTCGTAGTGCTATATTGTTTCATGATTGAAGCAGGTTCCAATATCTTTTTGTCTTCGCTTGTACCAGTAATTGGTTTTGCACTCTCTACGCTTTCACTTGGACTTATCAGAAAAAATTGGGAGAAAAAAATTAAAAAATAAAAAATTTTAGTCAACGCCCATCCACAACCAATCGCACAGTATTAAGAATAAACAAAAGATAGTATTACACAAACAGCACTCAAAACTATTGTCGAAATCATTAAACTCACAATTTGAATTCGATATTTTGCCTTTTTGTCCATTATTTGTAAAACTAATACCACCACAGAAACAGCCAATATCATCGCACAAATAATCCCAAAGTTCGGCATAGAATCTGTGCAATCTAAATAAGACCTATAGTCTTTTGGCATTATGCCTATTATCAAATCATTCATTTTTTACTCCTTTCATTTATATATTTTTTGAATGAATCTGGAATCCCATTTGCAGCCAAACTTTGATTCTTGTAAGCCAAATCTGCCGTAACATCTTTTACAACCCAATCCGGTTCTTGGAATGCATTAGCAGCATCCGTAGAGAAAAACTCAATCTCCATATAAGCTAAACCATTCAACTGATCATGAAAAATATCAATTTCGACCAAATTACCATCCACCGGCAAACTATATCTAGTCTTATGTATTGTCTCTCCCTCCTTCTTAGTCAGCAAACTATAATACTCATTTTCAGCTATATGATATTCTTGCTCAGTCCTTTTCAAACCCTTAAAAGCCGGGTCATTGGTTTTAATCGTCAAAACATAATCAGACCCATCATCAATCTTTCTCACACGTATCTCTGGCGAAAAACTAATATAAGTCTGATATATATCATATACCTCGGCCTCAGACAAATCATACGGTATGTCTTCCTGCCTTATAAGCCATTTTCGCTCTATTTCAAAGCCATCTTCATCCGTTTTCAGTAGCAACGGAACAGCAATTACTAACAGCAGCGCGACTATGACAACCGTTTCTATAATGGTAAGAACAAGAAATAACTTTTTTTGTTTATGCTTTGCCATAATCTTATTATAACCCATTTCAACAATAGGACTCATGTTTTTAGACTAAATCTAATTATTTTTTAGCAACTCTAAATTAGCTCTTGAAAAACTCCCCAAAGTATGCTAAAATAACAGGTAATTGTCTAATAGTAAAGGTAAATTATGAGTTTTTCAATCCTAAAAGAAATTGGTGATGCACAAAAAAAGAAGGCCGTCGTCGACGTCCGCTCTGGTGATACTGTTAAAGTCACCCAAAAAATTAAGGAAGGCAACAAATTCCGTCTCCAGACTTTTGAAGGCGTAGTGATTCGTGTTGATCGCAAAGAATCTCACACTGCCCGCATCGTAGTCCGAAAGGTTACTTCCGGTGTTGGCGTTGAGAAATCTTATCTCATTCATTCCCCATTAGTCGAAAAAATCGAGATTGTCAAACGTTCCAAAGTTCGCCGCAACAATCTTAAATACTTGCGCGAACGTTCCGGTAAATCCGCTCGTCTCACTGGCAAAAGCTTTGATCGTGCCGCCGTTAATGACGTCACGATAGCCGAAGAGCCAGAAACACCAGCCGAAGAACCAGCCGAAGCGCCAGAAGCTCCAGCCGAAGCTGAAAAAGCTGAAGAAACCCCAGCCGAAGCACCTAAAGCCGAAGAAGCTAAATAATGCCCATCCTCGGTATCGATGAAGTTGGACGCGGACCCTTAGCGGGTCCGCTTGTTATTGGCGCCGTAATTTTGCCCGCCGACGAAAAACCTTGGTTCAAAGAACTCAAAGACTCCAAAAAACTCACCGCCAAAAAGCGCGAAGCTCTCAGCAAGTTAATTTTAGCAGAATCCGCCACTGGACTCGGCTGGGTTCCAGCAAAAGAGCTCGACAAAATTGGCATTTCAAACGCTTTAAACCTTGCCGCCAAGCGTGCCGTGAAGTCAGTTCAAGCGCTTCACACGCCTTTTTCCCAGATTGTTATCGACGGCAAAGTCAATTTTTTGAAGCACACTCCCCTCGCTCCTTACGTCACCACCTGCATTAAAGCCGACGCTCTCATCCGCGAAGTCTCCGCCGCTTCCATCATCGCCAAAGTCGCTCGTGATCAGTATATGAAAAACCTCGCCACCAAGTATCCCGACTACGGTTTTGACCAGCACGTCGGCTATGGTACCAAAGCTCATGTCGCCGCCATCTATGAATACGGTCTCACACCCGAGCATCGTAAATCTTTCGAACCCTGCAAGTCCCTCTCTAATTTCAAATCGCCCACCACCACTAAGAAAAACACTACCAAAATCGGCCAGCAAGCCGAATCCGCTGTAGCAGACTATCTCTCTAATCATGGCCACACTATTATCGCCAGAAATCACAAAACCTCATTTTACGAAATCGACATCATTTCCGCCAAAAATCATCAAATTTATTTCACAGAAGTCAAATATCGTAGCACCAACCTGCACGGTTCTGGTCTCGACGCCATCACTCCGACCAAAAAACAGCAAATGCAATTTGCCGCCGATTCATATCTCAAATACCAAAACACTAAATTCAAATCTTACGACCCACTGCTCGCCGTCGCTGCCGTCACTGGATCTAATTACGACCGAATCGATTGGTTCCCTCTTCCAGAATAATTATTTTTTGAGAGCTAATTTAATTCGTTCTTCGACCGACAACTTAGGGTCCACTTTCTCGAGCGCCGCCGTCGCTTCCTTGAGCTGAAATCCTAATGCAATCAAAGCATCTAGTGCCTCATCCGACTCTTCTTTTAATTGAGCCTTGGCTTCCGTCGCTCCATAATGTGAAGGAATTCCCACTTTATCTTTCAAATCCACTATCACTCTTTCCGCCGATTTCTTTCCCACACCTGCCGCCTTTGCAATAAAGGCACTATCCGCATTTGCTATCGCATTTCGCACTTCTTCGGCTTCCGCGAGCGACATGATGGCAATCCCCGCCTTTGGCCCCACGCCTTGCACGCTAATCAAAAGTTCAAAAATTTTTTTTGCTGTGAGTGAAGAAAACCCATATAGTTCCTCGGCATTTTCCCGCACCTGATGATAAGTATAAAACTTCTTTTCTTCACCCAAATTACACGCTTCAAAATCCGTCGCCGGCACCATCAGTTCATATCCCACTCCATTCACGTCTACAATCAGCCCATTCTGGCCAAACTTTTCTTCAATTTTACCTCTCACATGTGCAATCATAGTTCTATTTTACCACCTTCCGTGAATTAGAAAATTGATATTTATCATCCGGACCTTCTTGATAAAGGAAACTACACGTAATTGCCACCGCCAGCGCATCCGCCGCATCATCTGGCTTTGGCTTTTTCTCCAAATTCAAATGAATTCGCACCATTTCCTCAATCTGTGTTTTGGTCGCCGCACCATAACCAGTTAACGACTTTTTAATCTCGTTTGGCGAATACTCATAAACTGGTAAACCTCTTTGCTCAGCCACCAAAAGCACAATTCCCCTCGCTTCTGCCACTGCAATTCCAGTCGTAATGTTCTTTGAGAAGAACAATTTCTCCACTGCCACCATTTCTGGCTTAGTCTCATCAAATACTTCCACTAGGGAATCGTACAGTTCCTTCAATCGTGCTGGCAAAGGTGCATCAACCGTCGTCGTCACTGCACCATAATCTAGTGCCTTTGCCCCCGCTCTAGTAGAAGTCGAAATTAGTCCAAATCCACAAATTCCTAGTCCCGGATCAATTCCCAAAATACGCATAATTTTATTATACCAAATAAGTAACTAACTTATTTTACATATTTAATTAGTGTCTCTCTTAAATCTTTCACCGGCACTACAAATTTATCGTGCACTGTCGCTGGCCCAATTGCATGCTTAAATCCTAACTTCTTCGCTTCCGCAATTCTCTGGTCCGCCCGAAACGCCGACCGAATTTCCCCGCCAAGTCCTAATTCGCCAAACACCACGTATTTTTCATCCAATTTCCTGCCCGCCACTGCCGACGCAATCGCCATACATACCGCGAGGTCCGCTGCTGAATCTGCTAGTTTCATCCCGCCTACCACATTCACAAAAATATCTTTATCTGATAATTTCAGTTTAGTCCGTCTCTCTAGTACCGCAATCAAAAGATTCAGCCGATTCAGATCAAATCCCGAAGCCGTCCGCTTCGGATAACCAAAATTCGTCTTCGTCGCTAGTGCCTGAATCTCTACCAAAATCGGCCGGTTGCCTTCCAGTGTGGCTAAAATAATCGAACCGTCCGTATTAGTCCTCTCCGCGAGTAGTGCCGCCGATGGATTTTGTACTTCCTTGAGCCCCGAACCTAGCATCTCAAAAATCGCCACTTCGTTAGTTGAGCCAAAACGATTTTTTACTGCTCGCACTGTTTTAAATCCGCCATACCGATCACCTTCAAAATTGAGCACCACATCTACTAAATGCTCCAAAACTTTCGGTCCAGCTAGAGTTCCCTCCTTCGTCACATGCCCAACTATTACTACTGCCGTATCAGTTTTTTTCGCTGCTCGAATAATCAAATTACCTGAATTCGTCACTTGCGACACCGTTCCCGGTGCCGATGCAATTTCATCCATAGCTAGTGTTTGAATCGAATCCACAATCACCAAATCAAATTCACCAGACTCAATAGTCTTCGCGATATCATTTGCGCTAGTCGAAGCCGCAAAACTTAGCTTCTCCGAATCTGCACCTAACCTCACTGCGCGTAGTTTTACCTGTCCCGCCGATTCCTCGCCCGAAATATAAAGCACGTTCCGCCTTTTTGCAACCTTCGCACACACCTGCATCAGAAGTGTCGATTTACCAATCCCTGGCTGACCCGCCAGAAGTATCACTGATCCCATCAAAATCCCCCCACCAAGCACTATATCTAGGTCACTAAAATCCGTCGTTAGCCTAGCCTTCGCATCCGAAGGCACTACTGTCGACATTTTTACAAACTCTAATTTTTTACCGCTAACTCTAGCTTTTTCAAGTGCCGTCTTTTTATCTAACTCCGACTCCACCACCTGCTCAACTAATGAATTCCAAGCTTTGCAATTCGTACACTGCCCCACCCACTTGATATAAGTAGCCCCACATTGCTGACATACAAATTGAGTTTTCGCCTTCATCCCCCCATTATACCACGCAGCTATTGTCTAGGCGCAAGTTCTCTCGTATATACTGACTCCAAATGTATGTCGCCATCGTTACTCATCTCATCGCCATTATCGTCATTATCAGCTTCTTTCCCACCCCATTTATAAAGCGTCGGATCAAAATTGATAATTTCCGCCGGAATCATGGAATTTGCACCAGTTGCTGCACCATAAGTACGATTCGCCTTCAAAGAACCTGTAATAATCGCACCATTTACTCTCAATTGATAAGAATTGTCCCTACTATTTACGTCCTCAGAATTACCACAAGTATCCACATTGTCGGCAATAATCAAAGCATCAATTCGCCCAACAGGACAATCAATCTTCACATCCTTCTCAGAATAAATCACCAGTTTTGGTATATCACTAAGTTTTACATAGCTACTAGTCAAATACATTAAATTCCCAGTTATTCTAATATCGCCAGTAGCATGCACTACTTGAATGCCATTTCTCACCCACTGTGCAGGAATAGTCAAATTACCTCTACCGTAATAATAATATATATTGTTTTCTGCATCCTTCAAATTATTATTGTCATTCAAAATCACGTTATTTTTATCTGGAATGTTTTCCGCTCCTTTATAACCAAATTTGGAGATAACCGAAGCTAAATCGCTAGTTATTCCACTACCAGTCGTAGAAACATTAGCAAAAGAAACCGATTGATTTGGTATAGTCAACGGATATAGTACATCTTTATTACCACCTAGAACATCACTAGGATTATTCCCATTCCCATTCGCCGGACTATACTTCGGCTGTACAACTCCATTAATATCAATCGATTGATAACCCAAACTTGCACCACTGCCAAACCCATTTGACCCATTGAACGAAATCACGCCAAGCTCTCCCCATGAGCCAAACTTCCTTCCTATAGTCACTTTCTTGTCAGCCACAGTAGTTCCTATTCTGCCAACACTATAAACATTGCCTCCCCAAACCTGCAAACTTGGTCTCTTTGCTACAATAAAGCACTTAGGTTCCGAAAGTCTCCAAGCGTCTTTATAGCCACTAACTTCAAGATTATCATCTTCTCCACTATCAGCTGGATAAACTGCGGCAATTGTACAAACATACGAACCAGCAGTTATATCTGGTACGTTAAAGCTGAATTTGCCAGATGTTTCATTCACAAAAACCTCTGGTATGCCTTCTACATCCGTTACACTACAACTACCTGCAGAACCTATTGCCTCGCAAAGATCATCAGAGCTAATATTCCGACAAGTCCTACTACCATCTTCGCTATTACCGCATTCCACCAGCTCATCCTCATTTTCATCATCACCCAAGTCATCATCTAAGATGCCATCATTTCCATCCGAATCATCTTCTGTATCTTCTTCAACAAACTCATCTTCTTCACTTTGAGACTCTTCATCGTCAATACCATCCTCTCCATAATCTACAGATTGCTCATCATCATCCATCAACCAATCCTCCTCCACATCCTCCCCGCTACCTGGCAAAAACACAATTACTTTTCCTGCTACATTTTTCGCTCCAGTAGCATATGCATTCTCTTTACTACCATCCGTTGTCACGCCGTTAGCCTTCTTCCTTAGGCTCACCTTAAACTCACCCACGTTTGTTGCTACTTCACCAGCGTATACTGCATCCGTAAACTGCTTAACTTCAGCGCTCATCTTAAAATTATACGGAACTTTCACCTTAGCTACATCAGATAAGACACTTCGCCAAACAGTAGCACTATCTCCAGATTTCGTCACTTTAGTTGGCGTATTACTACTAGTATTTACATACTCTTCAACCACAGACCCTACATTACTAGGCTCTATCACACAATTACTAACACAATCCGTAGACTCCACTACCGTTGTAGCCGAACTACCATTATCTCTCGTAAAGGTCTTTGTCCACAAACCATTTACACTAAACTTATTCTCCCAGGCAGTCCATAAATCGCCAATTTTCTTTTTGCTCCTACTAGTTAGTTCTTGACTACCAACTTTAACTGACTTTACTTCCCACGTATAGCCCTTCTGAGCATCCGGTTCATATGTCACACGATACTTCACCTTGTCGCCAGGTTTAGCAAAAACAGTACTCTTATAAGTCTTATATTCCTGATTAGCCGAATCACTATCGTTTTTCACTTCAATCGCAATATCACTTTTCTCAACTTTCACGGGAGCCTTATACATGGCATAAAACTTCTTATCCTGTGTTATCTCTTTTACCTGATACGAATTAGCGCTCACACAGCCCGTACCTTCTTTTGTTTTGCAAATCTTTTTTTGATAAGTGTACGTAACGCCACCAATAGTAACGGTTGGCCTCCACTTAGGGTTTTCCACTTTAACTTTAGGATTTCTGTATCTCATTACTTTAACATAATCTATAGGCGTCTTAGACAAAAGCTTTCCATTTTCCTCATTTACAGCATATAAACTCACGGTTCTAGTCTCCAAACATTCATAACCATGTCCTTTTGGTACCCAATCATCAGCACTATGTTTTCTATTCATCGACTTATAAAGATAAGCCGCTGCTCTCTGTGTCAATTTCCAAGTATGCATATTCGTACCTTTTGTCAAACCCTCTTCAATCTCTGTTACATTCTTTGCTTTATAATTATTATAATGCACAACATAATCCTTACTCTTACCCTTAAGCGGAACACGGTAAGCTGCTGGTCCCCAATAAGTAAAGACGTTTTTCTTTTTAGGTTTACCAGTAAGGCTCTTATTATCATTCCCATTAGCGCCGTCAAACACAAACGCCATATAATACTGCATACTATCAGACTTTATGCATTTCTTAGCAAGTTTACCATCATAGTCAATAGAAGTACCACTTAATGCTTTAATTCTAGAACAACCCGGCTTATTATAGCCACTCGTCTTCTTACAATACCTTGGGCCATTTTTATATAACTGGTAAAGCTTATAAATATTACTAGAAGAATGCTTCGGTAGTTTAAATAAATGCCAACTTGCTCCACCTGTGTGATCAGGACAAACATTGACCGTAAAAGTGCTAGTATTATTACAATTATAAGTATTAACCGCTGTACCACCTTCACCAGGACCACCAGCTGCAAAAACTTTGTCAGAGATAGCAAAAAGCCACAACAAGCCTAAGAGGGTAATACAAAACATCAACAAAACTGCACTCTTCATCGTGCTATTCTTTCCTTCTCGACATACCTCATTCATATACTAGAATATTACCACAACCATAATAAAAATACAAACTTTTTATGAAAAATTTCTGAAATTTCTATATAAATACTATTTCAAAGAATTATTTTGCGAATTTTTCACGCAACCATTTATCAGCCGGCCCCGCCGTCATCAAAACCACCAAGTATCCTTCATCCAAATATTTCCTAATATTCTCAGCTAATTCATCATTTAGCTCCACCACTTCCGCAACCTCACGATTTTTCAACTTCTCTACTAATTGCGCCGGCTGCAAAACTTCCAAATCCGGATTCTCACGTGTCAAATACGTTGGCAACCAGTAAACTTTATTTGCCCCATTAAAAACTTCGTAATACTCATCCTGTATTTCATGTTGTCTAGTATTTTGATGCGGCTGATAAATCACTACTACACCTTTTTTGCCCAAAATCTTACATTCCTCACTTGCAATTTCCATCGTCGCCGCAATTTCTTCCGGATGATGCGCATAATCCGAATACAAACCTTCACAAATCCTTTCAAATCTTCGCCCTACACCCGGAAATTCATTCAAAACTTGCTTAATTTCGTTTTCATCAAATACCAATCCCGAATCTTTCATCATTTCCTTCACAGCCAGCAACGCCAAGCCCGCATCCTTTCGTCTCACTTCTCCGGCTAGCTGAAAATCCTTGTCTATCGAATCACCAAAAATCACTCCTTCCGATTGATCCTCGAACTGTTCAAACGCTTTTTTATAATCTTCTGGTGTTTTATATATATCAGGATGATCATAAGAAACTACCGGAATCACCGCTAGCCACGGATGATACTTCAAAAAATTCCGATCATACTCGTCTGCCTCATAAACAAAATATTTATCGCCCGGTTTATAGGCACCAGATTTTGCAAATCCTAAAGTTGTACCAACGATATACGAAACTGGCAACCCTAATTTCAAAGAAACCCAAATAATCATCGCCGTCGTCGTAGTCTTTCCATGAGTCCCGGCCACCGCCACCATTTTTAGCCCCAGCTCTGACACCAAAAACGCCGTCAAATCATCACGTTTCGTACACTTCACACCAGCTTCCTTAGCCATCACCAATTCCGCATGATCTTTAGGCAGAGCTGAAGTATAAACAAACCAATCTAAGCCAGCTTCAATTCTTTCCTGTAAGTATTTGCCATCTTGCTCGCCAATTTTTACATCAATACCTGCCGCAATCAATTCATCATAAATCGCCCCTTTTGCGAGATCTGAGCCACAAACCTCCATCCCAGCTTGCTTTGCCATCAACGCCAACGGGCCCATTCCCGTCCCCGATATTCCAGATATGTATATATTCATGATATAATATATTATACAATGAAAACTAGTTCCGAACAAGAAATGCTAGCTTTTGGCGAACAGTTCGCTAAAACCATCAAAGTTCCCTCAGTCATCGAACTTATCGGTGATGTCGGCGCCGGCAAAACCACTTTCGTCCGTGGCCTGGCTGCAGGGCTTGGTATCAAAGAGCCTATCACTAGCCCTAGCTTCACCATCTCCAAATCTTACGCTTTGCCAAATGGTGGTAATCTCGTCCATTATGATTTTTATCGTCTTGAAGACCCTGGCATTATGCAAGATGACCTCACCGAAAATCTCAAAAACCCTCAAAACATCATCGTCATCGAATGGGGCGAATCTATCGAAAATCTTATTCCCAAAAATCATGTAACTATCAAAATCGATTACAACGATGATGGCACCAGAAAGGTTACACTATGAAGCTTTATCTCGATACCTCTACTCCAGAAACAATTTTAAAGCTAGATAATCACGAATACCGATATACTTTTAAAAACGATCTTGCCGAAAAACTACTTCAATTTATTAAAGACAAACTAGACGAGAATCAGCAAACTTGGCAAGACCTCACCGAAATCACTTTTATGTCTGGCCCTGGTTCTTTCACTGGACTTCGCATTGGCGCCACCGTTGTCAATACTCTATCTAGCGAATTAAGTATTCCTCTCTACGATCATCATGGCAAAAAACACCAAATCATTTTACCAGAATACGGCCGCTCTGCTAACATCGGCAAACCCGTAAAATAACTATTATTTATTCAACTTATTTCTTAATAAACTTCTAATCGAAAACGCCAATAATACAGAAAGTGCTACCACCATCACCCCCTCAATCGTCATCATAATCACAAAACCTCGTGTGCCATCTGGCCTTACCACTGTGCTTTCACCTAGAGGCGCTACGTAAGTTGGATCCGTTGGATCATAAGCAATTTGCAAGCCCTCATCTTTACGATTTGCCAATTTAGCATCAGTAATACCTAAATTCATACCCGAAAACTTAATACCAAATGTCGAACCGTCAGAATCACGATCCGCATGGAAAATCCTTACCATCGAACCTTCATCACCACCAATATTTATACCAGTATAGGCAAACTCTTCGCCTTGCACGCTCGCATAAACTTCACCTGCCTCATTAATATAAAACTTCCCAGATGTTGCTTCGTGTATACCACCCATATCAATCGCCAATCTATCACCCACAAATACGAATGTATCATCATCCGCCGTGATTTCAAAGCTCTCCTTCCCACTCTTCAAGATCGTAAACGGCACCGCAAAATTCATCGTAAACAAATGGTTATGACCATCTTGATTTACTACGTCTCCCTTGCTAAACTCAACTTCATCCAAAGGGTAAAACTCTTTCTGGTAAAACGAAAATTCCGCCCCCTCAGTCTTATAATCCATCTTCAAATTGCCAACATAATTTTCGCTTTTACCTTCTACTGCATCAAACCAACGTGTCATATCTTTCATACTTCGATTCGGCGTCAAATTACCGCCCTTCGCCACCGGCAAATAATCCTCACCTAACTGATAATCAACTAACCCTTCTTCAATCGCCTTATTATAATATCCACAATAGCTCCATTCAAACTGCCGCGCATACAAAGCATTACTCAATCCCACATTATATAAATCAACACATTTATCTGACTTCTGGTCAAAGTACATCACCGACAAAAACACATCCTTATCATCCGACACACCTGCACTTGCCAAAATCGCCTCTGGTTTATGAGAAATCGCCACCTGATCTATTGTCCCCATCGTTCGCGACATGCCAACAATGGTCAACACCAATGCTACAGCAAATACGCCTAGAGCTATCAAACCAAAAGTTTTCGATTTTCCTTTTTTCTTAACCATTCTTTTCTCCAATTTTAGTATAAGCCCTTTTCTGCAAAAAAGCAAGATTGGCTATTCTGTTTTCTCCTCCGGCTTGATTCCTAACTTTTCGTCTGACAAAGCCGCTGCATCAAATGGCTTTTCGTACTCATCGACCTCTTCAATTTCAGCCCCAATTTTTTCCAAATACTCTCCCAAACTTTCACCCGTCAAGTCACCACTCTTCGCAAAATCATATTCCTCATCACTGTCATCATTATCGTCTTCTACTTCCTCTTCGTCCGGCAAAAATCCAGGCCGCGAACGATCCAAATAAATATCTCCCGAATTATGATAGACTGCTAAGCTCACGCCAGTAGTCATTAATGCTACTACAATGGAGACTAAACCTAACAGCAAAAGGTTTCTCGAGCCATCACGTATCTGAAACTTAGGTTTCTTGTCGTCCATTATATTTTCTCCTTCAGTTTAGTCACCAATCGTACATTTTTTGACATCAAATTTCGAAGAAGCATGGTGTCCTGATCCATCGTCTTCCGTTTTTGGCGCACTTTTACCAATTTCTCATAAAACTCTTCTGGCTCTTTCTTGCAATCCATTGCCACAAGCTCTTCTAGCTGCTGCTGATAAGAAATATAATCACTCGAAAAAGCCGTCTTAGCGTCTACGAAATTATTCTGGTTCTCCACAAAATCCGCATTGGAAAGATTCTTTTCTACCAATTTCACATTGAGTGGCATAATAAACCGATTCAAAATTGCATCATATTTACCACCTAAATGCACCCGTACTTTCGCATCCTCACGCTGAATTTTTTTCAAATCGTCCTTAATCGCATCACAACGCGTTTCAATCAAGTCCAGCTTTTCTTCACTAATTGCCACTACTGGCAACACCAAAACTTGACAAAAAAGCATAAGTATGATAAAATAAGAAGATAGATATTTTTTCTTCATACTCTTATTGTATCACGAAATAGAAACTAAAAATACTTTTAGTCCTTTTTTAACATCACAGTAAACGCCTCTGCAGGAATATCCACTTTACCAAATCGTTTCATGCGGGCTTTGCCTCGTTTTTGTTTATTGAGCAGTTTTGCCTTACGATCTCGGTCACCGGTGTGAATTTTAACCGTCACATCCTTACGATACGCCCCAATGGTCTCCCGCGCAATAATTCTCGCCCCAATCGCCGCCTGCAATGCCACCTCATAATTCTGTCGCGGAATAATCTCTTTCAGTTTTTTTGTTATATCTCTACCAATCGCCTCCGCTTCCGTTCGATGCGCCACCACCGACAGCGCATCCATCTTATGCCCCGCCACTAGAAAATCAACCCGCACCAAATCTCCCGCTTGGTAACCTTTTAGCTCATAATTAAAAGAAGCATAGCCCGACGTTACTGATTTTAACTGGTCATAAAAATCCGTCAGTAGATTTGCCATCGGCGCTTCAAAATCAATCACCGCTCTGGTCTCAATATAACTCAAATTCGTCTGATGCCCACGCCTCTCATTAATCAAATTCAGCACATTTCCAATCATCGATTTCGGTAAAATAATCTCACCCTTTGCCCATGGCTCCCTAATTTCCAAGACCTCCGACGCATCTGGTAATTCTGCCGCCGACTTTATCTCCTTCACTTCACCGTTATTCATTACTACTTCATAATTTGTCGACGGATTCGTCACGATTAAATCTAACTTAAACTCCCGCTCTAGTCTCTCTTTAATAATATCTAGATGAAGTAGCCCCAAAAATCCAATTCGGAGACCAAATCCTAAAATCGGTGAATTCTCCGGTTCATATTCCAGTGCTGAATCCGACAAACTCAATTTTTCAATCGCTTCTTTAAGTTCCTTGTATTGATCGTTCGAAACCGGGAAAAATCCCGCGTACACAAACGGCACCACATGTTTATAACCTGGCAAAGCCACTTCCGCTGGATTTTTTAGAAGCGTCACCGTATCTCCCACGCGTGCTTCCCGCGTCGATTTCAAATTCGTCACAATATAGCCAATTTCCCCTGCCTCTAGTTTCTCTTGCGGGCTCATCTTTGGCGTCAAAAAACCTACTTCGAGCGCCTCACCTCTTGTCTTTGTCCCCATCATCCAAATTTCGGCATTTTTCGGAATCTCTCCCTCAAATACCCGCACATACAAGACTACACCCCGATAATCATCGAAATATGAATCAAATATTAATGCTTTCGTGGTGCCTGAGTCGAGCGTTGTTTCGGGGGACGGGTCGCTTCGGCCCGTCGTCACGGGCGAAGCGCCCTCATTCTCGGTCGTAACCTCCGAAAGCCCCCGAAACAATCTTGCCTCAGGCCCCCAATCAATAATTGCGTCCAAAATCTTGTCTACTCCAACGCCAGTCTTGCCAGAAACTTCGATAATTTCCTTGCGTTCACAACCTAACAAATTCATTATCTGTGCCGCAACTGTATCTACGTCTGCCGCCGGCAAATCAATTTTATTAATCACTGGAATAATCTTCAAATTTTGTTCCAAAGCTAGATATACATTCGCAAGTGTCTGCGCCTGGATTCCCTGCGTTGCATCTACTACTAAAACCGCCGTTTCCACAGCTGCAAGCGACCGCGATACTTCATACGAAAAATCCACATGTCCTGGCGTATCAATCAAATTTAGAATAAAACCTTTCCAGTGCATCGTCACTGGAGTTAGCTTTATCGTAATCCCTTTTTCACGCTCAAGCTCCATCGAATCCAGCAGCTGTGATTTCATCTCACGCTTTGCCACCGTACCAGTAAGCTCCATCATCCGATCCGCAATCGTGGATTTCCCATGGTCAATATGCGCAATGATGCAAAAATTCCGTATCTTTTTCATTACCTTTATTATACCATCATTTCACAGAGGTAACAAACCAAAAAAATAAATCGGAGCGAACTCCGATTTATTTAAATTATTATTTATCGACGCCAATCATCGATAACGACAACTTCCCGTGGTCAATCGCCACTAGTCGTACTTTTACCGTGTCGCCTACGTGCAATACTTCTTCTACTTTCTTCAGTCGTCGTCCTTCCACAATCTGCGAAATATGAAGCATCCCGTCCACTCCAGGCAAAATATTCACGAACGCGCCGAAGTCTTTGATCGACACCACCGTACCTTCATAAACTTTGCCCACTTCCGGCTCTTCCGTCAAACTCTTAATCCAGTCTAAAGCCTTCTTGATCTTCTCTGGATCATTACCGGCTACCGTCACCAAGCCAGAATCTTCAATATCTACCTCTGCGCCAGTTTCCACAGTGATTTTATTGATCATTTCACCACCCTTACCAATCACCGCACCGATTTTATCTGGCGAAATCATTAATTTCTCAATCCTTGGCGCATATTTCGAAATCTCTGCGCGTGGTTTATCAATCACACTCAAAATATGCTTCAAAATGAACATCCTACCGTCGTGGCTTTGCTTCAAAGCTTTCTCCATAATCTCTACCGGCAGACCATGTACTTTCATATCCATCTGGAGTGCCGTCACACCTTCTGTCGTACCGGTCACCTTAAAGTCCATATCCCCAGCAAAATCCTCGGCATCCATCAAATCTGTCAAAACATACGCCTTATCTACATCCTTAGCTTCAATCGGCGTCCCCTTTGGCACATCCACCATTAAGCCCATCGCTACCCCAGATACCGGTCGTTTCAAAGGCACACCTGCATCCATCAACGCCATACAAGACGAACAAGTCGCTGCCATCGAAGTCGAACCATTTTGCGACATAATCTCTGTCACTGAGCGAATCGCATAAGGAAACTCCTCTTCAGAAGGCAAAACCGGCAAAAGTGCTCTCTCTGCTAGATACCCATGACCGATTTCCCGTCGCCCTGGGGAACCAATCCGCCCCGGCTCACCTACGGTATAGGATGGTGCATTATAGTGATGCATATAACGGCGTTTCCCATCCGTTACCTCCATCGTATCCACATCTTGCGCGTAAGATAGCGGCGCCAAAGTCACAATGTTCATCGCCTGCGTTACCCCTCTAGTAAAGAGAGATGATCCATGCACTCTCGGTAAAATCGATACCTGAGATGAAAGCGGCCTCACTTCGTCGAGTTTCCGTCCATCCGGACGCACACCTTCCTCTAGAATTCCTCTCCTCACCTCTTTATGCACCGCTAATTCAAACGCCTGATCATACACATCACGCAAATTCTCATCGTACCATTCTACTTTTTCGTTATCCGTCTCTCCCTGACCTTTAGCTAACGCAAATTCATCATGCATTGCATATTTGAGATCATCCAAAATATGCGCTCTTTCTATCACATTACCACGCACTTTCGAGCCAAATTTGCCCTTAGTCCAATCTTCTACCTCTTTTGTCACCTCATCGCTAGGAAGCACTAATTCATACTCCTGCTCTGGGGCGTCTACCTGTTTAGCGAGCTCTCTCTGCAAATCCAGCACCGGCTGCACATTTTTCACCGCCCAATGCATTCCCTCAATGATCATTTCCTCTGGTACTTCTTTCATACCAGCTTCCACCATCATCACCTTACCATCTTTACAAGCCACTACGAGGTCCATCGGGGATTGCTCTCTCTCCTCTGGACTTAAGAATCCCTTAAATTCGCCCCCAATTCGCCCGATTCTAATCCCCGCTACTGGCCCATCAAATGGCACGCCGGCGTTCATTAAAGCCGAAGAAGCCGCAATCATTGCCACACAATCTGGTCTAAAAGAAGGATCCATCGAAAGCACTGTACAAACCACCTGAATTTCCTGTCTATACCCTTTAGGAAATAGCGGTCGAATAGGCCGATCAATCAACCGCCCTACGAGTACTGCCTCATCCGCTGGTTTCCCCTCTCTCTTGATAAATTTCGAACCACTAATTTTCCCCGCTGCATAGTACTTTTCCTCATAATCAATCGACAGAGGGAAAAAGTCCTGCACCACCGGTTTGGTCCCTACTACCACTGACCCCAGTACTACAGTATCCCCATAGGTCACGAGTACCGAAGAAGTCGAACGAAACCCTACTCTGTTTACCTCTAGAGTAAGTTTGCGCCCCAACCAATCAGTGGAAAGTTGCACGGTTTTTTTACCGCTTGGATTAATAATTTCCATAAAAAATACCCTTCCTTGGGAAAACCTCAGATATGAGCCCCTATCTCGTATCTGCCGTCTTCCCAATGTTAATTTACCTTATTTATTATACCAAACCTTGCATTTTTTAGCAAAATGTGATATAATATAGATGATAGGTTATTACTATAGCACATTACTAGTTAGGGGGTAAAAAATGGAAAAAGAAATTTCGGTATCGTCCGTCAGCTTTGATGAAAAAACCGGTACTGCTAGAGTAATTATTGATGGGGCAATTCCCGCTTCCGGGAAATATGACGACCCGATCGTGGAACTATTTCGTCCAATTCGCGAAAAGCACATAAACGAAATTCGTTTCGTGATTTTGGCAGACCACGACAACGACCGAGTTATCTGCACCATCATACCGAGCAACTGTAGAGGAAGAGACGAAAAGACATTGCTTTTCGTCGCCAAGACTGCTTTACAAGGCGATTTCGGAATATTAAATGAGTACCGACAGATTCTTGAAAACTTTTTCGTTGACCCAGATGGACTCGACCTCTATCTGGCAAAACTAGAAGAAGCTGGGAAAGTAGATACGACTAGAAAATCAGAGCTTCGCAACGAATGCAACGATTGCATCAAAGCCTTTGCTGAAAAAAATGGGCTCAAAATGCCATCAATGCATAAGACAAAAAAAACGAAAGCTCAGAAAAAGGCTGAAAGCGAAGCGTACCTTGCTTCGCATCCAGAAGTCATCAAAAAATAACTAAAAACCCGCCGGTTTTACCGACGGGCTTTTTCTTGCCAAAATTTATTTCCTGAGGCCAAGTTTCTTGACAGTCTTCTTATACAGCTCAAAATCCGTCTCTTCCAGATACTTCAGGAGTCGCTTTCGCTTACCGACCATCTGCATTAGACCTCTTTTGGCCATAAAGTCATGTTTGTTGTTTTTCACGTGTTCGGTCACTTCTTTGATCCGCTCCGTGAGAATCGAAACTTGAACTTCAGGAGAACCAACATCCGCCTTATTTCGGGCGACTTTGGCAATAGCCTTGTCTTTATTCTCTTTTGTTATCATTATTTCATTATATCACCCCAGAGAAAAAAAGTAAACCCCGCCAATATGGCAGGGTTTATCGTTATTTACTAGACTTAGACTTAGTTTTAACTTTTCTTTTCGTTCCTCCCGCCGAGTCATTCTTACTGCCTCCGCGTTCATAACTTTCTATTACCCGGACAACCGGAATTTTTCTACCTGGCCCGGTCCAATAAACACACGTATGTGTCCGAACATGATGTCGCCTCGGCGAAGCATGTGTATGTTCAGACTCCACAATTTCTTCATCCCGCTCACTCGGCGGGATTAAATCGTCTAAATCAAATGCAGCCTTCAAGCTAGTCGTCGAATCTGGCAACTTCTCGGTAATCACAGACTCAGTCCGCCACTCCGCAGCCTTCAGCTCATTTGACCTTGGCTTTCCGCGCCTAATGACACGATTTACTCTCAGTATTTCACGCTTCTCACGATATACCGAAAGCACCACAGTGACAAAATAGGCATACCCAGCTAAAGTAATGAAGTCATCATTCAACAGAAAACCGCCCACTCGTTCCTGTTCAATCTGACACACAGTTTCATCATTGAGCGGAAAATAGACTACTGCTTGACCAATAATGGCCACCACGTCTATTCCATTACCCACCTGGCGCATCAGAAATCCGACTTTATCACCACTTTGCACAGTCATGATAGCCATTAATGCAGGAAACGGCAGCAGTATATCTTCACCGATTACTTCAGCCGGAATCCTGTCTACTGCTTCCATCACCGTCCCAGCGGCAAATGAATATGTCTGCTGATAAGCACACCATGCCCTGAGATTCGCCACTCCGTAAAATACCACAGTTTTAGCAATCTCTTCGTCCAAATCCTCTTCAAGATCCAAACCGAATTCCAAACCAGCCTGGACAACCCGCGACGCAAACTCAAATCGATCCGCATCGTCTTCCAACGCCTCTTTGAAAAAAGGACTTTTCTTCATCAGCCTCACTGCTTCAGAATTCTTATCGAGTTTAAATTTTTCAATCGTCGTCTTCATCTTTTCCCCCCATAACCACGTTATTAAAGTTCACACTGCCATAGCAAATAACTACTTCCATTATAACATATTTATGCTAAAAAATCAACTATTTAAACACCTCCACCTCTTGAAAATTATGGTAAAATGTAGTAACATCGTTAAAAATTATGAACGAAAATCAAATCATTTTAATCGATAAACCTGGTAGTATCAGTAGCTTCGGTGTAGTAGCTAAAATTCGCGGCTATCTAAAAAACGAATTCGGCCACAAAATCAAAGTCGGCCACACTGGCACTCTAGACCCCTTTGCTACCGGTCTTCTCATCATTTTGACCGGCCAAAATACCAAAAAATCCTCTGAATTTTTGAAGCTCGACAAGGTTTACGAAGCCACTTTAAAATTAGGCTTCACTTCTACTACCGGCGACCCAGAAGGACAGATTCAAGAATACTTAGTTTCGGACACGGGTCGCTCGCTCCCGTCTTCACGGGGCTCGCGTCCTAATTCTCGGCAGCAGCCTCCGAAATGTCCTCAACTAAACATTCTTGAATCTGTTCTCAGCTCATTCATTGGTAAAATCAATCAGGCTCCCCCCAAGTTCTCCGCCATCAAAGTGAACGGTGAACGTGCCTACAAACTCGCCAGAAAAGGCAAAGACTTCGAAATCCCTGCTCGTCAAGTCAAAATCTATAACATCGAAATCCTAAACTACCATTATCCAGAGCTAAAAATCCGCGTCCACTGTAGCTCTGGCACCTATATTCGTACTCTCGCCGAAGACATCGGCAAAGCTTTAAAAACCGGCGCCTATCTCACCGCGCTTCGCCGCACTAAAATCGGCAATTATTCCATCGAAAACGCCAAACCGCTTACTGATTTTACTAAAAACTAAAAAGTGCTACAATTAGCTTATGTTAGTTACCTATTCCCATCTGCTTAATACTTCAGTTCTTAGCGTTCAAACAGGTTCTCCAGTTGGTTATCTAGCTGGAGCTGTTATCGACCCAGATACTCTTAAAACTCTTGCTTTCCGTTTACAAGGCCCTCTCATCAGCACAGCCAATCTTTTAGATGTCAAAAGCATCCGCGAATATTCCAACCTCGGCATGGTCATCGATGATATTGATGAATTAATCGAGCCAAGCGACGTCGTTAAAATCCAAGATGTCATTAATCTCAATTTTGATCTCCTTAGTCTCAAAGTCGAAACCAAAAAAGGCTCCAAATTAGGCCACGTTATAGATTTTACTGTCAATCCAGACGACTTTGCTGTACAACAAATTATAGTCAAACGTCCACTCATTAAATCCTTCGCAGATCCCGAGCTTACTATTCCTCGTACCGAAATTGTCGAAATCACTGATTACAAAATCATCGTCAAAGACGAGGAAAAAACCATCAAGGAACGCGCCGAAAACGAAGACTTCATTCCAAATTTCGTTAATCCTTTCCGTAACCAAGAAAATCTCACCCCCGCCGGTGACCGCTCTACAAAAGATTAAAATTCACTTCCCATAACCAACTTTTTTACTAATCCGTAATCAAAACCCTGCCTCATCAAATAAGCCATCAGTTTATCATCATCATACTTAGCACGTTTCTTTGCAATTATTTTTTTGATTTCTTCTTCATCGTCTCGTCCATCCAAGACTTCATCAATAATTTCCAAAGCCACACCTTTTTTCATTAACTCCATTTTTAAACGTTTCTTCGAAATGCCCTTCTTTACAAACCGATTTTCTACATAAAACACTGCGAATTTTCGATCGTCCAGATATCCTTTACTTTTTAAACGCTCTAGAATTCTCTCGTTCAAGTCAAACATTTCCTCTCGAGAAAAACCATCATCAGAAATCTTCTTTGCACTAGACTGCCTATACTTCCGCGCTAGATAATCTTTCACCTCTCTTTTACTACGTGGCCTTAAAAGCACCCACTCTAACGTTCTTTGATATAGTTTTCCAAATTCCGATTCCTTTTTTAACTCCATCAATTCTTCTTTTGATAATTCTCTTCCAATCTTTAGCTTAAAATCCACCACTTGCGCCACATCAAGCGAAAAAGCAAAATTCTCGTTTACATAAATGTTTACCCGATTCGAATTTTTTACCCCCTGTTTTAAGTCGGTTATTTTCAAACTAGAACCGACCGAGCTATCACTTTTCTTGGCAACACGTTTTTTAAATTTTTCATCTAGAATATCGTCCTTTAAGCTATAGATTTCCATCTTCGCCGCCTATTAGACCCTGTAACTTTAGCCAATTACCCAGTGTTGCAAAAGTAAACTCATCTTCCTTTAATGGCTTTTTGGCATATGTTTTGACAAATTCCCGCATTCCTTTGTAAGAGACCCACTTCACCTCACTCACTTCGCCATCATTAAACTTAAATTCACCACCTCTTCCCGAAAAATCCGTCGCATACACCCACGCAAATCTATTCCGATTGAATGGTGCTTCAATGACAAATTGTAAATCATCTTCGTTTATTTCCACACCAATCTCTTCTCGCACTTCCCTCACAGCTGCTTCTGTTCGCGATTCGCCAACATTAATATGCCCGCCCGCCGAAATGTCATAATCCCCTGGGTATCGATCTACTTTTTCAGACCTTCTTTGCCATAAGAATTCTAATTCGCCCTGTTCATTAAAACGATACAAAAACACAATCGCAATGCCCACAATCTTATCAGAACCCGATACTTCTGGATTCCCTAACGCCGAATCCCATACTTCACCTTCTATCGGTTCGCCATTTTTGGCATAAACTTGCCAAAGCTCATCATGGTGCATAGCAAACTATTCCTCTTGCGCTTTTTCACGTACTTTAGCTTCAATTTCTGCCATTAATTCTGGTTTTTCACGGAATAGTTTCTTTACTGCTTCACGCCCTTGTCCCAAAGTCTCACCATTATATTTTATAAACGCACCAGACTTCTCCATCACGCCATACTGCACAGCTAAGTCTAACACATCACCAGCCTTTGAAATTCCCTCATTATACATAATATCAAACTCTGCCGTCTTAAACGGCGCCGCAATCTTGTTTTTCACTACCTTAATTTTGGTTCTATTTCCAGCAATATTATCACCTTCTTTAATCTGACCGATTCGACGAATATCTACCCGCACCGATGCATAGAACTTCAATGCATTACCACCAGTCGTAGTTTCTGGATTACCAAACATCACCCCAATTTTCATTCGAATCTGATTGATGAAAATCACCGTCGCTTTAGATTTAGAAATAATACCAGTTAATTTCCGCATCGCCTGTGACATTAATCGCGCTTGAAGTCCCATCTGCGCATCGCCCATTTCACCATCAATTTCTGCCTGTGGTACCAGCGCCGCTACCGAATCTACTACAATTAGATCTACTGCATTTGACCTCACCAAAGTTTCGCAAATCTCGAGCGCTTGCTCACCATTATCTGGTTGCGAAATCAAAAGGTCTGTCGTATTCACACCAATTTTCTTAGCGTAAGCCGGATCAAGAGCATGCTCTGCATCAATAAAAGCCGCTTGACCGCCTTGCTTCTGCATCTCCGCAATCGCATGCAGTGCCAAAGTCGTCTTACCAGAAGATTCTGGCCCGTAAATTTCAATAATACGCCCCTTTGGCCAACCACCTCCGAGTGCCAAATCCAAAGACAGCGATCCCGAAGGGATTAACTCCACATTCATTTTTGGCGCCTCGCCCAGCTTCATAATCGAGCCATCACCGAACTGCTTCGTAATCTGAGCAATCGCCAATTTCAATGCTTCAGATTTACCGTCATTAGCCTCTTTACTAGTGTTTTTCTTTTCCACCGCATCCTTTTTACTCATAGTAGTATTACCTTTCTAATAACTATTATACATTATTTTATAAAATGAAAACAGAATTGATTTTCACATCGATGTATACTATTTTCTGCCAACCCTTGTATCACGAAAAAAATGTTTTTACAACCCCCTTCACAAAATGTTATAATAAGAGTCATGAGAGTGAACGAAAATATCCTTATTTCTAGCTTAACTACTATGCGCCTCGGCGGGCCTGCCCGCTATGTTCTAGAAGTTGAATCCCCTAGTGACGTAGCCGATGCTTACGGCTTCGCTGCTCAGTTTAACTTACCAACTTTTGTCCTCGGTTATGGTGCCAATACCATCGGTCACGATGAAGGATTTAACGGTGTCATCATTATTAACCGCATGCAAGGCATCACCGAAACTCCAGTAAGTGATGGTGTCGAACTCAAAATCATGGGTGGCGAATTTTGGGATAACGTAGTTGCTTACGCTTGTGAAAAAGGACTCACCGGCATTGAAGCATTATCAAAAATTCCTGGCCTTGCTGGTGCTGCTCCCGTTCAAAATATCGGCGCTTACGGCCAGCAAATTTCTGACTCACTCATCAGTATAGACGTCTACGATTCCGCTAGTCAATCTTTCAAAACCCTTACCAAATCTGAACTCAATTTTTCTTATCGTCACAGTATCCTCAACACTACCGCCAAAAACCGCTATTTCGTCATCTCAATTACTTTAAACCTAAAACCTGGCCAAATGCCTCACCCCTTTTACAATTCTATCGAAAGATACATTGCCGAACATCAACTTACCGACTTTACTCCTTCTGGTATCCGCGAAATCGTTTCTACTATCCGTGCTGACAAGTTACCTGATCCACTAGAAAAAGCTAGCTCCGGCTCATTCTTTAAAAACATTTATCTCAGTAACGCCGAAGCCGAGAAAGCCGAAGAAAAAGGCTACCCAGTTTATCGTGGCAAAGATGGCAACAAAATCAACTCCGGCTGGCTCATCGAACAAGTCGGTTTCAAGGGGAAACTTTTGCATGGCTTCCGAGTTAACGATAAAGCCGCGCTCGTTCTCATCAACGAATCCGCTAAAAGTTATAACGACCTTGCCAAAGCCCGCAGCGAAATCATCGGACGCGTCTACGACAAATTTGGTTACTGGCTTGAACAAGAACCCGTGGAGATTGAACCATGAAATTGCTAGACGGTCACGCACTCGCCGGTTTTATCAAAGAACGCCAAACCCATCAAGTTAAAAGCTTAACTAAAAAACCGCAACTTCTCATTATTCGTAATAACGACAACCCAGTAATTAAAAAATATATTGAGCTAAAAACCAAATACGGCCAAGACATCGGCATCACGGTCACCGATTTCTATTCTAGCGATATCCAAGAAATAAAAGCTAAAATCATAACAGCAAATCAGGACTCCAAAATATCTGGCATTATTATTCAACTTCCACTCCTTCACCAAGAAAAAACTGATGAACTCTGCAATCTAATTGCTCCAAATAAAGATGTCGACGGTCTCGGCCAAAACGCCAATTTTGATTCCGCCACAGCCACAGCCATCAACTGGCTTCTCGCGGGCTATGATATTAAACTAGAACAACAAAAAATCGCTATCGTTGGTCGAGGCAAACTCGTTGGCGCTCCACTTTTTAAAATGTTCAAAGACTCCCATCTTGATGTTACTCTCTTTCACCATGGCGATGATTTGACAAAACTTAAACAATATGATATAATCATCACCGCCACGGGCGTTCCGGGGTTAATTGTTAATTCTATGATTAAGCCTGGTACTTCAATCGTCGACGCTGGCACTGCCAGCGAAAACGGCATTCTTAAAGGCGACGTCGCGGACAGCGTCCGCTCCCGCACAGATCTCTCCGCCATCACCCCCAAACTCGGTGGCGTCGGCCCCCTCACCGTCGCTTGTCTCTTTGACCATGTCATTCAAGTTGCTACCAAAAGCTAAACCCAACTCAAAATCATTCAATCGCTGTCTAATGCTATTTAGTCGACCCGGAGTCAACCACCACATGTTGCTGAGGCGGCTTATATCTTCCATCATTCTTGATCTCTTCATATTTTTTATTCAGTGCCGCAGCTCTACTAGACTTCATATCTGAATTATTTGAAAGAGTATTAAAGATATTGCTTCCGAACGCCTGCAATTGGTCATCATCCAATTTACTCACATCAATCTTATCAATCGTTCTATTAAATTCATCATCATCCATGCTACCCAAATTACTTGAAGCTGCAGACATTTGTATCTTATTGAGCGCCACTTCATCTTTAAGATAATCCTCAGTTGTTACAGCATGCTCACCACTTGTCTTAGGATGCTCGTTTATGTTCTTGGCAATTTCGTACATAGTTCTTTCATTATTCTTATACTCCGAAGCATGATTCGACAAAAGGTTGTTTGCGAACGTACTCGCGGAAGTATCGTTCATCTTCCCTGATTTAGCAACAGTATTATAAGCATCAACCACTTTCTGACGTCCATCCTTACCTTTAGCCGAAAGCGCATCTGAATAAGCCACAATTGAAGCTCTATCTCCTTTCACCATAGCCTCCTGCAGTTTTCTTTGCAATTCTCCGCTATCATTGATAGTCCCATCTGCAACTATTTCTTTCATCTTATTATCAGCTTCCGTCTTCAAAAAATAATCTTTTCCGAACATTGCATCATAATTTCCCTGTTCTCTCATCATTTTGTCATACTTCATCATATTCCTTGCCATCATGTTCCTACCCAACACTCCAGGCATCTTGCTCATCACTTTCTGACGTATTCCACCAGGTCTACCTGCCGCCATCTTCGTCCTCATCATCTGATATCCCTCATTATCCCGAATTTTCTTAGTAGCACCACCACTCATAGTCTGTCCAAGTCCAGCCAACTTAGACCCAACACTTCCAAACGCCGCAAATGATTGCTTTAGAACGGTCGGAATAAAGAATATCGGCGCCACACTCACTATAATAGCTACAAAAATGCCAAACCCGGTAGCTAAACCTGCTACTACCATCAGTCTTGACACAAAATCGCCAGCTCCAACCAAAAGACCCGCAATCGGATAAACTAGTAATAAACCCTCAAAGAGTTTTAACCACCTATCAAATACTTTCTTAGTATTTGGCAAAGCGTACATAACCACCGCTAGCGGCGATATCACGACCAAAACTACAATGGCAGCCTGCCGAACAGATAATAGGATAAATAGAAAGAAAATACTTATAGCCACACCAACAGCTGTTACTAATAATGACAATAACAATCCCACATCCGCAAATAGTACACCAGCTCCAACTACACCAGTCAAAAGTCCGAGCCCAGCTAAACCAGTCCCAACTGCAACTACACTAAGTTTGGTTCCATCATAAGTAAAGTTACTCGTATTCAAATTGTTCGACATGTTCTGAAGCAACGCCTGGAAACCATTACCAAGTATATTCGACAAGTCTACCGCTAGAACACAAAGAAAATACGACAGATTAATCATAACCGCCAGGACGATCAACCTAGGCAATATCTTTTTAATACCGTAATTTGTAATTCCTACACCAGTCAATTGTGAAAATATAACCACCAAAAGCAATATTACAAAAATTATATTTGCAAAATCACGAAACTGCTCCCAAGCCTGAGTTACGCCTTCTCTTCCTTCATTGTCAAATAACTTCGTTGACTTTATAGCCAAAAAGGGTTCCACAGCTTTATTATATACATCATTTGCTGCACCACTTGTTATATCAATCACCCTACATATAATCCAATTCAGGCCAAACCCTTTACCTTCGCTCAAACACGGATCACCATTGCTATTATCATCCGTCTCGTCAGTTACTCCACCGTTCTTCAATAATTCTTGCATCTCTTTCACTTCACTATCACTATAACTACCCTTCTTTTGTAGTTCTTTAATCAGTTCATCTATTCCAATTTCTCCTTCAAACCATCCTTTTTCATTTACCGCATGCACCTTTTTATTCGCACTCACATTTGCATTATGTTCATCCTTGTTATACCAACACTTCTGCGTTTTCTTTTCACCGTTTGCCCATTTATACCATTGAATTTCGCCATCCATATAATCATCATTCTTACAACTAATTGTTGTACCATAATAGCTATGCAAATAAGCTTGGTACAATAATCTCTTTTCTAGAGAGCCTATCGCTACAGATTTTTTTGTCTCTTTATTGCCAGAAAGTGTCGCTATAGCTTTTTCACCCCCTTTAGATCGCTTTGCTTTCGTTAATTTAGCAACCACACCATTACTCGCAGCTTCTGGGCCTTTCGTTTCAAGATTAGTTATCTTATTGTCTATCTTCTCTCTTGTACATTTACCACCAGAACAAATATTATAATCACTTACCAGTTTATTTATAATTTTTTTTGCACTCAATTTACTGTTTTTTTCTGATTCTCTCAAATTAATACATCTAGAATTATTAATCTGGCTCTCACCTTTGCCATTCAATAATGTCAAACAAATCACCCCAGACGCTTCACCATTTTGCCACCAAAAACCAGCCTGTTCATATTTTGGATCACCACCCGTCCATGTACGACCATTTTCCTGACATACTCGGTTCGAAGTTTTCTTTTTACCATTATATTTAAATGATAAATAATAACAACTCCCAGATTGCGCATTACTATCCATAGAATACCCCATATTGCCCAAAAACTCTTCTATTTTATCTTTCCCAGAAGACGAAGCAGGCGCCTTAGACTTATATTTATTCAGCAAAGCTTCACAATTAATATTTTCTCTCTTCGCCAGTGGCATTTTCACTTTTGCGCCAGGACCTGCCGTATTGACCCCCAAAGGACGATAGAACAGACTAACCATACCAGCATATTCGGACAGTTCAATCTTACCATCAATAACATATTTTCCATCCTTGGTTGTCTGGTAGCAATTATATATACCTTGATATCGCCCCTTCTTGTTTACAGATTCATATATAGTACTTACCTGACCAGCCATCACGCTTTCAACTCTTCCAAAAGTTACAAAAAACGACAAGAAAAGACCTAACAACAAAACCAATTTAAATCTTATCTTTCTATTATCATTCATCACTTGTCTCCAAATCAGCTTCTTCCTCATTCTCAACCAAATCGGCATACACTATATCAGCAAAAGCATAGACCTGAGCATGTAACTCAATCTCAACATCATTCAAAAGTCTCGCCATCCTATAATCATATTCCGTTACTGTTGTCGCCAGTTTTTCGACCTCTTCATTATCATCTAAACATTCATAGTTTATTTCCTCATCTACTAAACACCCTAATTCCTTATACTTTTTTACTAAAGCAATTTCACTCAAACCATACCTTATCACAAGATTATAATAATTGTTCCCATATATGTCTTCCAAGTTTTCAAAAGAGTTTGCTATTGCATTCACATACTCTTTTGCAGCGCCCTCACCACCATCATTATAAGCTTTTATAATATCCCTCTCACTTAGATCATCATTTTCATAATAAATCATCATAAAATCGAACAAAACTCTATGTTCTTCTATCAAATTCATTGCCTCTTCATTATCTTGCCAAGTATCCGTATAGTAACCATAAAATGTTTCAAAATATTCCTTCAAATTCGCGCGGTAGCCAGCACTTTCATCCTTACCTACATTTTTATAGAAAAAGCTATCTTCACTTTCATCATCTACTGACTCCTCGTCATCTACTTCATCCCCATTCTCTACTATTTCTATCTCGTCCTCATTCTCACCATCATTCTCTACCTCATCCGCGTCATCATATTCCAGTTCCAAAGACAACATACTAGTCTCATCCGAATCTGGCAAATCTTCATTTTTCGCTTCACCAGTCAAAAAATAGTTAGCATAAATATTAAAAGCACTTCTAAGATCCGTAGCTTTCGCACCAAAACTACCACCTACGCCCATAATAGCAAAGACTACTAAAATCACCACAACTACAGCACCCGCTATACCGCCAACCAACCACCATTTTTTTGGATTCTTACTACCACTATCTTTTGTTAACACAATATCCCCCGTGCCAGAAGCAACCGGCATTGAGCCACTCATCATCGAAAAAGTATTTGTCGCCATCGGATTTGTCGGCGTAGAACTAATCGGCATCGAACTAGATGGCATAGAGCCAGTCGGAACAGAACCAAATCTCCTAGCATTATTCATTGGAGCTGAGCCAACCTGACCCATATTATTTGACATATCATTTGGTACAGCATTATTCATCGAAACAACACTTGGTGCAGAATTGTCAGTCGACACAACATTCGGCGCAGGATTACTAGCCACCGCACTATCCGGCATCGGATTAACCGCCGAACCACCACCAGCCGACGTAGCATCATTCGGCGTGCCAACATTACTCGGATTTATCCCACCCGAATCAGAACTACCAAAAGAATTGTTTTTTGATGGATCCATTTTCACCATTATACCATAAGTGCTTTTAAAAACACAACAAAAAACTAATCCAAACATAGTTTTCACCACAAAAAATGAGCCAAAATCGGCTCATTTTTTGTGAAGCGGCCCCCCACCCCTTACATCAATTTCTTACGACTAGACAAATAATAACCAAGTGTAGTCACTACAGAACCAGCACCAATTGCACCAGTTGCTATAGTACCAGCACCAGTATTGACAATCGTAGTAGGAATTTCCTCACTCGGTTTGTCAGGATTAACTGGCGTTGGGTTAACAGGTTCGTCTTTACAAGTCTTGTTAACTAATACAGATGCATCGTCTTTATAGACAGCATTCTTAAGTGAAGAACCAGAAACCGTAACGTTTGCCCAGTTTACTAATTGGTTTTTACCACAAGCCATAGTTTTATCTACAACTTTACCAGTAAACCGTACATAAGCATTACCCTTGGCATTGTAATCACCAATGTTAATACCAGTAGTGGTTACAGTATTGTCAGCTAATTTCACACCGTCCTTATAATTAGAATTATAAAGATAAGTAGAATCAGCCACATATTCTACGTTAGTAGGAAGAATATCGCGAATCATTACGTTCTTAACTTGCTCAGCAAGTAAGTTGACGTATTCGATTTGATATTCAACTTCGTCACCAACCTTAGCTTCCACAGATTCGCTCCAGGTTTTAGTACCTTTAATACGAACTTGTTTAGAAAGCTTAGCAGCAACTGAACTGTGTACCTTGACGTCAATCGTCAAGACACCAGAATATTCATAACAACCAGGGATCTCACCATTCATTGAAGTATAACCAAGGGTAGCACCGCTGGTAATTACTTCGTTAGGAATCTTAAAGGTCCCTTTATTGTTCTTAAATTCAGCTGAACCATCAACGTATTCAAGATAAACGTTTTCATCAGCTGTCAAAGTAACTTCATCCCAATAACGGTTAGGAGTTGCGTTTGAAGAATCAAGGTAACCCACAATCGTTTGAGATTTAGCAACGTTAGTAGGAATTGAGAAGGTTGCTTTCACACCCTTTGCAATTGCCTGCATGCCACGAGGGCTATTGTTGTGAACGAATAAACGAATCGTATAAGTTTCGCCATCTTTCACCTTAATTTCATTAGCGTTCCAAGTACTAACTTTAGCGCCAGCTACTTTCGCACCAACGAAGTTTCTTTCATCACCAATTTTACCATTGGTAATAGAGTTAAATGTTATTTTTTCACCAAGGTCACCCTTGTTGATTTGTTCTAGCGTATAAGTTTTACGACCATTGCTAGAATCACCCCATGCATTTACGATCACAGGAGTAAGTGCCGCTACTGCAACCACAGTTGCCGCAGAAACACTAAGAATAGTCTTATAAACTTTATTCATAATATTCCTTTCTTAATAAATAAAATAAGTTTACATAGTTGTTGCTAGTCGTATTAATTGTTAATATTCGTCTGACTAAACAACCAAATCGTCTCAAACTTCAAAATCTTGGATGAAGCCCAGCGGTTTTTACGCCGCTGGGACTATTGTAAAGTACAAGATCCAAACGGATCCACCCTAGTTATCTAATTTTAGTCTGAGGGACCTTCCCATGCCTCCCCAGGCTTATCTTTAACCGGCTTACCCGTATCAGCCTCTTTAGCCTTATCGGAAGTCGGTGTTGATGTGTCAGCGCCACCGTGACCTGTGCCACTATCGCCGTTGTTATCGGTCTTAGTACCACTAGACGGCTTGGTCGACGGAGCATTTGAATCTCCGCCTTCCTTCTGATTGGCGTTCGTGTCTTCCTTTTCCTTTTGGTCCTTACGATAATCTTCGTAAGTTCCTCCAGAATTCGAGGACGAGTCAGGCGTATCCTTCGTCGAATGCTGCGGGTCAGAAGGATTGTTTGTATCCTCATGAGGACCCTTATCATCATTCGACTCGCCATCGTCGTATTTACCATCTTTCGGGTCTTTGTCATACGATGGCTTTCCGTTATCACCCTTTCCAGGTTTCGACGGCTTCTTCGGTTTCCCGTTGTCGCCATTCGCAGGTTTACCAGGTTTTTTTGGTTTCTTCGGCGTGCTCTGAGGTTTTATCCCCATCACAGCCTCCACGTTTGTTGGTTGAAAACCGCATTCAATACGGTATCCAACTCTAAACGTGTTACCTTTAATCTTAAAGGTATAAACCAAAAACTTGCCTGAATGATTCTTAGTCTTTAGGACGATGACATCCGGGACACCATCTTTGGTGTATCCGTTCATGTACATCTGGTCCTCAAGACCTAACCTGGTTTCTACAGTGACAGTTGCCTTGTCGAGGAACTTAAAGAAAGCTTCCCGAGTGTTAGAATATAACACCGGATTAGCAATGAATTCCTCTTTCGAGCGATTAATGGTTTTTGCCCAATCGCCCCTACAACTCTGGTAGAACTCACCTAAGTAGCGTGTTCCGACAATTGCGTCGAGCCACGCCATATCGGCGGCTCCGAGAGCCGGGTCTTCAACAATTCTGCTTCTGAACTCCTCATCGTAGCCAGCAGCATCATCATCTTCTGGGCACGGTCCGAAGTTGAAGTCGTTGTCCGGGTCTTCATCATCTCGTACCACGAGATTGAAGAAGTAAGCCCAACCGCCATCTCCTTCGGTCCCATCATCATCACCATAGGCAGTTGCCGGACTTAAAGCGCTCCAATTAATCGCGCTACAGACCGTTCCTGCTACCAGAACCGCCATAATACCTAAGGCAGCTATGGCTCCGACACGGTGAAGTCTCATCGCATCCGAATCTTCCCCATCTATCTCCGTATAACGGAAATGGAAGAAGTCCGCTACGATAAGACCGAGAGCAATAACGATTATTATGGCAGGAAGCGCATTTATGACCGACCCCCAGAAAGGCTGGTCAATAAACTCAACTATCCTCGCCGCATTGGCTTTCATTACCAAAAAAATTGGTATAAATGCGACGAGAAACGGCACCATTTCCTTTAAATAGCCACCTTCCTGATGCCACCAATATACTAAGTAGCAAATTACCGCTACTAGGCATACCAGCGCCGCTGTTGCCAGGAAAGCATCGGCTACAGTTAAAAGAAAATCCGCAGTTCCTACCACGACGCCAATAGTAGATGCCTTTATCCACTCATCAAACGTCAGCTTCAAGAGAGATTTCTCTTGAAACATACACTCTGCTACCGCCACACATGAGACGACTACCAGAGCGATAAGAATTGAATTGATAAATTGAATCATTCTTCTACCTCCATTGAAAAAAGTTTCCGGAGGTCACCCCCCGGTAGTCGGGAAGCAATAACTTATTAGATAACTCCAAATTTCATTGAAATTTGGGATGATTTGGTTGTTAAATTTCGTCGTTGTTTAATAACACCACCAAAAAACTCAGACTACTTACATTGTATCACACTTTCGCTTTTTTGTCAATATCTATAACACACTTTACGCTTATGTCTATTTTTACCCAAGAAAAAACCCAGCAATGCTGGGTTATAATCCCCACTACGTCCGTAGACAAGCAGGTAGTGTACCTTTTTCGTTGTTCTCAGCTAATGACTTATCTAGGCGTATATCTCCTTATCTCATCGTCGGACAAAATATGGTCGATCTGACCATTCTTGTACCAGACCCAGATTGGATCGTACGCCCCGTTGGATATCTGCTTTGCAGCCCAGATATCCTTTGATATTCCATAAGTCCTGGTCTTTGCATCCCAGAACTTGTAGGCATATCCTGGGCCGTCATTCAGCCCGATGAATGGAGCCGGCTCCTCAGGAGTTTCCACAGCTTTTTCAACTGCTTTCACTTCTTCAACAGCCTTTTCTTCTACAGCTGGTTCTTCACCAGCATCATCAGCATCATCGTCATCACCGAAGAGGTAATCGTTAATTATAGCAATCGCCTCATCGTGCTCTTTGAGCTTCTGGTCATGTGCCGTAATGGCATCAGTCGTCTTTTTGAGCAACTGAGTCATTCTATTAGCGCACTCTGAAAGCTCAGCAAGCGTCATGTTGCCTTTCTCTTCTCCTTTCTTTTCCGCAGCCTTTTTGACTGCATCCGCTGCTGCCTTCTTCTCTTCAGAAGCCTTTGCTTTCTCTTCTTCAGAAGCCTTCGCTTCTTCAGATTTAGCTTTAGCCTCTTCTTCATTCTGCTGCTGTTTCATATCTCTAAGTTTTTTCTTGGACATAATCTTACCCCTCCTTCCAAGAAAACAACGTCGGTAACTGGATGCTGAGAACATCTTTTAAAGGTACATAACTACATTATATCACACATACCTAATTTTGTCAACTATAAAAACATAAATATTATCAAATTTCTCTAGCATAAAAATGTTGTTAGTAGAGATATTCGATTCGAAGAACGACTTCTTTTTTTGTGTTTTTGTGACACAAAAAATGGTGCGGGTAGAGATAGTCGAAATCTCATCTCAAGTTTGGAAAACTTGCATACTAGCCGTTGTACTATACCCGCACATGGGGTGGGATACCAGGATCGAACTGGTGACCTTCGGGACCACAATCCGACGCTCTAACCAGCTGAGCTAATCCCACCATACTCCCATTCAGCTATTATATCATTTTTTACCGAAAAGACCAATAGGCTTCGGCATTGAAACTGGCCTCGGTCCACCAGTAATAGAATTTGAGCTAGCAGCAGGTTTCACCCCGCCAGGACCACCAACAGTGGATCTCATGCCAGCGGGACCACTATGGTTTATTGTTTTATCCTCTTGTGAAAAAGTCTTCGCCTTCGGTCCGTTCGACAAAGCACTATTTGCTACTTTCGAATCGCCATATCCTTGTACCATTCTTCTGCCCTGCTCCATTCGCCTTCTATCTGCAAAACTCTGAGACGAAGCTGCACCCATAGCAGCACCGCTTTGCGCTTTCGCATATGCCGAAGAATGAAAAACGTCTTTCTCATTTTCCTTCTTCATAAACTTCACTAATAAATCAGACATCTCACCGCCCAGCACTTTTACTTAGGCAAAAGCAAAAACGCTACCGTCCCCGCTGCAGCACCCAAAATAATCGTAATAATAATCGTTACCACTACACTGACATGTGCATCTTTTTCTGGCTTCGCAATAATAGTAACCGGACCTTTCGACTCCGCCTTTTCAACTTCCTTCTTAACCACCGGTTGTTTATTATACATATTTTTCGAAAGAGGCCGTTTTTCCACCTTTTCTTGATTAATAAAAGGTGTGGATGGCGTCTTAAACGTAGTACTTGTCCCCGCTTGATTCAACTTCGGCTTCGCAACCTTTTCCGCCGGTTGCTTCGACAATAGATTTTTCGCCTTTGCTTCTTTTAGCAACCTTGCCCTTTCAGACTCTTCCTGGCCCAAAGGTCGCTTCGGTACCTCAGTATTCACAAAATTACGGCTCAAATCTTCTACCACCCCTAACTTTGCCGCTCCTACCGGCTCTTTCCTCGAAACCGTACGACTCTCAATCTTCGGTTCCACCATCTGTGCGCTAGGACGTCTCACATTTGCCCTCGGCGCGGCAGTCTTCGCCACACCAGCACTTCTTAAAATAGTTCCCTGTCCAGAAGTTTTTCTAACATCCACTTTTGGCGCAACTTTTTTATCCGAATTACTAGCCACCGACTGCTTAGCAGATGCTTTCTTGCCCTTAGTTGGCACAAAATCTATATATTTCTTCTTCATGACTGTACTTTCTTAGCTATCTCAATTATATCAACAAATTCGCTAAGAATCAAACTCGAACCACCTATCAAAAGCCCATTCACGCCCGGTACCGTCAAATAAGCTCCCGCATTAGATGGACTTACGCTCCCACCAAATAGGATTGGCACCTTTTCAGCTTCTTTTTTCCCATAAGTGTCTGATAAAGTCTTTTTAATCAACTTGACCACGTCAGTCACCTCATCTGGTGTAGCCAATTTTGCCACTTTAGTCGAGGAAATCGCCCAAACTGGCTCATAAGCAATCAAAACTTCATCCAAATCATCATCCGCTATCTCTGACAAACCACCAATCAGTTGGTCACGGATCACATCCGCCGTTTCATTAAACGCCCGCTCCGACTCCGTTTCGCCAATGCATAAAATCGGTTTTATATGATTTCGTACTGCCGCCGCCACCTTTTTAGCAATCATTTTGTCATCTTCACCAAAAATATATCTCTGCTCCGAATGACCAACTAACGCATAATCCACCATCCCGTCTAGCTGCGAAAACGAAATTTCGCCCGTATACGCTCCAAAATCTCGATAAAACGCATTCTGTACAGCCAGTTTTATCTTGTGACGATCTACTTGAAGAGATAACGGTTGCAAAGCAATAGTAGAAGGTGCTACAACCACCTCTGTATCTCGATAATTCGGCAAAGCTTTCATCAGCTTATGTAGATAAATAGAAGCCTCTCCAACCGTAAAATTCAGCTTCCAGTTGCCCACGATATAAGTTTTCATAACCACATTATAACATATAAAGTTATGTTATAATCAAATTATGAAAAAAGTATTAGCCTTCGACATTGATCAAACTCTAAATGTCGCCAAAACCCCTATCACCGACGAAATCGCCGATTTACTGACTAAATGTCTTGACCACTTTGAAATCTGTCCAATTTCTGGTCAAAAATTTGATCAGTTTCTCATTCAAATCGTCAATCGCTTACCCAATCCAACCCCAAAGCAGCTTTCACATTTACACCTTTTTGTAGCTCAAGGCACTCAATATTACCGTTACAACGGCTCCGATTGGGAACAAGTCTATAATTACCCCCTAACTGATGAACAAGTTGCAAAAATTACCACCAGTCTAGAGCAAGCGGCCAAAGAGTTAAATCTTTGGGAAGAAGATAAACTCAAACCTGGTGACGAAATTATCGAAAACCGCCTCTCTCAAGTGACCTTTTCTGCCCTCGGTCAAAAAGCCGACACTGAAGCTAAATATGCCTGGGATCCTGATCACAAAAAACGTGAGAAAATCGTCAAACGCGCCAAAGAACTCGCTCCTGAATTCGACTACGAAATTGGTGGCACTACCTCTATCAACGCCATGACTCCCGGTATGAACAAAGTCTTTGGCATGAATCATCTTCTAGAAGAATTAAAAGTCAACAAAGAAGATATTCTGTATTTTGGCGACATGACCCAACCTGGTGGCAACGATTATCCAGTTGTACAAATGGGCATTGATACTATCACCGTTAGAAACCACGAAGATACTGCCTATGCCCTGCGTGGTATTCTTGGTATTTTATAAATAATAATTATTTACTATAAATTTATTTTTGATGTATAATAAACATAACAACTATTAACGAGGACTATTTTCAATGAATGAAAACAACCAAAAACCTGAACCTGTAAACAACACCAAAAAACCTGAAAACACTATGCGTGTTGTAATTATCGTATTGATCATCTGCGCAATCCTTTCGGTTCTAGGAGTCGGCCTCGGCATTTATGGCTCTATTCAAGCCAATAATGCCATCAGTCAACTAGGTGAATATTTCGACGAACCGACAGAAACTAACGAATTCATAGATGAGCCAGAATACGGAAAGCCTTCTAGTATCGAAGATATTAATTATATCGGCATCACTTATAATGATAACAAAGATTACATCGATATCGTCAAAGACGAAGAAGGCAGTTACATAGAATACTATGCTTACGATTCCAACGACGAATTTGTTGGAGATTCAGTAGAAACAGACGTTAACGATATATTCAAATACATTTTTGATAATGATCTCGGAAACTTTGGCGAAGATAATTCTCTCGACACTATTTCATGGGAAATTGAAATATCTTCATCAAATGGTTCCTGTTATGCTAGTGGTAGCTCTAACCCGCCAGAATGGTTCAATACTATACTAGAAAAACTTGATGCCCAGAATAAAGGCTACAAGTCTAAAACTGCAGATTAGTCAATTTAATATTCGAATCCACATTTTCTTTCTTATGCTATAATATAATATATGCATATTCTAATTGTGGGCAATGTTTTAAAAGACGTTTATCTTAATTTAGACAATCGCACTGAGCACTTTGAGGCAGACAAAAACCAAACTGAATGGCTCAATTTGTCTTTCAACGCTAGCGAACATCACTTTTTCAATCGTGAATCAAATCTCGGTGGTGCTGCCGTTACCTTAGAAGTCCTTCATAAATTAGGGCTAGAGGCAACGGTCAGCGACTCAGATTTAACAGTTACTAACGAGGGGTTAACTTCTAATCAATCTGCCGAAACCTATCGTTATATCCTAATTTCTAATGGCAAACCCTGTTATTTTGTACCATCTGCTCATCATCCTTCGCATTTTCAAACTCCTACCGATTTTTACGACTACATTTTCATTGATCGCTCCGCTTCAATCGATAAAAAAACACTAAATCAAATCAATTCCTATCTAGATCTATCTAGCAATACCAAATTAATTCTTTACCTTAATAATTTCCAAAACTCATCCCTTACTAATCTTATTGCTAGAGCTGATTTAATCTTCTGCGAAAACCTTCCAGACGCGCCAGAACTTAGTCTCATCCCAGCTGAAAAACTCGTCCATCTTTCCGAAAAATCGTTTTCATTTTTAGACATTTCCGAAACTATTTCACCTCAACGTGTCGATATTTTAACTCACCTTTCATTTTATTCAATCGCTTCTGCCACCATATTAGGCTGCTTCGTACTTGGGAAATCCGTTGAAGAAAGCCTCAAACTTGCTAAAATAAACGTCGAAAAATCCAAATTAGATACCACTTTATCTCTGTCGCAATTAGAATCTCTTGCTCAAGAGCTACCTCATTATTCCACCAATAATCTCGAGCTCGTTGCATCTAATTTGGTCCTCAAACCCAAAGGCATTCTCGCAGCCGACGAATCAGGCGGTTCTATTCATAAAAAATTCGACAAACTAAAAATCGATGATACCTACGAAAACCGTCGCGACTATCGTAATATATTTTTCACCACTCCTAATCTACAACAATATGTAAACGGTGTAATCATGTTCGATGAAACCGCCCGTCAAATTGCCGATGATGGGCAAAACTTTACCGAATTTCTCACGTCTAGACGTATCATACCAGGCATTAAAGTCGACCAAGGCCTAGAAAAGTTTTCCAATTCCGAAGAAACTTACACCAAGGGTCTAGATGGTCTCGAAAATCGATTGTCCGAATACTACCAAATGGGACTTCGCTTTGCTAAATGGCGCGCTGCTTTCGAAGTTCGCTTTGGCGAAAACGGTGAACTTCTCACTCCTTCCGACCAAGCCATCAGCGAAAACTGTCATATCCTCGCCGAGTATGCAAAAAAATGCCAAGATAATAATATTGTGCCAATAGTTGAACCTGAGCTCGTTTATGACGGCAATTATTCCATTAACCAATCCGCTGACATTACCGCCAAAATCTTAGATAATCTCTTTATAAAACTAGAAGAAGCCCATATCAACCTCAAAGCCTGCATTTTAAAAGCCAATATGGTTATCGCTGGCAAACAATTCAGTCAACCTTCTACTTCCGAAGAAGTCGGCATCAAAACAGCCGAAGTGCTCAAAAACCACGTTCCAGCTGCTCTTGCTGGTGTCGTATTTCTTTCCGGCGGTCAAACCCCAGAACAAGCTACCGAAAACCTCAACGCAGTTCTCAAAAACGGTCCCTTCCCTTGGCCAGTCACTTTCTCATTCGCACGTGCTCTCCAAGATCCTGCCCTCTATGCCTGGAAAGGCGACAACAATAATATAGAAGCAGCCCAAAAAGCCTTTGGGCTACGACTTCAAGCAAATTGTAATGTTTTGAAAAATCCTAATTAGGAGGCTATTTCGCTTCTTCTGATCCAGCCTCTTCAGCTGGTTTTTCAGTAGACTCTTCCGTAGCTTCTTCAGTTTCTTCAGTACCTTCAGCAGCTTCCGCCTCAGCGGCTTCCGCTTCTTCTTCCGCCTTACGCTTCTCTGCTTCTACCGCTGGATCAAATAGTGAAACTACCACCTGTTCAGCATCAAGTTCCTTATCCGCAAATTCCACACCTTCTGGTAACTTAATATCACTAATGGTCAATTTATCTTCTACGTTGTCCAACTTCATCGCATCAATTTCCAACTCTTTTGGTAAGTCTGCTGGTTTAGCTTTTACCGCCAACTCTTCAATAGACTGTGTCATCGCCAAATGATAAGTCTTCGAAGCTTCCGACTCTTCAAAGTTCACTACCACCACTGGCGCAGTAGCTTCCACCACTTCTTTTGCCGAAATTGCTTGAAATTCTACGTTAATAATCTTTCTCGAAACTGGGTCAATACTTACATGCTTCACAATTGCCAGCTTTTTCTTACCATCACATGTCAAATCAATCGGGGAATGATAGCCAGCTTTTTCCAAAACCTTATCCGTTGCTACATATTCAGAAGCAAGAAGTATTGGTTCCTTACCACCATATACCACTGATGGAATCATGCCAGCAGCTCTTAAGCTCTTCAGTTTTTTACCAGTAATCTCACGCTTTTCTAGCGTCAACTTATATTCAGCCATAAATAATCCTTTCTAATTAAATTAATTATATCATATTTTCTTCACTTTTACCATAGCTGGCCTCAGTACCTGTTTTCGGTAAAAATAACCTGGTCGCAAAGTCTCAGCAATCACTTCCCTTTCTCCATCTCCTTCTACCATCACTGCTTCATGTAAATCTGGATTAAAATCTTTCCCATTCGCAGAATCAATTTTTTCTAGCTCTAACTCGCCCATAGTCTTTTCTAAAGACTTTGCCAAAGGTTTTAATTCTTCATAATTCCCGATTGCTCTATCCATATCATCAAGCATTGGCAAAATTTTATAAACAGTCGCAAACTCCACTGCTTCTTTAGCCTTTTCTTTTTGCATTTCAACCTGCTTGCGAAAATTTTCGAAATCTGCCCGCGTCCTCTGTAAATCATTAGTTAACTCTGTAATTTTTGCTTCTAGTTCTCCATTTTTTTCAGTTTTTTTCATAACACCTCCTCCAACATATCTCCTGCATATTTAACTAGTGACATCACTTTTGAATAATTCTGTCTAGTCGGGCCAAGCACGCCAATATAACTCCTATCCGAAAATGGCGATCGAAACTTCGAAATTATTAAAGACACTTCTGAATTTCTACCAATTGGGTTCTCTTGACCAATAAAAATGTTTAGCGGTTCACCTGGCGCAGTTTCCCTCAGCCATGGTTCCAAATTATCCAATAGTCTCGCAACCGCTTGTACTCTTCTAGTATCCATAAACTCCGGCTGCATAAAAAGATTCGACATGCCAGATAGGTATAATTGCTCACTAATCGTAGCGAGGCCAAGATCACCCGTTAATTCCACCAAAATATCTACCGCTCCCCGAATCGCTGCATCAGCCTGCGATTGAGCAGAAATTCGTCTCACCAAAGCATGTCTTCCTCGATCCAAAGTCCCCTCATTCGCATCACTTTCATTTCTTTCTTTTTCCAAACTATTCACATAAAAACGATACCCCGCATCCGTCGGCACTCGTCCTGCCGAAGTATGTGGCTGTGCAATAAATCCCAAAGTTTCCAATCTAGCCATCTCCGCCCGAATCGTCGCCGGCGAAACTTGAAAAAGCTTAGCCATCGTCACACTACCGACCGGTGCCGCTGTCTCGGCATATTCCTCAATAATCTGACGTAAAATTTCCTCTTGTCTAGGTGTTATTTCCATATTTTCATTATACAAAACTAGCACTGAAATGTAAAGAGTGCTAATTCTATCTAAAAACTCTTCCAAAAAATAAAAACTATGGTATAATAGGCAAATCTCGCGTTTTAAAAACGCAAAATGATAGTTACAACTATTGTTCATTTCAAGGAGGGATAAAATGGGTACCCACAAAGGCAAAAAAAGTAGTAAACCGAAACAGCACGTGGTAGTTAGATCAAAGAAGGGAGCGAAATTTTGCGGCACGTTTGAAAAAGGCAAGCTCAAAGTTACCGAAGAACGTACCGCCCCGGGACAAAACCTCGGAGTAGGGATGCTAGACATCAAAGAAAAAAAGTGGTCTGAACATACTTCAGTACCCGCTGAAGTTAAAAGAGACTTCGAGATAGCTGTCTATGGGAAAACCCAATAATTTTATCCACAGGCTCTGGCGCTTAACCAGAGCCTATTTTATGCTATAATAACTCCATGGAAGACAAAATTAAAACTATCAAAGAATGGTTAGGCACTGGTAGTATTAATCTTTTCGGTCTACCTATGTCCGGCAAAGACACTCAAGGCATCAAACTGGCCAAAGCCTTAAATGCTAAATTCCTATCGTCTGGTATGATCATCCGCGCCATGGAAAAGGCTCATAAAAAGGACTACTCATCTAACGGCAATCTTACACCCTCCAATCTTTTTTACGAATGGGTCTTGCCATATTTTGAACGTAGAGATCTATTTGACTATCCGCTCATCCTTTCATCAATTGGACGCTGGCACGGCGAAGAAGATCAAGTCATGTCAGTAGCTTCCGGTGCCGGTCATGAAATCAAAGCCGCTATTATACTCAGTGTTTCCGAAGCCGATGTTGAAAAGCGTTTTAAAGAAGCCAAAATTCTTAACGATCGCGGTTCGCGTGCTGACGACAAAGATTTCACTATTTTTAAAACTCGTCTCCAAGAATTTCGCACTAAAACCGTACCAGTTTTAAAGTACTATCAAGCCCTCGACCTTTTAATTAACGTTAATGGTGATCAGCCACGCGAAGCGGTTTTCAATGAAATAATCGACAAACTTTACGCCAAAGCTTCAAAATCTCACGCCTAAACTCAAATATTAAATATACTAGCCCCACCCCAACCACACCTATAATCGCGTACAGACCAACAAATGTGGAACTTTCCTCATAGTTCTCCGGTTCTAAACTATAGTCCGCCCCATCGTTTTCCTTAATTTTCCGACATCGGTTTGTATCCGGATTTAAATAATATCCTTCTTTACAAGTCTTTTTCTTATTCGTTGGAATTTTTCTACATCTTCCAGTTAACAAATTTAAATATTGTCCTTTTTTACAAATCGTTACTTTTGCTTCCGTTACTTTGACGCAATTTCCCGTTGCTTCATTTATCACCTTTCCCTTTTCACAAGTTTTGAATTCCTGATAATTATTTGGCTCACCCGGCGTCGGCGCGTAAGTCACTCGCCAAATCGGCTTCCCTTTTTTATCATAGCCAATCAAAGCATAGGCTGTCCCTTTTCTTTGCCCATTTGGGTAGCTCATAGTATCTATCACTTTCTCATCCGTATCAATTAGTTCCAAAGTATTTTGATTAGTCGGGTTTTTCGTCAATCTAAATTCCCGCGGATAATATACAAAATATTCTTCCGGCTTGATAATTCCTTTCAGAGTATAATTCTTATTTTTATAGCGGATCTGACAACCGTCCATCAAAATCTGCTCCGCATTTGCATTAAATAATTCAATAAACTGTTCCTCTTGCGACGTTTCATAATACGTCAAAATCTCCGAAAATCTCAATCCCTTACATCTACTTGGCATTCTTTTATACTCTTCTTCTTCTTTTGCTTCATCCAAAAAATAACTCTTTTCATCATAATCTGGCTCATATTCCTCTAAATGTTCAAATAATCCAGTTTCTATATTCCTTACTAGTGTAGTCGGACTCTTTGAATTAAAATCCTTATAACAATCGTTCTTATTAGTCCAACAAACTTCATCTAGAACCTCATCGCCTTTTTTAAGTTCTATACCACCTTTAAATGCCAACGTTTTTTTATAATTCACGGCGGCTAGCTCGTGCCCTGGCGAGCTAGCCAAACGAAGGAGGATGGTCTCGCCAGCCATTATACTGTTCTCGGGAAATTCAAACAAAGAGTATTCTTTCCCGCTTGAGTTAGTATAGCCTACAGTAAAGCCAGCGAGCGAAATCGGTGTGTCGGAGTTTTTACGAGAAATTTCAATCATCTCTCCGACGTTATTAATTCCATCTATTTTATATCCCGGATTAATCGACTTGATATAAATTTCTGGAATGTCATCACTTATCAGAAAATCCTGTGCTTTTGCCGCCCCGCCCCAGCAAATAATTCCAACTAGTAGTCCAGAAAAAATGGTGAATATAAATAAAAATCTTTTCATGACGCCATAAGCTAACACACGAAAACTAGAAATGCAACCCCCTTCATGGTATAATTAAAACATGAGCGTTTTCACCTCTTTTGGGATTATTGTTATTGCTATGCTTATTTTAGGTTTATTGCAGTTAGTACCTGGAATTTTTGCTCTATTTTATCATTATGCTCTTGGTAAATTTAATAAGGCCAAAGCCTCAGATTTAGCCTTATTTTTTATTCTTGGCACCGAAACCATTTCTGTATTATTCTTCCTCGCCGTTTATTTTATTATCTCCATTTTCTTCCTCGACAATTCCGCATTCGAAAACCAACCACTCAAATGGTGCTTATTTGCCATCTTCATAATCCTTTCCATCTTCTGTCTTTGTTTCTACTACCGCCACGGCAAAGGCAGCACGTTGTTTATCCCAAGATCTTATCCAGAAGCTGTCGATAATTACATAAAAACCGTTAAAAATCGTTCCGGCGCTTTCTTACTTGGTATCCTCTCTTGCAGTTGTGAACTCATCCTTACTTTCCCACTATATATCATTGTTTCTATTAGTATTCTTCAAATCGAAAACTCCGGCTTACCAGCTAACCTACCAACCGCCCTATTTGTCTTTACGCCCATCGTTCCACTTTTTTCCATCTATTTTCAATACTATTACGGTTACACGCTTGCCGATATTATTAAAAAACGTATCAAAACTAAACCCTTCATCCGTACTGCACTCGGCGTTTGTTACATGGCAATTGCTATTTTAATTATTTATACTGGAGCTATTTAATATGAAAGACCTCGACGATCAAGCAATTATTAAAGAATTAAAAATTGACGCCAAAGGGCTCGGTATACCAACTGGTGCCGCCGATACATTTATTAAAAAAGCTATATCTGACGCCTTAAAAAACCTCCAAAAAAAATCAATTGTCACAGAATTAGATGTCAAAAAAGCTATCATCAAAGAGCTAAAAAAATACCACGCTGATTTAGCTTATGTTTTTGAAAACCGTGATAAAATAATATAGAGATGAGTAAAAAATACGACTTCAATTATATCATTATTGGCAGCGGACCAGCTGGTTCTACCGCCGCGTTAAAACTTGCCAAAGCCAAAAAAAGTGTGGCTCTTATAGAAGGCCATTTCTTTGGCGGCTCAAATCTCAACACCCGTGATATACCTTACGGCGTAGCACTAGACTTTTCGCATTATTTCAGCCAGCTTTCAACTTATCCAGAATTACAGAACCAAGAATTATCTTTCAATCTTCCTACAATCGCTGCTCGTGAGCTCACTACAGTTATTGAAGCAGGTGGCAACAACAAAAAGAAATTCGAAGATGCTGGCATTATTTGTTTCAACGGTTATGCTAATTTTCTAGACGCCCATACCATTGCTGTCAACCAAAGAAAACTCACTGCCGAATTCTTTATCATCGCAACTGGCTCACATCTAAAAGCCGACGAAATATCTGGCACTGAAGTCGTTGATTTCTTGACACCTGAAACAGCCATCAAAGCCCGACGTTTGCCAAACGTCGTCGCTGTTATTGGCGGCGGATCATCAGGCTGCGAAATAGCCGAATACTTTGCCGAACTTGGCTCTAAAGTCGTTTTATTTGAAATGGCAGATCATCTCCTTCCAAAAGAAGACCAAGAAGTTGGCGATCTTCTTTCGGACTATTTCAACCGTAGACTTGGCATTACCGTTCTTCCAGCCAGCAAAGTTATTGCGCTCGAAGAAGATGAACTCAGTAAACGCATCATCTTTCGTTATGATAATACCGAAAAACTCGTTCGCGTTGATACTATCGTTCTAGCTACTGGTAGCGAACCAAATCTTGACCTCGGCCTAGAAAACGCCGAAGTCAAATACAAGAATTCCGGTATCACGGTCGACAAATTCCTCCAAACCTCCGCTAAAAATATCTATGCTGCTGGTGATTGCCTCGGCGAAGAGTCTTCCACCGACCGAGCCTATCTAGAAGGGTTCAATTTAGCAGTTAATCTTATCAATAAATCAAAAGTTCCATTTGATTATAATGGCATTATTCGTTCTATCAATACCTATCCAGAAATAGCTGTAGTTGGCCTTAATGAAAATGATCTAATCCGACGTGATCGTAAATTCAAAAAAGTGCTCGTCAATCTTGATGAAGTAATCGCCAGCAAAATCCATAATTTTGACTATGGCTTCACCAAACTTCTGATCGATAGATCTGGTCATATCCTTGGCGCTACCATCGTAGCACCACATGCTAGCCTCATTGCACAAGAACTCGCCCTAGCCATTCGTCACAATCTCACTGTACTAGAAATTGCCAGTACTCCGCACGTTATTAATAATTACAGCCAAATGGTTCGTTTGGCGACCAAAAAACTTCTACCTAAGCACTAATCATTGACAAATAACCATATATAATATATAATGATACCACGTCGTGGGGTAGAGCAGCCTGGTAGCTCGTTTGGCTCATAACCAAAAGGTCGCTGGTTCAAATCCAGCCCCCACAACCAGAATACTTTGGCCGAAAGGCTATTTTTTTATTCTAAAATTTTACTTAATTCCAACACCATTATTCCGAACAAGTCGGGCTATTACCGTTACCATAAAAATTCCACTCACACTTTATAGGAGTTTGGCCAGAGCCAGAACCAGAACCAACCACTCCAGACAAAACATCATCGCCGGCACCGAGCAGTTCCAAAGGCCCCATTATAGAAAGATTCTGCTCATCTGTCTTTTCTAATCTTGCTTCCACACGTCTAAACAAATCATTTGCTTTACCAGTAGAATCAATTTCAATTTGCACATCTCTCAAAGTAGCCACAGGAGCATCCTTCTCTAAGACACCCTCATCACTATTACAATCTTTACCATCCCCACACAAAAACGCCAACGAAAAATCAGTGTCAGGTACTCCATACGGTAAACCTAAAACAATTCTAAATGTATCATTATTCCGTTTATAGCCAAATCTTGTACCTATTGGATCAGGCAGTTCAATTGTCGCCTCGCAAGCATAATCATTCCCATTAATAGTATTAAGGTTATCGCAATAAACAACATATGGCAAATTCGTGCTAACCTTATCATTCGATTTCAAAAGAGCATTTTTGCCAATTTGATTTTTATTGTTTTTATACGCTCCATAATAATTATTCTCTTTCGAGCTACTAGCCTTAGCCTTATTCTCTGTCGGCGTCAAAAAAACCATTCCTCTATTAGTCTCACCATTAGAAGTCAAATCAAAACTACTAAACGAAAAACTAACACCACTCGTTTGTATTGCTCCAACAAAAATCGTTGGAGGAGCCGAAAGCGCTTGACCTAAACCTTTGTATGTTACTCCGCCTGTTCCAGTATTATCAAAGTTTGCAAAACTAAACCCGCTACTCTCCATATTTTTATCAGAATACCACTTTATTTTTAATTTTTTAATATCGCTTGCCTGACTAGTATCAAATTTCGGCTCTATCACCTTTAGCATTTTCGAAGAAGACAAAGAGCCTTGCACGTCATTTGGCGTATCATCAATCTTTACACAAGTATAGTATTGCTGCATATTATTACCCACATTTGATTCTTCTACCGCCACAGTATCACTCTCCCTTCCTAAAATAGCACTTACCATATTGCAACTTGGATTCTTCATATGCCAAACTATTCCCTCACAAGTAATCGATTGCGATGAATCTGGCTTAACCGCCTGCGTATTTGGATTCTTTCTCAAGCAATTCCGATAATTATAATAAGCTAATTTCGCATCTTCAATTCCAGCCAAAGCCGAATCATACGCCGACTGAGCCAAATCATCATTCGACGTTCTTGTCATCTCCGAAATAATCACCGCCGCAAAACTCATCGCGATAATAATTAGAATCAACGTCGAAAACGCTACTATATAAAACGACGCCGCACCTTTTTTATTTTTTTTCATTCTAATCCTCCAGTTGCCTGAGCAGCAAAGTTAAATTTGTTAATTGCACAAAAATCAAAATTCTCTACGCCAGAACTTGTCCCTCCAGAAGTGGAACAGTAATTGCCAGAAGCCTTTATATTAACCCCGCCCTGAACCGTACCTAGAATAAATGACATCGAATAAAAAATACTATTCTGATTCTCACCTTCCGCTATAGCAACAGGCTCCAAACTATATAATGCCAAAGAACGATCATTTGCTAATAACTCTATCGGATCATTTTCCAGTGTACCCAAATTCGAGATATCAAAAACGGAAACATCAGCGTTAACCCCACTATATTTATTACGGTCCCCCCCAGCTGCAGCCGAAATGCACACATTTCTTTCACCGTCTTCCAATTTTATCAACCTAAAACCACTTAACGGTAACTCTGCCGAATTTTTACCAGACTTCTTATAAATCAAAGAAACTTCCTCCCGACTCAAAGTTGCCTCATCACTAAAGAAATAACCAGAGTTCCAAATATACGAATACTTACCAGTACAAAATGCTCCTGAAATCGGCATATTTAATAACGATACATTTCCTATCCTAACGGGAGCTACTCTTTCTACTACTGCGAAAGCACGTGCCTTATCATTTTCGCACTGGCTCACAAGATTAGAAGAAGTATACACCCGCGTACATTCTTCCACTAACGAATGTGCCGGCGAATTCTGTATAGCTCCCCTCAAATCATCCACTAATTCCATTCCTACAGTATTTACCTGATTCAAAGTAATACCTCTTCTATACGAAGAAAGTGCACCAGTAATCACTAGCACAACCGTAATCGACAAAATCGAGATAAAAGCCAAAGAAAGCGATAGCTCAACTATTGTAAAACCACTTTTTGAACTATCCAAACCCATAGTATCGCCACCACAAAACCTAACCATATTAATTCCCCCCTCTGCATGGATTATTCTCATCTACTATTATTTCTATGCCAGACGTATTTCTCGCATTTTCCGCTATCTTCACATCAACTCGACGCCTATTACTAGTATCATCATCTGGATCAATGCAATAATTCACACCACTAAAACCAAAATCACTCCAAAACTTTTCATTAAATGGGCCTCTCGGATTTAAAGCAGAATCTTTGCTCAAAGTATAAACCATTCCAGATCTAGGATGCCTGATAATCATCAAAGCTCCTTTATATTCATCATTACTACCGACAGTTTCAATCTTTGCCCCCCATCTCAACGCATAACTCTCCCCGCTTGACTCTATTTTGGTATCCAAATCAGCTAATGAGCTCGCAAGAGTATTTCCTGAGCTAAAATCACCATTAGCATTCCCTATCACGTTATAAACGCTCATCTTCCCCTGGTTACCACTCTCACCAAAAATGACCATCTTACCATATATCGCTCGCTCCGAATTACCAGCGCCAGAACTCTGCACATTCGTTACTCCCGCATAAATACTTCTCAAAAACTCTACGTAATTTTGCACCACATCGTTAAACCGTTGTTGAGAAATCGAATTCTGCACGCCTATTACCACCATTGCAAACAACAAACCAGTTATCGCCAAAAAAATCGATACTTCAATCAACGTAAAACCACGCCTAATTCTCTGCATGTTTCAATTATAGCATAAGTTCTTTAAAAAATATCAATAATCCGGAAACAGATACATCATCCATTTTTCAAAATTGGAATAGTCTTTTTCAGTAACTTCCTTTGTGATTGTTTGGCGCTTATTTCTCGCTCCCTCAGAATTTTCGGGCATCACTACCATTTTCTCATCCTTTGTCTTTTTATCTAAATACTTCCTAGCTAGCAACTCTTGATATTCATCTGAACGATAATACTCATTCTGTAGAGCCGCCGTCTCAACTTCCACATTTAAAAGCTCCAGTTCTTTCTTTTCTGCCGCCAATCTTTCCGTTAATTCCCAGTTCCTCGACATTGCCGCCACTGATTGATAAGTCCACAACAAACACAAAAATATCGCTAATACCAAAACCACGTTTTCCACTGAAAAAAAATCGTGTCTCAACTTATATTTCAAACGCCGTAGCTTCAGTTTTATCCCGTTCACGCTTACTATTATATCATTTTATGCTAAAATAAAGTAGCGGGGGTATAGCTCAGCTGGTCAGAGCATGCGTCTTATACACGCAGTGTCTTTGGTTCGAATCCAAATACCCCCACCAAAACGTATATAAGTCGGCATTTTTGCCGATTTTTTAGTGGTAAATTTCTGTTAAGTACCTTGTAAAAATAGTATGTGTTTTTGAGCTATTTTTGCATCAAAAAACCGCCAAAAATGCGGTTTTCACCCCTGTTAAAATGTCTGTTAATACCCTAAACAATTTAGTCGAGTACTCAAAAAATGTTTATCAATTATAGTTGTGACGCTGAGTATTCTATTGGTTTATTTTGAACTGTTTAAGAGTAGAGTCTACAGGGGAAATCTGATAGATTTTCCCACTTGTATCTTGAGCGAATCCGCCAAACAATCGAAATATGTTTTTTGAGCCATCAACAATCGTTGCCTGTTCGTTTTTGGCAGCGCTAAATTCGCTTAGTGAGGCGACCGTTCCGTCGTCTAGAACGAAGAAAACAAAGCCATCGCCTTCATTCCCATACGTATTTATGGAAAAGTCAACAACTCTTCCTGGTATAAGAGAAGTTATTTCGCTTCTATAAGAGCCGTCATTACAAACGTCTCCAAAATAACGACAAGCGTCACTACGTATAGTTATAAAAACACTGCCGTCAGAAACAAGCGAGAATTCAGCGCCAAAATTCTCTGTACGTTTTGAAATCATAGCATCTTCAAAATGCGTAGCAAAATTATCAGCCATAAAACCATAGCTTTTCGGTGTAATAACAGAATCGGCAATTGTTACTGTCGTGCCATTTTCATCGGTAGTTTCAATTTCTGGCGTTTCAATTGTTGTTATTGTCCCATCTTCTCCTTTTATTTGGACTTTCAAATCAGAGATCTGGCTATCTTTTTGCGAGCTTTGTATCATACCGTAAACACCGAATCCAATACCAAAAACCGCCACGGCACATGCAATCGCAGTAGTAATCTTCAGACCATTTCCATTTTTTTGCTTATTGTCTATTACTGGCGTTATTGGCACTCCAGTATTAGTATTTTGTTCCATTAAGTTTCCTTTCTTAAATGCTTATGTTTCTATTATAGCATGGTTTATTTTGTCGAATGTCCTCCTTGTAGATTGTTAATACCTGTCTAATTCGCCCCCACCAGAACGTATATAAATCGGCAAAATAGCCGATTTTTTAGTAGTAAATCTCTGTTAAGTACCTTGCAAAAATAGTATGTAATTTTTGGACCATTTTTACAGCAAAAAATGCCAAAAATATGAGTTGTACCCCTGTTAAAATGTCTGTTAATACCCTAAACGATTTGGTTAAAAAGCACCATAATCTAAACTATGGTGCTTTCGTCATAATACTAAGACTTAATATCTTTTTTTGCTATGGTAATAACTACTCTAAAAGGTTCCGTATCGGTTTGTGTAGATATACAAACTCTGCCAGGGTCACTACTACCATATTGAGTAGCGACAACAGCTTCGCAAACCATATTCGGATTTTCACCTAGCAACATATCGGAATCATCAGAAATTAAAGTAGTAGTTTTATACAAAAACTCTGGGGTAGTACCGTTCTCTAGGCTTGTCCCTGGAACTAAATTAGAGGGGCTAATTCCTGACAATTCACTAACGTCGCCAAGAGTAAGAAGCCTGATATCGACGTTCGAACCTAATGCGCTCGAAATTGAATTTTTATATTCATCTAATAAATAGTTCTTTACTTCTGAAATTTTAATATCATTGGAGGAATTTACATTGTCTACACTAAGCAACACTACACTATCGCTATTCACATCACTATCTTTTATAACATTCCACGAGGTGCCATTCTTTAGAGTTACTAAATCACCTATTTGATAACTTTTGTTATAAGATTCTTCTTGCTGGGTATTTTCTTGCTCACTTAACTCCGCAATAGTTTTATTTTGTTCTTCAATCTTTGTCCTTAGGTTAGAGATTTCCTGAGTTTTATTATTACTATCGATTAAGCAATAAACACTAAAACCAACGCCACAAGCTGCCACGACGCATGCAATCGCAGTAGCAATTTTTAACCCATTACCGTTTTTTTTCTTACTTTCTACAACTGGCGTCATTGGTACGCTAGTTTCAGCATTTTGTTCCATTAAATATCCTTTCTATAATGCTTATGTTTCTATTATAGCATAGTTCAACTTTTCCCGAATGTCTTTCCTATATATTGTTAATACCTGCCCAATTCGCCCCCACCATCAAAAATGTAGCAATCAAAAACTTCTCTGACAAAAACTTAGACACTTTAATCAAAAAATCGCCCCTCTCGAGGCGATTTTTAATTTCACTTCAATTATTTCTTCTTGAGAGTCAAGAAACCATTGCGTGGATTCTCGCAAACCATGCGATCAGCTGGCAAATCACAAGGAGTACCCTTGCCGCCCTTTTCTTCCTTAGTGAAGAAATAAATAGTCTGAGGCTTGCCACCACGTAGAGTTACTTCAGATTTATGTAGATAGTATTTCACACCTTTACCGTTGGTATGTTCGTAAGCCATTTAGCTTTCCTCCTTAAGTTAATATACTTCTTATCTTAGGACCGCGACGCACAAATGTCAAGGGGTTTTTTATTCTTTTCCCCAAATTCACATAAATAACAGAGAGAGCCTCAATATCACCCAGACAAATCCCCTAATCAAAATCACAACAATAATAATCGCAGTCACCAAAATCATAAAACCCGTAAAAGTTGGCGCCCACAACGGCGAAGCATAGTTTTTTCGATATAGTTCAGTCGAAGGCAAACTTGCAATAATCCTATCTTGAATTTCATCCGCTGCCGGATACTTTTGAATCTCCCCCATCATGCAATTAATATAATTCGCATCATTCCAACTCCAACCATTCGCAATTGCTTGCGGTCTACACACGTCCGAAGCCAACTGATAAACATTCCCATTCGGATTACTATCAGAACCCAAATTCTTCTCCGCCTCATCAAGAGCCGCATTCGCCGCCCTGATATATTGATGTTCTAAATAAAACGGCCCCGTTCCAAAAGTAACTCTCTGCTTACCATTTTCCTCTACTACATTAATCACAATATTCGAAAACACAAAATCTTTTAGTTCTTCTAAATTCCTAGAAATCGCCTCATCATCTTCTGCTTCATCCGCTGCTAGCACTGCATCGCGCAATTCCGTCATTCTCACATGATCTACCCTTAGAAGCGTGGCATCTATAAAAAACAGTGGTATCAAAATCAAAAAAAGCTGCCAGGTCTTTATCTTATGAAACTTAATGCGCCCACGCTTTTTCATACTAAAATTATATCATCTTTATGCTTGCACGTTTCAAAAATCTTTGCTAGAATAAACTCTGTCGCTTAAATTCCCTGAAAGTTGAACCTTTCACTAGGTGGGTGCGGTCGAAAGCGTCATTTAAGGAGAAAATTCGATACATGCGTATCAAAAGACAAAAACGCGGCGTAAACCGCGAAAAGTCAAAAATTGCTCCTGCCGATTGGCAAGAGTTCATCGAAATCTAATTTCGAAAAAAAAGAGCCCCGAGGGGCTCTTTTTTAGTCATAACCCTATTTCGCTTCTTCTTTCTGTTCGCCCAACTTTGCTTCAACAATTTCTTCCAGTAATTCTACAAACCCATCACCAGACTTTCCTTCATCCCAACTAACTGTCTTGCCATTTACTTCCACACTACCAGCCTCACTCCAATCTATTAATTGGCCATCAATGAAAAACGCAGGAGTTCCTTCCACTCCAACCCTCTTACCAACCCCCATATCAAAACTAATCTTTTTCGAGACCGCATCACTATCCATGTCTTCTTTAAATTTTTCTACATCACCCTTACCATCTGATACCTTCTTAAAATATTCCGCAAACATATCTGTCCTTGCCGAAGAAGATAAATCTTCCCATTCTGATTGTCTTTCAAATAACATATCTGCATAAGGTTTCCAATAGCCCTGTAAACCTGCCGCCTCAGCCGCAGACGCCGCTGCTGTACCATTTTTATGATAAGACAAAAGAAAACTACGATAGACTAAACCAAGTTTTCCATCCAATTTCTCTACTGCCTTATTCACCCTAGGATTAATAGTCGCACAACCCGGACACTGATAATCCGCATATTCAAAAATCAACACCGGTGCATCAGCAGATCCTTTTACATGGTCACCAATCTCGCCATTATCCTTTGTTGCCTCAATCACTGAATAAAAATCATAGTCATTGAAATTCGTTGCTTTATTGTTACCATCTATAATAAAATACGCTGCCACAGCAATCAGTGCCACCACGATAATTCCGACAATCGCACCAACTACCGCAAATCCCTTTGTACTTCTCATGAATAACTCCCTTCAAAAAATAATGTTATAATGATTATATCATGTTCAATAGTTTAATGCGAAAAATCATTCATTGGCTTGATCCCAAGCTCGACAAATTCCGTACATCTAATGACTCCACGCCAAAACCCAAATACACCCCCCACACCACTGAAGAATTTATTGGTGTTTTACAACGTACTCCCAAATCCATTCTCAGTTCCACCGACCGCAGTCGCATCGCCGCTATTATGAGCTTTAATGATCGCAAGGTCGCAGATCTCATGGTTCCCAAAAGCTCCATGGTTTTCGTCAACAGCAAAGACATTCTCGGTCCGCTCGTGCTAGATAAACTCTATAAATCTGGTTTCACTAATTTCCCAGTAGTCGATAACAACAATAGAGTCAAAGGTGTCATCCACACCGAAGCCCTCAACGCTCTTGAAATCAAAAAAACCGATCGCGCCGAAAAATATCTTGATAAAAAAGTCTATTATCTCCACGTCAACGATTCTCTCAAATTTGCCGTCGAAGAAATTGAACGCACCAACAGTTATTATTTCTTCGTCTTAGATGAAAATGACGCTTTAGCTGGTTTCTTTACCACCCAAATGCTATTAGACTATTTATTAGGATAACTTAAAAATTGTGCTATAATAACAGATATGAGAATTTTAGCAAATCAAACAGTTGATTATTTAAGCAAAGAAATTACCGTTTCAGGTTGGGTCAATTCACGTCGTGACCACGGTGGCCTCATTTTTATCGACCTTCGCGACCACACTGGCATCATCCAGCTCGTAGTTACCCCAGATACCAAAGACGCCTTCAAACTCGCTGAATCCGTCCGTGACGAATTTGTCTTAACCGCCACTGGAAAAATGCGTAAACGCGCTCCAGAACTAATTAATCCTAATATCCCAACAGGAACTGTCGAACTAGTCGTAAGTAATCTCACGCTTCTCAACCGTTGTGCTCCTCTTCCAGTCAATACTCATGACGACGGCGAAAAATCTTCCGAAGAAATCCGTCTTAAATATCGCTACCTTGATCTCCGCCGCCCATCTATGCAAAAAATATTGAAACGTCGCTCTGAATACTATCGCTTTGTTCGAAATTACATGTATAATCGTGATTTCACCGAAATCACCACGCCAATTCTTGCTAATTCTTCACCTGAGGGCGCCCGTGACTTTCTAGTCCCCTCCCGTCTCCATCCTGGCAAATTCTACGCACTTCCTCAAGCTCCTCAGCAATTTAAACAGCTCCTCATGGTCGGCGGCGTTGATAAATACTTCCAAATTGCTCCATGTTTTCGCGATGAAGACCCTCGCGCTGATCGGCTTTATGGCGATTTCTACCAACTCGATATGGAAATGGCCTTCGTAGATGATGGCGAAATTATCCGTCAAGAAATCGAACCACTCTATATTGACCTTGCTAAAGATTTCGCCCACAAAAAAATCGTCCTCAATTCCGAACCTGCCAAAAAGTATCTTGTTAAAGGCTCAAATATTCCTCGCCTTCCTTATGATATCGCCATGGATCTTTATGGCACCGACAAACCAGACCTCCGTTACGGCATGGAGCTAATCGACCTGACCAAAATTTTCAAAAATACCAACTTTAAAGTTTTCCAAACCGAATGTGTCAAAGCTCTCTGTGTGAAAGGTGGCGCCACCCTTACTCGTCGCGAAATCGATGACTTTACTGAAAAAGCCCGTAAACTCGGCGCTGGTGGTCTCGCCTATATATTATATACAGACGAAGGTGCCAAATCTCCTATCCTCAAATTCATGTCCGAAGATGAAATTAAATCCGTCCAAAAACTAACTGACGCTAAAACCGGCGACGCCATCTTCTTTGGCGCTGACGCACGTACACAAGTTAATAAAGTCCTCGGCGAACTTCGTATCGCTTTTGCTGACCACTTTAATCTCAAGAATCCTGATGAAATCGCTTATACCTGGGTCGTTGATTTCCCATTTTACGAGTGGGACGAAAAAACCAAAAAGCTCGACTTCGGTCATAATCCTTTCAGTATGCCAAAAGGCGGTCTCAAAGCACTAGAAGAAGCTAAAACTGACACCGATAAACTCAGTCTCAAGGCCGATCAATATGACATGGTCATGAATGGTTACGAAGTTGCCTCCGGCGCCGTCCGTAACTACAATCCAGACATCATGTATAAAGTTTTCAATATTCTTGGCTATAATAAAGAATATGTCGAAGCCCGCTTCTCTGGCATGCTAAATGCCTTCAAGTTCGGTGCTCCTCCACACGCAGGCTGTGCTCCTGGACTTGATCGTATTTTCATGGTCCTCGAAGGTGTTGACAACATTCGCGATATCGTCGCCTTCCCAAAAAACGGCACCGGCGTCGACCTCATGATGAATTCTCCATCCCCCGTCGACCGTTCTCAGCTCGATGAGCTCAACCTCGCTCTCCTAGAAGACAATTAATAATCAAAAAAACAAATTGGAATTCATTCTAATTTGTTTTTCATACTAAAATTCTTTTGTTAGGCTTTTCTTAAGAAAAGCCTAAACTAGTGGTAGGGCCAGTAGGAGTCGAACCTGCATTGTATTCTTAGAGGGAATATGTCCTATCCATTGAACGATGGCCCCATCCACGAAAAAACGTCAGCCCAAAGGCAAACATTCTTTCGTAATCTATATTATACCCTAATCTTCCGGTTTTCGCAATTTATAATAAATTGACGGCGCAAATCTAATTGGCGCCAAAGCTTTTTGCGCTTTATCTTCCATTTTCACTAAATTCTTTGTTCCAAAAACTTTCTTCAAACTTCTACTACGAAAATTCGAAACCGACAGCACTTTCTCAGTCTTAAAACCAACTCCATCAAAAATCTCTTCCACGTATTTCGGATGATAATTATAAAAACCATCCTTAGAAATTTCCTTATAATTTGCAACTTTTTTATCAAATGGATTCACGTCCGATTTTCTCAACACATACCGCGCCATCTTTGGCAAAGTTCTTTTATTTGCCACTTCTATCACTGCCACACCACCTGGTTTCAGCACTCGATATAATTCGCTCAAAGCTTTTTTCATATCTTTCAGATGGTGCGTCACTCTCACCATCATTAGCCCATCCAATTCATTATCCTTAAACGGCAACTCATAAATATCTCCCGCCTTCGTCTCGATTTTATCGCCATAAATTTCTTTTGCTTGTTTCAATTCCGACTTTGAATAATCAAAAATATAAACTTTGTGTGCTCTTTTTAGATATTCATTCGCCAGTCTACCATATCCCCCACCAATATCCGCAAATTTATCCATTCGTTTCGGTAATAACTTCCGAATTGCCATCCGGTCTGCCTGATCTTCGTATTCACGATCTGCATCTTCCCAGAATTCTTTTTTATAATCATAACCATTATAGTCAGAAATAACTTTTTCACTCATAGGCTCTATTATATCACACGTGATATCTCTTCCAAAGTTGTTTCTCCACGTAGCGCCGCCAAAATACCCTTTTGCTCTAGAGTCAACATCCCACCTTGTTTTGCTGTTTTTTCTATCGCATCTGTATTAACATCCGCTATATCACCTCTAATATAAGCTTGGATGTCTTCCGAGACAATCAATTGCTCCATAATCACCGTTCGTCCCGCATAACCAAACGGATCCGCCTCAGTTGCTACCGGATCATATAGCACAATATTATCTAAATCTATTCCCGCCAACTTTCCTTGTGGCACTCCCGAAAGCGTTTCGCGAATATATTTTATTTCCGCTTCCGTAGCCGGACGTTCTTTTTTCGAATCAGACAACTTTCTCACCAACCTTTGCGCCATAATCAACCGAATCGATGAAGAGAAAATCGGATTCACACCAATTAAATCAATCATCCTCGAAAATGCCGCGGCCGTCGAATTAGCATGAAAAGATGACAATACCAAATGACCTGTGATAGAAGCTTGAATTGCCGTTTTTGCGGTATCCGCATCCCGAATCTCACCCACCATTACTACGTCTGGGTCCAAACGCAGCACCGACCTTAATCCTTCCGCGAACGAACCCCCCGCATTTGTGTTAATCGGGATCTGTGAAATCCCAGTAATACCATACTCAATCGGATCCTCCAAAGTAATAATCTTTCTATCAGTCGTATTTAACGCATTTAGCATCGAATACAAAGTCGTAGATTTACCAGAACCCGTCGGACCTACCATCAAGACCAAACCACGCGGATGTGAAATTACCTCATTTATTTCTGCCAACTCATCTTCAGATAAACCCAGCAAATCCAAATTCAAAAGCGATTCATCAAAATTAAAAAGCCTTAGCACCGCGTCCTGACCATACATCGTCGGGATCGTCTCCACCCTGATATTCAAAAGATGTGAAGCCCCATCTCTTTCAATCTCTTTTTGCATATGCCCCGATTGTGGTTTATTTGATGCTGTCGACACATTTGCTCTAGAAGACAATTCTCCCATAAAAATCCGATACCTATCCTTATCAATGTCTGCTACTGGATGCAAAATTCCGTCTACCCGCATCCGAATTCGAATCTCATCTCGCATATTCTCAATATGAATATCCGAAGCGCCCAGTTTATCTGCCTGATCAATCAAAAAATCAAAAACTTTTTCTGTCGATACCGTCGCTAGCGTCTGCGAAACTGAAGCAATCGTTTCTGAATCACCTTCACCCGCAATTTTAATATCATCATAATGAATCTCACGTGGTGGATCATACCTCAACATAAAAACTTTATAAGCTGAACCCGAAATCAAGAAAAAATCTACTCGTTCACCTTTGTCCGCATATTCTTGACGCATTCTATCAATCAACGACCGTGGCGTCTGGCTCGTTACCATAAACTGATAATGATCCTCCCCACCACCTTTTTGTAAAGGAATAATAAAATCCCGGTGCATTTGCTCTATTTCAAGCAAATCCGGCACCAATGGAATTTCATGCTCAAAATCTCTCGTGTCTAAATACGGCAAACCCAAAATCCGCGCCCGCTCCGCCGTCGCATTCTCTTCATTTTCGCGTCGTTTCAGCTGAACTTCCTTTTCGTCCATACCATTATTATAGCATAAGTGTTATAATTATGACATGGCTGTCGCAGAAATATTTTTATGGTGGTATGCCGCAGGTTGGCGCACTTTTATTCAAAAAAACCGTAATGCCATTTCCAGCATTACCGACTTTTTTTCTATGAGTTCGCTTATCCGCACCTTATTTAAACCATACCGCCAAATCTCTGCCGAAACTGCCAACGCAAATTCTTCGCTCGACCTCAAATTTCATATGTTTTTAGACCGTCTTATTTCTCGCTTCGTTGGTTTCTGCTCACGGCTCATCCTTCTTTTAGCTGGTAGCGTTATCATTCTCATCGGCGGAGTTTTCAGCCTCATTCTCATCATTCTCTGGCCATTTATTCCGCTTCTACCAATTGTTGGTATTATTTTAACTGTCATGGGAGTAACTTTCTAATGAGTGTAACTTTTGATCCTAAAAACTCTCGTGTTAAAAAAGCCCATCAAAAACGCTCACTCAATTCTCCCGCCATACTCGCGCTTTATTCAATCATGTTCATTTGTTTTCTCGCTGGCGGTATCTCATTACTTGTAATGAAAATAGCCCTCGGTTGGCTCTTCATCGGTCTTTCCGCCTGGCCAATTATGATACTTTTTTGGATTAAAAATACCCTTAATGAAATTCCCGTCAAAAACACTGAAAACTTTACTGATCTTCTTTCGGAAGATTTATTACTTCTATTAAAGGCCCAGATGTCATCCACCGACTTAATTAAAATTCTACCTAAAACTCCTAGCGGCGTTTTCCTAATGGCTCGCTTCCAACTCAACATAGATTTAATGGACGAGCTCACTCCATCTTTACCTAGCGAAACTGGCCCTATTTATGAAAAAGCCCTAGCTATCCGCGAAAAAACCAATTCCGAAGAAATCACTGGCGCCATATTAGTTGTCGCTATCATTGAAAATCTTCCGAATTTTGAACAAGTCTTAAGCGGTCTAAAACTCGACATTCAAGATTTATACCAAGGCATCAATTGGTACAATTATCTCCACGGCATTGTCAAAGATGCTAAAAAACCTGTTCGTTCTGGCGGCATTGCTCGCGATCTAGCTTTTGGTTTTACACCTACCCTCCAACAATTTGCAGTTAACCTTTCCGAACGTTACACCGGCTCTCGCTACAAAATTCAACAAGCCGAAAACTTCGAGATCATCAATCAAATCATTGAAGCATTCTCCCATCAAGGTCGCCAAAACGTCGCTCTTGTTGGCAGCTACGGTTCCGGTCGCTCCACCATCGTCAACTCCTTCGCTGAAACCCTCATGAATGCCGATTCTGACATTCCCAATAATCTCAAGTTTCGTCAAATATACGCTCTCGATGCACCTAGCCTTATTTCTGCCGCCAAAGACCAAGGCGAACTTGAATATCTCATGATCAAAATTTTCAACGAAATATATTCTGCTAAAAACATCATTCTTTGTCTCGACAACGCTCACCTCTTCTTTGAAGAAGGTCCTGGCTCAATCGATATTGCAAATCTCTTGGTTCCTATTCTCGAAGCCGGCAAAATTCGCATTATTTTAATTATGGACGACCAAAAGTTTCTCGAAATTTCCAACAAAAATCCAATGCTTGCAAACGCCTTAAATAAAATCATTGTCAAGCCATCCAACCGTGAGGATACCATCAAAATCCTCATGGACCAAGTGCCATATTTCGAACATCAAAAAAACGTCATTTATACTTACAAATCTCTCCTTGAAGCTTATAATCTCAGTAAGCAATACATCCATGATATGGAAATGCCTGGCAAAGCTAAATTGCTACTCGAAGCTGCCGCCAGCTATGCCGAAAATGGTTTAGTCACAGAAACCTCCGTCCAAAACACTGTCGAAAAAACTTATGGCGTCAAAGTTAAAGTCGCTTCCGAATCCGAAGACCGCGAAAAACTCTTAAACCTCGAAGCTCTAATTCACGAACGTATGATCGACCAAAAGGAAGCCGTCGCTACCATTGCTAATGCTCTGCGTCGTGCTGGTGCCGGCGTCAAAAACCAAAATCGCCCCATCGGTGTTTTCCTCTTCCTTGGTCCTACTGGCGTCGGTAAAACCGAGCTGGCCAAAACCCTTTCCGAAGTATACTTCAACGGTGAAGATCACATCATTCGTCTCGACATGAACGAATTTGTCTCGAGCTCCGACGTCAACCGCCTCATTCAAAGCGGCGAAGAAGAAGCCCTCAGTCTCACGGCTTCAGTTTCCAAACAACCGTTTTCAGTTATTTTACTCGATGAAATCGAAAAGGCTCATCCTTCCGTCCTCACCACTTTGCTCCAGGTTCTAGATGAAGGCGTTCTCCGTGATGAGAAAAACCGCGAAATTAGTTTTCGTGATTCCATTATCATCGCCACTTCCAATGCCGGCGCCAATGAAATCCGCGAAAAGATTTCTGCTGGCGTCAAAATAGAAGAAGTCAAAGAAGAGCTTATCGAACAGTTAATTGCTTCTGGCGAATTCAAACCAGAATTCTTAAACCGCTTCGACGAAATCTGTCTCTTCAAGCCACTATCAAAAGACGATCTCTCCAGTATTCTCGACCTCATGATTGCTTCGACCAACAAGACCCTGGAACCACAAAAAATTTCCGTCCACCTTTCTCCCGAAGCCAAACAAACTCTCATCGACAAAGGTTATGATCCAAAAATGGGCGCTCGTCCAATGCGTCGAATTGTTCAAAAAACCGTCGAAAACGCCGTTGCCACTGCAATTTTATCTGGCGCAGTTGGTTCCGGCTCCACTCTCGAAATTACACCCGAAAACCTAGAAGTTTAATGCTATAATAAATAGTATTAAGGAGGTTTTATGAAAAAATGTTTTGATGCCGAAAAATACTTAAAAGTCCAACGTAAAAAAATCGAAAAGCGCATCAAAATGTTCGACAAGCTTTATCTCGAATTTGGCGGTAAACTTATCGACGACCAACACGCCGCCCGCACCCTGCCAGGTTTTTTACCAGATCTCAAAATCCGACTTTTGCAGGAATTCAAAGACCAAGCCGAAGTCATTCTTTGCATTAACGCCAACGCTATCGAAAAATCCAAAATTCGCGCCGACCACATGATTTCCTACGAAACCGAAGTTTTACGTTTAATTGAATTTTTACGTTCTAAAGACGTCTTCGTTAGCTCCGTCGTCATCACCCTTTTTGATGGGCAGAAAAAAGCCGCCGACTTCGCCAACCGCCTCAAAGATTACCACGTCGAAACTTATTTCCATAGTTTTACCAAAGGTTATCCTACCGACGTTGACACCATCGTTTCAGATGAAGGTTACGGCGCTAATTCATATATTAAAACCACTAAACCGCTCGTAGTAGTTTCCGCTCCCGGACCTTGCTCCGGCAAACTTGCTACTTGCCTTTCTCAACTCTATCACGAATCCAAACATGGTGTTAACGCCGGTTACGCCAAATTCGAAACTTTTCCGGTTTGGTCTTTGCCATTAAAGCATCCAGTTAACGTTGCTTACGAAGCTGCTACTGCCGATCTCAACGACAAAAACATGATCGACTTTTTCCACCTCGAAAAATACGGCGTCCCAGCCGTTAATTATAATCGTGATCTCGAAACTTTTCCTGTCCTCAAAGAAATTCTGCATCGCATCACCGGCAAAACAGTTTATTATTCACCTACCGACATGGGCGTCAACGTCATTGGCGAATGCATCACCGACGACAAAGCCGTCAAAAAAGCTGCCGAAAACGAAATTATCAGACGCTATTATCGCGCTCTCACTGATCTCAAAAAAGGCGCTGTCACTCCCGAAGTACCAGAACGCATTAAACTATTAATGAATGAGTTAAATATTTCCGAAAACGATCGACTGGTTGCTCTAAAAGCCGCTGAAAAACGCCAAAAATCTGGCGATCTACCTAGCGCCTGTGTTCAAGTTGGCAAAAAGTATATCGTTGGTAGAAAAACCGGTTATCTTTCACCTATTTCCTCAACTTTTCTCAACACTCTAAAAACTTTAAATCACATTCCAGACGAAGTTGATTTAATTGCTCCAGCCGTGCTCGAACCAATTCTCGAAATCAAAAACAAAACCAGCAATTTCAAAGAAAGCTATCTCAAACTCGGTGAAGTTTTAATTGCCCTTTCTATTTGCTCTACCACTAATCCAATTGTCAAAAAAGTTCTAGAAAGCCTTGATAAACTCCAAGGTGCTGAACTTCATTCTACTCACATGATTTCAGATGACGAGCTTGTCATCATCAGTAATCTCGGCATTAACGCCACTTCTGGCACCGAAATCGACATCAATTAAAAGATATGATATAATTAAAAGTGGAAGGGTGGCCGAGTGGTTGATGGCACTGGTCTTGAAAACCAGCGTACGAAAGTACCGCAAGTTCGAATCTTGTCCCTTCCGCCAAAACCAAAAATATGTTATAATACATTTTATGGCAAGAACAGTAAAATTACGACCAGTTTCCAAACAAAATCGCAATAATAATCACAAACACAGCGACAAAAGGAAACATCCTATCCTTAAAAATGGTCGTTAAATAAACCCGTCTTAAACGGGTTTATTTTTTACTAATTATTCTTTTACTCAGCATTAGTATAAACGTTTGTCACATCATCCAAATCATCTATCGCACTCAACAGCTTCTCTAATTTTTCCGCATTCTCACCTTCGATTGGTACATACGAAGTTGGTACATATGAAAGCTCTGCCGACGTTACAGTTAAACCTGCATCAATTAAAGCTTGCCGCACTTTCATCAAATCCGAAGAATCCGTATAGATTACCATGCCATCATCTTCTTCCGTTACATCTTCCGCTCCCGCATCCAACGCCGCCATCAAAGCATCTTCGCCTTTTTCTGTGATATCAATCACACCCTTCCGCTTAAACTGGAACATCACCGAACCACTATCTGCCATTCGCCCACCATTCTTATCCAAAGCATGTCTCACTTCTGGCAATGTCCGATTTTTATTATCAGTCGCCACCTCAATAATAATACCTACTCCCCCTGGCCCATACGCTTCATAAACCTCTTCAATCATCGCAGCTGCTGATTTATCTGCTGCACGCTGAATCGCTCTTTCAATATTCGCTTTCGGCATGTTTGCATGTCGCGCCTTCTCTAAAACCATCGCAAGGCTTGGGTTCATCGCTGGATCTGTTCCACCACGCGCTGCAATTGCAATCTGATTCCCAATTTTCGTAAAAAGCGCGCCACGCTTCGCGTCTACTACCGCTTTTTGTCGCTTGGTTGTTTCCCATTTACTGTGTCCAGACATTTCTTCTCCCCGCTATTATTTATTGTTTTCTTCCCTTAATTTTACCATTTTTCGCTCAAAAAGTAAAATAAGCATACACCAACCAAATAGTTTACCCTAACTATAATACTTCTGTATTTGATCCTGAATCCGATTGATTTTCCGGCTGAGCCTCAGGCATGCCTGAATCAACTTTAACCTCACCATCATGTGACACCGTGGGCGCCATATCTTCCGACTGTAACGGCGGCATTGCATCTAACTTAGCTTTTTCCTTCGCCAATCTTGCTCTTTCTTCATCTTGAATATCTAGCACTTTCTGATATGTCTCACTAGCTTCTTTCACTGGCCCAGCGAGCAGTTTATCAATCTTATCTCGTCGATTCGACCAAGACAAAACCACTGCTACACCAGTAGATATAGCAAAGCAAGACATCATCATTCCAGCTAATGGCAGTGCCTTAATGACAAGCATAGCCACATCCCCACTAGTTCCCGCAAAAATTACGAAAATCATACATACCCAAAAACTAAGTCCACAGACTATTGCTACAACTTTAGATGGCATAATCATGTCGCCATTTTCATCTATACATACTACAAGAGAAAGTACGATTGCTGTTGCAGCCGTAACAAAACAAGTCGTCATTATCTTCAACACCATCGATGGTCCGCCGAATGAAAGCGAATAAAGATCTGAAGATGCTTCGTACATTGGTACAACCCCAAAAATCAACAAAAACTGTAAAATAGCCGCAATTACCGAAAAACAAATTCCAACTAAAGCAAGCACTTTAGCAAGTTGGTCTCCCTTTACTGCACTCCAAGAACCAAATAATGCTGATGTTAATAATCCCGCAATCACCCAAAAGATAAGCTGGAGTTTAGTAGTTAATGACAAAGAACTAGAATAATAGCTCAATGATGACGAAGAATCATCTACCATTATTACTATTCCCCAAATAAGTGCTTCAATCACAAGTGTAAACAAAAGCACCCTTATAACCATTGTTCTAATTTTTGATGAAAAAATATTTTCTATAATACTCATGCTTTGATTCTACCATACTTTCTTGCATATTTATTCAAAACTATTAAACCACAGGTCAAAACAATCAACCCATAAATTCCAAACACCCACGCCTGATACGGCTCAATTTTTACCAAAAATTCCTGCATTTGACCAAAAAAATCCACCACTAAAATATGAAAATCCAATAATTTAGTCGCACACCACGCCACAGCTATTCCAATACCTGGAATGTCCGCTAACACACCAGCCAAAAATACTAGCCCCATCGCGTATGGCAAAGTCGGTAAAATCAAAAGATTTGCCACCAAACTAATCAACGAAATTTGACCATAATAATATAGCACTATAGGTAACGTCATCAATGTAGCTGCTACAGTCGTTATTACAATCCCAGCCATGAACCTAGGTTCTTTTTTCCCGTAAAATATTTTTTTGAACTCTGGCCCCAAAATCATAATTCCCGTAAAACTCGCAAACGAAAGCAGCCAACCCAAATTAATCACATAATTCGGACTAATTAAAAGCGTCCCCGCCGCTACTAGTAAAATCAATCGCCATGGGGCAATTTTTCTCCCTACATACCAAGCTAAAAGTGTCAAAATTGTCATTATCCCAGCTCTCAAAATCGATGGCGTAAACCCCACCATCGCCATAAACACCATAATTAAAACCAATGAAAACAATAGCCCTGCAAATCTTGATATCTTCCCAAAAATTTTCCTCATTATTCCCACCAAGATTGAAAGATGCGCTCCACTTGCTACTACAATATGCACCAAACCTACCGTTCGCAAATTTTCATTCAGTTCATCGTCCAACCCTGTTCGCATTCCAAGCAAATACGACAAACCTAAATTCACTTCTGGCTCTGGCACCAATCTTCGAACCCTGCTCGCAAACCAGTTTCTCACATTCAAAATCCAATCTCCTGGTTCCGACCTCCTCCATTTTATTATTTTCGGCTGAAACATATACCCAACGTACGTGCCAAACCCGCTCATTAATCTACCGCTTAATACTACTTCATCCGACCTCATAAGCTCCTCGTTTTTTCTTACCATCATATATAAAGTTCCGCCCACTTCCCGCTTCCCTTCGCCAAATTTTAAACCACCAACTCTTATCTTTGTACCTCCTTCATCAGTTTCAGGATCCCCGTTTATTACCCCCTCTATCGTCACTTCCTGGTCATAAAACTGTCTGACATAGTTTTCGCTAATCAACTCGTCAGAAACTCGAAAAAAAGCTAAAAACATTCCCGCAATTAACGCAATTACCAGAAAAGCTACTTTTGGCTTCCAAAAAGCGACGAAAAATAGCAACAAGACAAACGCAATCCATACCGGCGACGAAAAATAATTAATCCTAAAAACTAATGCCAAAATCATGCCAGCAATAATGCCCACTGCAAATGCCACTATAAAATATGACTGATGCAAATTGCTCCACAAAATTTTTAACATTTCCCATCTCTATCACACCTCCATCCTGATTTCAACCCCCCTCTGTAAAAACCCTTCAAAATGTGTTATAATAATCATATGCACCGGTAGCTCAGTGGATTAGAGCACTTGTCTTCGGAACAAGGGGTCGTGGGTTCGAATCCCTCCCGGTGTACCAAGACATTAAAACAGAGCCTTTAGGCTCTTTTTTAATGTCTTAATGCGTGGAGGGACGCGAACCCGTAGGGTTCGGACGCTGTAGGAGCCGAATAAATATCCAAAGCCTGCTTTGGATATTTTGAGGCGACGCCCAGCGTTGTGGGTTTGCGCTAGCAAGCCCACAATCCCTCCGGGTGTACCAAATATATTTATTTGTAGCCCAAAACGGAAACCCTTTCCGGCCGGGCATACCAAGAAAAAATATGCCCCTTAGGGCTATATTTTTATTCATCACACCTCAAAATTATTTATTATCACTAATCATTCTCTTTTTAAATACAATAATTGACAATAATATAATTGCTATAAAATAAATTAAAAATACTACTATATCGGCAGGCGTTAAATTACTAAAATCGTTATGCAATGTGCCTTGTATGATATTTAAGCATGCTTCAAATGGCAATATTTCACATATAATTTCGAAAACGCCACCGATTGAATCTTTAGGAAAATACATACCACTTGTAAAACATACTAATTGAACAACTATGCTTCCTAGACCGCCAGTTCCTTTTTCACTAACTAGACTTCCGATGAGTATTCCTAACGATATAAAGAATATAGAAATAACCATAGATACTAATATAGTCAGTATTATGCTTACACTAAATTCTAGCCCCATGATAACAGCGACTAAGAAGAACAATACATTTTGGATTAATACTATTGGCAATAGTGATAATATATATCCTAAAATATAATCACTTGGTTTCATCGGTGATGTTCCAAGTCTAATTAGAAATGATGAAGTTCTATCCTTTGCAACTAATGTTGCAGTAAACAATGTAATAAATGAAAAGCCAAATAGAATTATTGATGGAGTAAAGTTTTCTAACTTGTAATTATCTGCTGGAATATCAAATTGTTGAAAAATAAATAATAAGAATAATGGTAAAACAATTTCAAATACTAGGCTTAAAGGATCTCTAATTAATTCCTTAAAGTTTCTCTTTGCAAAATTTATCATTCTCATTATCGTTCACCTCCAGTTGCAATTGATACAAAAGCATCTTCAAAGTTTTTAGTTTTAGTCTTTTTAATTAATTCTTTTGATGTGCCAATATCGACAAGACCACCATTTGCCATTACGCCAATTCTATCTGATAAGCTTTCGGCTTCTTCCATATAATGAGTTGTTAAAATAATAGTAATTTTACCTTTTAATCCTTCAATTACTTTCCATAATTCTTTTCTCGCAATAACATCTAATCCTAAGGTTGGCTCATCTAAGAATAATATTTTTGGATCATTTATTAAACTAATAGCAATAGATACTTTTCTTTGCCAGCCACCCGATAAAGTTTTTGCTCTTTTAGTTAATATTTCATCAAGTTTAAATTGCTTAATTAATTCATTTATTTTTTTATCCTTATCTTTTATCTGATAAACTCCTGCCATAAACTCTAAGTTTTCTTTAACCGTTAGATTTGGGGCAATAGCAGTTTCCTGGGGCGATACATTTAAGATTTCTTTTATCTTGAGTATGTTCTTTTTCATATTCATATTTTCTATTATGATATCACCTGAAGTCGGGAGAATTAGTCCTGATAACATTTTAATGGTAGTTGTTTTACCAGCGCCATTTACTCCTAAAAGCGCAAACAGTTCACCTTGTTTAATTTTCAAATCTATTTCATTTACTGCAACTTTATCTTTGAATTTTTTTGTTAATTTTTTTGTTTCTATTGCAATCATCATCATTTATCTCCCTTTGAAAAAACTTTATCGGACAAATCCTCAATTGCGTCCGCTTTTAATAAAGCTATCCCTTTTTGTTTATCACAAAGCACGATGGCAGAATCACCTGGTTTAATATCAAACATATCTCTTGCTTCTTTTGGTATTACTATTTGTCCCTTTTCGCCAACTTTAGCAATGCCTACAAACTTATCTTTCATATGTTTCTCCTTTTAGTATAACAAGTTATACTTTTCATACTATATTATATTCCTATCAATCTTAAAAGTCAACTTACGGAAAATTTGGAAAATTATTTCCTACGAGCTAAATCTTCCTTTAACATAGTTGCAACTTCTTTCACTAGGGTGTACAATTTTTTATAATATGATAATCGAAAAAGCTAGTCTCAAAATGCACCAAAAAGCTCGCGGCAAAATCGAAATCGTTTCCCGCATTCCATTAGAAACCAACCAAGATTTGAGTCTAGCTTATACTCCCGGTGTAGCTGAACCTTGTCTTGAAATTGAGCAAGATACTAATAAATCCTATGAACTAACCAGGCGTTGGAATCTGTGTGCCGTCATTACAGACGGAAGCGCTGTACTTGGCCTCGGTGATATCGGACCCGAAGCCAGCATGCCAGTTATGGAAGGAAAATGTATCCTTTTCAAAAAGTTCGGCCACGTTGATGCTTTCCCTATCTGTATCAAAACAAAAGATGTCGACGAATTCGTCAATACCGTCTATCTCATTTCCAGTAGTTTCGGCGGTATTAATCTCGAAGATATTTCTGCTCCGCGTTGTTTCGAAATCGAACAAAAATTAAAAACAAAATGTGACATCCCAGTTTTTCACGACGATCAGCATGGCACCGCCATTGTCACTTTGGCCGGCCTAATCAATGCTCTCAAATTAGTCAAAAAATCCAAAAACACTATTAACGTTGTCGTCAGCGGCGCTGGCGCTGCCGCCACCGCCATTGCCAAATTGCTTTTAAGTTATGGCATCAAAAACATCATAGTTTGTGACCGCAATGGCACAATTTATGATGGCCGCGAAAACCTCAACCCAGCCAAAAAAGAATTAGCTAGTCTCACCAACTTGGGAAAACGCCAAGGCAAGCTCGCTGATGTCCTAGTCGGAGCTGACGTTTTTATAGGTGTCTCAGCGCCAAACGTTTTAACGACCAAAATGGTCAAAACCATGGCAAAAGACGCCATTGTTTTTGCCTGCGCTAACCCCACCCCAGAAATATTTCCAAATGAAGCTAAAAAAGGTGGCGCCCGCATCATCGCCACTGGTCGCTCTGATTTCCCCAATCAAATCAATAATGTACTCGCTTTTCCAGGCATTTTTCGCGGCGCCTTTGACGTCCGCGCCAGCGAAATCAACGAAGCAATGAAACTCGCCGCCGCTAAAGCAATTGCCAATTTAATTACCAAAAATGAGCTCAACGAAAACTGTATTATTCCTAACGCCCTTGACCCACGTGTAGCAAAGACCGTCGCAAATGCCGTCGCGAATACCGCTCGAAAAACTGGTGTAGCAAAGCTATAAAACACCATGAAAAAGGCCCATTATGGGCCTTTAGTTATTCTGCATTGATAGGCTCAAGGTATTCTTCAAGAGTAATACCTTGATCCGCAATATCGTCTGCAGCTTCTACACCTACATACCTCAAATGCCAAGGTTCATAAGCATAGCCAGTTATTTTTTCCTTTCCTTCTGGATAGCGCAGGATAAAACCGTACTTTGGTGCCAACTTGTGAACTTTCTTAAACAACTTTGTCTCAGCAAGCATAGCATCGTTATCATTGACTGCCTCACCATCTTTCATCATACAAACATCCACAGCTAAACCAGTATGATGTTCAGAATAACCCGGTGCGGCCAAATACTTTTCGCAATAATCCTCACCGTATTCCTCTTCGAAGGATTTCCACAGAGCAACCTGCTCGTCTACAGAGCGATACACACTATCAAGACGGATGTCTACGCCCTCTTCCTGAAGAGCAGACTGAAGCTCATTAAAATGTTCAAGAGTCTCTTTCTCGATTTTGACTTCATTGCCCCAAGGATCCTGATCTGATACCAATTCAATCTTTTGTATCCAATCCCCAGGCAAAATATGATCTTTATTGACTAAAACCAAATAAATCTCTTCGTAAGAAGCATCCTCTGAGACACATCTTTCCGCTCCAGAATTACCGCTAGATCTACAAGCCGATAGTAGCAAAGCCGCCATCAATACAGCCAGAATAACCTTTTTCATTAAGGTACACCTCCCTTCATTGTAATAATTATATTATATAACAAATATTCTCGTTTGTCAATCGATAATTCAAAATTCTAACACCAAGACTTTTACAGATATGGATTTTTCCCTACAGGTGCGATATAATACCCTCATGCGCCCGTAGCTCAGCTGGATAGAGCGTCAGTTTCCGGAACTGAAGGTCACACGTTCGAATCGTGCCGGGCGTACCAAAATATTTTAAAAGAAAGCTTACTCTATTTTAAATATCTTAAGCACCGCCTGGCTATATTCATATCGTGCCAAGCGTACCAAATATGATATAATAATATATATGGTACCGTAGCTCAGCTGGTTAGAGCGTGGGACTCATAAGCCCGAGGTCGGTGGTTCAATTCCACCCGGTACCACCATTAAAATGCAAGAACTAATAGGTGGGTATATGTTGATAATTATGAAACATGGTTTTACTATTCTAGAAGTCATCATCGTTGGAATCTTTGCCTCCCTCCTTTTGATTCTCTTTTTCATCCAAAAATCCAACATCGATGCCTTTGAACGCGACGAAGACAGAAAAACCGCCATCAATGCTATGTATTATGCCCTCGAAGAAAGTTTCTATAAAGAACACAGTTATTACCCAGAATCCATTTCCGAAAAAAACATCACTGCCATCGACCCAGCCCTCTGGACCGATCCGAATGGCCACAATCTCGGCGATCCAGCCAGCTCCTATTCTTATGAAGCTGCTAACTGCAAAAATGGCAAATGTAAAGAATATACTTTGAAAGCTATTCTCGAAAAAGAAGACCTTTACATCAAAAACAATCGTAATTAAATTAGCTCAATCATTTAAAAAAACAGCCGGCTAACCTGGCTATTTTTTAGTATTAATTATCCTTTTTCTTGCAAGTCTTTTTGGCTTCCGTCACTAGTTTCGATACAGCCTTCAATTCCTCTGAACTAATATCCGAATACTTAAATGTATAAGTTGTTTCATCACCTACCGTTGCCAATCTCAAAGTACCATAGTGGAATATCTGTTGCATTATCCCCTCCTGCCGAAAGCTCACATCTTCTATCGAAGGCAAATCAATCATATTCTCAGAGGAAGAGACTAATGAGTTCATTACTAACTGCACCACATGTTTATTGGTTACAAAAAGTTTGTTACCACTATAAATCATGAATGCAATCGTACCAATTATTATTGCCGAAACCAAAAGTGCTCCTAGCATTATAAAAAGGAACCTTTGTCCCATTTCATCAATCACCGCCTGGCTCAACAAAAACATCAAAAACGCTATCAGAACCAAAATCACACTTATCGCTGTACCTCCCATAATCAAAAACAGGCAAATCTTTGCCCGCTTAAATACAAATTCCACATACTCGTCTTCTGCCAGCCTCAGCTTCGGATAATCTTTTTTGCTTCTCTCATGTCGAATTTTTACTAAAGATTCGTCCATTTTAACTCCTTTCTGGCATTATATCTTATTTTTTACCTCTTGTAAATGTTTCTTCCCCTTTTCTGTCACCACTCTCCCCTTTGGTGTCCTTGCAAGTAGCCCCATCTGCAAAAGATATGGCTCATAAAAATCCTCAATCGTACTCGCTTCATCACCAGTAAGCGCTGCAATCGTCGTAAGCCCCACTGGCCGATCACCATAATTCTCATACATTAATCTCAACATATTTCTGTCTGCAGGATCTAAGCCCAAATCATCTATTTCCATCAAATCAAGTGATTTCTTCGCAATCTTCTGGTCCACAATGCCGTCCCCGTTCACGTCTGCAAAATCTCGTACACGTTTAAATAATCGATTAGCAATTCTCGGCGTCAACCTCGATCTCGTCGCCAGGAGCTCCGTCGCATCGGGCTGAATCTTGGTCTTTAAAATTCCTGCTGTCCGATTAATAATCTGCTCAATTTCTGGTTCTTTATAATACTCTAACCGATGGATAATTCCAAATCTATCTCTCAACGGTCCAGCCAGAGAACCAGTCCGTGTCGTCGCGCCAATTACCGTAAAATGCGGTAAATCTAACCGAACGCTTCGCGCTGCAGGACCTTTCCCAATTACTATATCTAATTTATAATCTTCCATCGCTGAATAAAGCACTTCTTCCACTGCCCGTCTCAATCGATGAATCTCATCAATAAATAATACATCTCCATCTTTTAAATTCGTCAAAATCGAAGCTAAATCTCCCGCTCTTTCAATTGCTGGACCTGAAGTAACACGAAGTGACGCTCCCAACTCATGCGCAATCACCCCAGCCATGGTTGTTTTTCCAAGCCCTGGCGGACCATATAACAATATATGATCTAATGCCGAACCATCATTTCGCTTTTTCACTGCCTCTATTGCTAATTTCAAATTATTTTTCAAGTGCTCTTGCCCAATATACTCAGCAAAACTAATAGGCCTCAAAGAAATCTCAATCTTTTCTTCTTCCGCATCCTCATGAGCCACTGTCGGCTCCACTAACCTCTCAATTGCCATATTTTCATTATACTACAAACAGAGATAATTATAAACTTTTTTAACTTCACATCAAAAAACCAAAAAATTCCTATATTGGCACTATTGACACGTGAGTGCCAACGTGCTACAATAGAGGTATATTAGCACTCACCATGTGCGAGTGCCAGAATAATTCAAAAGAAAGTGAGGAAAAACATGAGTAAAATTATTGGTATAGATTTAGGAACCACGAACAGTGCTTTTGCTTATATGGTCGCTGGTAAGCCAGAAGTTATTACCAACGCCGAAGGTGATCGCACTACTCCTTCCGTAGTAGCTGTTACGAAAAAGGGCGAACGCCTAGTTGGTAAAGTCGCTCAGCGTCAACGTGTCACTAATCCTAAAAATACCATTTACGGCATTAAGCGTTTAATCGGCCGTAAATTCGAAGACAAAGAAGTTAAGCATGACCTAGAAATTAGCCCATATAAAATCGTTAAAAAAGGCAACAGTGTTGCCGTAGAAATGGACGGTAAAGAGTACACTCCAGAAGAAATCAGCGCTATGATCTTAAGCAAAATCAAAGCCGACGCCGAAGCCTTCCTTGGTGAACCCGTCACCGAAGCCATTATTACAGTTCCGGCTTATTTCGACGATTCTCAACGTCAAGCCACTAAGGATGCCGGCAAAATCGCTGGTCTCGAAGTCAAGCGCATCATCAATGAGCCTACTGCTGCGGCTCTCGCCTACGGCCTCGAAAGCAAAAAAGACGAAAAAATTGCCGTTTTTGACCTCGGTGGTGGTACTTTCGATGTTTCTATCCTCGAACTTGGTGATGGCGTCTTCGAAGTTATGAGCACCAACGGTGATACCCATCTAGGTGGTGAAGATTTCGATAATATCATCGTAAACTTCCTAGTCGACGAATTTAAGAAAGAATCCGGTATTGACATCAAAGACGACGCCGCTGCTATGCAACGTGTCAAAGATGAAGCCGAAAAAGCCAAAAAGGAACTTAGCTCCAGCACTTCTACCGACATTAATCTTCCATTCCTGTCTGCCGATGCCGAAGGTCCAAAGCACTTCGAATACACTTTAACTCGTGCTAAACTCGAAGAATTAGTCTCTGATCTCCTCGACCGTCTCGAAGGGCCAGTCGAAAAAGCTTTGAAAGATGCCAAGCTCGAAACCAAAGATATCGACGAAGTCGTGATGGTCGGTGGTATGACTCGTATGCCAGCCGTTGTCGAAAAAGTCAAAAAAATCTTTGGTAAAGACCCGATGCAGGGTGTTAACCCAGACGAAGTCGTGGCTGTCGGTGCCGCTATTCAAGGTGGCGTCCTCCAAGGCGACGTCAAGGATATTCTTCTACTCGATGTCACTCCGCTAACTCTCGGTATTGAGACCATGGGCGGCGTCCGTACTCCATTAATCGAACGCAACACCACTATTCCAACTTCTAAATCCGAAATTTTCTCTACCGCTTCTGATAATCAACCACAAGTTGAAGTACATGTCCTTCAAGGTGAACGTGAATTTGCTAAAGATAACAAATCCCTCGGTCGCTTCATCCTCGACGGTATCGCTCCTGCTCCGCGTGGTGTGCCTCAAATTGAAGTTACCTTCAATCTTGATGCCAATGGTATTCTTAATGTCACTGCCAAGGATAAAGGCACCGGCAAGGAACAGAGCATCACTATTCAAAACTCCGGTAACATGAGCAAAGATGATATCGAAAAAGCTCGCAAAGAAGCCGAAGCTCACGCTGAAGAAGATAAGGAAAAACGTGATAGCATCGATGCCAAAAACCGTCTCGAAAACACCGTTTATCAAGCTGAAAAAATGCCAGATGAGTACAAAGACAAGATATCGGGCGACGACAAAGACACTATCAAAAAGGCTGTCGAAGATGCTAAGAAAGTCTTAAACGATGATAAGTCCAAAAAAGATGATTTCGAAGCAGCCGCCAAAGAGCTTTCTGATAAAATCATGCCAATTGGTGCTAAACTTTATCAGTCTGCCGCTGATGATGCTAAAAAAGACGACAAAGACGACAAAAAATCCAGCAAAAAAGATGACGATGAACCCGTCGAAGGCGAAGTAGTCGACAAATAAAACATTTAAAAATAGGGGCGAGCAAAAACTCGCCCTTATTTTTATGCTATAATGTAAAATATGAAAATTGTATTCCCCGAACTCAATAAAAACCCAATTGCTAAGGAAGCTTCCCAAGAGTTTTCCGACATCGAATTTTTGCCCGCTGATAATCTTGAGCAAGCCACCACTCTATTAAAAAATGGTGACGCCGATTCCATGGTTTCAGGTTTAGACTATTCCTCACGCGATGTTTTACTCGCTTGTAAAAACCATCTCCCTCTCAAATCAGCCTTTTTCTCCAGCTGTTTCATCTGTGAAAAAGAGAATCAAGTTCTTGCCCTCGCCGATGGTGGTGTCATCAAAACTCCTAACGAAAACCAGCTTTATACTATCGTAGAAGATACTGCCAATTCATTCACTTCCTTCACCGGTCAACAACCCATTATTGCTATGCTCTCATATTCTACCAATGGTTCTGGTGGTAAAAACCCTGATTTAGCTAAAATCCATTTTGTTATCGACAAAATCAGAGAGAATCATCCTGACTGGCTCATCGACGGCGAAATGCAACTTGATGCTGCTATTGATCCAACCGTTTCCGCTAAAAAATTCCCTACTTCAGTCGTCAAAGGAAATGCCAATGTCCTAATCACTCCTGATCTCAATTCCGGCAATATTCTCTATAAATCACTCGAACGCTTCGGTGGTTACACCGTTGCTGGCCCTATCATCCAGGGTTTCAAAATGCCTCTCGCCGATCTTTCACGTGGTAGCACCGTCAAAGATACTAGTTTAACAATCAAAGTAATTAGGAGTTTATCATGACTTATTTTGGCACCGACGGTATCCGTCAACCAGCCGAGGAATTCACACCAGAATTTCTCGCAAAAATCGTCAAAGGCCTGGTGGATTACGCTGGCGACGAAATTAAAGTTTTAATCGGTGGCGATACCCGCGAGTCGTCCGAGTGGATTTTAGCTGATTTAGAAACTGCTCTCGAAACCTTCGGTCTCGAATACGGCAACGTCGGTGTACTACCTACTCCAGGCATCAATTATTGCTTTTTCAATATGGGCTTCGATTTTGCCATCGACGTTACTGCCTCACATAACCCATACACCGACAATGGCATCAAAATCTTTGAACGCGGCAAAAACTACGGCCAAAAACTATCCGAAGAAGGTTGCGAAACCATCGAAAAGGCTCTTTCTGCGGAACTTTCCTACGCGCCCGCTTCAACCAGCTTAAGGGAAGATCTGCACGCTGACGCATTAGAACTTTATACCAAACACCTCACCGACTATCTCGGCGACGCCGACTTTAGCGAACTCAAACTTGGTATGGACTGTGCCAACGGCGCCACCAGCGTCATTAATAAAACAATTTTTGAGCAATTTGGCGCTCAAGTTTCCCTCATTCATGCTGATCCCGAATATGGTACCAAAATCAATCACAATTGTGGCAGCACTCATCTCGAATCGTTACAAGAACTCGTAACTAAAAACCATCTCGACTTCGGCATCGCTTTTGACGGCGATGGTGACCGCTGTCTTCTTGTCGATGCAAAGGGAAATGTCGTTGATGGCGATCAAACCATCGCCATTCTTGCTCAGTTCTTTAATCTAAATTCCATCGCCATTACTGTCATGGCTAACCAAGGCCTCATCAACTGGGCCAAAGAAAACCACATCACTACCGAAATCACTCCAGTAGGCGATTCTAACGTTTTTGCCGCCATGCGCGAAAAACACATCGAAATCGGCGGGGAACAATCTGGCCATACTATTTTACCTGGTGAACCAACCGGCGACGGTATGCTTACCGCTCTTATGATCACAAAAGCCGTCGTCAGTTCCGGGAAAACCCTTACTTCCCTTGCTAACGTCATTACCAAATCCCCCCAAGTCATTCTTAATATGTCTGCCACCAAAGAGCAAAAAGCGGCTCTCAAAACTGCCGATTCAGTCAAAAAAATCCTCCTCGATTACAACAAAAAACTTGAATCCCTTTCCGGCCGTCTTCTCGTCCGCCCTTCCGGTACTGAACCTCTCATCCGCATCACTATGTGGGGGAACGACGAGCAAAAAATTAATGACCTAGCCAATGAATTAAAGCAAGAATTGGAGGAAACACTATGAAAATAATCAAATTAGAAAAATATGATGCAAAAACTGCCAACCGCATCCGTGAACTTCTCATCCAACTTTCTAGAAGTGGCAAAGACAAAGGCGAAATTCCCGAAGAATGGTTTCAAGATATTATCAATTCACCCTGGCATGATCTCTTGATGGCCGTCGACGATAGCGGCAAAATTGTTGGCATCGCCACAATGTCAGTTGTCATGGGCGCCGGTATCAGAAAAAATGCCTACCTTGAAGATTTTGTCACTGACCAAACCGTCCGCGGTCAAGGCGTTGGCACAGCTCTTTGGGAAGCTATGCTTTTTTGGGCCAAAGCGCATGATTGTCAAAAACTCGAATTTACTTCTGGTCATGGCCGTGAAGCCGCTCAAAAGTTTTACTTAAACCGCGGCGCCGAAATATACGACACTAACTTTTTCCGTAAAGATCTTGACGCTTAAAAGTTAAAATCCCAATTATTATTGGCATCAAATAGACTTGTAATGTATTTGCTAAGCCTGAAAAGAAACATAGCGAAATCGAATACGCCATCAAAATACCCAAAATCATTATTTTTGCTTGACTCTTTAAAAGTTTCTTTAAAATCAGCACTAAAGTAAAAACTGCTAGGCCCATACCAATTAATCCCGTTTCTAAGAATAAACTTAGATACTCATTATTCACGATTTCTTTAGCAGTGGGGAACACTCCGTTTTCATACATTACAATCGACGCACTGCCAAGCCCTGCTCCAAACAATGCATTCTGCCAACTGCTAAACCCAACTTTAAGAACCGCTTCATTAGCGCTCATTCTCGCTTCCGTTGAAATTTCTACATAACCATCAAAGTTCGCCTGCCCTTGATTTGTCTCATCGTCCGACTCCTCTTCAATCTCCTTTTTCGCATTTCTACCACCTAAATCCACTTTTCCCAGCGTCAACTGATTCACCACTTTACTCACCCCAGAATAATATGTATCATTTGTCGGCGAAACCTCCGCCATCAATCCTTGCAGATTCAATGTCGCGAAAAAGGAAACTACCGCCATTAACCACACCATCCCCACTCTTTTCCATAGTCCACGTTTTTTCGATAGCCACACTACCGACATTGCTATCATAGAGATTAAAAACGCGAAAATCGCTCCTCTAGACATCGTCAAAAACAACGCCGAAGTCACTATCAAAAAGCCAATCATCAAAAGCTTAGAATTTAGAACACTTGATTCGGCTTTTTTACCCACCATCATCCACGCCATCGTAATTGCTGGCGCGATTAGCAAATTTCCCATAAATTGCGGCTCCGCCGCAAATCCATTGGGATGCGGAAATCCAAAAATCTCGTATTTACAGCCAGAACACATCAAACTGCATTCTCTTGGCACACCCACCAAATCCAATATGCATTGCAAAAAACACCAAAAGCACACTACAATCGTTGAACCATAAAACCATTTCCACCAAGATCTTCGAAACTTTTCGTCAAATTCTTTTCTTAAAGCCCACATCGAAAAACCGGCAAAATAAATTAACCACAAAATTCCTACCGTCAATATCCCGCGTACTACATTTTGCGACCAAAATAAAGTTAGAGTTAGCCACACAGGGAAAAGCCACCACTGCCATTTCAAATTTTTAAATAATAGTTTCTTTTTAATTAATAAAATAAAAGCAACACCATCAAAAATCACTAACCAAATTAATGGCAAAGATAATTCAAAATTCATTGTTTCATTTGCGCCAAACGAAATTACTGGATAATACGAAAAAAACAAAACTAACGGCAAGAGTTTTACTAAATCTTTAAATATTTTATTCAACTTTTTCATTTACAAACTTCCTCATCTCTTTATCAAATCTCTCGACGTCAAATTTTTCTGCCGTTTTTGCAACTTCTGCTCGTTCAAACTTCATTTTTTCAAATTTCAAAACCGTCTCCGAGAGGGAACTCACAGTTTGTTTAGAAAACAGTAAACCATTTTTTCCATCTTTAATATAATCTCTCGCTCCACCTTCACCAAATGCTACTACCGGACAACCTGCCGCCAGAGCCTCTACTGGCGCAATCCCGAATGGCTCCATACTGGGGAATAAATAACCTTTCGCCCTAGCTAGTAACCCTGCCAATTCAGACTTTTCCACAAGTGGCTTAAAAATAATCAAATCCGAATTCCCTGCCATTTTAACTAATCTTTGATGCTCTGGTCCCTCCCCCACCACAAGAAGCGATCGCTTCAGCTTTAGGCACGCCTCTATCGCGAGATCAAGCCTCTTCCAATTCACCTGCCGTGACGTGACGATATAATAGTCCTCAGCACCGCTAAACCCTTGCCGAAAAGTATCAATCTCAACCGGCGGATGAATCACAAACGCTTCCCTCTTATAATACTTCTGAATCTGCTCTTTAGCATACTCCGAAATCGTCACATAATAATCCGGGTGCGCAGCCGCCTCCAGGTCTGCCCGTCTTAATGGTTTAACTATCATCTTAAAACAACATCTCACTATCGGATTCAAAAAGCCAAACCCTGGGTTCTTCACATAATCGTCATACATCTGCCAATAATACTGTGTCGGCACGTGACAAAAAGAAATGTGAAGCCCTTTAGGATTTTTCACGTTTTTCGCTCCATGCTCGTGAAGCCACTTTCCCGACTTCACAGCCTTTGCTTCCGCCCCTGTTACCGAAATAATCAAATCATACTCAGATAAATCCAAATGTGAAAAATATCGCTGTCTTAATGGTCCTAAAATTCTTCTAAAACAAACCGGAAAAATCTGCAACCACCCCGTCCTCACATCTGTATCTAAAAACCAATCAATTCCCTTTTTACTATATTTTGATGTATAAATTGGCGCCTTTGGATACATGTGATGTAGCTCCAGGAGCACCTTTTCCGCACCCCCTACATTAGTCAGCCAATCACAAACCAATGCAACTTTCACTTTGCGCCATCTCCCCGAAGTACTACTGTAATCGTTTTAAAGAAAATCGAAAGATCCAGCATCAACGACCAGTTCCTCACATAATAAATATCTAGCGCCCGTCTTTCTTCAAACGAAATATCACGCCGCCCTGACACTTGCGCAAAGCCCGTCAAACCCGATTTCACCGTAAGAATTAATGATCGGTCACCATAATCTCGCAATTCTCCTGGCAGTAACGCCCGCGGTCCAATTAACGAGATATCACCCTTCAAAATATTAAATAATTGTGGCAACTCGTCTAGTGAAGTCTTCCGAATAAATCGCCCAATTTTTGTGATACGCGGATCATTTTTCATATAGTCACCGTTTCTACGGTACTTCTTAATCAGTTCTGGCTTCCCCATTTTACGAAATGCTTCTTCCGCCGTCATCCCACTATACTCCATTTTCATCGAGCGAAATTTATAGCACTTAAATTTTCGATTATACTGCGTCAACCTTTCGTCCACATATAATGGCGAATTATCAAAATCCGAAAACTTCAAAACCAACCAAATAATTGCCATCGGTAAAGCCGTTACAATAATCGCCAGTAGTGAAAACAAAATATCAAACGTTCTCTTAATCACTACATTTATGCCAATTAGTGGCGTTGTTACCACCATCACTGCCGGCGTATTCCCCACCAGCTCCAAATCACCAAAATGCGACGACAATGCTGTCTCCGAAGGCACGAAATAATAATCCATGTGATTTAGTACAGACTGTCGATACACATATTCAGTCAACTTTTCATCGGTTTGAAAAATCACGTCCGCTCGTGTCTTTTTCAAGGCTTCCTTCAAAGAAGAAAACTGTTTTTTCCTTAAATCTTCCGGAATAAACCGCTTACCTGATACAATTCCTGCTAGTTTATATCCAGATTCCGGCGTCGAAGCAATATAATCTGCCAAATAACCAGTGTTTTTGTGATTTCCGATGATAATTGCCCGTTTAACGCCGTAATCCTTCTTAAAAACCTGTCGGATGATAAATCTTACGATGATCCTTTCTGCCAGTAAAAACACAAACGATAGAACTACCGCCGTTAATGCCATCACCCGCACTGGAAATAAATTTTCTTCTGTAAAAAATCCATATACAATTAATGCCGCAACCGAAAGAATAGCTGCAAGTACCAATCTTCCCCGTTCTGGCAATCTCGAACGATTTATTACTACTGATTTTTTATAAAGTCCTAGCGCCGCAATTACTATTAGCATAATAGGTACCAAAAACACTACAGTCATCGTAAAATCTGCTAGTTGCGATTGAAACACAAATGGCCTTGGATCCACATATACTCTCAAGAAATATGCAAAAGCAAACGACAGAATCAATGCCACTGCATCACCAATTACAATACAAAACCTCAGAATAAAATCGGACTTCTTCCGCATATCTAAATTATAGCATATTATTCTACGGTCACCGATTTCGCCAAGTTACGCGGCTGATCCACGTTGTAACCTTTTGCTACCGTTACATAATAAGCAAATAATTGCGAAATCAAATTCATCAAAATCGGCACGAATAATTCTAGCGAAGTATTAATTCTTATTACATCATCCACTTTCAAATCAAATTTCTGATTATTCGTCACCGCAATTACGTGTCCACCTCTAGCCAAAACTTCCTGCACGTTTGAAATCGCCTTTTCATATAGCATTCCCTTTGGCAAAAAGGCTGTTTCGAAAAATCTATCATCCACTAGCGCCAAAGGTCCATGTTTTAGCTCACCAAACGCATAAGCATTTGCATCAGTATACGAAACTTCCTTTAATTTCAGCGCCCCTTCCATCGCCGTCGGATAAGCCGTATCCCTGCCTAGATAAATCGCATGATCATATTTTTTATACTTCCCTGCAATCTTCTTCACATCATCCGCACTGCTAGCCAATACCTGCTTAATCTCACCCGGCAACTTTGCAATTTCTTCTACATACGGCTTTAAAATTGAAGTCCTTACGCCCTTTGCTTGCGCAATCGTAATTCCAAACATCACCATTGCAATCACCTGTGAGGTAAAGGCCTTGGTGGAAGCCACCGAAATTTCCGGCCCTGCGTGCACGTAAGTTCCACCGTCTACTTCTCGCGCAATGGTCGAACCAATTACATTCACAATCCCGATTGTTTTGACACCTTGTTTTTTAATTTCTCGGAGGCACGCCAAAGTATCCGCCGTTTCACCTGACTGTGACACAATAATCGCTACCGAATTTTTCGGAATGTAAGCTTGTCGATAACGATATTCTGAAGCAATCACTGTTTCTATAGTAATTTCCGGCGTGAATTGTTCAATGTAATACGCTGCTAACATCCCCGCATGATACGCTGTGCCACAACCTACAATTATTAAATGTTGAATACTACGTAATTCTTTTTCTGATAAACCCGGACCACCCAAACTTACAATACCGTTTTCTGCATCTACTCTCCCACGCAAAGTCTCCGTCAAAGAATCCGGTTGTTCCATAATTTCTTTCAACAAGAAGTGGTCATATCCGCCTTTTTGAATCGCCGAAAGATTAGTTTCAATTTCTTCCACCTTTGCCGACACCGGCTCTGCATTCAAAGTCTTAATTTCAATACTGTTCTTTTTAACCACCGCCACTTCACCATCATTCAAATAAATTGCTTGCTTCGTATGTCCCACCAACGCCGAAGCATCTGACGCAATCAAAGTTTCATCGTGTCCTACGCCAATCACTAATGGCGATCCACTTCTCGCTACCACAATTTCATCTGGATTTTTCACCGACACTACTGCAATGCCATAAGTTCCCTGCACCAATTTCAAAGCCTGCACCACTGCATTCACTAATGGATATTTACCATCTTTATAAAACGAATTAATCAGCGCCACCAAAACTTCCGAATCCGTATCCGACTTAAACTCATGGCCCTTCAAAGCCTTTTTTAGCTCTTTGCAGTTTTCAATAATCCCATTATGCACCATATAAAGTGGTCCAGCTTGATGTGGATGAGCGTTCGCTTCTGAAGGTTCCCCATGTGTCGCCCACCTCGTATGGCCAATCCCAATCGTATCTTCTTTTTTATTCTCAACTAACTTTCGCTCTAAATCAGTTATTTTACCTTTTGCTCGAATTAAAGTCGCTTCGCCTTCAGGCGCCACTGTCACGATGCCCGCTGAATCGTACCCCCGATATTCCAAACGTTTCAGACCAGACACCAAAAAATCTTGCGCTTTACTTTCACCGACATAGCCCACAATTCCGCACATCTTATCTCCTCCATTAATTAATCTCATTATAACATAAAATAAGCCAGCTCTTTCCCTTCATCTTTTCAGTTTAGTTTTAGTTTCACCTTACATAATAGTACTATAATAAATAATAGGAGAATTTCATGCGAATATTATATGTAGAAGACGAACAATTTTTAGCTGAAGCTGTTAAACACAATCTTGAAAAATCCGGCTTTAAAGTTGATTTAGCAAGCGATGGTGAAGATGGTCTCGAAAAAGCCCTTAAAGATATCTACGATTGCGTAGTTCTAGACATTATGCTGCCCAAATTTTCGGGCACCGATATTCTCATCCGTATGCGTGAGAAAAAAATCCCAACACCTGTCATCATGCTTTCAGCTTTGTCAGAAGTTGAAACTAAAATTCAAAATCTCGACAAAGGCGCCGACGATTATCTCGCCAAACCTTTCAAAACTGCCGAACTCGCCGCTAGAATCAAAGCCCTCACTCGTCGTCCTAAATCAGTTAATCTTAATCAAATTTCCTACGGCGATTTGTCGCTTGATAAATCCAACGCTTGCTTAAATGGCGAGCAACTCACCGCCACTGAAGCCGAAATCGTCGCTGCTTTAATCGAATCACCTGAAAAACTCGTCAGCAAAGATTATCTCCTTGCCAAAATTTGGGGCGAAGACAACCTCGCCGAAGGCAATTATGTCGAATCTTACATGTCCAGAATCCGCAAACTCCTAAAAAAGCTCAACTGCAAAACTCAAATTACTACCGTTCGTAGTCTAGGATATAAACTCACCGAGAAATAAAATGTTTAATAAGCTTCGTCAAAAAATCATTTTCATCACTATGGCTACCACCACCGCCGTCTTAATTTTGGCGGGTGTCTTTATTATGCTAATCTCTTCCGCCACGCGACCAGAGCCAAAGCCATATTTCGAAGTCATGTCCACCAATCTCAATGGAAACGAAATCAGTATGATAGATTTTTCTGATAATTTCAACAGCCAAGAATTAAATGACTATATCAAAAACGATCGTGAGGAAAATGATATCAGATTACTTTTTACTCTGCTTAGCGTCGGCATTATCATTGAAATCATTGTCTTCATTATTACTTATTATTTTTCCGAAAAAATCGTCGCACCGGTCAAAGATTCCTACGACAAGCAAAAACTTTTCATCGCCAATGCTTCCCACGAGCTCAAAACTCCTCTCGCTGTCATTCAAGCTAATATGGAGGCTCTCAATGTTTCTAAAGAAGATAAAAAATGGAAAAACAATATCGAAGTCGAAATCACTCATGCCAATAAATTAGTCTTGGATCTCTTAAAACTTGCCAAAATGGATGCCGGCGATGCTGTTAAAGCTACACCCGAAAAAGTCAACTTAGCCACCGAAATCAGAAATCGCATTACTATTTTTCAACCTAAGTTTTCTGGCAAAATCACTTTTAAATCAAATACTAAAGAAAACACTTTTCTTTTGCCTAAACAAGATCTTCTCCAAGTTATAGATATTTTATTAGACAACGCCACCAAATACGGTGACCAAAAAGTAAACATTCTTCTAGACTCTAATAGTCTTACCATTTCAAACGACGGCGCCACTATTTCTAAAAAAGATTCTACCAAAATCTTTGACCGTTTTTATCAAACCGACAAAACCAAAGAAGGTTCTGGCCTCGGCCTTGCCATCGCCAAAGCCATTTGTGATCAAAACGGCTGGCGCCTTTCCTACGATAATTCTAACCATTTAACTAACTTCTCGATCAATTTCGCACATCGTAGTTAGAACTCTCATTCACACTTTTATTCCGCTAGTGCTATAATAAAGTGCATGGATGGCGAACTCTTAACTTTTATCCTTGGTCAAACCTTTGGTATTTTTGCACTTATTTGTACCGTCGTAAGTATGCAACTTAAGAAAAAGCATTCGCTCATGATTCTCCAGACCGCTTCAGAAGCTTTCATCGTTGCACAATACATCGTTACTAACGCTATCACCGGTTCTTTCATGGCCATGGTCAGTTTTGTTCGTGATGTTATTTTTACTAAATATGGAAAACATCGCGCCCCACTTTGGATTCTCATCGTTATATATATTATTATGACAATTCTTACTATTAGTAGTTGGAATGGCCCTATTTCCCTTTTGCCTTACGTCGGTTCACTAATCTATGCTTGGACACTTTGGTACGGCAAAACCAAATGGATTCGTCTCGGCAATGCCGTCGGCAACACTCCATACCTTATTTATACTGCTTTAACTGGCAACTATGCTCTCTTCATCATGACCTTTCTCGAAGTTGCATCTTCTGCTATTGGTTTTTACCGTCTTGAAGTCCGTCGTCAAAAAAAGCGCACATCCAAATCAAAGCGTTAACACTACCATCTAACACCAGTCTTATTTAACTAAATACTTCCATCCCATCGCTTGATAAAAATCCACTGCATTCGGCCAACCAAATATCTTTGACGCCAATAAATTATAAACTTCATCCAACATCACCAACGTGAATAGCAAAATCGCCACCGTCATAAATACTTTTTTCGGCAGCTTCATCGCCAAATAAAATAATCCTGGCACAATCAAATACATCAGAAGTAGTGCCGAAAAGCCAAACACTAGCACACTCCGCAGGCACACGAATCCGCCAATATTACCAAAGTTCCAAATCTCGACATTATAATCCCAATATCTCATACCATTTCCAATCGTATAAACCAGCCAACCCGCGATTAGTTCTAGAAGACCCGTCGCTATCACCGATATCATAAACACCGCCCACGGATTTTTGCGGAATTTCCATGTCGATAATACAATCAGCACCGCCCCAATCGCATAAATATTAATCCACGGCAAAAAGTTCCCTCCCTGCATATAAAATTCGCCCGTCCCACCATCAAAAAAATAGAAAATCATTTCGTACGTCCAACCAAAGAATCCCGCAAAAACTATCATGAACAATAAAGCTCCCACCTTTTGCCATTTTTCTAGCTTTAACTTATCGTCCAGATATTCTCGCCAAACCTCACTAAAACTAGTCTTTTTCTTGCTCATTTTTAATTACCCAAAGTTTTAATCTTACCAAAATGCACTTTTTCTACTGCAGCTCTCAATGCCTCTTCCGAACCATAATGTGTTCTCTGCCCTGGCGCATCAGAAAGCATGTGCTGCGCATAAGGAAAACTCACTGCCCGCTCTAGTACACCACCTAGTCTACCAGTCCCACACAAAACTTCCGCTTTTCGCACCTTCGACACCGGGATTTCAAGCGCCTGCTTCATTTCTTCTGGGAAAAAAGTAAGCGAAAACAAATCCCCATCCGCTTCCCCCGCTAATCGTCCATAGGCAATAGAAGTATTCCCTTCAATCCATAATCTTTTGTCTAGGCCTTTCAGTTTAGCGCCACCTAGGTTCATCTCACACCGTACATATTTTTTATCATCCTCGTTTTTCATTTCACAAACAAAATCCCCCTCACAAGTCGTCGTCATCACTGCCCGCGAAGCATCTGGCGATTTTAGCCCATGCTTCTCATCATACGAAATTGTATCACTGATATAATCGCATATTATCCAAGAAAGTAATCCGGTTTCCTCATTTTCTGCAACCAAATAAAACTCCGTCCTCGCACCCCAAAATACGCTCGAATGTACCCGAAACATCGTCACAATACCATAGTATTTTGGTTTATCCCCATCAAAAATCGCTGATTTCGCTGGCCGAAACCCTGATGGTAAAAACTGTTGCATTTTCTCTGGTTCTGTTATCTCATAAAACAAGAATGAACAATACGGTTCCACCACAAACGGCATTTTATCTGCCTTTTTTGTTGCACTTGTGACGATTTTCCTCTGCGCCCATACTGGCAATCTTCGCATCTTCGTTTGAAAAAACATCACCTTCCCGACCTCCATCGGGTCCACCAATTTTTCCACCCCCTTTGCATAATCCAAAATATTCATGATTATCCGCCTTATTTCTTCTTTTTACCACCAAACAACTTGCCAAGATGTCCAAGGTAACTCGCCTTCTGGCCAATATCAATTGCATCCCCCAGTACCGGCA
>JAFWHN010000009.1 GCA_017515205.1 Candidatus Saccharimonadota bacterium
CTCGAAATCGTGTGACGGGGTTGGCCCGTTCGGAGGTTCGAATCCTCTCTCTTCCGCCATATTTCATTTGAAAAAAAGTATACGGATTCGGACCTTCGGTGCGAATCCTCTCTCTTCCGCCAAGTTGTATTTGAAAACCACCCCTTGCGGGGTGGTTTTGTAGGGGCGTAATAGTGGTGGCTACTAAAGCGCCATAATGTGCTGTAAGTACTCCTTAATCCACCAAGGTCTATCCGCAATCTCTATTCTTCCGTTTTTCCCGAATTTTATTTCGGGAACTTTTATTCCGGTCTCTAGTTCAAGCCACGCCGATGCGATGTGGCGATGACAAAAACCGTGGCTTTCGTAACACAGTAGAATGGTTGGGATGTACGGATTATCGAACTTCTCGTAGATTGTGTTCGCATTAAGATGCGACAAAACCTCCTCCCAATACTGCTCAATATAGAACTCATTGTTAGCCCTATCCGATATTTGACCAATATTGTTATGCCATGGCTCCCAGAACGACATCCTTGGAGCTAGCTCACGGCAATACCCGCCAGTAAAACCTACCCTTTTACCACGATCTCCGGAAATAGAACAGAGATTATATCTGGTATCTCGTGGGTCACATATGTCGTAATAACTCGTATAAATCATTACTATACCTACCTTTCCAAAGAACGGTAAGTCCCCACAGATAAACTGTGGGGACTTAAGGTACTAGTGGAGATACGATATTGTGGTCTACTTAAGGTCACTATTTTCTCGAGCCGATTCTCTCAGATAGCTCCAGGAGATAATTTTACCTGGATCGGGTACCATAAACCAATGATAACCATACTCACCATTAACGAATGAATAGGGGTTATCCCCCAGCCGACAGCTTAGGTAACAGATAGCATTGTCTGGCGGTTCTTTCTGAACTGCAAGGCTCATATTGCAGATGAGCGGGACTCGTAATTGATGTCCTAAATCTTGAGACAGAATTCCCTCGAAATTCCAGCCCCAGTCGTAAATTAAACAAGGCTCCTCGGTGCTAACTCGGTCTAGGATGCGAATAGCATATGAAAAGAAGTTGGGATGCTCCTTTTCTATGTCTATTGCTTGGTACTTCTCAAGGTTGGGATTTGGCAACTTGAAGGCCTTCACGATTTCCCCATCTTTATTACTTGGGGAATAATAGCCATCTTCCAGAAACTCCAAGAGCGGTACGGCTATTTCACTGGCGCGCTTGGGTTTCTCCACGATGATAAAATCGGATTCTTTTTCGACGGTTAATTCAATTGGATGACCGATAAGGTCACCAATGAACCATGGAATCGCCTGAATTATCTCCTCAGCTTTTTCTTCAGGAGTTTCGCCATCGCAACAATAGTCAACCGATTGATTGCCGTTGTCGATATGTAAACGGTTTTCTATAGAGCCATTAAGGGTTCGAACCTTTTGGTGCTGAGACTTAATACTGCCTAGGTCGTGAAAGATACTGTCTACCTCTTGTTTTGCTCCAGGGTTACTGGACCTTATAATTGACATTTTTCCTCCTTAGCAGGAATTGACCGATGAACTATTTGCTCCTTTCTTAACGTGCTCCACTTGTTGAGATTTTAACATTTCCTAAAGGGAAGTACAATATTTTTCTCTTTAATTCTTTGATATAATATAGCTATAGGAGAGGTAATGAGCGAAAAGAAGAGCATTGAGATTTATAAGGGACTGACTGGAGAGGTGGTTTTTGATGTAGATACGGAAGAAGAAACAATTTGGGCTACTCAGGCGCAGATGGCTAAACTTTTTGAAGTCGACAGGACTGTTGTCTCTAGACATATACGAAATATTTATGCTGAGGGCGAATTGAAAGAAGTAGTGCGAGCAACTAGTGCAAAAAATGCACGAGTTCAAAATACAACTTGCAAAGAGATAGTGCAGGTGCAAAACGAGGGCGGTCGGAGTATTTCACGTAAAGTAAAAGTTTATAATCTAGACATGATTATCTCTGTTGGTTACCGGGTGAATTCTAAAAAAGCAACTAATTTTAGAATTTGGGCCACCTCTGTTTTGAAGAGGTACGTAACTGACGGAGTGGCAATAAATAGACCTCGGCTTGAGGTAATGCGCGAAAGAAAAGAACTAAAAAAGCTACATGACGTAGAGAATATGATGGCAATCGTGCGCAGGTTAACTACGCAAAATGTACTAAATGCAGGGGAAGCCACTGGGGTATTAGAAGTAATTTCTAGATATGCTGGAAGTTTTGAGACACTAGAAGAATTTGATAGCCGACGGATTGATTTGAGTTTCTTAAATAAAGAAAAGGGGATTAAAAAATTAACGATTGAGTACTGTGCATCGGCGGTAGAACAATTAAAAACTAGCGTTAAAGGGGGTGAGTTGTTTGGTAAGAAGAGGGGTGAGGTTTTTGACGGAAGCTTAACGGCGATTTTTCAGAGTTTTGATGGGAAGGAACTTTATCCAAACATTCCGCAAAAGGCGGCCAATCTTTTATACTTTATTATCAAGGATCATCCGTTTTATGATGGAAATAAGAGAATTGGGGCGCTACTTTTTGTGCTTTTTTTGACGTTAAATAACTATCATTTAACTTCTAATGGAGAAACTAAGATTTCGGACCAAGCTTTAACAGCGATTGCGCTTTTAATTGCAGAAAGTGAGCCAAAAGAAAAGGATTTAATTGTGAGTTTGGTTTGTAAGCTTTTAGAGTAATATTTTTATTTTAAAGGAAAGGTGATAAAATTAGGCTATGGAAAAGCGAGAGACATCTAAGAAAAGTGGTGGGTTAAAAGCAAAAAGACAAAAGATTCGAGCAAAACTTTTAAAAACGTATTATGGTAACCCAATGCGTGACATGAAACTAATCGCGATTACTGGTACGACAGGGAAGACGACTGTAGCCCATTATGTACATGAGATTTTGCGTGCCACAAATGAAAAGGTGGCGGTGCTGGCTTCTGATAAACCTTTTAAGGTGGGAATGTTACATAAATTCTTAAGCGATGCCTGGAAGGCTGGGGCAAATTACGTGATTGTGACGGTGCCTGCGGAAGGTTTAAGAGATAATGTGTTTTATGGGCTACCAATAACAGTAGCTGCGATGACTAATTTCTTAATTTCAAGTTTAAAAGATATGGAACCAAAAGAGTATCTAGATAACGAGAAAACACTTTTTGATATGAATCCAGAAATTGTAGTACTAAATCAGGATGATGCAAATTATGATACTTTTGCGGAGTTTAAGGGGAAAGATAAAACTGTTACCTATGGGCAGTCTAGCTCCGATATGAAAATTTTAAACTCTAAACTGTACAATAAGGGAACAGAAGCTACTCTCTCGATTAAATCTGAAATCTTTAACGTGGCGACATTTATACCTGGTGAAACTACGGTATCATATATGGCATGTGCCGCAGCAATCGCTTATTCAATGGGAATCAAGATTGATAAAATCATCGACGGAATTGCCGAATATTTACCTGAGTAGTTTTCTTGCAACTTTAATATCCTCAAAATCATGTGGGCCGTCGGCACGAAGGATGGTTTTTTCGTGACCTTTACCTAGTATCAGGACGAGGTCACCTTTTTTAGCCTTTTTAAAGGCTAGGGCAATAGCTTTTTCTCGGTCTAATTCCTTAAAAAGATCTTTGCCAAGTTTTTTGCCAGCTTTTGTGGCGCCCTTAATAAAGCCGGCTGCGATGGTTTCTGGGTCTTCGTCTCTAGAATCATCTTCGGTAATAATTACGATGTCGGAGTTTTTGGCCAGAATTTCTCCGCGAATAGGGCGGGTAGAAGGGTCGCGGCGGCCAGCACCACCATGTACGGAAATAATCTTTCCTTGATGGTTTTTGACAGAATCAAAGACTTTTTCTATAGCATCTGGGGCGTGGGCATAATCTATAATAACAGTAAAAGATTGACCTTCATCCACTATGTTCATGCGACCCTCAACGGATTTAAGGGTTTTAATGCCGTCCTCAATCTGTTTATTTGTTAGGTTTAGTTTTTCACCCACAACCGCGGCGGCGAGGGAATTATAAACATTAAACTCGCCTGGAATGTTAGTCTCCACGTTTATATCATTAAATGAATATTTAACGCCAGAAGTCGAGAGTTTTATATCTTTTGCGCGGTTTTTTCCATGTTTTATACCATATGTGGTATATTCTTTAGATACTTTTTTGTAGTAAGTAGTAGCTTGGTCATCCGCATTAAGAATAGAAAACTTAGCTTTTTTAAAGAGTTTACCCTTAGCGGCACGGTAGTTTTCCATGGTTTTGTGGTAATCTAGGTGGTCGTGAGTAAGATTAGTAAAAACTGCAATGTCAAAATTTATACCATGCGTGCGATATTCAGCGAGAGCATGAGAGGTAACTTCTAGGACTAAAAAAGTTGCGCCTTGGTTTTTGATTTTAGAAATACGTTCGTTAAGAGTGAAAGCGTCTACGGTGGTCATGTGGTTTAATTCTGGCGTAAGCTCATCTACACCCCAAGCTACGGTAGTCATAAGACCAGTTTTAATACCGGCTTGATTTAACATATGCCAAATCATAAAACAGGTAGTAGTTTTGCCGTTGGTGCCAGTAACGCCGATGATATGTAAATCACGACTGGGATGGTGATACTTGGAGTTAGCGATAACTGACTGTGCAAAATGATAGGGAAGAACAAGTTTATTATAAAAAGGGATTTTTTCTAGTAGTTTCTTCATAATTAGTATTATACACTACCTGTAGTGCTTAAGGGAGTCGATAGGATTCTTAGAGGCGGCTTTAAGGGCTGGGTAGATGCCGAAGATAATGCCGACGGCCAATGTAGTTAGGAAGGTTAAGGCGATAATTGGCCAGCTGATATGTGGGGCGAATGGGGTGATAGTGGAAATCACAAATGCAAGAATGTATCCTAAGATTAAGCCAAACAGACCGCCCATAATGGAAAGAATCAAAGATTCAAATAAGAATTGCATTAAGATGTTACGAGAAGAAGCGCCAACTGCTTTTCTAACTCCGATTTCGTGTGAACGTTCGGCTACCGAGACGAGCATGATATTCATAACACCAATACCACCTACTACTAGAGATATAGCAGCCACCATAGTTAGCATGCCGGAAATAATTGTAAATAAGGAGCTAGCAGGATGAGAGATTTGATCGCCATAGGAGACACTAAAGTTTTTATCGCCAAGCTTTTGATTAACCAGGGTGTCGGTGATTTCTTTGGCGGTTTGTTCAAGAGCGTCAGTATTGGTAGCCTTGACGTTGATTTGCTGAATTTGAACTGAATCAGTGATTTTGCTTAGGCTTTTAATATCCATAATCACAGCGTTATCGAAATCAATATTATCGAAATTAATTGACTTGTCGATTTCGTCTAATACGCCCACAATCATGAATTTTTCACCCATGATTTCAATGGTTTTGCCGATGGTGCTATTAATAGTATTAAATAGAGCAAGTGACAAAGTGCGACCAAGAACGACGGATTTTTCTTCGTTGTTCTCACTCAGGAATGAGCCGTAATGCATAGCTAAAGGCTCTATCTTAATAAAATCTAGGTTGGTGCCGAGGATTTGAACTGAGGGGATATTATTTTTCTCGGAGTTAACTAGGTTGTTTGAGATAGCGATAGGTGAAACAGCGGTAATGCCATCAATTTTAGAGATTGCTTCAACATCGGATATATTTAGGCTACTATTTTGGAATGAATTGGAAGAGGTTAATTCCTCGATAACGCTAGTAACGGAATCTTTACTGGAGCTAGGGCGAACCACGATTAAATCTGACCCGATTTCGTTGACTTCGTTTTGGACTAAATCTGAAATACCACCCATTAGGGATAAGATTAGTACAATGCTAGCTACGCCAATGGCAATACCAAGGCAGGTTAAGAACGAACGCGTGCGGTTTTCTCTGATAGAAATGCGCGCTAGTCTAAGGTGTGTTCTAAATAATGATGCCACGATTATTTCCTCCGAGATTTTTTGCGTTTTTTAATTTTAACACTAACTGGCTGAGGGAGATTTTGGTCGGCAACTGTTTTAACATCGGTATCGATTTGGCCATCTAGCATATTAATTACGCGAGTGGCGTAAATTGTAAGTGCTGGGTTATGAGTAACCATAATGATAGTATTGCCTTCTTCGTGGATGGCTTTTAATTCATCCATAACAATGCGAGATGAACGAGAATCTAGGTTACCAGTAGGTTCGTCTGCGAGGATGATTTCTGGGTCACCTACAATTGCGCGAGCAATAGCAACGCGTTGCTGTTGACCACCTGAAAGTTGGTAGGGAAGATAGTATTCTCGTTCTTGTAAATGGAAACGCTTAAGGACTGATGAAGCGTTTTTAAGCTGAGCGGTTTTGGAATATCCTGTATAAACTAGTGGAAGAGCTACGTTTTCGATAACTGGTAAATCTTCTATAAGGTTAAAATTCTGAAAGATAAAGCCGATTTTTTTGGCACGTAGTTTTGCTTGACGACGAGAGGAAATACTGATGACGTTTTCGCCGTTCAGGAGGTATTCACCCCTTGTTGCACGGTCTAATAGACCAATAATATTAAGAAGGGTAGTTTTACCACAGCCGGATGGCCCCATAATCATGATGAATTCGCCGCGCTTGATTGAGAGATCGAAATCTTTCAAGGCATAGTACTTGGCGTCTCCATAGCCATAGCTTTTGGTTAGACCCTTAAGTTCTATTAAGTTTTCTTCCACCTTTACTCCATGATTTTGATATATTTTATGGCGGAAGCGACAGGATAATTATCCCCTTGCTTCCTCTACAAACCTTCACCGAGAGCAAGCTCTCGCTGAAGTTTTATGGCGGAAGCGACAGGATTCGAACCTGCGAACGGCGCAAACCGTTACACGCTTTCCAAGCGTGCGCCTTCAACCACTCGGCCACACTTCCGTCTTTGACTTATTCTAGCATGATTTTTTTAAAATTACTAGATTTTCGATATGTGGTGTACGTGGGAAGAAATTGAAGGTTTTAATGTTTTTTATAGAGTATTTTTTTAGTAAAGCCTTTACGTCGCGAGCTTGAGTGGCAGGATTGCAGGAAAGATAAATAACTGCTTCGGGTTGGACTTCTAAAAGCTTATTAATCAGCTTTTTGTCGCAGCCGGCACGAGGTGGGTCAAGGATAACGGTTTGATTTGGTTGAATGTGACTCACTACTTCTTCTGATTTAGCTAGAATCGCAAGCGGATGCTTTGTTCGGGGCGCGTCGACGACGCCTGTCGTTACAGGGCCGTCGCGCTCGTCCTCGCCGTAGCTCCGGATCCCCTCAAAAGCATCCACATTGCAATTCTTGGATAACTCAGAGAAGGCGAATTTGTCACATTCAACCAAAGTGAGGTTCCAGGGGCTAGTGACAGAGAGACCGATGGTACCGACGCCAGCGTAGAGGTCTAGAACATCTTTTGTACTAATATGATTTTTGATTTCCCTTAGAGCTAATTCGTAAACTGGTAAGTTGATTTGGAAGAAGCCATTGGGCGAATAGGAATATGTGTGACCTAATATATCATCTTTGAGATTTTTAAAGTGAGGATGAGGTTTTTTATTCTCGTAGAGACCGCCAGAAACTTCACCTTTTTGATTACAGCGTAACAGTAATGATTGGTATTTTCGGGCTTCGTCGTGTTTTTCATTTAACTCATATATGATATTTTTTGCGGCAGTAAATATTTCTGGGCGTTCAATAGAGGAGCTTGTGATAGGGATTTTACAGTGTGATCCGCGGGCATGAAAGGCAAGTTTAATCTTAGCATCGGCATTATCCCAATAAAGGGAATACTCCATTTTGTTCCGATAATAATAGTTCTTATCATCAGTAACAACTGGGGTGGGACTAATCGTGATTTGATGCTCGCGGAAAATTTCAGTAATAAGCTCGGATTTTAGCTGGTTTTCGTAGTTCCAATTTATGATTTGCCAAGGGGAAGTAGATAAAAAACAGTCGTCTTTAGGTTGAACACGAAATTTTGATGCTTGTTCAATTTTGCTTGCGATAGCTTCTACGTAATGAGATTTTTTCTTGGTGATTTCATAATCGGTGACTACTTCGCCAGGTAATGCATTCCAGAAAAAAATTTTACGCCCATCTGGCATGGTGCCGAGAGCTTGGCCACCTGGAATGATTTTTTCTACCTTTATCACTCTGTGATTATATCATACACTGGTAATAATAATCTGGTGGTCTTTAAAATTTTTAACTAGGCTACTGCGGTGCATTTCGTCTAATTCAGAAAAAACGTCATCTAGCAAAATGATTGGTTTAAGATTTAACTTTTGTTCAATTAAGCTAGCCTCGATAAACTTTAGAGCTAAAATCATAGAGCGGGATTCGCCTCTCGAGGCGGAGCCGTCGGCGATTTCTTGATTAAACATAAAAATATAGTCATCGCGATGGACACCATAACTGGTGTGGCCAAGATACGAATCTTTAGTGAAACTTTGTTCTAAGTTTTGCAAATACTTTTCGGCGGATGAATTAGATAAGTCAGTTTTATAATCAATCATGATATCATCTTGACGATTAGTAATGGAAAAATATAAATCGTTATAATTATTATTGATTTCTTCAATATACTCTGAGCGGTATTGGTATAGCTCTACTCCATATTTAGCAAGAAGTAGATTCCAAGAAAAAATCATATCTTTAGTAATAACGTCTTTTTTTAGAAGTTCGTTGCGCTGTTTTAGGGCTTTATTGTACTTTAAAAGTGCCTGGTGGTATTTTTCACTAAATTCACTAAAGATGCGGTCAAAATAATCCCGACGACGACTAGGGGAACTACTAATTAAGTTAAGATCGGACGGTAAGAAGAGGACTACGGGGTATTTACTTTTTACTGGGAGGCGTTTACTTTTTTGTTCGTTAATAATAAAGGTTTTAGCTTTATTATCGTAAGTAGCAACGTTGGTTTTGCCATCCATAAAATCTAATCTGATACGATAAAACGAGGTGCCTCTTTTTATAATATCTTTATCGGTGGCGCGAAAACTTTTTCCTCTGGTTAAAATATAGATAGCCTCTAGCACCGAGGTTTTACCATAGCCATTTTTACCAATAATTAACGTAGTATCATCGTTACACTCTAAAAGATAATCAGAGTGA
>JAFWHN010000003.1 GCA_017515205.1 Candidatus Saccharimonadota bacterium
CCAAGTTACCCTCCCAACCATTGAAAAAACAGGCCATACTTGCAAATGGCAAGATAAAGCTGAGACCAGTACTTATTATGATTCTGGTGCTCAAATGACTCCAACTAAAAACACAGAATTACAAGGTGTATGTACGGCAAAACCTGTCGAACCAGACACTCCCGACAGCGACCAATCCAAAGACTATGCTTTTTCCGAAGGCACAGTATCATTAGACGAAAATGGCAATCTCATAATTAAAACTTCTGGCCCAGCAAACAAGTTTTCAAAACTCTTACTAAATGATGAGCCACTTGAAAAAGACGTGGACTATACCATTGCGTACAATCCAGAAACTGGCGGCAGTATTATTACTCTAAAACATGACCTTGTAGCAGGTTTAGAAAATGGCCAATATGTTATTACTGCAGAATATGAAGATGGCGTTTCTAAAGCCACTATCACCAAAAATGATGATGAATTTACTATTAAAAATATCGAAGCAAAAGAAGACATAATAGTGCCAAATACTTCTGGCACGCCAGACACTGGCATTACCACTAATAATAACGAAGGTATTATCGCAAGTACTCCATTCATCATTATTGCCACCATTCTATTTGGTTCAAGTATCGCATTTATAATTCATCGCAATAGTAAAAGGGTCAGCTTCACTAAGCATTAAAATAACTCAAATAAAGATAGCAGGTTAGAACCTGCTATCTTTCTTACCTATTTTCAAGAAAGAATAATTAGAGTATAATTATCACTATGAAAATGTCACAATCTTTTGTTAAAACTCTACGTCAAGCCTCAGGTGAAGAAACTACTAAAAACGGTGCACTTCTCACTCGAGCCGGATACATCCATAAAGAGATGGCCGGTATTTACGATTTTTTACCTCTCGGCCTCAAAGTTCTCGAAAACATCAAAAATATCATCCGTGAAGAATTAAATAAAATCGGCTGCGAAGAACTATTAATGTCTACTTTGCAAAATCCTGAACCTTGGGAAAAAACTAATCGTTTTTCTAACCAACAAGTCGATATTTGGTTCAAAACCGAACTCTCTAGCGGCGGCGAACTCGGTCTCGCCCCTACTCACGAAGAACCAGTCACCGAACTTCTTAAAAGCTACGTCAAAAGCTACAAAGATTTGCCCATTCACATTTATCAATTTCAAACTAAATTCAGAAATGAAAAACGCGCTAAATCCGGTATTCTCCGTAGTCGCGAATTTCTCATGAAAGATCTTTATAGTTTTCATACTACACCAGAAGAATTAGATGATTACTACAATCAAATCATGCAAATTTATCAAACCATTTTTAAACGCGTAGGCATCGGAGATATTACCTATCCAACTTTTGCTTCTGGTGGTATCTTTTCTAAATACTCCCACGAATTCCAAACTTTACTACCAGTAGGCGAAGATACTGTTTATTATAACGAAGATAAATCAATTGTCTTAAACAAGGAAGTCTACTCGCCAGAGGTTCTAAACGATCTAGGCGTTAAACCAGAAGAATTACAAGCCACTACCGCTGCTGAAGTCGGCAATATCTTCAAACTCCAAACCAAATTCACAAATCCGCTAGGTCTTAAATACTCCGCCGAAGATAACACCGAAAAAGAAATCTATATGGGCTGTTATGGCATTGGCGTTTCTCGCCTCATGGGCGTCATCGCCGAAGTTCACACCGATGACAAGGGGCTTGTCTGGCCAGAATCAGTTGCACCGTTTAAATATCATCTCATCGCCATCGGTGACGAAGGCACCAAAATCGCCAACGAATTATATGAAAAACATCCAGATCAATTCCTTTTTGACAATCGAGACAATCTTCGCATAGGTGAAAAATTCGCCGATGCCGATCTCATCGGCTTACCATACCGTATTGTTATTTCTGACAAAACCCTAGCCGAGAACTCCGTCGAAATCACCGAACGTAGTAACGGCAAATCCAAGCTTTTACCACTCAAAGCCTTCCAAAAAAACCTATAAACACCATATATATTATAAGTTTTAAAAACAATACGCTAGCTTTTGAATCGAAAAAGTTTTTATCATTTTTACTACAGCTAGTTATGTTTTTAATAATCTAATCTATATCAAAAACTTTTCCACAGCACCTAATAAGAATTACTAAAAAACACTTGTGTTTTTTAGAAATATATTTTATACTAAAACATAGAAAGGTCAAACATAAAAAATAAAAAATATGCTAGTAATTAGTAAAAAGAAGCTCTTTTTTCGAAGTATAGCTTCGTTTTTAATCATCACTCTCATTTCATTACCAATCGTCAAAAACATAACAAATAACCTGCTTGCATCTGCAGAATCATGCCCAAGCGCAGAAGCCTCCAATTGTAGTACATGGAAAAAAGGAACAAATAGCGGAAAATCCTATTATTTGTACAATGGCACTTTAGGATCCATTTGGGTAGACGAAAACATTCTTGATAACGCAGACTACTTCGTTGGTGATTATGCAGGCGGTAAATACGTTGTTATTAAACCAGAATACTTAAACACTCTCGAAGCCAAAGACCAGTATTATGAAATAACAATTACACTTTCCGATTACCCAGAAGAACTATACAAGTATTATCTAAAGATTGAACCAGCGGATGACACAGAATTTACAGAAATAATCAATCAGACAATTGAAGGAAACACTGCAGGAACTATTCAACATACATTAAATTGGACACCAATTCCCGGTTCTGACATCGAATTTCGAAATACCATGGGCGGCGAAACCAGTACATTACATATTGTGGCCGGTCAAGCATACTCAGTCACGTCGAAGTTTGACATTACCACTACCTACGACGGGAATAAAACGATAACTGTAAATTCACTCGGAAATGATCCAGAACCATTCACTGCAATAGATGTTACTTACCTTACAAATGACAAAACCGAGCCCACCCCAGATCCAGATTATACCTGGACCAAAGGCAGCACCACTGGGTTAACTATAAATAATGCTTACGATCAATCAACAGAAACTCCTGAAGGGATAAAACTAAATAATACTATAGTAAACTGGCATAACTGCATCACAGATTCAAATGGCAATATCACTATCGCTACAAGTTGTTTAAATAATTTTGAAGCTGGCATATATACAATAAACCTAGACTATACAGCCGAAGAAGCAGAAGGCCATATATTTAGTCGTGAACTAGGAACACTCGCAATTGAAAACGAAAACCCAACTCCAACATATACCGTCACACTAAACCCCAACGGTGCAAGCAATGTGCCAACAGCATCAACTCAAGTTACATATGGCATGCATTCCTTAGATCCAATCGCCATACTTCCTATCAAAGCAACTACAACTGAAACCAGAACCATTTCAGGTTTTACATTAAGCGAAAGTGCTAATGGCGCCACCGTTTCTTCAACTGAAACGCTAAATAGCAAAAGTGATACCCACTATGTCTTTAATGGTTGGTATGAAGAGCCTGCCGCAATTAATAAAGTCGCATCAAATGACTCCTCCCCAACATACCCGAAACTAGAGCCAAATACTGCATACACCAACGAAGAAAGACAATGGATTGATACGTCAGGAAACGTTACCTTATATGCAGGCTATACATCTACTACTGACCCATATACTTCAGTCACATTACCAACTATCACTAAAGACAATTTTACTTGTGGTTGGAGCACCAATAGTTCTAGTACTAACTACACCTATGCTTCAAATGCGAGTATTACTCCAAATAGTAACTTAACGCTCTATGGTATATGTAAAGCTAATTCAGTCAATCCAGATGATCCAGTTAACCCAGATGACCCAGTTAACCCAGACGGTCCAGTCAATCCAGATGACCCGAACAAATCAGATGAAGAATCAAACAATAAAAAATATCCAATTACAAACAGCATCCAAACTTTAGGTGAAAACGATAATCTGATTATCAAATCTAACGGAAAAGCCGATAAGCTTATTGGAATAGAAATTGATGGCAAAGAAATACCGAAAGATTATTTTAAAATCACAACTAATCCAAAAACTGGTGAAATCATTATCGAAATTAATCACGATTTCGCAATTAATCTAAAAGATGGTGAACATAAGATTGCTATAGTTTATGACGACGGCACTTCCGAAGGAATAATTACGAAAAATGGCAATAATTTCGTTATTGAAAATATAGACACAGAAGTACCAAACACTTCCAATATTACTCCAGATACAGGCACAATGACTAAAAAGAATGGAAGTGTCATCGATAACGCTCCAATAATTCTGACTACTATCATAGTCGTTTCTTCAATCGCAACAATGGCTATACGCAAAAACGGTAAAAAGATTACTTTGCCAAAAAACAAATAATAAAACTTAACAACAAAAAAACTCCCAACTACACTCGATGCCAAAATACTTTTAATTACTTTTGTAACGCTTCAGTAACCCCTTTCTGGTTTTTCTGAATTAGCTTAATCCTCGCCTTAATCTCATTTTTTCCAATTTCCACTGCTCGCATAAGCGTAGGATCATCTTTTAACGGCTCAAAAAACTTATAATACTTATCGAATTCTTCTTCTGTTCGTGCTAATTTGCCAATCACCATTGGATAGTCACCCAAAGTTTTCTCACCACCAGCTTCTTTTATCATTTCCCAATTTTTTACCATCCAGTCAAACGCTTTTTTACGCGACTTCGGATTTTTATAAAGACACACAAATAAATGCAATTGGTCCTGTGGCTTCACCACTTCTGTATCATTCAATAATCTCAATACTTTATCCAATTCTCTTTTATCACGTACCAAAGTTGCTGCTAATAGATAATCAAACCTCACATCCGGATCTGCTATAGTTTGGTATTTCTCCAAATACTCATCTACCATCTTTGGCTCCAAATAAATTTTCGCACTCAAAATATCATCCCTTATTTCCGCATCCATTTTTCGATAATCTTTATCATACCAAGTGGCCAATTTCTTAAATCTTTCTTTGTCTTCAGCATAATAATCAAGCGCCATTAGATTTGCTCTCAGCCTAATTACATTCTCATCGTCATCTTTTTTCGTCGCCAAACCAATTTCAGCCAACTTCGCATCCACTAACTTTAAAGTATATTGCTTCAACTTCTTCTCTTCTGGTGATCCATCATCTACATAGACCATCAAATTTCCCACGAGTCCTGCCACCTTATTCCAAACTGCCGCTTGATCTTCAAACTTAAATCGCATTAAAAGCGGAACCAAAAAAGCCGCACTTTGCATTCCCGCTTTCGTAATCAAATCTCGGTCTATTAAAAGTCTTAGTTTTTCTTCCAATCCCAATTTATCAAAATCTTTTAATCTCTCATTAAATTCTGTTTCCTTTAGATTCAGTATATAATGTCCACTCATATCTTCCGTCACCCTCGGAATCGGCCATTCATCTTTTTCACAAGGTCCATCTAATAAAAATCTTTTTTGGCTAAACTTTCTAAAATCATACGCCTCACTCGTAATTATCGGATAGCCCGGTTTGTCAATGAATGCATGCATTAATTCACTCGGATTAAACTCTGCGTATGGTTCCAAAGCTTTCCACAAATCATCACCCACCGTATTTTGATATTTATACTTTTCAAAATAATCTCGAATTCCTTTGCAAAAATTCTCCCAGCCCATCAAACGAATCAGCATCAACATTAATCTTGCACCTTTTGCATACACAATCGCTCCATCAAAAAGCGTTGCAATTTCTTCTGGGCTTTTTACATCTTGATGCACTGATTGCACACCCTTATAAGCATCACGAAGCAGTGCCGCATAACAATCACTAGTGAAGAAACTCTCAAAAATTTTATATTCTGGATGAATATAATCCGTCGCATAGTATTCCATCACCGTCGCGAACGATTCGTTCAGCCACAAATCATCCCACCATTTCATCGTCACCAGATCACCAAACCACTGGTGTGATAATTCGTGCGAAACAGTAAGAGCTACCGACTTCTTCGTACCAAGCGTCGCATCCGGAGATGCTAGCATCATCGATTCACGATAAGTCACCAGTCCCCAGTTTTCCATCGCTCCCGCTTCAAAATCTGGCAGGGCCACCTGATCCAATTTTTTCAAAGGATATGGCAAACCGAAATTATCATCATAAAATTCCAAACTTCTCGCTGCAATTTCATTCGCAAAATCTACCGAATTTACATCCTGGTTCAAAGCACAGTAAGTCGTAATTTCCACACCATGCTCATTTTTTACTGTATGACCATGAAACTTACCAATCACCCATGCAAGTAAATATGTAGACATCCGTGGCGTCGGTTCACCCATCGGTACATTTGTCAAAATCAAATCATCCTTTTCTGGAACACTGATTTTTAATTCAAACACGGCTTTTGCAGCCGGTTCGTCAATACACGGAAAAGCCTCCCGTGCATAATGACTTTCAAATTGCGTTGCCACTATCGTTTCGGTTTTACCTTTATATTCATAAGTTGACAAATATGCACCCTGCATATTCTCATTTAACTTACCATGATAGACGATTTTAATTTCATTCTCACCAAGCGAAACATCTTCAATTTCCAAAACTTTTCCATCCGCCTTAAACTCGACCTTTTTATCATTTACTAAAACATCAGTCACTTTTAACCCCACCGCGTGGAATTTTACCGTTTCGCTTAAAGCCTCACCACAAACAGTCACTTCTCCACCAATCGTTTTTTTATTCTTATCAATCAAAAGATCAAGCAGATACTTTTCTGGTTTAAAGTATTTTAACAATCTTTCCATCGTTTCTCCCTAATGCAACTTAGCAGCTATTGGTAATTTCGCTTCTTTTAACAACGGCCCAAGGTCATTTTCTTCCAAAGTTTCATGCGCCAATAATTCTCCTGCCAGTTTATCCAATAATTTCTTATTAGTCTTCAAAACTTCTTCTGCTCTTTTTGCCGCTTCGTCTGAAAGCTTTTTAATTTCCGCATCGATTATCTCCGCTGTCTTTTCCGAATATGGCTTACCTGCTGTAATAGTATAATAGCCCGTCGCTTCATCTGGAAATACCAAATTGCGTGTATTCTCTCCCATACCCTCTTCTACGACCATCGACTTTGCAAGTTCTGCGACGTTCTTAAGGTCTGACGAAGCACCAGTCGTAATAGCATCTGTACCAAATATCAACTTTTCCGCTACTCTACCGCCCATGCCACGTGCCAAGATATCTTTCAATTCAAAAATATTCTTATAACTTCTATCTTCCGGTGGCAAGAACCAAGTCACCCCACCAGTGTTACCACGCGGAATAATCGTAATCTTATGCACTGGATCAGAATCAGGCAACACGTGCCCTACAATCGCATGACCTGCTTCGTGATAAGCAGTAATTTTCTTTTCCATGTCATTCATCACTTTTGATTTCCGCTCTGGACCAATCGCTACTCTCTCAAATGCCTCAGTCAAGTCCTTATTCGAAATTGCTTTATGACCTTCTCGTGCCGCTGTAATTGCCGCCTCATTAGCAATATTTGCTAAATCTGCACCAGATGATCCAGCCGTCTTTTTTGCAAGTGATTCCAAATCTACATCTTCCGATACTGGTTTGCCCTTAAAATGCACTTTCAATATTTCTAAACGATCTTTTCTCTCCGGTAGTGTTACATTCACGTGACGATCAAACCGACCAGGACGTAACAATGCTTTATCAAGCATATCCACACGATTTGTCGCCGCCATCACAATTACACCAGAATCATTATCAAACCCATCCATTTCTACCAAAATCTGATTAAGCGTCTGCTCATCTTCACGTCCTGCACCACCACGTGCATCACGTTTATGTGCTACCGCATCAATTTCATCAATAAAGATAATCGACGGCGCATTTTTCTTTGCCTTTGAAAACAGATCGCGCACTCTAGACGCGCCCACACCTACAAACATCTCCGCAAATTCTGAACCAGAAATCGAGAAGAACGGCACATTAGCTTCACCAGCTACGGCGCGCGCCATCAAAGTTTTACCAGTGCCCGGCTCGCCTGCAAGTAGCACCCCACGTGGAATTTTCGCACCTAATTTCTCATACTTTTTTGGACTCTTCAAAAAATCCACAATTTCTGTTAAATCTTGCTTAGCTGCTTCGTTCCCAGCTACATCTTTGAAAGTAACTTTCTTTTTATCTGGTCCGTATAGTCTTGCTTTTGATTTACCAAAGCCTAACGACTGGTTATTTGCCATATTCGCTTGTTTCATCATCCATGAGAAGAAAATTACAATTGCCACAATCGGAAGTACCGTCAAGGCCACATCTAACACGATTCCCCAAGCATCAACGTCCTCTTTGTATTCGATAATCGGATAAGACTCCTGACACTTTGTTAACTCTTCACCCTCTAGATCTTCACAATGATTCACTAATCCCTGGTCATAAAGTGTGCCAGAATTATCCTTACGAGAAGTTTCAGTTGGTTGATCCTTTCCTTTCAAAGTAATATCAAGCGTATTGCCAGTCACGGCAATTCTTGCAATATCACCTTCCGGATCATTCGCCCTAGTAATTACTTCCGAAATCGGCACCTCAGTTTTCTGCACCTTATTATAGCTCATATTGCTAATCAAAAAGGCTCCTAGAAAAACCAACACCACCGCAAACAAAACGCTTCTTATAGTGTTTGATTTATTATTAACAGGCTTACCCTTTGTTTTATTCGTGATGTTTTCCGCCACTTTTTTATCTCCTTTATCTCTTTATTTTATCACATTTATTGGAATAATATGATATAATTTATGTGTGCCTGGGTGTGGCGCAGTTGGTAGCGCGCGACTTTTGGGAAGTCGAGGCCGCTGGTTCAAGTCCAGTCACCCAGACCATTTTTTATGATTCCTGGGATTGGCGCAGCCCGGTAGCGCGCACGCATGGGGTGCGTGAGGTCAGGAGTTCAAATCTCCTATCCCAGACCATAATACAATCTAGAATAATATACATCTGGGTGTGGCGCAGTTGGTAGCGCGCAGCGTTCGGGACGCTGAGGTCGTCAGTTCAAGTCTGATCACCCAGACCATTTTTATGCTATAATAAAATCATGTCAAAAAACATTAACAAAATACAAAAATTAAGCATTACCAACTTCATCATCGGATTTATCATTTTAATTGTCTCTCTCATGGTCATAAATAATGCACCAGGATATACTTTATTCGCTTGGTTTTACATTCTAGGCCCCTTTGCAATTAGTGGAGAAATTATTAACGTCATCCTTTTAGTGTCCACAATCATCAACTCAAACAAACAAAAAAATCAAACGACTCCACTCTTTATCATTATTGCAGTGCTAGGCACAGTTTTGTCATTTTCCCCATTCATTTATATCGCAAAACAAATCATATTTTACTCGTAAATTGGCAAATTGTCATCTGGAAACGGATCAAAATCCGAATCGGAAAAATCTTCAGTAAAATCTTTAAACCCATCTCCATCTTCATCTTTATAGCCTAAAGATCCATACGGATTATATCCTAGTTCCGTCAGAAATCTTGATGGCATATTATAATTCCGCGACCCATACGAGTATCTCGACGCCGCATAAGTCAAAAATAGTTTTTTCATCGCGCGGGTCATCCCTACATACGCCAAACGTCTTTCTTCCTCCATTTCCTCTTCTTTTTCGGCCGCTCTACTACCCGGGAAAAGCCCCTCTTCCATTCCCACAATAAACACCACTGGAAATTCCAAACCCTTTGCCGCGTGTAGAGTCAAAAGCGTCACCGAATTTTTCGCCGTCGTCTCGTCCGCCGACGACATCAAACTCGCATCCGCCAAAAACTCTTCTAAACTATTATATTCCGCTGCTTGTGTACCTAGGACTTCCAAATTTCGCATCCGCTCTTCACTACTCGGCGTGCCGTCATCCGTAAGTGCCTTAAAATCAAAATACTCCACCACGCGTCTTACAATTTCACCCGGATTATCATCCAACTTTACCGATTTCAAAAAACCAATTAATCTAAATAGCCCATTTTTTGCTTTTGACGAACTCAAAACTTCTGGAAGGTCTGGATCCATCAGTGGCCTCTCACCAGAAATCGCATCTAGTCCCGCCAAAACCTTCGCAAGCGAAACTTCACCCACACCAGAAAGCACATTACTAAACACCCGCGTGAGGCTCACTTTATCGCGCTGATTCACTACCAATCGCAGAATCGCCAGCACATCTTTTACTTCCTTCCGATCATAAAATCTCACCCCGCCCACGATCTTATACGGAATCTGCATATTCATAAACGCTTTTTCAAACGCATACGACTGCGCGTTCGTCCGATAGAGAACCGCAAAATCTGCTAAATCCGGAAATTCGCTTTTTAAATTCAAAATTTTGAGCGCTACAAAATTTGCCTCTGCATTTTCATCCTGGAGTGATTCAATATCCACCGGCTCACCTTTTTCGGCCTCTGTATATAAAGTTTTATCGGTACGCATTTTATTTTCATTAATAATTTTTTGCGATGCCGCTAGAATATTTCCCGTCGAACGGTAATTTTGTTCTAGCTTAATCACCTTCGCGCCCGGAAAATCTTTCTCAAAATTCAAAATATTAGTAAAATCCGCCCCCCGCCAAGAATAAATCGACTGCCAATCGTCCCCCACCACGCAAATATTACGCTTTTCATTCACTAAAAGCCGCACAATGTTATACTGCACCACATTCGTGTCTTGATATTCATCAATCAAAATATGCTCAAATTTTTTCTGCCACTTTCCACGAATCTCCGGAAAGTTTTTCAGAAGCGTTAATTCATATAATAATAAATCATCAAAATCGAGTGCCGCCGCTTTCTTTTTTTCCTCTTCATAACGATAAAAAATCTTCGCAATTTTCTTCTGATTAGGATAAAAAGCATCTGCTTCATATTCCTCTGGACCTTTGCCTTGATTTTTCTCGTTCGAGATAATCGCCTGAATCGATTTGGGCTTCAAGCTTTTATCGTCCGTAAACCTCAGTTCTTTCATAATTCGTCGCACTAAAGAAATCTGGTCATCTATATCATAAATTACAAAATTCCGATCTAAATTAAGGGCCTCTGCCTCCTGTCGCAAAATCTTCACTGCAATTCCATGAAACGTACCCATATAAGGCATAAATGACCGTGATGGCTCATCAGACGTATCTTGTAATATTTTCCATAGCCGCCGTCGCATCTCATTCGCTGCCTTATTAGTGAAAGTTACTGCCAAGATATTTGATGGTTTTACACCGTGCGCAATCAAATTTGCAATTCTATAGGTTAAAGTTCGCGTTTTCCCCGATCCCGCTCCCGCTAAAATCAACACCGGCCCTTCCAAACATTCCGCCGCCTCTTTTTGCGCCTCATTCAAGCCATCTGTAATCTCATTCATTATTTTATTATAGCAAAATTAAATTCCGGTCAACGGTTCAATATCTGCCCCCAGGTGTCGCAGTCTCGCTGCAAAATCCTGATAACCACGGTTAATCGGATACACATTACGTAAAATCGACTTCCCTGGCGCCGCCAGCATCCCAATCAGAATCACCACTGCCGGCCGAAGCGCTTGTGGCGCCACTAGTTCCGCCGATCGCCAATTCGTCGGTCCTTCAATATAAACTCGATGCGCATCAAGAAGTTCCACCTTCACATTCAAATTCGAAAGTTCCGTCGCATACACCGCCCGATTTTCAAACACCCAGTCATGAATTAAGGTTCTGCCTTCCGCCACCGCTGCAATCACGGTGAAAAATGGTAAGTTATCAATGTTAAGCCCCGGAAACGGCATCGGGTGAATCTTATCTGCCGGTGCTACCAATTTAGATTTTTTTACAGTCAAATCTACTAGTCGCGTTCGTCCATTCGCCGACAAATACTCCGGTGTCTTCTCAAATTTTGCATTCATATTCTTTAAAACTTCTAGCTCAATTTCCAAAAACTCAATTGGCGCCCGAAGAATCGTAATTTCAGAATTTGTCACTAGAGCTGCCGCAATAAAGCTCATCGCCTCAATTGGATCCTCTGAAATTGTATATTCTACATTAGTGCTATGGCGTGATTTACCACGCACCACCAATTTAGTCGTCCCCACTCCTTCAATCTTAACGCCCAGTTTTTCCAAAAAGAAACAAAGATCTTGAACCATATAATTCGGCGACGCACCTACAATTGTAGTTCTGCCCGAGCTCATCGCCGCCGCCATCAGCACATTCTCAGTCACTGTATCACCACGTTCAGACAGTACGATATAACGGTCTTCTTTGCTCTTCAAAACTTTCTGGTCAACTTCCACTTCATAAAAACCGCTATTACTTGCCGCATCCACTTTAAGGCCAAACGAAGCTAAAGCTTTCAAATGCGGCTCCACGGTCCGTACGCCCAATGAACATCCACCAGCATAAGGTAACGTAAACTTTTTATAACGAAAAAGAAGTGGGCCTAAAAACATAATAATCGAACGCGTTTTTCTGGCTGCATCAATATTTAATTCATCTAATTTTAATTCACGTGGTGATATAATTTCTAGGTCTCGATGCCGATTCATCCAGTGACATCTCACGCCAATTGACTCCAAAACTTCAATGATTCTAAACACTTCTTCAATTCGTGCCACCCGATGTAAAACTGTCTTTCCAGTATTTAAAAGCGCCGCACAAAGTAACCCAACTGCCGCATTTTTTGAAGTATTTACTGTAATTTCACCCGTCAATTCCTTGCCACCACGAATCATAAAACTCTGCGAGACTGAGTCATTTATAGAGAGAATTTGCGTACCAAATACCTCCGACATCTTTTTCACCATCTCAAGCGAAATATTTTGCCCACCTTTTTCAATCCGGTGAATCGCCGACTGACTAGTCCCTACTGCCTGAGCCAATTCACCCTGTGTCCAACCCTTTTCTGTCCGCAGTTGTTCTACAGTTTCACCAATCACCTGCTGATAAGTTTTCATCTTCTTCATACAAAAAATTATATCACAGCATGAATATTTGTAAAGCAAAAAATCACCCAAAAATGTGCTAAAATAAAACTATGAAAACAATTAAAGATATAGATGTTAAAGATAAAATAATTCTAGTCCGCGTAGACTACAATGTACCAGTTAAAGACGGTAAAGTCGTAAACGATCTCCGTATTCGCGCCAGCTTGCCCACTATTAATTATCTTCTGGAACACGGCGCTAAAAGAATAATTCTTATTTCTCATCTCGGCCGGCCCGAAGGCAAATTTGCTCCTGAATTCACTCTCCAACCAGCAGTCAACGCTTTACAAAAAATCATGCCCGAACAAACAATTGGGTTTTATCCTCTACCTAATAAAAATGATGCAAAGACAATCCCAATTCCAGATTACGTCAAAATCGCCCTACTGGAAAACCTCCGCACTAACCCAGATGAAGAAGAAAATGACCAAAATTTCATCAAAAATGTTGTACATTCTGTCAACGCAGACATTTACGTTCAAGACGGCTTCGCTGTTACTCACCGTGCCCATGCCTCAACTGATGCTATTAAAAATGTTCTACCTGTCTACGCTGGTCTTTTAGTAGAAAAAGAAATCAATAATTTGAAAAAAATTATCGAAAATCCCGAAAAACCTCTTCTCGTTATCATTGGCGGCGCCAAAGTTGACGACAAGCAACCGTTAATTGACAAGTTTTCCAAAATTGCCGATCAGATTTTCGTGGGTGGTAAAATTGCCAGTGAAGGTTACCAAACCAAAGATGCCAAAATCATCGTCGCAGATGATTTCGACGAAAATTCTGCCGGCGAAAAACTCGACATCGGTCCTCTATCCACCACCAAATTATCTGACCTCATCACTGATGCCAAAACCATCATTTGGAATGGCCTACTTGGTTATGCCGAAGATCCCGCCTATGCTACTGCCTCCACCATCACCGCTGAAATGCTTGGTGAAAAAGAAAATGCTACTACTGTCATCTGTGGTGGCGATACTACCGGATTCGTCGAAAACCTCATGAAAGACCATAAAAACTTAAACTATTCACTAGTCTCCACTGGCGGTGGAGCCGCACTAGAATTTCTCCTCGGCAAACCAATGCCAGGACTTGAAGCTATAGCTTCCTAATGATTAAATCTTCCTAATTTTAATCGTATCGGTACCGACCTTGTTGTCTTTTCCAGACACTATCACTGCCGTTAGGTCTTTTTCGCCTTCTTTAGTCAACAAATATCCAGATTCTTTTAACTCTTGTCCAAGTTTATAACCAGAATTTCGTTCATATGGCCTCATAAAAGCTGAATTGGCATATATGAGTGCCAATTGGTTTGCCACTCTCGCATTAAACGTCACTGTCACAATCGGCAAATTCGGTCTTTCACCTGCCATCTTCATCGCCGTTGCACCAGTCGCCGTCTGACAAATCAATATATCCGCATCGATATCCTCAGCTAACCTTGCTGCTGCACTCGAAATCGCATCATATATGCCTAACTTCCTTACATCCTTTTCGATCGGTGCCATCCGCGAATGATTTTGTGTGAACAAAATCACCTTTTTCATTTCCTTAACTGTTTCTAATGGATATTTACCATTTGCCGTTTCATCCGAAAGCATCACGGCATCTGCGCCTTGCACCACTGCAGTCGCTACATCCGAAACCTCCGCCCGCGTTGGCTCTGGCTCATCTACCATTGAAGCCATCATCTGCGTCGCCACGATACAAAGTTTCGCATGTTTTCGGCAAAGTGAAATCAACTTTCGCTGCACGATTGGCACAACTTCCGCACCGGCCTCCACTGCCATATCTCCTCGCGCCACCATAATACCATCCGACGCTTCTACGATATCTTCTAACTTCTTCTCACTTTCGATCGCCTTCTTAGTCTCTATTTTCGCAATGACTTTGGCCGTCGAACCATACGACAAAAGCAACTGTTTTAATTTAGTGATATCATTCGCACTTTGCACAAACGAAAGTGATACGTAATCATAATCACAATTTGCCCCGTATTCAATATCCGCCAAATCTTTTGGTGTCAAAATATCGCCGCCAAAATCTGTATCCGGCAAATTTAGACCTTTCTTCGACATCACAAAGCCGTCATTCAAAATCTTTACTTTAATCGCTGTGCCAGACACTATTTCCATAACTTCAGACTTAATCTTACCATCAAACAAGAATATCGGCTCGCCCACTGTCACCTTTTCCGCCAAATTATACTGCACTGGCACTGTCAATCCACCATCATGCTCAAATTCTTTTGACTCCAAAATCAGTTCATCACCAGTTTTTAAATCCAAATGATTGTCTTTCAACATACCCAAACGAATTTTTGGACCTTGCAAATCCTGTAAAATTGCCACTGAACGACCCTTTTTTGCTGCCGCTTCTCGAATCCATTTAATCTGTTGATCACGTTCTTCATTTGAGCCATGCGAACAATTTAGTCTACAACCATTCACACCAGCCATAATTATTGATTCAATCATTTCCGCCGAATTCGTCGCTGGCCCTATCGTTGCTAAAATTTTTGTTCGTTTAAAAAGTCTACTACTCATGATTATATTTTACCATAACCGCCATAATATGATAATATAATACTATGACAAAAGTAAAAGCTAAACCAAAAGCAAGTGCAAGAGCAAGTGCAAAATCACGCCAAAAAAATCGCACGAAAAGCGCATCTTCTTCTTTCTCGGTTCGAAAGCTCGTTTTGTCAATCATTCTCGTTGTCATGGTAATAATCATTATTTCCACTTTTTATGCTTTTTTCTTTACCAAAGAACAAAAAATTAAATCCAGTCTTTCTGCACTAGCTAGCGATTATTATGAAAACTATTTTTACGAAAACATGGTTAACTCCGAAGAATTCAAAAAAATAAACAACACTGAAACTGCACTTTCCAAATATCACGACAAAGGCCTAACGCCAATTTCCTTAAATAACTTATTGCTATCTAACGACCAAAAAAATTACGAAAAATATCACTTCCTTACCGATTATTGCGACGAAGAAAAAACTACTGTTATCTTTTATCCTGACCCACCGTACAAACGCACGTCATATCACACCGAATACACCTACACTTGCAATTTCTAACCTTTTTGTTATAATATAAAAGCTAGTTCTCTAGCGTTTAACAAACTGGCCTCATAGTATAATGGTTAGTACAACGGGTTTTCATCCCGTCAATGTGGGTTCAATTCCCGCTGAGGTCACCAAAAAGCCCTCAAGGGCTATTTTTCTATTATTATCCTTCATCACAAATCACATCTGTCGAATTTTCACTATAATTAATCGTGTATTCTGATAATTTAATCGGCGTGCTTTCAAGATAATCCGTCGCCATCTTTTTAAACTTTTCAGAATCACAGACCGAAACAATCACATCAATCGTCTTATTAGCTTCGTCCCCTTCTATATGTATATCTGGCGCAGCATCTTCATACTGAGACTTCACGACATATGGCAAGTACAAACCAAGCGAATAAGTACTATTATAAGAACCGTGGCAAATAGTCTCTGGGTACTTCATTTTACTTTGTGGTGGGCAATCCACCACCACTTCATACACCACGCTCTTATCTTTAGACCAACCTGTCGAAATTGTATATGTCTGTTTCAATGAATCAATATCTACTATAAAATTTACACTCACAGATCCATCTTCGTTTTCCGTTTCTTGATACGTCCCTTCGCGAATTACTATATCATCTATGTTGTTTGAATCTACGCCAGGCAAACTACTAGAAACAAGTGTCCAAATATTATCAGCCACAAAATCTTTAGCATTATTAGGAATACTGGCTTCTTCTTCTGTTTTGTTATCCTCTATGGAAGCATATTGCCTTGGTGCTAAGAAAAACTGTAGAACCGATACCAAAATAGCAATAATTACTATCTGTAATATTGCAGCAATGCCAATTTTTTGATTTTTTGATAAATTATTAAGTAAATTTTTAAACATCACTCACTCAATGCTCCATCCTTTAGTTTCTTACCGGCATAAGCATAGTTATACCCTTTGCTCTTAGCTTCTGCGAATGTAATAGTAACTGCGTGTGGCTCGTAATAAAGTGCACTTTTACCCTCCGAACAAGAAGCTTCACCAATCACCATTTTTTTCGCCTTTTCATCGATACCCAAAACCACGCCCGTATGTGTCCATGGAGAATATGTACTAAAAACTGCAAATAGTTGGGGCTCGGTACCAGTCTCAAAGCCATACTCACCAAGACGATGGGCCATTTCGCCACCAGTAGCAGTATGATCCCAATTCGGTCCAAGAGTCGTATATCTATTTACAAACCACTGTGAAAAGGCTACGCAGTTATTCATTATACCAAAAGGACAATTAACTAGTCCGTTAATCATCCCACCCATAATAGTTTTTCTGCGCCAATCTTTTTTATAGTATTCCCCCATTGCCGCATCATGATAGGGCTTCATAAACGCCTCAGCTTCAGAAAGCGACATATTCTTCAGCCCCTCCATCGCATAGATATCACCATTCCCATTCTTCCCAGCACAAACATTACAGCTGGAAGTCCCCTTTTTGTTATTTTTATTCCGATAAACCACTCTTTTTCCAGTATGGTAAGAAGTATTAGTAATGAAACTAGAGTCGCGCACCAATCCATACCTATCACCTAACGAAGCCGACACGTCATAACCAGTACCGTTAGCGTCTTCTGCATATATTCCAACATGCTCTGGGCTATTACTACCACTCTTATAATAAAACACTACATCCCCAGATTCATATTTATCTAGTTTTTTAACATTATCTATCTCAACTTTTTCCCAATCATCACTTCCTTCCACATACCTCAATAGAGTTGGTACGCTGCCCATTTCAAAATTCTTATCCACACCAGAATATCGTACCGCCGTTGTCACAAAGCGATCACAGCTTTTGCCACCTTCTACACTGTTTGATGGATCTACCTCTTCAATATAATATTTCGCAAACCTCTTTGTTGCACTACTCGCCGCATCGCTATCTTTTCCAAGTGGCCACGCCAATTCCAAAGCACTTGCACCTATATCACCATTACCTGGCCCCGACATCGTAACCTTGCCAGTCGAATTAGATTCCGATACACCATCCTTTACCGAAACACCATCCGTAGAATTTTTAGCACTTTTAGCCCTAATAATATACTTAGGATTGCTAAACGAATCGATATGACCATATGTCGAACCCCAACCAGCTTTTGCCACCCAAAGCTCATTTTCTTCATCTCTCACTGCAATCTCTACGTGTTCTACTTTTTTACCATCCTTATTCGTAGATATTCTATAAAGCACGTCACCAGCTTGTATACTAGATTTCTTTCCATCATAATCCAGCCTTTCCCACAAGTCTTTATTCTTGCTAACATAGTCTAGCACTTTACCGGAACCATCAGGAAAATCTTTATCATAGCCAGAATATCTTACCACAGTTCCTACAAACACATCGCAAGAAGCCCCTACACGTCTATACTCATCCCAATGTTTATGGTTAGGATAAACATCTCCAAGCGCCTTCTTAAATAACGCTGTCGGACCACCATCGCCCCATTCATAATCATCTTTGCTAGTACCCTCTGGCCATGCCAATGCTACCGCCGTGGCGTTTATATTCTTACTGCCTTCTATCTTCCCACTGCACGATGGATCACCGCTCGAACCCTCTCCGGAAATTTCCTCACCATGCAATTTATCATAAAATTCCTGTGCTGATTCACGTCGACCCGGTCTTGTACCTTCAATATTTCCTGGTACCTCCACTCTTTCCAAAAAATAATCTGCCGCTTCCTGCACAGTTTTTGTATTATATATACCGCCATAGACGGAATTACTATCAAACTCTTGTTTCAATCTACAAAGTTCAATCGCAAGCATTTCGTTAGTCACATCATCGCCGGCTTTTTCCAAAAACTCCGCTCCACTAACATTTTTGCCATATTCTTGTCTACCTTCGTCAATATAAGTATTCCATAACTCAATATTATTATCCTTAAATGTATTATATAAGTTAACCCTTCTTCCAAATGACCACTGTATTAAACCTAAGCCATAAGAAGTACTACTATTCCCAGCTATGTCAAAATTAGGCGAAGCATTAATGAAACTAGTCTCATGTCGCGCTGGATTCAATCCAGATTCGTGTGTCATATTGCCCATTACGCCAGCCGCCTGCTCGTCACTTAAAAACGTAGTTAGTCCACTCCACACTTTTTCCTCTATCGTTTCACCAGAAACCGTAATTCCGCAAGCCTCACCCGAACCACCTGAGCCGTCACAATTATCTATAAAAAACAAAGAATTCTGAGAACGAATCGCATATTCTTCATCAGTTAGACTATCACTCGCAAACGACTGCCGGTTGCCAATAATCAAACCTAGCAATAATACCAAAGCAATTACTAACAAACTACATAAAACTTTTCTTCTCATTTCTAATCTTCAACCCCCTTCTCGTAAACAATCTCATAATCGTCTGGGTTAAATCCAGCCTCACGAATCATATCTAAAACTACAGCGTAGTTTTTGCCAGTATAATCCATTACTATCAAGCAAAACGCCTTCTCTTCACACTGATCGCCTTCACCCCAATCAATATTAATACTCACTAACTCCGTAGCTTCAGGATCAAAAGTACTACTACGTTGTAGTGGTAATTTATCTTTGATAGCAACTATCTTTTTATATTCTGCAATAAATTTTTTCGCCTCTTCATCATCTGCTACTTCTTCCAAATATGTTATTTCATCTGGATTCTCTAGATAGTAGCCAAACCCACCTTCTGCATCCAATAGATACGCCCACACCCGTTTAAATTCCCCGTCATATATTTCAAAATCAAACTCTTTAGTCTGCATTCCTTCCATCGAAATTTTGACATGATAATTTCCCGGCACAATATCATACGGTTGAAAATTATCATATTTCCCACCGTTCAATTCAATCGTCGCTTCGCTCGGCGCCACAAAAATATCGATTGTCGCCGTTTTAGCATTATGCAAAACTATCACCAAAGTCACCACCAAAATCGCCACCACGTTCAAAAATATTAACGCACTAGCCACTTTATGTCTGGCAATAAAACTAAACATTACTATTTAATTATATCATATTTAAATCAACATATTATCAACTAATGCTTTTAATCAAATCAAGAAAATCTTTTTCCGAAATCGTTTGAATACCGATTTTTGCTGCTTTTTCAGTTTTAGCTCTACCTGGTTTTTCGCCCACAATTAAAGCAGTCGTATTCTTAGTTACCGAAGACGTCACCGTCGCACCAAGTGCACGCAATTTATCCTCTGCTTCCTCTCGACCCATAGACGACAAAGTCCCAGTCACAATGTAAGATTTTCCTTCTAGCGGCAAAGCGTTGCTATTCTCTTCTAATGGCCATACTCCCAAACTCCTTAGCTCGTCCAGTAATTTCAAATTATCTTCATCCGAAAACCACGCCATAATAGACTCCGCTACCACCTCACCAATATCTGGAATCTCTAGGAGCTCGTCTTCCGTTGCTTCAATCAGCGCCTCAAGTCTCTTAAACTTCCGCGCTAGCGCCGTAGCCGTCTGTGCCCCTACGTGTCGAATTCCTAGTGCTGTGATGAATTTATTCAAAGCCGGTTTTTTAGATGCGGCAATCGCTGTCACTAAATTTTGCGCTGACAAATCACCAAATCTTTCCAAATTCGCAACTTCAAATGCTTTCAAACGATATAAATCTGCAATCGATTTTACTAATCCCGCATCAATCAAAGCCGTCACATTCTTTTCGCCCAAGCCTTCAATATTAAGCGCCGGTTTCGAAGCGTAGTATTCTATACTCCGTCTCAAAATCAAATCCGATGATTCACCCTTCACTCGATATACTACCTCACCAGTCGGCCTTTCAAATTTCAACTCCGGATATTGCTTTTTAAGAGCTTCTTCATAATTAAACGGTTCTGTACCATCTGGACGCAAAGTCGTTAAAACTTCTTTCACTTGCGGAATAATATCACCTGCTTTATAAATAATCACTGTATCACCAATTCGCACATCTAATCGTTTGATTTCGTCTGCATTATGTAATGTCGCATGCCGCACAGTTGTACCAGCCACCCGTACCGGATCAAACAACGCTACTGGCGTCGCTGCACCAGTGCGACCAATCGAAATTACGATATCTCGCACCTTAGTCGTTGACTCTTCCGCCGGAAACTTAAATGCCACTGCTCCACGCGGCGTTTTGCCTACAATTCCTAGTCGATCATAAACCGCCCGGTCATTAATTTTAATCACCATACCATCCGTGTTAAATTTCAAACCTTTACGGTAATCATCCAGGGCATCAATGTATTCAAACAATTGTTTTTTCTCATTCGCCTTAAACACCTTATCTTCATTTGAAGTCTGAAAACCTAGCTTCCTCAGCATCTCGTACGCTTCATGCCAAGTAGGTCTATCTGGCGTCACTAAATCATAGGCAATAAACTTCAAAGGTCGACTCGCTGCCACTTTTGGATCCAATTGTCGAATCGAACCTGCTGCCAAATTTCGCGGATTCGCAAATTCCGCCTCGCCTTTTTCCTGCTGCTTACGATTTAATTCTTCAAAATCTTTTTTAAACAAAACAATTTCACCCCGTACTTCTGCTTCTGGCACACTAATTCTTAACGGAATATTCTGTATCGTTTTTACATTTAAAGTCACGTCTTCACCGACTAAGCCATCACCTCGCGTCACCGCTTGGTAAAATACGCCATCACGGTATTTCAAAGAACATGCCAAGCCATCCATTTTAATATCCGTGAAGAATTCTTCAATCTTTCCCCCAGGGACTAACTTTTCGTTTCGCGAAATCCAATCTAGAACTTCCTCACGCGAAAACACATCCGCAAGACTAATCATCCGCTTTTCGTGCTTAATCTTTGTGAACTTATCTAACGGTTTACCAGCCACCCGTTGTGTTGGCGAATCCGGCGTAATCAAATCTGGATACTTCTCTTCTAGCAAACTTAGTTCATGCTTCAAAGAATCCGCTGCTGCCTCACTCATAATCGACTCATCGAGTACGTGATAATGATAGCGATAATCGTTAATAATTTCCCTCAGCTTCAAAATCCGCTCCGCGGCCTTCTTTTTATCCATAGTATTATTCTACCACAGTTTTTTGACTAATTATCTAACAACCATCGATAATATAAGTATAAATATGCCGTCACAAAAACATTTGTAAAGCTAATCATTACCATCAAAAGAATTGGCACAATTGGTACTTCAGCCACAAAAACAATTCCCTTCACCGCCAAATCAAACATAATAATCGGTATCATTATTATCACCCACATTATTACTATCACCATAATTAGTGCAATCAAACGTAAAATCAAATTCATCCTTCTCCCGCGCATCAATTCCGCCGCCAAATTCAAGGCCGCCAGCGGATATGTCCCCGGAGCACTCACCGCCACAAACGCAATTAAACTACTCGTCAAAAGATAACCCGAAATTAAAATCATCAAACCTGCAAAACCAAAGAATAACAATGCATAAAACGGCGTGTTCAGAAACTCCGTCTGTACTGCCGCAGTATATGCAATCGTTAAAAGCAAAATCGGAATGCACTCCATCATCACAACCAAAAATAATATCGCCATCGGTACCATTGGCGCCATAGCATTATAAAGTGCATCTCTCAACTTAATTTTTTTCTTTGCTAGCAAAAACCTCAAAACAAAAATCGTAGTCAAAGCGACCATCACGAAAATCAAAGCCTGAAACACTAGCGTCGCTCCTGCCGATTCACTCGTAAAACCAATCGTTCTAGTCGTAGACAAAAGCAAAAGGCTTGCTTTACCAAAACCTTCATTAGACTCGCCTATCGATTCTTGCAACTTATTATAGTTGGCCTCGCTCATCACTCCAACTAGCAAAACCTGCAATACGACTGCAATCAAAATCAACGGCAAAAACAAACGCCAGTTTTTAAATATAATCCTAAACGTCTCCAAAATATGCTGCATAATACTTGGCAATTTCGTTTCGCGCTGATAATCTTCCCTATATGAACGCCGAAAACTACGATGCCGAAAACTCCTCGGCTCTTGAGATTTCTGATTTTTACTGGACGCACGAGATTTTTGTGTCTTTTTAGTCTTCGATTTCTCGCTAGAAAGTCGTTTTGCCATGCTCTAATCTTTCAATCCGTTTTTCAATCGGAGGATGAGAGGAGAATAAATTACTGAAAAAACCTTTACGTAAAGGGTTATTGATATACATCGCTTCCGTGGCAACGTTTTGGCTCTTCATTGGTGCACTATGCTCCTGTAACTTCCGTAGTGCGTCAATCATCCCTTCTGGATATCGCGTAATGTTTACTGCCGAAGCATCCGCCAAATATTCCCGCTGTCTCGAAACTGCCATCTGTGCAAGTGAAGCTAGAATTGGAGCCAAAATGCCTGCAATAATTACCAAAAGATAGCCCACCGGACTACCTTCATTATCACGTCGCCGACTGCCATAAAACATCATTCTAAACCCATAATCCGAAATTAGTCCCACTACACAAACTAGCCCGAATACTACCATTGACACTCGAATATCATAGTTTTTCACGTGCGACATTTCATGTGCCATCACAGCAGTCAATTCCTTATCATTCATAATATCAATTAAACCAGTCGTCGCCGCGACCGACGCATGTTTCGGATCACGTCCTGTCGCAAAAGCATTTGGCGCATCATCACTAATGATATAAACTTTCGGCATCGGAAGGCCAGTAGTAATTGATAAATTCTCTACGATATTATAAAATCGTGGATTATCTTTTTTGGTGATTTCCTTCGCTCCAGTCATTGCCATTGCAATCGAACTTGCTGCAAAGTATTGTATAACAGCATAGACGATAGCAATCACTATCGTCCACACCGCCAACCAAACGTCATTGTATGCCCAAGCAAACAATCCCGCAATCGCACCAATCAACAAAACAAATCCGATTATCAGAAAAATCGTCTTACGTTTATTCTCGGCAATTTGCTTATACATTTTAGAACTTCACTTCAGGCGCATCTTTGATTTTAGCCTTTTCAGCTTCATCAACTTCGAAATAATCACGTGGCTTAAAATGACCAATCATATTATTAACCACATTAGTCGGGAAAGTTTTAATCTTAGTATTCAAATCTTTCGCACCAGCATTATAAAATCTGCGAGCCGCTTGAATCTTGTCTTCCACATCTTGAAGCTGTGATTGTAACTTTACAAAGTTTTCATTAGCTTTAAGTTCTGGATAAGCTTCCGCGATTGCAAAAATTTTGCCAAGCGCCCCTTGCATTTCCTTCTCAGCTTCCGCCGCTTGCTTCACGGTTTTCGCACCCATCACCGCACTTCTAGCTTCGGTCACCATTTGGAAAGTTTCTTTTTCGTGCTTAGCATAACCCTTCACAGTCTCTACTACGTTTGGAATCAAATCCGCACGATATTTCAACTGTACCGTGATATCTGACCAAGCCTCATTTACTCGCTCATCGAGCTTTACTAAACCATTATATATTCCAGCAATCACTGCAACGAGTAGAACAATTACCGCTACAATTACGATTGCTATAATTCCACCTACTGGCATTTTTTCTCCTTTTAATTAATATTTTGGAGGTGCCTACCGGAATTGAACCGGTGTACGCGGTTTTGCAGACCGCTGCGTAACCACTCCGCCAAAGCACCAACTGCCTTTATTATATCATACTTGCATTAAAACAATACCGACCACAACGAGTAACGTAGCAGCCAAATGCACCAAAACCACCTTCTTATTTAAAGACTCACGCCCAAACTTTGGCCACACCAAAGTCAAAATAAGACCGAGGAAAAAAATCGCAATCGGCTCCGCCGAATCCGAAGAAACCGAAGCAATCGCGATAGCCGGAGCAGTCGCTAGTGCTCCACGATAAGTAAACTCCTTAGCCATACCAAAAATACAATTTGAAATTAGTGGACGAAACACCTTGAAACGGCTAGAAATCGCTACCGTGCGAAAACGTTTATGCCACCTAGGATTACAATAGACTACCAATACGTCCATAAAACCCTTAGCAAACAAAATAATGCTTATTTGTTTTACAAAATCAAGCGATCCATCATCAGCACTAATAAATAAAATATTACTCACGAAGTTTAATAACACCGCCAGTATTGAACAGAAGAAAGCTCTTAGACGGATTTTGCGACTTTTCTTACGAGCAGTCAAAACCACCATCAAAGACGCAGACAAAATCAAACCAAAAGCCACTAATTGAATAGGCGAAAATCTTTCACCTAAGAAAAACCAACCATAAACTAAATATAAAATTGGTGCTAACTGGATAAATATCCCAAGATTTGTAGAATTATCAATTTCGAGCGCCCGAAAATAAGAAATTCCCGCAATACTACTGAAAAACCCTGAAATTACCAAAGGTATCAGAATTTCAAACGGTACAGTCGAAACATTAAAGTTCGTAATCGCCAGAATTGCCAAAGCGGCAATCATGTAGAAACTGCCGTAGAATAGTTTTTGTGAAGCCGAGCCTTTTCCTTTGAAATAAACATCCGTCGAATAATTATCAACAAAAATCCTTAACGAATCAAACAAAACTGCCAAAATAACGAACGCTATCCAGCTCACGCCAATGCCTCAAACACGATATAGCCGTAATAAATTGCAAAGACTAGTAACATCAACGCACCTTCTGCCCTAGTAATTTTCTCGTCTCGCCTCGTCATCACAAAAAGCAGCACTGCTGATAATATCAACATTACTAAATCAATAATCTGGAAACTTTCTGGCGTAATCGCTCCAAAAATTGCCACCGGAATACCCATCACAATACAAATATTAAATATATTACTGCCAATAATGTTGCCAACAACCAAATCAGTTTCTTTCTTACGTGCCGCTACTATTGTGGTCACAAGTTCAGGTAGTGACGTACCAATTGCGATAACTGTTAACGCAATAATACGATCCGTTACACCAATCCCATGTGCAATTTCAGTCGCGCTATTTACTACTAATTGTGAACCACCAACTAAACCTGCCAAGCCAATCAAAGTCATAATAAATGCAATGCCAAGTTTATACTTTGGTTTTTCCTTTTTACGGGAACTCATTTCTCGGTTTTTAATTGCCATTACAATAAGGTAATAAAGGAAAATCGCAAAGAATAATAGACAAATAATCGCATCACTTCTGGTAATCGAATTGTCTGCAGCGCTATTTAGCGAAGTATCAAGGAATAGCACTACTAAAGCAGTCGAAATCAAAAGTAAAATCGGAATCTCTTTCCTAGTAGTATCCTTATTAACTTTTATTGGATAAATCAGTGCGCCCACACCCAGCAAAAGTAGCACGTTAATAATATTACTACCTATCACATTACCCAGTAACATGTCGGTCGATCCAGAAGCCAGCGAAGACAAAGACACCGCCAGCTCCGGAGCACTAGTGCCAAAGGCAATAATAGTGAGCCCAATTAAAGTTTTTGAAACTCGAAAATGAGTTGCTATTGATGAAGCGCCGTCGATTAACCAATCAGCGCCTTTTATAAGTATTACAAATCCGATGATAAGTAATACAATTGGTAAAATTAGTTCCATTTTTTTATTTTTAAAGTTATTACGCTTACATTTTAAACGATTTTTGAAAAAAAAGCAAGAAATATGATATAATAATCACATATGCGAGCGTAGCTCAGTCGTTTAGAGCGCTTCCTTGCCAAGGAAGAGGTCGAGAGTTAGAGTCTCTTCGCTCGCACCACCTCAAATTTGCTCCAGTCGGAGCTTTTTTGTTGATTAATTTCCCAATAATGGTTTATCAGTTTTTGCTAAATCAGCGCCTTTTTGAATCAACGCTGCCACCTTCTCATGATCAGCCTTCTGCTTTTCTTCATCAAACGCCGCTTGCTGCCGTTTTAACTCTCCAGTAAAACCAGTTCCCTTCGCTGCATTCCAAAAGATTCTCTCACATGGCACATTTTTATACCGCCACGGTTTATTAAATAAATTAAAGTGCACCAATTTTACATTTTTAGGCAAATCTTTTACCGGCTCCGCATTCCAACAAGGATCTAAATGCAAAATTTTTCCCTTCAAAATCACATTCAGATAATCCTGGTCCGGCGCTACCAAATCCGCATCATATTTTTTAATCAGACTAATCATCGTAGACAAATATTTCATCTTCCGCATCTTCTTTAGATCCATCACCATTACGCCATCGTTTACGTACTCATCATGTGGCACCCCCATCGCTTTATCTACATAATCACGAAATTCCGGGATCGCAGTCACTTTCGGATCAACCATCGCTGCTACAACTTTGTCACCCAATTCTATATCATACAACTTGCCAATATCATCCCGGAGAATTGTATCGCTATCAATATAAACTGCCTTTTCATAAATCGGGAACATCCGCGGGATAAAAAACCGATAATAATACACGGCGCTCGAGAAAAAATCTCCCGCACCTTTTTTTCGCCGTGTGCAATAAGCCACGATCGCCTTTAAATAAAGACTACTCGTCATCTTTTTAAATTGAATTGCACAATTTTTCGTCACCAAATGCCGAAGACGCCATCTGTTAACAAGGTTCAACCCATCATGCAAAATAATCACTCGATAATACCGCTTCGGATCTGTATGTTGCATTAGGGAATTAATCGCCGCTGCTGCATACGGTGCATAGGCACTATTAATCGTCAAAAACACCGGCACCGCTTTAAATTTATTCAATGGATTAATCCCAGTATAAAAAATACTCATTTTTTCTTATACTCAAAATACTCGTAACTATTCTTCTTACTATATTTTACCATAGAATCATAAGCCTTTTTAGCTAAATCCGCCCGGTTCTCATCTTCAGATTTTTTAGGGTCCGGGTAAAATGGACCATCTACATAAATATCCATCCTCGGCAAATCACCTCGCTTCTGATCTTTACGTTTGTGATAAGTCGTCGTCATTGTAAAAATCGGCAAATTATTCCGCACCGCATAGGTAAACGATTTATCGCCCGCCGGAAACTTCCTTACTCCTGTATAATACGGCCAAAGGTGTGCCTCCGGATAAATTACTAAACAATTCCCTTGCTGAAGTCTACAATCTGCCGCCTCGTGAAACGCCTTTTTCTCTTCTTTCGTCTTTCCAAGTGGTAATCCACCAATATATGGCAAAAACTTTCCAATCCCTGGCACTTTCAAATTCACCGGACTGATAATCGTGAAAATCCGCCGATTTGCCGCAAGCGCCGGCCCAAACACATCATGAAATGGATTCGTGTGATTACAATACATCACATAACCTTTACCCTTCGCCTTTTTCAACTTTTCGCGCCCATAAAACTTCGCCTGCCAATAACCCCGTTCATAATACTCCCCAAACAACTTAAAAATCCGAAATAGCACCGACGAATACATTCTCTTGAACGGATTTTTCGGAATAAATTCATAACCTTCCGGTAACCTCACTTCTTCATGTTTCTCTTGCTCCGCCGTCTGGATCGGATCGTCCGTCTCGTTTTCATAGTAAATCACCCGTTCTGATTTCGGAATGTCTTTTTGGAATAATTCTGCCTTCGCCATTACAAATTCTCCTTAAGCTTAGCGTATTCTTCCAGTATATCATCAAACTCTATAATCCCCAAAACCTCATGCACACGCTCCACATCAAATGGTTTTACTTTTTGCACCCTAAAATACGGCCAAAATTTAAAATTATTGCTAAAATGATGTAAAACCGTATCTTCCCTTGGTCTCTCGCCCTGCTCATTATATTTTCGCGGCATCAATTTCCGATGTGTAATCGATTTATTGAGCGCCGCCTGATCTGCCAGCATCATCCATCTTTTCGCGCACAGTTTCACCGCCTTTTCAAACATCCCAGACTTCAAACATTCCGGCACATTAAATAGCATCACGCCCGAATTCATATAATCAAAGTTGGTGAGACCGTGATAATGATAAAAATTCTTCCCGTAAATATCGAACACCCCCGCCGCTTCGGTTCCCTCTAAATTCGTATTATAGAATTCCTGTATATCCTTCCGGCACACCACATCATAATCTAAATACAAAATCCGATCTAGTTTTTTAAGTTCCGGCACTTTATCAATGTAGAGTCTTAGCATAGAGCACGGCGTAAAATACGAACCCATGTTTTTTGCTGGTAAATTTTCCCTAAACACTTCCGTAGCATCAATCAATTTCACTGAATTTTTCGTATTATACTTCTTGACCAATTTATCTAAAAACTGCGCCGCTTCGTTTTTAAACGGTTTTACCCCCTCATATTTAATCGTCACTATATATATATTATATATGGCGTCTTTTTTACCCCGCATTAGAAGCGACAAAATCGACACCAATACTCCCCGATCAATCCCTTCATCACCGCAATACAATATATTCATAGCTTAATTATACCAAATTTATCTCGTCCAAAAGATCCAACCTATCATCATCCAAATTTTTCTCAATTATTCGTCGGCTTTTTAGCTCTGCAAACTTCGCCGTCTGCCTTACTGCATCCGCATACCCAATCAGTGCCGCATACGGCGCAAACTGCGCTGCCCGCATTTTGCGCGGCAGCCTCGGATGATTTTTTGGCTCATAGTGCGGATGATTAATAATTTCGTCGTATTTCATGCTTTATGTCCTCCAATCTGCCGATTTCTCTCGCGCCCCGTCGCCCCCTCCTCAAAATTAATACCCTTTAGAATTGCATTCTTGCCATAACGTTTTTTAATTGCAATTACCGCTTCGTTCGCTCGTTGCTCTTTAGCAAGCTCTGCTCTATCGTTCTTTTCAAACAAATTCAATTGGCGCAGCTCAGTTCTAGCTTCCTCTTCACGCTTCACATTACAAACATCAATCATAATCCGCCGAACCTTCAGCTCCGGATTCACTTTTTCGTCAAAAATCTTTTGCACTGCCTCACTAATTAAATGTGTAGAAGCCGTATATTCTTCCAACTTATAGCTTCCGTGCGCGTGCTTTGGCACCTTCCGCCCGTAAAAATCTTCCGCCATCTCACCGTGATAATTTTCTAAGCTCGTTTTATCATAACCCACTGTCATCATTACTTGATCCGTTACTAACTTTTTATTTAGTAAATTCAGCCCAATATCCTCCGCCATTTCTTCTGCCACCACTTTCGCTTTTTTAAAATCATACGGTTCTTTTAAAACTTGCCCCGACGAAAACGAATTTGTTTCCGGCCGATACTTTTTTATCTCAGCAATTTCGCACGGTTCATAACCCCAAGCATGGTCAATCAAAAATTCCGCATTCACACCGAATTGTTTATACAAAAAGTCCTCGTCTTTTTCCGAGCACAGCGCCACGTCCCCCATCGTATAAAGCCCATTTTCTTCTAGCCTTCTGGCATAGCCTTTCCCCACGCGCCAAAAATCCGTTAGTGGCCGATGCTCCCAGAGTTCCCGTCGGTAGCTCATTTCATCTAGCTCCGCAATCCTCACACCATCCTTATCCGGCTCCTTATGCTTCGCCACAATATCCATCGCCACCTTCGCAAGATATAGATTCGTACCAATCCCCGCCGTCGCCGTCACACCAGTTTCCTTCAAAACCTCCTTGATCATCTTCATCGCGAGTTCTTTTGCCGTACAATTATAAGCCTTGAGATACGGCGTCGCATCGATAAACACCTCATCGATCGAATAAACGTGCATGTCCTCCGCCGCAATATAGCGTAGATATATATTATAGATACGTGTACTGTAGCTGATATAATATGCCATCCTAGGCTTCGCAATCAAAAAATCCTTCGCTTTTTGTTTTACTTCGTAAAGCCTCGCCCGTCCCGGAATCCCCAGTTTTTTTAGAGCTGGCGACACCGCTAAACAAATCGTTTTATCCGTCCGTGACTCATCCGCCACTACTAGCTTCGCCGTCAAAGGATTTAGTCCTCTCTCCACGCATTCCACCGACGCATAAAACGACTTCAAATCAATCGCAATATAAACCTTCCCCATATATTTATTATAACGAAAAAACGCCAAGTCGGCGCTTCTCGATTCAGTTTTTGGTGCCCGAGATGGGACTTGAACCCATACGGATTTCTCCATTCGATTTTAAGTCGAACGCGTATACCAATTCCGCCACTCGGGCACACCATTATTATACCACATTATTCCAGATATTGCACCGCTGCCATCGCGGCATTCGCCCCATCACCTGCCGCTGTCACCAGTTGTCGTAAATTCTTCGTCCGACAATCACCCGCTACAAACACACCTGGACAAGACGTCACGCAAGTCTCGTCTGCCACAATATATCCTTCCTGATCCAGCTCTACCAGGCCTTGCAAAAATCCAGTACTCGGCACCCTGCCAATTGCTACAAAAATTGCTTCCGCATCTTCCGGCAAAACATCATCATGGTGCACGTGATAAACTTTTGATGCAATTTTCTCTAGATACTTAATCTCATATTTCGCCGTATTGCCACTGCCTACCACTACCACTGGCCTGCCTTTATAAAGCGCGCCATCACAAGTTGCACAGTACGAAATTGGTCGCTTTCCAGCCTCCTTAATCTGCTTTTCGCCTAATTTCCTCGGCTCCGTCCCCATCGCTAAAATTATCGCACCACACGAATATTCATTTTCATCAGTTTTTACTACAAATCCCTTATTACCCTCTTTACTAGCAATCGAAATAACTTCTTCATCTTTAAAATTCACACCTAAATTATTCGCCTGGTGATATATTTTCTCCATTAAATCTGGCCCTGAAACACCTGGCTCCCCCGGCCAATTATCCAACCTTAAAGAATCTATAATTTGCCCACCAAAGGCTTTTTTCTCTAAAACCAGCACTTCACGCCTAGCACGCTTAGCGTAAATTGCTGCCGTCATCCCAGCCATTCCTGCCCCCACAACTACAATATCAATCTCTTTTTTCATTTTTCTCCTTAACTACTATTATCCCTCAAATTACTTCTTTTTTCAAATAAAAAATATTCCCTTCTCCTATTGCATTTTTAAAACTTTTATGCTATAATATAGAGATAGCGCTTTTATTGCACATTAAAAACAGGGGGGTGAAAAAATGTTCCAATCACAAGTTTCAAAAGTTGCTAAAAAATTAGTTAATCTAACTGATGAAAGAATCAAGGTCTATAACAAAAGCTCTGGAGAAATAGTAACACTCGAGCCAAGCTCGATTCAGTTACCTAAAGAACCAGACGACTGCGAAAATCCAAGTATTATGTACGTAGTCAAAAAGAAAACCGCGAATCGACTTAAAAGAAGTGAGGGCAGGAGACTGTCAGACATTGCCATTATACGTTGCAAAGACAGAGGAAGGCATAATGTCGAAATCACATATTTGGTATGGGGAAATGACATCCACACCGAAGTCGCCTTAGTAGCAACTAGCATTATAACAAATAATCTATAAAGTGCTTTGCGGAGTAATAATACTCCGCTTTTTTCTTGCCTTGTTATACCTTATTAATCACCGGAATTACAATTGGCGTATGTCCCGTCGCATCAAACAAAATATGCTCGACATCTTCCTTGATTTCTTCCTTTAAAACTTTCATTTCTGGGTCCGTCGAAATCGATTTATCAGTTTTCTGTCGGAGATAATGACGAATTTTCCCAATCAATTCCTCCGAATTATCTAGATAAATAAATGCTCTCGATACGATATCTGGCGTTTTCATCAAATGTCCAGTCTTTTTGCTAAGCGTCAAAACGATAATAAATATTCCTTCCCGTGAAATATGAATCCGATCCTTCACCACCGCTTCATGCACTTGCTGATCCGCGTCGTCATATAGTTTATTTCCTACGTGAATCCGACCAGCTTTGCGAATCGTCTTTTCAGGAGTCAATTCCACGATATCTCCATCATCTGAAAGCAGAATCCTTGATCGATCCAAACCAATCACATTTTCCGCCATTTCCGCATTATGCTCTAGCATGTAAAATTCACCGTGATACGGCATATAGTTCAAAGGATGTAACCTCGTCACAAAATCCACATGATCCTCAAAATATGCATGCCCAGACAAATGTAAAGGCCCGATATTAGTAAGATGCGTCTTTCCGTTTTGAATAACCTGTGCTCCCTCGCGCAAAAGCCCATCCACCGTCGAAACTACATGTGGCTCATTGCCCGGAATCGGATTTGACGAAAACACAATCGTATCGGTCGACTTAATCTTAATGTATTTATGCGCACCAGTCACCATCCGATTCAAAACCGCGTTCAATTCGCCCTGCGAACCAGTACAGACTATACAAACTTTTTCATCTGGCAACTTAACGATGTCTTCCATCTTCACAATTGTGTCTTTTGGTACTTTCACAGACTTTGAACGTAACGCCACTTCCACATTATTAATCATCGAAAAGCCCGAAAATGCTACTTTGCGACCTCGTTTTGACGCTTCTTTCAAAATCAACTCAATTCTTGAAATCTGTGACGAAAAACACGAAATAATCACTCGACCGTTCGCATAATGGTCCATTACTTTACCCAAATTCTCACCTACATCATATTCTGAATGTGGATGATGCCCTGGTGAATCAATATTAGTCGACTCGTTTACCATCAAATCTACGCCTTCTTTTGCGACAATCTCATCAATTCTTTCATAATCAGTCTGCACACCCATCGGGTTGTTCTCATGTCGCCAGTCTCCCGAAAAATAAATTAAACCATTCGGTGTTCTGACTACGATTGCCGTATTGCCAGGAATAGAGTGAAGCGTATGAATAAACTCTACCGAAAAATGCTCACTTACCTGAATTTTTTCGTGCTTAAATGGGTCTACCACCTGATAATTCATCTCCGGTTCATCTTCAAGCTCCGACATCTGTTTTTTAATCATTCCAAGCGTAAATTCAGTGCCATAAATTGGCGTCAAATGCGAAAACTTCGGTAGCAAATGCCTGCAAGCCCCAATATGGTCCAGATGTGCGTGCGTGAAGCAAATCGCCTTCACTTTAGAAACATTATCCTCTAAATATTTAATATCAGGAATCAGATAGTTTACTCCTGGATAATCGTCTCCCGCAAATAACACCCCCATATCTATTACAATCATTTCGGTTTTATATTCCAGAATCGTCATATTCTTACCAATGCCAAATTCACCCACACCACCAATCGGAATAATCCGCACTGATTCTGGGTCTGGTCGCATCTGCTTCAATTTAGCATTCGTTACCTGCTCACCACCATATCCATTATAGCGTGACTTATTCACTGGTATACCAATAATATGCTGTGTCGCTTGTGCATTCACATCTTGGCTTAACATTCTCTGATGGTGCATTACCTCACCTTTTTTCGCTGAAACCGACAAATTAACTTTTCTTTGCTCGGCCTCTAATTTAGCCTGAGATTTTTCGGCTTTTTTGCTAGATTTTTTACTAGTTTGTGCAACTTTTTTCGCAGTTTTCTTATTAACTAACTTTTCATCCTTACCGCCAGGCCCAAAATTCGAATTAAAATTTCGATTTTGTGCCTCTTCAAATTGCTTTTTAATATCTGGCAATCTTTCTGCCCTCGATTTTAAGAGCCGGGCACGACGCTCTTCTTCTTTTAAATTCATAAGTTCCTTTTTTATTACAAGTATTAAACAGTAACCTTATTATAACAAACTGCTTGCATTTTTTCAAGACTTTGCTATAATAAATACATACAGATTTGACCGGCTCTTGAGATAGAGACGGTTTTTTAAATGAAAGGAAAAATATGGAAAATCTAGATCTCAAACAAATGTCAGCCATGGTAGATATTATTTCCGAAGAAAAAGGTTTACCTAAAGAAACCGTACTAGACGTAATTGAACAAGCCATCGCTGCTGCCTGGCGCAAGGATAACGGCGATCGTGATATGAACGTCCGTGCCAGTTTGAACACTAAGACCGGTGAAGCAGACGTTTTTGTAGCTCGTGAAGTCATCGAAGATGGCCTAGCCTACAACCCATCCACCGAAATCCCTCTAAAAGAAGCTGGCAAAAAAGCTAAGGTCGGTGAAACTATCGAGGAAAAATTCAAAGTCAAATCCTTCGGTCGTGTCGCCGCTGGCACTGCCAAGCAAGTAGTTATCCAACGCTTACGCGAAGCCGAAAACGACGCCGTTCTCACCGCTTTTGAAGATAAAATCGGCACCGTCGTCACTGGTACAATCTCGCGTGTTGAGCCAAAACTTGTTCGCATTGATCTCGGACGTGCCAGCGGCATCATGCCAAGAAGCGAACAAATCGACGGAGAATACTACACCGTTGGTAACCGTATTAAAGTCTATATTAAAAATATCGAACGTGGTGACCGTGGCGCTCAATTAATTCTCTCTCGTGGTTCTGCTGAATTCATCGAATGCCTCTTCCGTCAAGAAGTACCTGAACTTGAAAACGGCACTGTGGAAATCAAAGGTATTGCCAGAGAAGCCGGTAAACGCACTAAAATCGCTGTCCAATCTACTGTTCCAGGCGTTGACCCAGTCGGCACTTTTGTAGGCGGTCGCGGTATTCGCGTCCAAGCCGTCATGAATGAAATCGGCGATAAAGAAAAAATCGACATCATTACCTGGAGCGACAACATTTCTGAATACATTCGCGAAGCATTAAGCCCAGCTGAAATCGTCAAAGTTGAAGTCGAAGGCAAAAAAGCTAAAGTCTATGTCACTGAAGATCAACAGTCTATCGCGATTGGCAAACAAGGCCAAAACGTCCGTCTTGCTTCTAAACTCACCGGCTACGAAATCGACATTGAGCTTATGAAATCAACTCACAAGAAAAAGAAACAAAACGTCGAAGATGCTCTTCTAAGCGCACTTGAAGAAGAAACCACCGAAGAATAGCCAAAAATAGCTTTTTATGCTATAATTACCACATAGGACTGGGCATCAAGCCCAGTTTCTTTTACGTACCTTTATTCTTAGGAGGTGTTGATAAGATGTCAAACATACTGGACCCTAGTCTTGCCCCTATGGGCAAAGAAAAAATCGAATGGGTCAAAGACCGCATGCCAGTCTTGACTAGAATTGGTCAAGAATTAGCTAGCGATAAAATACTGAGAGGCCTCAAGATTGGTATGTCTATTCACTTAGAAGCTAAGACCGCTTATCTTGCTTTAATTTTAAAAGAAGCTGGCGCCAGAGTATACATCACAGGGTGTAACCCCCTATCTACCCAAGATGATGTTGCTGCTGGACTTGCTAGTCTCGGTGTTAATGTCTACGCCGCACGCGGCATTAGCCCCGACAAATACCTTGAGTATCAGCGCAAAGTGCTAGACAATCAACCTGACCTTATTATCGACGATGGCGGCGATCTTCTAGAAACCTACTGTGCCATGCCAGAAGCTCAAAAATGGCAACTCTACGGTGGTTGCGAAGAAACTACAACTGGTATCATCCGTCTGAAACAGCGTGAAAAAAATGGTACTTTGCCATTTCCAATGATGGATATCAACGATGCCCATTGTAAACATTTTTTTGACAACCGATTCGGAACTGGTCAATCTGTCTGGGATGGTATCATGCACACCACTAACGTACTCGTCGCTGGCAAAACAGTAGTCGTCGCTGGCTACGGTTATTGTGGTGAAGGTATCGCCATGCGTGCTAAAGGGCTCGGAGCCAAAAGAGTTATTGTCACTGAAATCGACCCTATCAAAGCTATCAAAGCCAGCTTAGACGGGTTTGAAGTCATGACTATGACAGAAGCAGCTCCACTCGGAGACTACTTCATCACGGCTACTGGTTGCAAAGACGTTATCACTAGCGAGCACTTTGTGCTCATGAAAGATAATGCTTTCCTTGCCAATTCTGGTCACTTCGACGTAGAAATTAACCTACACGACCTTGCTACAATGTCCTATGCCTCGGAAGAACGCCGCGAAAACATTACAGGTTATTATCTCGAAAACGGACACACACTCAATGTGCTTGCTGAAGGACGTTTGGTTAATCTCGCCGCTGGCAACGGTCACCCAGCCGAAATTATGGACATGAGTTTTTCGCTTCAGGGACTTGGGCTCAAGTGCCTAGTTGAAAAATGCGGTATGTTGGAAAACAAAGTCTATAATATCCCACAGGAAATGGACAGCTACGTTGCAAACATCAAACTTGCAGCTATGGGTATCCATCTTGACAAACTCACCGACGAGCAAGCTGCTTATCTAAGCTTCTAGCCTCCAAATATCCCGCTTTTAAAGCGGGATATTTTCATATAATTACTCACTTTCTACCACTTTTGACAAAAACATCACAAAAAAATCCACCCTTTCGGGTGGATTCTTTATAATTTGGCACCTTCCTAGTTTCCCGCTGTTGCAGTATAATCGGCGCGACTGAGCTTGACTTCTGTGTTCGGAATGGTAACAGGTATTTCCTCAGCGCTATGGGCACCAA
>JAFWHN010000004.1 GCA_017515205.1 Candidatus Saccharimonadota bacterium
CATCCTGAGCCAGGATCAAACTCTCCATTAAAGTAATGTTAAATTTGAAAACTCAACATAAATTATAAACTGACGATGATTAATTGCACAACTAAATTGTTAAACTATTTCTAAAGACTGGTAAAAAATACTCGCAGTTTTAGACTGTTCCCATTTTATCGCAGATTAACTTCTTTGTCAAGCCCTTTTTTGGACTTTTTTAGGCCAGAAAAACCACATAATGACAACATCACACACCGCAACTAGAATAATGAACCACCATGGAAAAATAACTTCCTTTTCACAACTACCGGATTTTGGCAATGTGATGCTAGGAGTGCTAGAATTCGAGCCGTCTGTAGTGTTAGCGGTCGAAGACGTGGTTTGAATGGGAGAAGATGGAGCAGAATTGGTTGCCGAAGTTGTGACTTTTTGATTTTGAGCGGTTTTGGTATTTTTTTGGCTAGTCTTTATGTTTTTAGTGCTATTTTGACTAGTCGATGTTTTGGCGTTATTAGTATCTACGATAACTGGCTTAGTAGCGACGGATAAAGTTGAAGCCGAAGTTTGGTTATTATTTGAAGTTTTTTTGTCGTTATTCTCTGTTTCACTAGTATTGGAATTTGGGGCGTGGTTCTCAGAATCAGCCTCGGAATTCGTTTCATCTGTGTCAGAAGTTTCTGTCGAACCGTTTGAAGCGTTCTCCGTAGTTGTATTGTCTGGAGAGGAGACTTCTGGAGTAAACGGAAAGTAGCGGGAAATACCGTCGGAGCCAAAAAGATACCTGCATTCCATGCCTGGTTCGTAGTCTGTTCCTTCAAAACAGGATCTATAGTCTTTCACACCGTTGGTACGACCTCCGTTTGATTCAAGTAAAGAATAGTAAAGCATTTGGACAGTGTTATTGCCTAATCCGCTACCAGCAACTAAATATTCCCTTTCGACGTTGGGGGTAAACCAGCCAGCACCATTTCTATCTTTGTCTTCGTCGATCATTAAATGCGAGGCAGATTCCACCGTAGCAGCATCACTTAGAAAATAGGGGTAACGTTCGCCATAAGATAACCAAGAAGCATCCCTAAGGGGATTTCCTAACCATTCTTCAACCCAAAGCATATAAAAATCTTCCATACTGTGAACCTCAGATTGGCCTAATCTATAATCAAGCATTCTATCTTCATCTTGATAATAAACCTTGATAATTTCTTCAGTTGGGTTGATAGATGAAAGAATTAATTTTTCCCACATAAAGTTTTCGAGCGCGCGGTACTTACCATCAGTTCTAGCACGCTCGTAAAGTAAGTCCTCTTTACAATAGCTATCATCACCGCACATAGCGGAAAAATCACTTTCGGTTTCGATCAAAAACTCACGCATTTCTGATACTGTCCAGTATTCAATACCGTTTTTTATTTCTTTGGCCGAAACTGGTATGTTTGCGAAAGAGGAACTACAGGCAAAAACTGCTAGTAGTAATAAAATTTTTTTATACATAAAACTCCTTTCGAACCGTTTGAGGTTCAATTATTTAACTTGCGGGAGTATATAGGCACAAAGAATAAAAAAATACAACCCCTGTCAGGATTTTTATAAGCATAAGTGGTGTGACCTCTTAAAAAAATTTTTTTACGCTATTGGTAAGATTGAATATATAAATGATAAAATATCAAAAAAGTCGCATTTTGTGCGACTTTTTTGATTATTTTTTCTTAACTTCTGGAGATTTAGTGTTATCTGCTTTTTTCGTTTCACTATCTTCGTTGTCTTCTTCTGGCAGAACAATTCCAATGGAAGCTACGGTATCACCTTCGCTCATCTTCATAATGCGGACGCCTTGGGTAGCACGGCCGAGAGTCGGGATTTCTTTCATGGCCACACGAATAGCTTGCCCCTTAGTAGACATCATAATGACTTCTTTGGCCTGTGGGTCGAGCGTATGGACAGCAACAATTGGTCCGGTCTTAGCGGTGACAGTAGCGACCTTAATGCCCACGCCACCACGCTTGTGTGGTGGGAAGTTGGCAACTAGAGTGGCCTTGCCATAGCCATTGGCGGAAACAGCGATGAGTTTCTGGTTTGGATCTGTAATCACGTCCATGCCGACGATTTCGTCCTTCGGGCGGAGACGCATACCCCTAACCCCCATAGCGGCACGACCCATGGCGCGAACGTCTTTTTCGTTAAATCTGGTGGCCTGGCCAGCAGAGGTAGAAATTACAATATCATTAGAACCAGTAGTTTCTTTGACCCACTTGAGTTCATCACCCTGATCAAGCTTGATGGCAATTAGACCGTTGGAACGGATATTGAAGAAGTCTTTGATGGCGGATTTCTTGATGGTTCCCTTCTTGGTAGCCATGAAGAGGAAGCCATTTTCGCCGGCATCACCTTGCTTAATAATAGCGGTAATTCTCTCTTCTGGGTGCATATTGAGAAGATTTACAGCTGCGGTGCCCTTAGCAGCGAGCGAAGCTTGCGGTACTTCGTAGGCTTTCAAGCGGAAGATGCGACCTTGATTAGTGAAGAATAAGAGGAAGTCATGTGAATTAGCAGTGAGAATCTGGGCAATCATATCTTCTTCCTTGGTGGTCATACCGCGTTTGCCCTTACCACCACGGTTTTGCTTCCTAAAGTCAGTTTGAGCGACTCGCTTCATATAATTCTCGGAAGTTAAGAGAATAACGCTTTCTTCCTCTGGGATGAGCTCTTCCTCAGAGAACTTGCCGACTTCGTGATTAATAATCTTAGAGCGACGCGGATCGTCATATTTCTCTTTGATAGCGATAAGCTCCTCTTTGACTACTCTTAGAACTTCTTTTTCATCAGCTAAGATAGCTTCAAGTTTTTTGATGAGTTCATGAAGTTGCTTTAACTCATCCTCAATCTTGTCGCGTTCGAGACCCTGGAGACGACGAAGTTGCATCTGTAGAATTGCATTAGCCTGTATTTCGGAGAGGCCGAAGCGTTTCATTAACTGCTGATCGGCATCATCATAAGAGGCGCGAATGACTTTAATTACCTCGTCGATATTATCAAGGGCAATCTTTAACCCCTCTAAGATGTGGGCACGCTCTTTGGCTCTCTCTAGATCGAACTCAGTACGACGACGAATTACCTTCTGACGGTGCTTAATAAATTCAGCTAATATCTCTTTGAGGCCGAGAATACGAGGTTGGATACCGTCAATTAGAGCGAGCATATTGTAGTGGAAAGAAGTCTGGAGAGGGGTGAGTTTATAGAGCTGGTTTAGGATCTTCTTAGGGAAAGCATCTTTTTTAAGCTCTACGACTACCCGAATCTTACCTCTAGCAGACTCATCACGGGCATCAGCAATGTGATCTAACTTCTTAGCAAGTACCAAATCGCGAACCTTATCGATAAAATCTTCCTTGCTCATACCGTAAGGAACTTCGGTGATAACGATGTTGTAACGACCGTTTTTACGCTCTTCGATGTTGGCAACGGCGCGAATAGTGACGGAACCTTTACCAGTGGCATAGGCTTCTTTCATCGGAGCGCCACCGTAAACTTCGGCACCGGTCGGGAAATCTGGACCTTTGACGTATTTCATCAAGCCTTCAAGAGTAATATCTGGATCATCAATCTGGGCGACGGTGGCATCTACCAATTCACCGAGGTTGTGTGGTGGAATGTTGGTAGCCATACCGACGGCGATACCCATCTGACCGTTTAAGAGAATGTTTGGTACAGCAGCTGGGAGTACGGAAGGTTCTTTCTCGGTGCCATCGAAGTTATCACGGAAATCTACGGTGTCCTTATCGATATCAGCGAGGAGCTCAACGCCAATTTTATCAAGACGAGCCTCAGTATAACGAGAGGCAGCAGCTTCATCACCATCCATAGAACCGAAGTTACCCTGGCCCTCGACGAGGGTGTAACGCATTTTCCAAGGTTGAGCGAGGTTGACCATGGCTTCATAGATAGAGGAATCACCGTGCGGGTGGTATTTACCCATCACCTCACCGACAATACGAGCGGATTTAACAGTGGCGTGAGGGGCTTTCCAACCGTTTTTGTTCATTGCATAGAGAATACGACGGTTCACTGGTTTCAGGCCATCGCGGACATCTGGGAGAGCGCGATCTACAATTACAGAGAGCGAATAACGAAGGAAATAGTCCTCCATGGTGTTTTCGACGGTGCGAAGCTCGATGCCATCTTCGGTGGTGACTTCACCATCGGTAGCTTTGACAGCGTCAACCTGTTCAATGTCGCCACCAAAATCGATGTGCTTCCCTGTTTCGTCGTTGTTTTTTGGTTGATTATCTTCTGCCATATTCCTCCTTAGAAGTCCAAATCATCAAGGTCAACGGAGGCTGCCCTTGATTGAATAAAGTTTTTACGAAGTTCGGCTTGATCGCCCATGAGTTTACTGAAGATGGCGTCGGCTCGCTCGGCATCTTCGATGTTTACTCTAATCAATACGCGATTCTCTGGTTTCATCGTGGTTTCCCAAAGTTGAGAGGCATCCATTTCACCAAGACCCTTAAAGCGCTGTTGAGCGGTGTAACCAGCCTGTTTGAAACGCTCGTCTTCGGGGTTAATCTTGACGCCTTGTTTTTTACGCTCCTCAATCTTCTCGGTTAAAGTGCGCTCCAAGGCATCTTCATCATAGATGTAATCAATCTTACGACCGTTCCCGGTCCCCTTAATCAGGCCAAAGAGTGGCGGTTTGGCCAGATAAACGTGGCCAGCTTTAATTACCTCTGGCATATAACGGAAGAAGAAAGTGAGAAGTAGCGTAGAAATATGCGAACCATCCACATCGGCATCGGTCATGAAGATAATCTTGTGATATCTTAGACCATCAATATTAAATTGGTCGCCAATACCGACACCGAGACCTTTAATCAGGGAGACTAGCTCGGCGTTGGCCAGCATCTTGTCGAGACGGGCACGTTCAGTATTTAAAACTTTACCTCTGAGCGGCAAAATAGCCTGAATCTTGGAATCACGACCTTCCTTGGCGGAACCAGCGGCGGAATTACCCTCTACGATAAAGAGTTCGCAATCTTCAGCATTTCTGGAAGAACAGTCGGCGAGTTTGGATGGGAGGTTAAGGCCCTCAAAGGCACCTTTCCTAATTACGTTATCTCTAGCGGCACGAGCAGCTTTGCGAGCCCGAGCAGCCAAAGTGGCTTTACTGACGATTTTCTTCGCAATTGCAGGGTTTTCTTCGAGATAATAACCGAAGTATTCGCTCATCACCTTATCGACGTAGCCACGCACCTCTGGATTACCGAGTTTGTTCTTGGTCTGGCCTTCGAACTGTGGGTCAGGGAGCTTGACTAGGATAACAGCGGTAAGACCTTCTTTGATATCATCACCGGTAAGGTTCTCTTCTTTCTCTTTAAGGAGGCCATTCTTGCGAGCATAATCATTAATGACACGGTTAAGACCGGTCCTAAAGCCTACCACATGCATCCCGCCATCAGGGGTGAGAACGTTGTTGGCAAAAGGTTTCATAATTTCGGCGTAAGTATCATTGTACTGAAGTGCGATCTCAATACCGGCCTCGTTGACCTGTTTCTCAACGTAGAAGATATCGTCAGAGAGAACTTCCTTGCCCTGATTGAGGCGCTTGACGTAGCTTTTGATACCACCCTCGAAGTAGAAGGACTCGCTAGCGCCGGTACGCTCATCTTTAACAATGATTAAAATGCCTTTGGTCAGATAAGCCTGGTGACGAGCATAACTAGCGACCCAGTTATAATCAAAGGTAGTGGTTTCTTTGAAAATATTGGGGTCAGGATAAAAAGTAATAGAGGTACCTGATTCGCGTGGTGAGCCCTTAGTAACGACGAGATCAGAGGTAGGTTTGCCTAAATCGAATTCAATATGGTGAGTCTTGCCGTCGCGATAAACTTCTGCAATCATGCGGGTAGAAAGAGCATTTACTACAGAGGAGCCAACACCGTGAAGGCCAGAGGAAACTTTGTAGCCGCCATCGCCGAATTTACCACCGGCGTGGAGGACAGTAAGAACCGTCTCAAGAGTGGATTTGTGAGTTTTGGGGTGGATATCTACAGGAATACCACGACCATTATCGTCTACGCGGACGCCACCGTCTTTTAAGATAGTAATTTCTATTCTGTTGGCGAAACCGGCGATGGCTTCATCGATGGAGTTATCGGCGATTTCCTTGATTAAATGATGTAAACCATCATAACCGGTAGAACCGATATACATACCAGGGCGAAGACGCACTGGTTCCAAACCTTCGAGCACCCGAATTTCGGACGAATCATAATTTTCAGCTTTTCCAGCCATTTCTATACCTCAACTTTAATATTCTGTATCTATTTTACACCTAAAAAGCAAAAAAATCAACACCTCAGTAACAAAATTAAATGTTTAAAGCTCATATATTATTTATTATCATTTTGTTGGGCAAGCCAGGCATCCAAAAATCCGCCCTGAGACGTGCTGGATGCGCTAGAAGCAGGGTTTGGGGCTGTAGACGCATTTCCAGCTGGTGCGTGAGCATAAGCGTCTTGTAGAGGCTCTGAGGCGGGTTTTACGGGCGTTTCTGCTTTTTGCTCGGCACGCGACCAGCGTTCCTGGATTTCTTTTTCAACTTCGGCACGTGTTTTACCGTATTTAGTAGCAGAATAAGCCTTGAGAGACTCCATTAGCTCGTCGTTTGGTTCACCCATTGGTGCAGGAAGATTAATTGTAAACGGAGCGGATGGCATATCAAACATCATCACCTTAGCCACAGCGGCGTGATTTGGAGTCTTTGTAAGATCCTCGGCGGTAAAGGTAGGCGTGAAGGCTTTGACCATGAGATCAGCGTCTGTAACGCCAATACGACCACAGATGATAGAGCCAACGTTACCAAGCAAGGCTTCCCTAATTTTATCGGTGAGCTGAGTCATAAACTGGTTGGCCACAATCAAATTAAGGCGATATTTACGAGCTTCAGAGAGAATAGATTCAAAGCTATCCGTAGCAAAGTTCTGGAACTCATCGACATAGAGACAGAAGTCCTGCCGCTGGTCTTCTGGGATGTCTTGGCGACTCATAGCGGCTTGCTGGAACTTCATCACGAAGATCATACCAAGGAGGTTAGCGTTGATATCGCCGAGACGGCCCTTTGACAGGTTGACTAGGAAGATTTTCTTATTATCCATGATTTCACGGATATTAAACCCGGATTTAACCTGACCTAAGGTGTTGCGCATAATGGTGTTAGCAATGAACGGACCCCATTTACTAGAGAACCAGGTAATGACTTCACCGGCGTCGCTACTCTTTTGGCTCTGTGGGAACTCTTTAGTCCAATAGTCATAAACTGCCTTATCTGTGACATATTTAAGCTTTGATTTAACGAATTCGGCATCTGTAAAGCACTGTGGAATGTCAATAAAGGTAGCGCCAGCCGGATCAGACATCAGAAGAAGGGCGGCATTTCTAAACATATGCTGGCCACGCGGACCAAAGAAGCCTTGATTCTGGGGGTCAAAGAGCGATTGTAACATACTAATTCCCTCTTGAACAATAAAGTCTTTTTGATCCTCATTGGTGTATTCAAACATATTCATGCCAACTGGATGTTCGATGTCGGCAGGGTCGAAGTAGATGACGTCATCAATTCTTTCCTCTGGTACGCGCTTCAAAATTGCTTCAACCGCATCACCGTGTGGATCGATAAAGGCAAAACCGCGCCCATCACACATATCCTGGAAGGCCAAATTCTCGAGGAAGACGGATTTACCCATACCAGTTTGACCAATGATGTACATATGACGACGACGGTCATCCTCTTGCAAATAAATCGCTTTCTTTTGGCCACGGAATTCGTTGGTACCGAGAAACAACCCTTCGGTGGCGAGATGAGCTGGGCCATCGACTTGTTTAACTAGCTGACGTTCTACCGAAGTACTTGGAATGGCATTTTGCTCTGGAAGGTGATAAATAGAAGCTAGCTCAACACTGTTCAAGACATTTTGATTGGTACCAACTGGGAAAAATCTGAAGGTGTAATCTACTACTAATTTTTTGATGTCTCTGCTAGGATTGACGCTAAAGCTGTTTAATTCGGGTGAGTTAAACTGCGAAAAGGCCGATACGATGCTATTGTTGATAGCTTGAGAGCGAGCTTCAGAGGCTGAACTAGCAATTACTCTTACTAGGGTTTCGAAGACTGGATATTTCATTTTATTGGTGATGGCAGTGATCTCATCTTGTTTAACACCGGAAATAGTGGTTTGCTCGGTTTTTTCATGCTCGCCTGGTACCTCAAAGGGAGCTTTGAGAACATCCATAGCGAAGGCACCAATGCCAGCGCCGACACTTTCGGTGGTCTTTTTGCCTTTGCTTAAATCTTCGATGTATTGCTTAGCCTTATCAAACCAATTTTTTTGTGCAGGCCGGAACAAAAGTTGTACAGCTGCGCCTTCACCTTTGTTCAAGCCAGAAAGTGCCGTCAGCATGGCCATTTGAGCATCACGTTTAGTTTCCTCATAAGTAGCAATCGGTAGGAATGATTTCTTGTTGAGCGTTAGTTCAGTCCCAGTAATTGCGTCAATGCCGCCACCACCTTCAAAAATGTTCTCTTCCCATTTCTCCTCGAGACGAGCGGACGGATAGGCAGACTGTACTGCTTGCCTCACCGTCTCTGTGAGAACGGCAGGAACGATGGCATAATACCTAACTACACCTCTAGTAGCGATGATTTCAAATGAAAAATGCCTTTGACCGTAAATCCGGGACTTAATGCCCTTGGTGATAGTAGATGCAAGAATGGAATACATTACCTGGGCTTTTGAGATAGCTTCGTTGGCAATGTCCCTTTCGTCACGACTACCTGCTTCGATATCCTCGGTGGACGGTGGCAAATGAATGAGAAGCGGTACCATTTTGAGGCCACGCTCAAATTTTTTGGCTTTGCGAATCTTTGAAATTTTGGCACCAAAAACAATTGCGATAAGAAGTATTGCCGCTAGAACCATGATAAGAATGACCACCCTAGGATCCATTACGACCTTCCTTCTCTGTAATCATTGTTGTAATTTTTACTAAAACAGATACATGAGATCATGCCGCTACCTCCCTTTTGAAACTGTGTTTGATGTACTTTTTAACAGCATTTTGCCTGACAATTTTATAAAACTCATCTGGAACGATTTCGCCTTTATTAAATTCTTCGGTGGCACGAATGGTAACTTTAAGTGCTTCTGGAGAAATCGAATACTTTTTCTCGCTAAAATCTTTGGAATCAATTGATTCATTAATGTCTGGATTAGCGGGATCTAAACTTTGGTTAGGTGCCGTTTCCTTGTTTTCGTAGTCTGGCGGCATATAATCAAGGTTCACCACTTCGCCTAGCTTCTGAGCGTTTTCTGTGCTGGGAGTCTCTTCAGGCGTTTTTTGAATGTTTTCGTTAACTTTAGTGCCTTTTGAATTGTCAACGGTTTCTGCTGTAATTCCCTGTTTTTCGGCGTTATTGGCAGTTTCTACTACATTCCAGGTCATGTTTTCGTTAGTCAAATCAAGATTGTGATTTTCTGGTTTTTCTTCAGGGTTGGTTGAAAAATCTTCTTTTTTAGATGCAGAAGAATTCGGTTCTAAGTTAAAACTGGAGCTTTGACCATTGTCCATGAGTCTATTTTATCACACTTATGTTTTTTTGTAGACAAAAAACTCGGCTAAAATTAAGAAAAATGCAATTAAAGCAATCGTCCAGAGATTAATAGCGCCAAAAGAACGTGCCATTAGAAACATGATTGGGCCAAAAGCGATAATGGCGGCGCAAAGATAGTCTTTACTGCGAAAAGTTTCCTTTTTAAAAGCGAGACGTTCAAAAGCGAAAACAAATAGCGTAGTTATGCCAAAAACAGAGATATAAACCGTTGTAAAAAATAACAAAACTCCGAACGGTCCTATTTCCGTCGGAGATATTAAATTCATCATAAGGATTAGTGCTGCGAGTCCTAGAAAACTTATGATAAAGAGAATACGGTTATGCTTCATAACCTTATTATATCACATCTGGTTAGTTCCCCCAAGTATTTTTTTGGAAGGGGGCGGGGGTTATCCGGTACCTAAAATGATTAAATATTGACCGCAACCCTGATCCGCCTACCCTTTTTTGACCGCTTCACATAAGGTGAAGCATTGTCCTTGCTGCTTATTTCTCTCGTTCTGGTTTATGGTTTAAAAAGGTGCTAACGAAAGATTTTTCAGCGCGCTCGACGCGTAAGTTTCCTTAGCGGAGCTCTAGGTAATTCCTAAGATTGTAATTTATGGCTAGAAATTACCTTTTCGCCCGCTAAGGTTTATGGTTTATTCTTGATTCTTTTCCTTTTCATTTTTTGTCCTTTTTTAGTTTTTGTTTTAGTCATCTCGACTGTTTTTATAGTAGCATAACCGTAATGAAAAAGCAATAGTTTTATTCAGTTTTTTAGGTGTAATTTTTACAACATTTTCCTCAATTATTCCCTGTTCTAATTTTTTATTCATTTTGTTGTAATATTTACAACGTTTTAAGCACTTTTGGGAACAATTAAGTGTTTAAGGGTAGCTTAGTGGGCGACTGATGCTTCAAAAAATTGTAATCTATATAGAGTTATGGTAAAATATAGTAGTTGGGGCTGACAAAGCTTAGACGGATCATTTACAGTTGTAAGGCGTGCCGATTAAATACCGTAAGTATTAATAAGTGCTAAAAACACGAAAACCGCGCATGTTATGTACATGCCGGCTTATGCCTAATTTAATCTAGGCTGGTCCTGGTTCAAGGCTTCGTAGGATCAGGATTATTATACGACGAGGATATGACTATTTATCTGGCAATAATTAGTCTAAAAAACGCCATGACGTTTAGTAGTTTCGTTCTCTGCCACTACTAATACAAGTCAAGATGAAACAGAAAACTATGCACGTAGAATTATAGCCAAGTGATGACTCGGACCCGGAGGCAGTATCCGGCAGCTCCACCAAATTGTTTTAAATTACTTAATGAAAAATTGCTGACGTTTTGAAAAATTAATTTCAAAACGTTTTTTAATTATTAAAAAATAGCCGTCATTTTTCGGCCAATTTTTTATGACAATTCTTTATTAAATTCAATGTTCTTTTATTGCTGAATGTTTTTCAGAAAAGAAATAAGACCGGTAACTGCGAGGAAAACCGGTCTTATAAGTAGAGTGTGGAGTTATTTTGGCTAATTTTTTGTTTTGACCTTTTGAATAATTTTTTTATTCAAAAGCTATCTCTATAATAGCGCGTAAAAATGGTAATGTCAATAGATTTTTTGAACAATTTTTGTATATTTTTGGTGAGTTTTCCACAAGTTTTCTTTAGCTCCGATTCTACATTTTTGAACTCAAAACTAGCAAATACTTTTAAGATTTTTTTATAGTTAGCAAATGTGTTTTAATCGTCATTTTTGTTTACGAAAAAAAGCATATGCAGGCAAGTGGGGGTTGAATTTGTAACTAAACCATGCTACTTAGTGGCCATGATAAGTAAAATACATTCAATTGTGCCATACGGCTTTGAAGGAAAACTGGTGGAAGTGGAGGGCGATATGAACCGGGGCCTGCCAGCTTTTAATATCGTCGGGATGGCAAATAAAACGATTAACGAAGCTAGGGAGCGGGTCCGGAGCGCTATCTATAATTCTGGTTTTTCGTTCCCTGATAAAAAGGTAACAATTAACTTAGCACCGGCAGAATTATTAAAAGATGGAACCTATTTGGATTTACCGATTGCTTTATCTGTGTTGCTGCTTTCTGGGCAATTAGTAAGAAGCGACGTTTATGGTAGGGCATTCGTGGGAGAATTATCGCTAAATGGCGAAATTAGGCCCGTGAAAGGCATCATTAATATCGTAGAGGCCGCAAAAAGGGCCAACTATAAGGAGATCTATGTACCGATTAATAATTTATCTCAAGCCGCATTAGTGTCCGGTATAGTCATCTATGGGGTAAGTACTCTGAAGGAACTATTTTTGGCGCTAAAAAGCCAGGTAGCCTTAGAACAAACAAAGGAAATAATCGTTCCTAGATCGGCGCAAACAGATTTAAATGAAGTAATCTTAGACCATATTAGGGGGCAAAAAATGGCAAAGCGAGCTATGGAAATTGCGATTGCTGGGCATCATAATATCCTAATTTCTGGGCCACCAGGAGCAGGCAAAACTCTGTTGGCTAAGGCAGCAGCCAATTTACTACCAGATTTAACGCCCGAAGAAATGGTCGAGATTACGAAGGTTTATTCTTTAGCGGGGTTAACAACAGATGAAGTAGTTTCAAAACGACCATTTCGCAATCCTCATCATACGGCGAGTGCTATCTCGGTTATCGGTGGCGGAGTGGGAGCGGCCCCAGGTGAAATATCATTGGCGCACAAAGGCATTCTTTTTCTTGATGAAATACCAGAGTTCCCGCGAGCGATACTGGAAGCTTTAAGACAGCCATTAGAGGATAGGACGATTACCATTTCGAGAGCTAACCATAAATCAATTTACCCGGCAGATTTTATGTTGGTGGCGACGATGAATCCCTGTCCGTGTGGATATTTAGGTGATCCTACGCACGAATGTAAATGCACCGAAACACAGATTCAAAACTACCAGAAAAAGTTGTCTGGACCACTATTTGACCGGATAGATATGAATATTGAAGTTGAAAGAGTAGACAATAAAGATTTAAGAGAAGTTTCCTCTTCGGATAAGTCCGAACATAATGTTGTAAAAAATAATATAACAGAGGCAATAAAACGACAATACGCCCGGTACGGGCAAAATGGTATTTATAATAGTTCCCTTTCTTCTTTTGAAGTATCACAAAAATTAAAGTTAGATTCGAAAGCGGAAGCACTACTTTCAGAAGCCTCTTCAAAGCTTAATTTATCGGCACGGTCATATTTCAAAACCATTAAAGTCGCCCAGACGATTGCCGATCTGGATGGCTCTGATTTAATTCTCTCAAAACATCTGGCTGAGGCGTTGACTTTTCGGAGGCGATAATGTATAATTATTGGCAGGTTAATTCAAGAGAAGAAAGGACTATTATAAAAAAACAACCACGCACTCGGATAAACGGAGAGATTCGCTATCCTGAGGTACGCGTTATCGGTTCTAGTGGCGAGCAATTGGGCATTATGTCCAGTCGTGAGGCGCAACTTCTGGCGAATGAACAGGGAGTGGATTTAGTGGAGATTGCCGCTAACGCCAATCCACCGGTCGTGAAAATCATTGATTGGGGTAAGTTCCAATATCAAAAGATGAAGGAAGAGGCCAAGAATCGTAAAAAGGCTCGGGAAAAACAGTCCGAGCTGAAACAAATGAAAATTGGTCTTAAGATTTCCGACAACGACCTAAACATTAAAATCCGTAAGATGCGTTCTTTCTTAGACGACGGCGACCGGGTGAAGATTATGATAATCTTCCGGGGTCGTGAAATGGCTCACAAAGAAATCGGCTCAGAACTTTTGGATAAGGTGACTAAGTCGCTCGGTGAGGATGTAGTTGTAGAAGGTAAAGCGCAGATGAACGGACGTAATTTGTCAGTGCAAGTACGAAAGAAGTAATTTCCTACTTTCTAGGCTTCCTGATAGCACCTTGGCATGGCAAATGCCGTGCAATAATATTAACTATAATTAATAATAAAGGAAAAACTATTATGCCAAAGTTGAAGACGCATAAAGGTACCGCTAAGCGGATCAAGATTACCGGTTCTGGTAAATTGGTACGTGAACGGGCATTCGGGAATCATATTCTCGCGAAAAAATCTAAGGCCAGAAAGCGCAACATGAAAACTGCTGCCACGATTGACGGCAAGATTGCAAAAAACGTTAAGAAAGCATTGGGGGTTTAATTATGAGAGTTAAAAGAGGAGTCGCGGCACACGCGAAACATAAGAAGTTGTTAACTGCTGCCAAAGGCATGCAACACGCTAGGACGCGAAGTTTTCGCTTAGGTAAGCAAGGTGTAATTAAGGCTTTACAATACAGTTACAGAGATAGACGAACTCGTAAACGTGATTTTAGAGCGCTTTGGATTACGCGAATTAATAATGCGGCAAGAGAGCTAGGTATTTCCTACTCGCAATTGATTGCTGGTATGAAAGCCAAAAATATTAATCTTGATCGTAAGGTTTTAGCTGATCTCGCGGTGAATAATCCAGAAGCATTCAAGGCAATTGTAAAGGCAGTGAAGGAGAAATAAAATGGCAATTTGCGAAATTACTGGTAAAGGCAAAATGTATGGTCACAATGTGTCGTTCTCCCAGAGACACACGCGCAAGGTGTTCAAACCGAACGTGAGCAAGCGGACTTTGATTATTAATGGCCAGAAAGTGAAGTGCAACGTTTCTACTTCCGCCCTAAGAACCTTGAAGAAAAAAGGTTTAATTGAAAGCCCAAAAGCGCGAGCTGAGAAAAAGAATAAATAATTAATTTGAATAGCAAAAACCCACCGTTTTGCGGTGGGTTTTTGTTTTATGTTTTGTGATACAATATAGGCATGAAATTGCTTTTGGTTATTGATATACAAAATGAGTTTGTTAATAAAACTATAGTGTTAAGAAAATGAAAAGAAAGTTTGACGAGTAAAGAGTTTAGATGTTTGAGGATTTTATAAATAGTGGTGGAATTAGCGTGTTCTACGCAATATCACAGATTTTTGCGTTGGTAGCTTTCCTTTGCGATTTAGTGGCAATACAACAAAAGAAAAAGTCAAGCTTGCTGAATTTTGATACTTTGGCGGCATTTTGCTCGGTCTTGCATTATGCCTTCTTGGGGGCATGGGCAGGAATGGCAAGCAAAATTATCACTACAATACGTAACGCCATTGCCGCTCGTGAAGCTGCACTAAAACATAGAAGCCCTAAACTACTACCATTTGTCTTCGTAGTACTTTATACAATAATTGGTATTTTCACATTTGAATCGATTTTTTCTGTTCTCCCCATCTTGGCGCCATCACTATACGCTATTGTAATTTATATGTGTGATGTGAAGAAAGTACGCTATGCAGCGGTAGCTACTAATATTATGTGGTTAATTTATAATATCTTCGTGTTTTCTATTGTTGGAATAATAGTACAGGTGGTATTGATTGTTAATGGATTAATTGCAATTTACCGATACCGTAAAAAAGCAAAAAGAAAGTCTACTAAATAGCAAAAACCCACCATTTTAAGGTGGGTTTTTGATATGAGCCTGCAATAAGCCGGGTTCTGTAGTCTCATAAAGAGACCGACAATCATCTATCTTGGCGTTACATTGCTATAACACTCTAGCGGTGAGCGTGCGTCCTCGAGCAGAGGCGAATAGCACTCCTTGCAACAGGTAGGGTTTGCCGCCATGTCGTATCGCTACAACATGTTGTGAGCTCTTACCTCACTCTTTTCACCCTTGCTCCCGAAGGGGCGGTATAAGTTTCTGTGGTACTTTCCCTATCCTTACGGACGGTCGCCGTTAGCGACTACCTTGCTCTGTGTTGCCCGGACTTTCCTCTTGGAATCAAGCGATTGTCTTTTGGGCTCCCCTTAATTATATCATTTTCGTAGTATTTCGTCTATAGCGGCATTGGCTTCAGAATCGGCAGCAGTGTTTTGATTGCGAGGTACGTGCGTAAAAGAGACAGCATCAAATTGTTTGAGCCTGTCTTGAATATCTTGATAAATGGGTAGAATGTCTTGGTTTTTGATTTTAAAAATACCGTTGAGCTGATTTACCACCATAAGGCTATCGGAGATAAAACGCACGGTCTTAAAGCCTAGTTCGATGGCACGTTCAATACCTTTACGCAAAGCGTAGTACTCCGCTACCCGGGAAGTAGCAAAACCGATAAACTCCCCTTTTCTCTCAATGATTCTACCAGATTCGTCATAAATGCAATAACCGATACCAGAGGGACCAGGATTACCACGTGAGGCGCCGTCTACATTGATAGTTGCACCATTGGCGACATTACGAGGTGAGGTATGGTTAGCAGTGCTTTTATCCCATTCGATTTCGAGTACAGAAATAGTGGTTTCATTTAGTTTAGCGCCATTAAAATCCTTAATATACTTATAGGCCGTATAGCGATCTTTCGGCGTGGGTTTTGAATTACCTTCAATACCAAGTTCGTAAATAATATATAGATTACTAAGTTGGCTAGATCCTTCGGGAGCCAAAAAAGTGATGACATCTTTTAAAACAATAGAGTCGGCAACGAGTCCAGTAAATTCTGTTAGAGAGCGTGCCATAGCTTCCTCCGGCTGTTCACCAAACCGTATCTTACCGGTGGGAAGTTCCCAAAAAACGGGCGACTCGGAACGACCGTGACTGCGTTTTAAAATTAAAACGCCGTTTTCATTTTGTACCAGACCAACTACTCTGATTCTCTGTTTCATGCCCACCTTTTTTCATTAAGGCCCTGCCGGTTTGTTTTCCCCGTAATATATACAAGGTGGGTAAATTCTTATGCTTTACACCCACGGGTGTAAAACCACGAAATCCCTAAAACATGATTATTCAGGAAAATCATGCTGCCAACAGGGCTTAATATCATTATAGCACATTATCTTCCAACTAACAGGTAGAAGAAGTCAATAATGCCATTCATGCAGTTGATCATGAGGCTAGAAAACACTTCACCAAATAATAGAATCAGTACGTAGACGAGGATAAAACCGTATTGTTCTATGTTTGTAAGAAAATCGCGAACAACGTCGGGAGAGAAAACATAAAGGACGCGAGAGCCATCTAGGGGTGGTATAGGGATTAGATTGAAAATCATGAAACCGAGATTGATATAGATTAGTTCCGTAAAAATGAAATTTACAATTTCTAGGTGAGTATCATAGAGAATACCAGTAAAATGCCCAATCAAAAATGACAAAAACGCAATTAGAAAATTAGCAAATGGCCCAGCTAAAGCTACTATTGCCATGCCCCATTCTTGCCATTTGAGGTTACGGTAGTTAACTGGAACGGGCTTCGCTCCACCGAAAACAGGGGCATTCAGGATGTATAGTAAGACTGGTACTAAAATAGACATATAGGGGTCGATATGCTTAATGGGATTAAAAGTGAGGCGGCCGGCGTCTTTAGCAGTATGATCACCTAGCCAATACGCAACAATGCCGTGAGATAGCTCGTGCAAAATCACCGAGAAAACGATAATGAAAAGAATAATAATGACGTAGCCAGGATTAAAATTCATAGTATTATTATACCATTTATAATAATATGGCTGAGTTAGTGATTAACTCTAATTCAACACCACTACTTCTTTGCTAGCGGTAAGCGAATCTAAGTTTTTAATTTTAAGCTTCTTTTCTGTGCGAGCGGTGAGTTTGAGCTCAGTAACCATACCGTCGACATTGCCCATAGAGATAACTAGCTTCGGCTCGATTTCACGGACGGCTCTAACTGAGGAGGTACAGAGCACATCAGCTACGATATCGTCTAAGTTTTCTTCAATTCCGCCAATGATACCAACATGTACGCCGTTAACTTCTACATCATAAATCGTTTTGCCGCTTTCGGTAGCAATGCCCCGAATAGTAGCTTCGCCAATTTCAAACTCACCTGGACCGGTAATCTTGCCTACAACGAGACCGGCGTCGATAACAGCATCAGAAATATTGAATTTGATAGTGGCGCTTTTAGTAATAATTGTAATTTGATCTTGGTCTTTACTTTCTATTTCAAACATTTTTACTCCTATCCTTTGATTATTTTTTCTGGGTCAATGATTTCAGAAATCTCCATTTCTAGGACTTCTTTGATGAAACGGTCGTGAACACTTCTTCTATATGAGAAATCATCTGGAGACATAATCACATAATTGATGGGTTTTCCCTGTTTCTTTTCAACAATTTCGGCCCAATGCGTGAGTTTCTTGGTGCGATCGTTGCCGATAATTAAAAGATCGATACCCTCTTGACCAGGTAGGCGATTAGTAACAATTAATCCTTTTAGATAATGCTTAACTGGGCGACAGTATTCTTCCCATGTAGTTTCTTTAATATCTTTATCACGGCTTGTATCAATTTTTTTCGAAAAAATATCTACAAGTGGGCGCGTGAATGGATGTTTGCTATTGGCTGAGTAATAAACTTTATTATCGAAGGTTTCGTTCTTAATTACACCAATACTTTCGAGGTTCAATAGCTCACGACGAACGGAATTAATCTGCTCGTCGATAACTCTGGTCATTTCACGGACATAAAAACTTTTTTCGGGGTTTTCAAAAAATAATCTTAGGAGCTTAGCTCTGGTCTTCGAGCCGAACAATTTTTCAGTAGGAGAATTATTTTCTTTGCTCATCTTGTATATATTTTATCACATATGGATAAACTTTTTCAAGCGTGAGCCAAGTGATTTGAGGGGTTCGCTTAAACCAAGTCATTTGACGTTTGGCTAAATGCCAGTCAGCGTAAAAACTGAGCTGTTTGGCCTCATCCAGAGAAAGCTTCCCTTCTAGAAATTGCCAAGCGTATTGATAAATATTGCTTTTCATAGCTTGGTTATTCCAGCTATATTGCTGTACAAGAGCTTTTGTCTCTTTGTATAAATCTTCTGAGAACATGTTATCAATACGTTTTTTTAATCGTTCTCTTAGTTCTTGGTCTGAGTACTTGATGCCTACGAGCAGATAATTCCCCTTGATTTCCTTGCGATCCGTACAAGTTTTTTGTTCATAGTCACCGATTTTTTCCCCAGTGGGGCCTTTGAAATGATAATCGTAGATGAGAGCATCAATATAAAGTCCGGTGCCACCAACAATAATTGGAAGTTTGCCACGCGTAGTAATTTCGGTAATTTTTTGTTCGGCATAAGACTTCCAGTCGGCTACCGTAAATCTATCACCAGGTTTTATTAAGTCTAAGCCATAATGAGGAATTCCTCGCCGCTCTTTCGGCGTGGGTTTGGCGGTGCCAAGGTCCATGCCTTGATAGATGGCACGAGAATCGGCGGAAATAATTTCGCCATTTAAAGCTTTTGCGAGTTTAATGGAAACGCTAGTCTTGCCGGAACCTGTCGGGCCCAAAATAATAACAATAGGATTATCTGATTTAAATTTCATTAACGCCCCTTGAAAGCAATTCGATTTACTACTTTAGTTCTTTGAGATAGTCGGCGAGCTTAGTCAGTTTGATTTGTTCTTCTTTATCACGCAAGCGAATAGAAACGGATTTAGCTTCTACATCCTTCGGACCAACTACAATTACAGCAGGAATTTTCATCGTAGTGGCACGGCGGATCTTTTTACCGAGTGAATCGTCGGAATCATCTACGGTGTAGCGTAGCTCATTATGTTTGAGCGGCTTTTCGAGGACAACGTCATCTAGAATTGCAGTGATTTTGGCAACATAATCTTTGACCTGATTATTGACGGTAACTACACGAACTTGCTCTGGTGCACACCAGAATGGGAACCAACCACCAGTATGCTCAATAAAGACTGAGAGGAAGCGTTCTATAGAACCAAGGGTGGCATGATGAATCATGACTGGGCATTCTTTTTCGCCTTTTTCGTTAGTGAATTCGAGTCCGAAGCGTTCTGGCATCACGAAATCGAGCTGGATGGTGGCAAGCTGGTGCTCGCGACCTATGGCATCTTCGGCCATGAAGTCAATCTTTGGCCCGTAAAAGGCAGCTTCGCCTTCTTGTTCAAAATAGTCTAGATGGTTATCAATAGCAGCTTGTTTAATCTGCTTTTGAGCCATTTCCCAAAGCTTCTTATCGCCCAAGTATTTGTCTTCGTCAGAACGGTAAGAGAGGCGAGCGCGAAGCTTTTGCATACCAAAGGTAGTGTATAACTCTTTTACTATATTGACGAGGCGTGCGACTTCTTCCTTGATCTGATCTTTGCGACAAAAGACGTGTGAATCATCTTGGGTGAGCGAGCGTACACGCGAAAGGCCGCCAAGTTCACCAGTTTTTTCGTCACGATAATCGGTAGTCGCTTCCATATAACGAACTGGCATGTCACGGTAAGTGCGCGGACGTGAAGCAAAAATCTGAGTGTGATGCGGACAGTTCATTGGCTTCATGGCAAAATCTTCGCCGCTAACTTGAGAATGGACCATAAAGAGCTCGTCACCAAATTTGGCATAATGACCAGATGTTTTGTAGAGGTCAGTCTTAGTAATGTGAGGAGTCCAAACTTTCTCGAAGCCTTCACGGCCACGTAGAGACAAAGAATAGTTTGCCATTAATTCACGTAGTGTTGTACCGCGTGGGGTGAAGAGTGGGAGGCCAGAACCTACTAAATCTGAGAAGCAGAATAAATCTAGCTCTTTGCCGAGTTTGCGGTGGTCACGCCTTTTGGCTTCTTCTTGACGCTTCAAATAATCATCAAGTTCCTTTTCAGTATCAAAAGCGACGCCGTAAATACGAGTTAGCATAGGACGCTTTTCATCACCGCGCCAGTAGGCACCAGCAATACGAATCAGTTTAAAGGGACCAATCTCGGATAAGTCTTTAACATGAGGACCTTTACAAAGGTCAGTGAATAAATCTCCCATGTCATAAAAAGATATTTCAGCGCTTTCAGGCAATTCCTTGATTAGCTCGATTTTGTAATCTTGCTTTTCGTCGCGAGCCCAGTTTAAAGCTTCGGATTTGGTCACAACGCGCTTAGTCATAGGAAGTTTACGAGCAATAATGCCACGCATTTTTTTCTCAATTTTTGCCAGATCAGCATCAGATAATTTGGTTTTGCCAAAGTCGATGTCGTAGTAAAAGCCATTCTCAATGGCTGGACCGATGCCAAATTTGGCATGAGGGTAAAGTTCACGCACCGCAGCAGCCAGCACATGACTTAAAGTATGTCTCATCTCTTCTAATTTATCCATTTTGATTCCCTTTTATTTTATATATATTATATCATAAGTGATGATATAATGGGGAAAAGGAGATTTTATGGCAAAAGAAACTAAAAGCGATAAAAAAACTGATACTGTTAAGAAAGAGAGTTCAAGCGAAATAAAAGTAGAAAAAGCGCCGGAAGCTAAAAAAGTTGAACCTGCACAAAAAATTAATGGTCAGGCTATTGCGATTGCGGTGCTAGCTACAATGCTAGGTTGCATAATTGTTGTATTTGTAGCTTTGTTTGCGACAGGTGTAATAAAGTTTGATTCAAATGCCCAGAATAATGACACAATTTCCGCTGACAATACCGACCAAAAAGATGAACAGCCTGATGAAGATGAAGACGATGACAAAAAAGGTGGTTATTACCACGGTGGAACTGAGAGCGGTAAAACTAGTGAAAATTCTATAATAAATAATTATTATAAACAGGTAAAAGAAGATGGGACTTTAGCTAAGGTTGGCGACCTAGAATTCTATCTGCCTAAACAGTTTAAAGCTGGTGGCAAGAATAAGGACGGAGCATTTACTTATAATCTAACCAATGATGATGGTTGGGCGCAAGTACTAGTCTATGCCGAAAGAAGCTCTCTCACGCCAGCTAAATTTCTAAGCAATCGAGTTAGTGCTTATCTTGATATAACCGATAGCGCCTATAAAATGAACGGTACCACGTGGGTACAAGCTGAGAATGCTTACGCCCTAGCTTACGCGACGAAATTAGATGGTAAGGTTTATGCTGTATATTACAGCGTGAAATTAGATTCGGATGCGACCAGTAAGGCGATGCAAATGATTCCAAAAACCTTATACATGAAAAGAATATACAAAAACTAGTATTTAGATTTCTTGATTCCACCACGAATTTTTAAAGTTCTATTGATGTTTTTGATGGTTTCATCAAAATTGTCGTAGATTTTAAGTTTGGGACCATAAATTCTTTTTAACTCTGGTCGAAGATCATGAAATTGTGAGCAAATAAGTATGATGGAACTAGGACGATACTTCTCAAAAAATGGAGTGAGGGCTAATTTAATTTCGTCGCTTTCTAATTCCCCGTCGTCAATTTTGGCGGGCCAGGTGTCTAAAGTGATAGTCTTAGTTTTACAACGAAGTCTGAAAACAAAATTTTGGTATTTTAGGGATTTGGCTACTGCTTTGGTAGTAAGAATTGGAATAATTTCCTTTTTTTGAAGAGATTTGGGTTGCTCAAGTGACATACCAATGAAACGTTGGTTAGGGTATTTTTTGCGGAAAAACTGCAAACTAGTCAAAGTCAAAAGATAATTGGCAAAAATGATGAGATCAGCCTTATTGATATAAGGGCGTAAAGCCTCGTCTGCCGTTTTCCTAGCAGTTTTCGCATTTAAAAGTAGCTGATTCGCATGACGCCAATCAATGACTCGAATTATTTCAACGATAGGCAATTCTTCAGCTAGTTGATCCGCGAAGAACTCACCACCATAACCACTGTCAAAAACCACAATTTTGAGCATATTAAAAATAAAAATCCTTTCTCCTCCGCTTGCGATAGATTCTAGCATATGATATGAAGAAAAAATTTTTGGATTTAGAATTTTTGCAACAATTGTTGCAAAAATTTAAATTTAACAAAAAATAACAAACGTTTGCGGAATAAAAGAAAATATCCAACCGAATGGTTGGATATTTTCTGTGGTGGGTTGTGAGGAACTCGAATCCCCGACCTTCTCGGTGTAAACGAGACGCTCTAGCCAGCTGAGCTAACAACCCATCTAGAGGTAATTATATCACAGAGTGCAAAAAATTGTTAGCCCTGCTGATTAAAAGACTTAAGTGGGCTAAGACGAATGTGAGCGGTATTGGTTAGAAACATGATTTTATCGACAGTGCTGACAATTGTATTTTTATTAAAACCTGCTCTTCCCCATTCTTCAACCAATCCAGCAATTTCTTTAGTGTATATTTTAAACATTTCCCCGTCTGTAATTTTATTGGTAGCGATGATTTTGGGTTTGATAGTTATAATCATTCTTTCAAAAAAATCACGTCTGCCATATTTGAGTAAAAATCTCATAACCAAACGATTGGCAGACATTAAAATTAAAATGCGGCTGTAAAGAGTTCTAAGCTGACATTTGGGATTATTCATGAGAGAATGCATAATCTTTTTACATTTATATAAAATGTATGCTTCGTAATCTGGAGCTACTTCAGATAAATTCTTGTGATGACGGTAAAGAGTGGAGCGAGAAATATGGGCTGTGTGAAAGAAATGCGACAGACTGAGCGATTCTTTAACCGAAAAAAATGTAATAATAATGGTCTCTTCGGTTTGACGAAAACGTTTGTTTTTGAGTTTTTCGTCGGTAATTCTATTCACCGCATTACCTTAATACTTTTTATTTTTTGACTACTTTTTTGGTGACATCAAATTTCTCCATATATAGCCCTAACATGAGGCGAGTCTGAGCATAATAAGCGGCAAGTGATTGATACAAAATAGAAGTGACAGGAATGAGCACCCATTGGAGTACCATAAGAATATTGCGCCCTTTGCGATATTTAGCTGGGCGTTTTGGCAAGATGCGAAAAGAAACTAGCACGGTGATAAACAGGCCAATAGACGCAACTGTTTCGATAATACTAACAATATTTGGTAGATTATAGGCTACCATGTCGTGCGAAGAGACATTCATGATCATTGGCACCCAACCACCAAAGGTAATGATTGGCGCCATGATAGCTAGGGTGACATGCCCATCGAGCAATCGCCAGAATTTAGGTAGCAGGTGCCAGAATGGCATACAGCGTTTTGATTTCGGTACGAATAATCTAGTGCCAACGTATGCCACGTCGCTGGCCCCATAGTACCAACGCCTGACCTGAATAAACTGAGCCTTAATGGTCTTAAAGAACGTTTCATCAATAACAGCATCTTGGTAAATCGGAATTCGGATAGGTAGAACAGCGTAATCACCAGAGAAAAAGAATAAACTACGCCAGTATTGATGGCCATCTTCTACAATGGTACGTTTGGACCAAAAATTCATGGCTTCGAGTGCTTGTAAAGGCTGAGAATGAGAGGCGAAATTACGTAGAGAATGTGGCCTCATGGTAGAAATCACGTTGAAAAATGAATTTGAAACGGCGATAACACGTGCAGGAGCGGGAGCATCCCAGATATTATTAGTAAAGATGGAGACTGGCTGATAACTGAGCCTTTGCCGATTGGGATGGACGATAAACTCATAGGCAACCGAATCAAGATATTTGGGAGCCATGTGGTTGTCGCTATCTAAGGACGTGACGATAATGTTTTCAAGAGGTAAATGTTTTTTAGAAACGTAATCCTTGACGGCTTGACCGGCATAAGTCAGATTGGGCCCCTTGCCGATTACTTCGCCGGGAAGATTGGCTGGATGCTTAACAAGCAAAAAGTCTTTAAAGACACCTTTATATTCTGAAGCGAGAGCTTTTGCAGTATTCTCCATCTCAGCACCACCACGTTCTTCGTAAGCTAGTACAAAAATGATGTGATCGTTTAGAAAAGTATTATGCTCTACCGCAGCGATGGATGGCGAAAGCACTTCGCTAGATTCGTTGTATGCAGTCATAATTACAACGTGATAAATTTGTGAGGGCTTAGGATAGTCATTTCCCATTGCGGTAATCATTTTGAGGTTATCAAGATGCTCTTCGGAATGGTAGCTTTTACTATTGTTGTCACGTAATCTTTCGTATGCGTCGTGAGGGTTTTCTAAGTCATTAAGGCGTTCATGCCAGTCAACGCGTCCAGCACGCTTGATAATATTATAACCTTGCACGGTACGATAGGCGACACCTATAGCTTTGACGAGAGTGCTAGAAATCAGAACAAATAAATAAATGGCACCCCAGACTGGGTCAATAAATGAAATCACGAATAGTAAAATGATGGCACCATAAGAGATAGCGCCTGGTACTATTTCCAAAAAACGGTAGAGCTTTGTACGTTTACCTTGGGGAATTTCAAGGTTTTGTCGCATTTTATTCTTCTCCGAGTAAACGAATTAAAACTAGCGCCGTGCCAAAAATTAAACATGAAGTTGTAATCAAAAAGAATTTGGCCATACCGGCACCACGCTTATGAAAAATTCGTAAAGTCAGGATATTATGGAAAAAGCCAAAAATTATCGCAAGAATCGGGAAAGCCAGTAGGCTAATCCAGGTACCATCTCGATATCCGCCGATATCACCATAACCGATTTTGACTACTGGCGCCTCTGGGTTAAGCGTAACGATGGAAAAAATGAGAAGAGCAAGTGATGCAAAGGTATTAAAAACCATGAGAAGCAAAAGACCACGCTCGGTTTGATATATTTTAAGAAAATCTTCTTTAATGTTTTTCATCGCCCATTATTTTCTCTGCTAAAGTATTGACGTATTGAATGAACATAATATCACCAAAAATACTAATAACGCCAGCCACAATCATCATGCTACCGATTAAGGTAAGAATTGCGCCTTCGTTAAAGGTGATGAAAATGCCAATTACCATCATCAATAAAGCTAAAACTAAAATGTATTTCCAAGCTGGAATTTGAGCAGCAGAAAGTTTAATGGCAGTGTTAACACGTACCAACGATTCGTAAATAATTAAAATGCCAACAACAACACGGAAAACATTGGCGATATCTTCACCTATTACTAGAGCGGTGATACCGATGAGAGCAGATACTACTCCAGAAAGTAGACTGTTATTGAAAAAATCGTTTTGACCTTTCTCGATAAAATAATTAATGATTTGAAAACCACCTTTGACAATAAAGAATGCACCAACAATGTAAGCTAAAACTTTAATCATCGTGTCTTGAAGGGCGATGAATAAAATACCAAGAATGATCAGAGCTAGTGATTCTATAACGGCTGACCAAGCGGATTTTTTTAAATCGCTGCTAACCTGGCTAGCAGAACGCTTGATAATCTCAGCTTTTGACATATTAGAACTCCTTTTAATATGCTTTCATTATATCATAAGTTTTTCAAAAACAAAATGGAGCCGATGGCAGGGGTCGAACCTGTGACCTGCTCGTTACGAATGAGCTGCTCTACCAACTGAGCTACATCGGCACAGGATTAATTATATCATATTTCGACAGATTATTTCTTGGTTTTGTGCTTCGGGATAACGTCATCGGGGCGATTAATGAGGTTGAGGCGATGAAGTAACTTAGAACGAGCGTGTGAAGTGATGATACGGTCTAGCCAAGATGTTTTAGGTGTTTGGTTTTTAGAGGTAAGAATCTCGACAATGTCGCCTTGTTCTAATCTTTTATTCAGATTACTCATCTTGCCATTGATTTTGACGCCTACTACGTGATCGCCGATTTCGGAATGTAAGCGATAAGCAAAGTCTAGAGGTAAAGCACCTTTAGGAAGATCAATGATATCGCCTTTTGGGGTATAGACAAAAATCTTATCGGCAAAGAGGTTGATTTTAAGTTTTTTAAGGTCAACTTTTTTACCTTCACGGAGTTTAGCAGCGGTCATTTGAAGTTCAGTAATCCAGAGAAGGTTAGTAGGAAGATGCTCAATTTTACCTTTTTTATAATTCTCTGTTAACTTTTGCTCATTGTAATAGAAGCTGGCAGCGAGACCGCGTTCGGCGTATTCATGCATCTCCTTGGTACGAATCTGAAATTCAACCACATGCTTGTCTTTAGTAATAACTGTGGTATGAATAGATTGATAACCGTTTTGCTTAGGCATGGCAATATAATCTTTGATACGACCATTCATAGGGGTATATAGAGAGTGAATAATGCCGAGAGCCAGATAACAGTCGGTAACATCCTCCACAATTACACGAAGAGCGGTAAGATCATAAACTGCATTAATGTTTTGATCGTATTTGGCGAGTTTTTTGTGAAGCGAGTAAACTGACTTCACGCGACCAGAAAGTTGAAACTTGATTTTTTCCTTTTTAAGGGCTGCGGTAACTTCTTCTTCGATCTTTTTGAGAGATTTCTCGGCGGATTTATTGCGTGTTTCAATCAGTTTTTTCAACTCTTCAAAACGTCTAGGATCAACATATTTAAAAGACAGGTCGGCAAGTTCTACGCGAAGAAGTCCCATATTGAGACGGTCGGCTAGCGGAGCAAAAACCTCTAGGGTTTCCTTGGCGATTTTCTTTTGTTTATCTGGTGGAAGTGCAGAAAGAGTGCGCAGGTTATGCAGGCGGTCAGCAAGTTTAATAATGAGGACACGGATATCATCACCGAGGGCAATCATAAGACGGAGGAAATTATCCTTCGTGGCGGGAAGATAAGTATCGATATCGCGCATACCATTACGGGCAGTAGAGAGCTTAGTCACGCCATCAACTAGGAAGGCAACCGATTCGCCAAATTCTTTTTTGATGTCTTCAAGGGTAAGATCAGTGTCTTCAACGGTATCATGTAGAATACCAGCAATAATAGTATCCTCGTCCATGCCCCACTCTTCAAGAATTTTTTTGACAGCTAGAGGATGCACAATATACGGCTCGCCGGTTTTACGAAACTGGCCTTCATGAGCCTTTTTAGCTACTTCTACGGCGTGCTCAATACGGGCCGAATCAGGTTTTTTCTGTACCATACCTATATTATACAACACTATTCAACTGACAGGATTTTGCCAGTACCGAGCTCTAGGTGAAGGAGACGCTGGTTCTTGGAGCCGCGAAAACGGAGGCTGAGGTCACGCTGGCTGAGGATGAAAGGACCATCAATTAGAGCGTCCAAGGATTTGAGAAACTCCCAAGGAGCGCCACCGTGTTCTTTGATAATCTCATAGGTAAAACCAGAGAAGCTCCAGACGTTCCAACCGAGTTCTTTACGGCACCAGTCAGCAATTTCCTTGCAAGATTTAGCCTGAACAAAAGGTTCACCACCACAGAAAGTAAGACCAGCTTGACCTTTAAATTCTCTCAGCTCTTTTTTAAGGTCGTCAATTTTGACCAAGAAGCCGGCTTCGTAGTCCCAGGTTTCAGGGTTTTGGCAACCTTTACAGTGATTGGGACAGCCCTGAGTCCAGAGGACTACGCGGAGGCCGTCGCCGTTTACGATGTTATCATGCTCGAGCGGACCGGACATCCGAATGTAGCCATCGGGCGTTTCGAGCTGGCGCGCAATCTTGTTTAGTGAAATTTGATGCCAATCTGTGTTCATATGGTATACTCCTCTAATGTTTAAATGATACTTTTCTCGATCCTCCTCGCTCGCACCCGTCGTTACGGGGCTCGCTTCGTCGTTCGCTCCCGTCGTCGCGAATGATCTCGAAAAGCATCATTTTAAACATTTAATTATTCTCCCTTAGCGCAGCTACAAACTTTCTCGAATGGGACATCACCTTCGAGTCGGCCACAATGTGGACAGCGATCGCCGGAAATGACACCAGAGAAGCCGCAGACTGGATCACGGTCAACTGGGTGGTTGACGGAACCGTAGCCGACACCTTCGTCGTGCATTTTGCGAATCACGGCTTCAAAGGCTGGGAGATTCTGCGATGGATCACCATCGAGCTCAATATAAGTAATGTGGCCAGCGTTACAAAGCGCATGATACGGAGCTTCGATTTCGATCTTTTCGAAAGCGGAAATTGGGAAGTAAACCGGTACGTGGAAGGAATTGGTATAGAATTCACGGTCGGTGACACCTTTAATTTTGCCGTATTCTTTACGATCTATCTTAGTAAAGCGGCCAGCGATGCCTTCGGCTGGAGTAGCAAGTAAGGAGAAGTTGAGTTTGTGTTTCTTGCAGTAGCTATCACATTTTTCGCGCATATGAGTAACGATATCAAGGCCGAGATCACGAGCATCTTCATCTTCACCGTGATGTTTGCCAGTCATAGCTACGAGAGTTTCAGCCAGGCCGATAAAGCCGATGGATAGAGTACCATGCTTAATCACATCGCGTAAAGTATCGTTCGGGCCAAGTTTCTCAGAGCCAAACCAGTTCCCTTGCCCCATTAAGAATGGGAAGTTACGAACGTGTTGTTTAGCCTGAAAATCAAAGCGATCAAGAAGTTCATCTCTCACGAGATCCATTTTTTCGTCAAGCTCTTTATAGAAGCCATCCCAGTCAGCTTCTTTCCTTTCACCGAGGCAGATACCGTGCTTGATGCCAATACGTACTAGATTAATAGTGGTGAAGGAAAGATTACCGCGACCGGTGACAATACCGTCAGACTCTGGGAAGACAGATGAAAAGACGCGGGTGCGGCAACCCATGGTCGCAATTTCGGTGCGATAATCACCCTTTTTATAATATTTGAGGTTATAAGGAGCATCGATGAAACAGAAATTCGGGAAAAGACGCTTAGCAGAGACCGCCATGGACTTTTTAAAGATGTCATAATTGGGGTCCTCGGGGTTATAATTAACTCCCTCTTTAACTTTTAGGATAGAAATTGGAAAAATCGGCGTTTCGCCCTTGCCGAGACCTTTTTCGGTAGCGTCGAGGAAGCAATGAGAAACTAAGCGACCAGCTGGAGTGGTATCGGTACCGAAGTTAATACTGGTAAATGGTACCTGGGCACCAGCACGGGAATGCATAGTGTTGAGGTTATGGATGAAGCCCTCCATGGCTTGGAAAGTTTCGCGTTCGACATCTTCGTTACTAGCTTCGATGATTTCCCTCGGCCATTTGGCTTTTTTAAGTTTAGCATCATCACCATATTCGTAATCATCTTTGACGGTGAGATCGAGTTTTTTACCGGTAAACTTGTTGTACTTTTCGAGATTTTTCTTCAAAGCTTTGCGGAAAGATTTGTGAACGCCTGGAGCCATGGCGTAGTCAAAGTTTGGGATAGACTGACCACCGTGCTGCTCGTTTTGGTTGGCTTGGAGTAAGATTGCTGCAAGAGCGCCGTAAGAGCTAATGGAATTCGGAGTGCGAAGATGTCCGTGACCAGTATTAAAACCACCATTTTCAAACATCCGGAATGGATCAGATTGACAGCAAGTCAGAGTACCAGTAGCGTAAAAATCAAGATCGTGAATATGGATGTCGCCGTTGTCGTGAGCCGCAGCAATATCAGGACGAAGGAGCAGAGATTTAGCAAAAACCTTGGAACCTTCGGCGCCGAACTGGAGCATTTTGCCCATGGCAGAGTTACCATCGACGTTGGCGTTAGACCGTTTAATATCAGAATCTTCAGAAGCGTCAGCATGAGAAATCGTACGATAAATCATCATAAGGTCAGATTTGGCATCACGAATACGAGAGCGTTCTTGGCGATAGCGAATGTAAGCTCTGGCGGTTTTCTTGAAACTGGATTCCATCAAAACTTCTTCAACGATATCTTGAATTTGTTCAACGTTAGGAGTACGAGCCGTAATGGTCTCTTCGGCACGCTTTAAAACTTTGTCGGTTAAAGCCTTGGCACGGTCATATTTAAATTCTTCTGTAGCTAGACCGGCTTTCGCGATGGCTTCAGTAATTTTATCGGGATCAAATTTGACGATTTTGCCGTCCCGCTTGACGATTCTTTTGAACATTTAATACCTCCTTCGTTGTTCAAATTTTGATGTTAAACGCTACATTTAGTGCTTAATACCTAGTATATAACACTAAATATGGAATTGCAAGACTTTTTATGGTTATTTTTTTATGTTATAATCGCTGTATGAGCAATAGTGATTTTGCTGGATTAAAAAGGTTTGAAACCATAACTAAAATTTTTAACGGCTTAATTTATTTCAATATTGTCGTGGTTGTGTTGCTATTTCTTGTATTTGGGATTAATTGGATAGTAAATCGTGATTATTATAATGCAGGTGGAGCGGGCACGATGATAGCTTTATTATATTGTGGACCGATTATTTTAGTGAACGTGGTTGCGTTTACCTACTTTTTGATACTTAGCATTTTAGCAGTTTCAAGAAAAAAGATTAACCAAAAAGTTGTTGCAAGGTTGTATAAAAAATCTGGGATTCTCTTCGGGGTGGAAATATTGGTATCTATGATTGCTTTAGCTTGTATTTTTTAGCGTAAAAAGCCATTAATAATCTTACTTTCGGCTTCTTTTTTGGTGGCGCCGAGAGTCATGAGTTTTGTGATTTGGTCGCCGGCAATTTTGCCGATGGCAGCCTCGTGGATTAATTCAGCGTCTTTGGTCTTAGCATCAAGAGCTGGAATGGCATGGACGCTGGCTTCATCCATGATAATAGCGTCACAAGCAGAGTGACCACGGCATTTGTTGTTCCCTGCAATAGTGGCTTTAAAAAGCTGTTTTGAATAGTCTTGGGCGATGGAACGAGAGGCGATATCGGCGGTAGAATCCTTGCCATTCAAAGCTACTTCGTAAGAGCTTTCGGCAGTTTGGCGACTGTGCGTCATGAGACGTTCAGTGACTAGGAGCTTCGCAGAATCTCCAACTTCAGCAATGGTCTTTCTAACGGTGGAGTCGACACCTTTGATTTGTTCGAGGAAAAGTTCAGCCGAAGCACCTTTTTCAAGATAAACTTCCGTGGTGGGGTTTAGAATTTTACCACCACTACCGGGGCCAAAACCGTAATGTTTTTCAATATACTTAATTTTGGAATTTTTACCGACATAAAAACGGTGAATACCATTATGGACGGAATCCTGGCCGCCACAATTATAAATGCCGCAGCCGGCGATGATAGTTACTTCAGCGTTATCGCCAATATGAAAATCGTTGTAGACTGCTTCTTTTAAGCCGGTGGCACTGATGGCAACCGGAATATGGACTTGCTCGCCCTTGGTGTCATTTTTAACGTAAATATCGAGACCACTCTTTTTAGTCTTTGGCTCGACGTCGATATTTTTAGTGGAGTGGCGACCGACGGATTTGCCATTAACGCGGAAATTGTAGGCGCCTTCGGGAATCTGAAAATCACCAGAAACTTCGCAAAAAATTTGTTTTTCTGCTTCGCTTAAGTTCATAGTTCCCCCTTGACGATTTGTGGTAGAAGCTTTTCGGGAGTGCCACAAGAAGCGATTTTGCCATGAGACAAAACAATAATTTCGTCAGCGATTTTTAGAATTCGTTCTTGGTGTGAAATGACGATGGTAGTATGGGCGTTCTTTTTGGCCATTTTGAAAATCTTGGTGAGATTGTCAAAACTCCAGAGGTCAATACCGGCTTCTGGCTCATCAAAAATAGTAAGGTCAGCGTTTCTTTTAAGCACGGAAGCGATTTCAATCCGCTTTAATTCCCCGCCAGAAAGTTTGGAATTGACTTCGCGTAGGAGATAATCCTCTGGTGAGAGACCGACTGTCTTAAGGTAATCTCCGGCTTCCTTTTTGGAAATTAGCTCACCACTCGCAGTATTTAAAAGATCATAAACGGTGATACCTTTGAATTTGACTGGCTCCTGAAACGAGAAAGCAATTCCCTTTTTGGCGCGGTCGGTGACTGGGAGCTTCGTAATGTCTTCGCCTTGCCAGAAAATTTGACCACTGGTAGGAGTTTTGATGCCCATAATGATTTCGGCAAGAGTAGATTTGCCACTGCCGTTCTGGCCAGTAATTACCGTAAAGCTGCCGGGTTTAATCCGTAGCGAAATATGGTCTAGGATTAACTGCCTAGACCCACCGGACTTCACCTCGTAGCTGATATCTTTTAATTCTAACACTGGATTAATTTTATCATATTTTGAAATATCTGAGGAAGAATTGAGCCATGCTATAATAATGAAGGATGCTTTGGTGGGAGTTTTGAACTTTAAAGGAGGGATTTAAATGGATATATTGGAATTCCAAAAAGAGTATCGGTGGCTGAGTAATTTTTGGCCGTGCTTTGTTACTTACGATGGGCTAAACTTTAGTTCTTCTGAGGCGGCATATCAGGCTTCTAAATCTGAGTCCGCTGAAATTCGTAAAGAATTTGAATACTTGTCGGCCAAGGGAGCGAAAAAGAAAGGTCAAGCCATTGAAATCCGCCCGGATTGGGACGAAGTTAAAGATAAGGTAATGTATGAGATCTGCCGGAGTAAGTTCGACCAGAATCCTGAGCTAAAAGAAAAGCTTCTGGCGACTGGTGAGGCGAAACTTGTCGAAGGAAACGATTGGGGCGATACGTATTGGGGAATATGCAATGGCGAAGGCGAAAACAGGCTTGGCGAAATACTAATGCGTATACGCTCTGAATATCGAGAAGCCTTAAAATGAAGTATCCCGCGTTTTAAACCCTGCTCTAGCAGGGTTTTATTTTGCGTTTTTAAGCTTTTCAATATATATTCTTTGCGCTTCGATGAATTTTTCTTTGTTAGATAATAGTTTTCTAATGTCTGTTAAAAATTTCTCGTATTCTTCGTTTTTAAAGAAGAATTTGGCGTAGCCGTTTTCTCCAAATTTCTGTTTAAGATGTTCATAGGCACGATTAAATAGTTCATCGTCACTATATTCTGGGTGCAATTTTTTACCGTAGAAATAGCTTCTTTCTAGGCAAGAGTTAACACTGTTATTCCTATCTGCTGTTGACACAATTTTCCCATAAATGCTACGAGGTTCGTGATCAGAGGAAGCCCGATGATCTTCGATAGCTTCTTTGATTGTTTTTAGTTCATCTTCAGAGAAAAATTTTTTTAATTCTTGGTCTTTTTGCATAATTTCTGCGGATACTAGTTCGTGTTTTTTGGGATCAATATGGTGCCCAATGTCGTGGTATGCGGCAACGACATAGACAATATCGTAATTAATATTTGGGACAGTTTGAGCGAACTTAAAACTTCTATCTATAACATATTTAATGTGGCTGAGATTATGCGCAGGTTCATTTTTTTGGTATTCTGGGAAGACGTTATTCTCTATGTGTTTTTGTATTTCGTCGTTGATTTTGATGCTCATTTTGTACTAGTTTTGGCTTTGTTGTGATTCCAATAAACGAAAGTGGTGACAAGGCCAGCGATGGTAAACATAGAACCAATAGCAATGACGATAGCAATGTGGTCGCCAGAACGAATTAACGAAGAGAGTGTGAGGCGGTCATAGAGAAAGAGAGTATATTCGTTATCAGTAGCAGCAGAAAGGGCGTTGCCGTCTTCGTCATGCTCAGTAGTACAAATGTAAGAGTTATCACGAGTGAACGCGTTGTCAGTTTTAGTTTCGTCATAGCAAAGGCCTGGGGCATCGGAAACGCTTTGAAAATTATTTGAAGCTTTATAGATATTAGAAGCCGTAGTAAAGGTGATGACACCAAAAGCTATACTCATAATAAGTAGCAAACTGGTGTTGATTTTGATACGAATATTCGTTTTGTTGGATTTAGTGCTCATGGCTTTATTGTAGCATATTTAGGTGAGATGTAGTATAATAGTGAAAGAAGAAAAGCCCCTCTAGGAAGAGCTTTTCCGAAATGGGTTGTTCTAACTAGCTTTGGCTAGTTAGATTTTTCTTTGGTACGGATTTTGCGTCTATGAAGTAAGATACATAGAATATTTACTTCTATGGTCATTTTATCTCCTTCCTACAACCTGGATGCCTAGAATACCGTTTAGCGGTTGCTCCTGCTGCACAAGCCACCTAATCATTGGGCTTATGAGACTCCGGTCTGACTAACTGCTAAACCCCAAAGCCAACCCGTGCGCATTATAGGCACATCTTATTATAGATTACAACCCCCTGTATAATATTTCTATCATTTTTTATTCCGCTTTGCTTATAACAATAAAAAATACCCTCTAATAAGGGTTTGCAATGGTGGGGCTTAATTAACCAGGTTTTAACGACATACGAAGAAGACGTACAGGTAGGGTTAAAATATGTGATATTATATTAATAAGCATAAATGGAGAAATAAGTTACATATGGACCAGGAGCCTAATTCATCGACTAATTTAGTTAATAATACACCACAAGCAAATCAGTTGCCAATACAACAGGCGACATCATCTCAGGGGATGCAACCTAGTGTAACAGGTGATATAAAAAAAGAGAAAGCTAATAAGAGGTTGAAAGTATACGGCATCATCAGTTTAATCATTGGGTGCGTTGTGCTTATAGGACATGTGCTACCATATATACTGTTCGGAGAAAATAATCTTGCAGTTGTTTATATGGCTTATAATGTTATTTATAGACCAATATTTTGGTTCGGAATAACAGCCTGCGTTATCCTTTTTTTCTTAACATTAGACAATTTAGCAAAATACAAGATTAGGCTTTCGATATTTGTCACCATGTCTATTATTGGGGTACTTTTGGCTTTTTCTCCTTTGATATACAACGGGATTAGAAAGATAATTCGAAATAATGATCCATATATAGCAAAAGGGACGGTATCAACTAGTTATGGTTGTAAACCATTTTCTAGCCGTGCAAAATATGACACCTATGCCAACTCAAACGATATTATGTGCGGATACCTTGAGGCGTTTTACAAAAACGGAAAAGAGCCTAAGAGCCAACAGGATATAATATCATACATAAATTCTAGCGGAGTAAAAAACGGCGATATTAAAATAACAATAGACGGAGAGCAGCCGAAAGGTCAACATCATTTCAATATTGTAACACGCCGCAGTTGTGATTATCACAAAGGTGAAGACGACTCATCTATCAGCGTCTGGTTTTATGAATCAAATGACGTGACCTATAGATGCAATGCAATTAAGGCTTCTAACGGGAATAATATCTACGATTTGGATCAATCTAAGGAGTGGTTTGAAGATCAATTCGATGTTAAAATAAGTGCCGAAGAAGCACAGGATTTGATAGAAAACAAACGAAAAGAACTAGGAGATAATACTTGGACGACAGGAACAGTAGAAGTGCTCGGAAAGAACGATAATGATTATTATTGGATATCTTATGAAGAGATAAGGAGTGATGGCGCTAAATCTAGACTGGAAACAATTTTTCATTATGAGAATGAGGTGTGGGTCTTTGACATTCCAGGCTCTAGCTACATTAATAACCTAGGCAAATATAATTTTAGTAATCTATAAAAGTTCTTTTTTGTGAAAGTTTGAGCTTTAGGGATTTAACAGAAAAATTATAGAGGTAAATTGCGTTTTTTTGGCGTGTTTTTGTCGCAAAAATGGCATAAAAATAGCCCTCTATTTTCGTGAGGGATTTAACAGACATTTACAGATTACGAAATAGTTGAAAATTATTTTATAACCTGTTTGGTGGGGATTACAGGGCTTGAACCTGTGACCTTACGAATGTGAATCGTACGCTCTAGCCAGCTGAGCTAAATCCCCAATGTATGGTATAATTATAACATGAATCTAGATAAAATTGAAGATGAGCTAAAAGAGATAGAAGAATTTCTGGCGGAGCCGGATGCGTATAGTAAGCCGGAGTTTGCAGCAAAGTCAAAACGGGCGACGGTGCTACGTGAAATTCTTGATTTGAACAAAAAAATTGCACAGTTAAACAGCAATTTAGAAGAGACTGAATCTCTGTTAAATGACCCAGAGCTCGGTGAGATGGCAAAGGATGATGCGGAAAACATAAAAAAAATGCTCAATGAGTCGAACGAAAAATTGGAAGAACTGCTGGTGCCGCATAATCCAGAAGACGACAAGCCAGCCATCATTGAAATCCGGGCAGGAGCTGGTGGTGATGAGGCTTCCCTTTTTGCCGGCGAGCTGTATCGGATGTATTTGAAATATGCTGAAAAACACGGATTAAAAGCCGAGTTAATTTCACAGAATGAGAACGAGGCTGGTGGAATGAAAGAAGTAATTTTTAAAATATCTGGCGACGACGCTTATGGACAGCTGAAGTTTGAAGGCGGGGTGCATAGAGTGCAGCGCATACCGGTAACGGAATCACAAGGGCGGATTCATACTTCTACCGCAACAGTGGCGGTGCTACCAGAAGCTTCAGAGGAAGATTTAGAAATTAATCCAGATGATCTGAGAATTGATATCTATCGTTCTAGTGGGCACGGCGGTCAGGGCGTAAATACCACTGATTCAGCGGTACGTATCACGCACCTTCCTACTGGTATCATGGTGGCGATGCAAGATGAGCGCTCGCAGCAGCAGAACCGCATTAAGGCGATGAGCGTATTGAGATCTAGGCTCTTGGAGCGTAAAAAAGCTGAAGAATTGAAAAATGCTTCGGAAGCGCGGAAATCTTTGATTGGCACGGGTGACCGAAGTGAAAAAATTCGGACTTATAATTTCCCGCAAGACAGGGTGACGGATCATCGGATTCATTATTCGCGCTCCAACATTACGGCGGTGATGGACGGTGAAATTGACGACATCGTGACGGAACTCAAGAAAAATGAACGTGAACTCGCCAAAGAATAATATTGTTGATTTTTATGGGAGAGGCTTCGTCGTGACGAAGGATGTTTTAATTCCCCGCCCGGAAACGGAGATGATAGTCGACACGGTGCTGGATCTAGCGGGAAAGTCATACTTACCAGGAGTGAAGCCGAAAGCTTCTGTACTGCCGAATAATTGTAAAATCTTAGATGTGGGGACTGGTTCGGGTTGCATCGCAATCACGCTAAAACTTGAACTGCCAGAGGCGCAGATTACGGCCAGTGATATTTCGGAGCCGGCTCTAAAGGTAGCACGGGAAAATGCTGCTAGGTTGGGAGCAGAAGTTGAGTTTATCAAATCTGATTTACTAGGAGAGATTCCAGGTGATTTTGACGTAGCAGTAGCGAATTTACCCTACGTAGATAAAGATTGGGACTGGATTGATAAGGAGACTCTCGCGAAAGAACCTAGCATTGCTCTTTATGCTGAGAATCATGGTCTGGCCTTAATTTATCGGTTGATTGACCAAGCAGCAAAGCGAAAAGTGTCAAGGCTGATTCTCGAAGCAGATCCGTGCCAGCACCAAGATGTTATTAACTATGCAAAAAATAGGAATTATCAATTAGAAGAGACACGTGGATTTATTATTTCTCTGAGTAGCCTTCAAGTGTAACTTTAACGGTCATTTCTTTGCCTTCACGAATTACGGTAAGGACAACCGTATCACCCGGTTTGTATTCGCCGATAAGATTTGCGAGAGAGCCAGCAGCACCAACTGTGGTGTCATTTACCTTGGTGATGATATCTTTGTCTTTGAGGCCAGCTTTATCGGCAGGACTACCTTTAACAATTGAAGTATAATTTGATGAGCTATATAGATAAGCACCAGATGTGACTGGCAATTCGTAGGCTTTTGCAGCTTCTGGAGTGATTTCTAAAGCATAAACGCCAAGATAGGAACGTTCAGCTTTGCCATTGCCATCAGTGAGTTGACTTAACATGCCTTTGACACTAGAAATTGGAATTGCAAAACCCATATTCTCAGCTGAAGTAGAGGTGGCAGTATTGATGCCAATTACTTCCCCTGCAGCATTGACGAGTGGTCCGCCGGAATTACCAGAATTAATGGCAGCATCGGTTTGAATCATATCCGTCAGAGTTTCAGTATTGTAACTACCATCCGAGGCGGTAACAGAACGCCCAGTACCAGAAATAATGCCAGAGGTGACAGTATTTTGATATTCACCTAAGGCATTGCCGATAGCGATAACCTGCTGGCCTACGTTGATGGTTTTGGAATCGCCGAGTTTAGCGGCTGATAAATTAGAAGCATCTTTAATCTTGAGAAAAGCTACGTCATTAAGCGGATCAGTAGCAACTACTTCAACGTTCTCATAAGTAGTACCATCATCTAGAATAACAGTCACTTTATTGGCGCCGTTGATAACATGTTTGTTGGTCAGAATGTACCCGTCAGCAGTAACAATAATGCCGGTACCGGCAGCAGAAGAGTCGTAACTTTGGCCAAATAAACCAGTAGATTTGGTAGATGTAACGATTGAAACTACGCTTTTTGAAACTTTATCGGCAATATCGGCGATAGAGCCTTCAACGAAATTAGCTGAGTTGCCATCTGTGCCACCACTTTGGAAAGTAATGGGGCTACTCTCTCTTTCAAAGGCCGCAATGCCGAAGCCGAAGCCACAACCGCCTAGTATTAAAGCCAAAGCTGAGATAGCTAAAGCAACCTTGTTACCACCACTCCTAGTCCTAGGAGCAGTACTTTCTGATTTTGAAACTACTTCCTCATTACTTTGCGTAGCTGTTTTTGCTGGATTTGCCTCAGACTCTTTTGCAACTACAGAATTTTTTTCATCAACAATTCCACCCTTTTCTTCCATTTTGCCTCCTTTTTAAATATTAAATATTGGGTTACTGAAACATAAAACGATGATGCCAATTAGAATAATGCCAAAAGTGACTGGCCCTAAGATGTGTTTAAACCTAAAGTCATCCTGATATTTAATCATAGCTTGCCTAGCGTAATTATAAACGAAGGCAAAAATTGTTAAGATGATAGCAAGTTGAGGTATTTTGATACCGCTGGCGCCAAAAGTATAAATAATGGCCCAAGAGTGGCAGAGCCACGCAATCTCCGCAAAGACCAAACCACAAATTAAAGTAGTCAGAAGATAGTTTTTGTCGTCGCTTTGAATTAAAACGTGGCGACTAACTGCGTAGCCAATACAAAATGCTACTAAGACGATGACGATACTATCTAGATTAGCAGCGAGGATGGCCGCGGCAGACATACCAAGAAAAACCGCAATTAAAGATTGGGCCAGGGTGGCGGTTTCGCTGGACATCGGCTTGATAATGAGAAGCCAGCAACAGTAAAAAATCATTAGAATGAAGTCAACTGGGAGAAAAGCCGGGCCAGCAGAATAGGCTAAAAGTACTACACTGATACCGACAATTAAATCGACTAGATTAGCTTGAAAGTTTAGTATAAAGTATCTAGCTCGAACAGCAAAGATACGCCATTTGGATACCAACACTAGCACTAGGCCCAAAGCAGGGCTATTAGATAAAACAGTCACAATAATAGCCATGACACCAAGCAAAATGTTTAAGAAAACATGCACCATGGTGCTGGCGATATTACGTGATTTTCTAGCTAATACAAAGTCTGCCATATGTATTATATTATAGCAAAAATATTAAACTAAGCTTAAAAAATGATATAATAATCTGTATGGAACCGACATTTTTCCAAAAACATCCGCTTTTTAAGGATTTACTGAGCTTGGCTTCCTTCGTAGTTGCCATTGTGCTAGGTACGCTTTTTTTGAATACTTTTATTTATCGGTCGTATAACGTCGTAGGGGGTAGCATGGAGAATACTTTACACGAAAATGATCGAGTAATCGTAAATAGAGCGGCGGTTTCGTGGGCGCATTTTACTGGAAATGAATATGTACCGGAGCGAGGGCAGATTATCGTGTTTTTAAACGAAGATGAAGAGAAAGTAGCTGAGTATAAAAAACAGGGTGTAGAGAACCCGATGACCTGTGACGTACCATCAAACGTGACCGACCAGTATATCATTAAGAGAGTAATAGCTTTCCCTGGTGAAAGAGTGGTGGTGAAAGATGGCGAGATGAAGATTTATCCTGATAAAGATTCTACGGAAGGGATTGTATATGATGCCGATTGGCGAGTTTCAGAAGAAGATGGGCCTAAAGAATATAC
>JAFWHN010000005.1 GCA_017515205.1 Candidatus Saccharimonadota bacterium
TGCTAGCCCTTCGACAATCTTGTCGTTGGACACTTCGAGCATTTCCGCAATCGCTGCTGCACACGCCATATAAGATACCGCTGTTTCTCCAGTTACAAAAGTAGCCACCGTTACGATATCTGACTTCAGCGACAAAGTAGCCTCAGTCCCCTTATTGTAGAGTTTCGAATTCAAAATTTTTACATCCGCGCTAGACTGTCCGTAAGAAATCGTGCCTTTTGTCCCTTTAAACTCCGAGAAAGTATCGTAATTTAAATCATCGTGGTTTAATACCACATATTCCGGTTTCATATCAAAGAGCGTCTTTTCACTGTCTAAATATTCTTCTGGCTCCATATCGTGAATCTTAGTTGTCAGAAAATTCGTCATCGCTGCAATATGTACTGGCAATCCGTAAAACACATTATCCTTTAAATCATCCGCCGGTACTGTCACTATCACATAATTCGCCCCCGCTTTCCACGCATCACTCAAAAACTTGTGTAGCATCCCCATCTTAAATGGCTGATCGGACGCTAGAACTGCTACTTGTTCCCCTGTTGAACGCAAAATTTCATGCACAAAATGCGCTACTACTACTTTCCCTGTTGTGCCAGTAATAGCGATCAGTTTCATATCACGCATTGGATTCCCGTAATATGATTTCAGAATCTTTGCTTTTATTTTTTGTCTCTTCGCTTTTAACCCACCGTTTTTGTTCTTTCCTCTAGAGTTATCACGCGTTTTCATACCTTAATTATACCACAGTTTTCGTAAAGCTAAGAAAGCAACTTACAGACTAAACTTACAATCAAAGCCTTTTCTTTTGGCTCACTCTCCGCTATCAAAAGCGCAATTGCCGTCAGTGCTCGGTCGCTAATTTTTGTCTCACCTTTTTCCGTCAAATGGCAATCATTTAAAGTCAAAAACAGCACAAATAAAAGCGCGCCAATTCTCTTATTTCCGTCATAAAACGGATGATCTTTAATCACGAAATACAGTAAATTCGCAGCCTTTTCTGGTACGCTCGGGTACAGTTCCTTACCATCAAAACTCTGAAAAATTGCCGCCAGATTCCCTTCAAAACTCCCATTTCGCTCTTTACCAAATAAATCCGATCCCCCCACATTCTCCCGTAATTTCTCCACGGCTGTGGTACACATTTCCACGGTTAATTCCTTAATTCGCCGTTTTTTACTCATAAAGGAAAGGTCGATATACCCATCATCATATTCCTCTAGTGTCTTGAAACTTCCGGCGTATTTCGATATCACCTCCAGCACACCATTTGCTTCGCCCGCATCTAGCTCATTTCTCGCCGTCAATCGTCTCACTAGGCTCATCATTTCTTCTACGTCATGTAGTTTTTTCACTTCTCCGTTTTCATTTAGCGCACTCAGCCGTCTTTCGTTGACTACCACACCATCCGTCACAAATTTTTTCAAAACGTTCGTCGCCCAAATTCGGAAGTTCGTCGCTTTTTTCGAATTTACGCGGTAACCTACCGAAATAATTACATCCAGATTAAACAAATCAACAGCCCGTCTTACCACTCTCGAACCTTCTTTTCGCACTACGAAAGTTTTCTTCATGGTCGGTTTTTGAACCTGTGCATTTTTTGCACAAGTTGGCTCTCTCTCTAACTCGCCCTCCTTGTAAATATTGTTGACGTGTCTCACTATTACGGTTCTATCTACGCCAAAAATACTAGCCATCTGCTCATAAGTCGCCCAAATCGTTTCATTTTTTGCATCGATATCAAAAACCACGTCCCCCTGCAGCCCCTCGTAAATTTCAATTCTCTTTTCTGGATTATCCTCTGCCATATGATTCTCTATTATTTGCCCTCATTATACCACATAAAAAAAGCCCTCACACCAATGAGGTTTATTTGGCAAAAGAGAGGATTTGCATCGAGCGTAGCGAGATTCGAATCTCGCTTTTTGTGAAAAAAATGGCGGAAGAGAGAGGATTCGAACCTCCGAACGGGTTGCCCCGTCACACGATTTCGAGTCGTGCGCCTTCAACCACTCGGCCACTCTTCCACCTCCAATTATATCATTTATCCACTCTAATCACAAATCGTACGATTTCCCACAAAATAATTAAAATCGTACGATTTTAAACTTTTACACTCAAATTTGTCCTTTCCAAAAAGCGCAAAAAAGTAATTTCTACAACAATTTTAAAAAATATGTTATAATAAAGATGTCACCTCACGGTGATGCTCATTTAATTTCTAGGTGGATGCTTAAAAACATCCACATTTGCACGAGCCGACCCTAAAGGTTGGTAGTGTACCATCATTAATTTGTGCCCGTAGCTCAGCTGGATAGAGCGTTTGCTTGCGGAGCAAAAGGTCGCAGGTTCAAATCCTACCGGGCATACCAAAAAAAGACTCCAAAGTCTCTTTTTTTATTCCCGTTTATGCTATAATGGACCCATGCAATGGGATCTAATTACAACAATCATAGTTATTACAGCAATTTTAACCATGGGCGCTTTTGCTGTGCTCGGCCTTTACCAATGGATTACACGAAAATCCATTAAAAAAGTCGACCGTAGAATTCTTTGTATGCTAATTCCGCTCGTTCTAATAGTCATTACTTACTTTGTTTTTGACAAATTATTCATTCTTAATACTCGTCCTGACGGTTCTGGCGAGCCTTCCTTCCCTTCTACCCATACCATGATCGCCGCCACCATCTTCTTTGTCGTGATGATGGCTTTGCCGAAATACGTTAAAAACAAGAATCTACGGATTGTCCTAGATATCATCATGGTTATATTGGTTGGTTTAACCGCCACAGGACGAGTTCTCGCCAATAAACACTGGCCAATTGACGTTATCGGCGGCATTGCTTTTGGTATTGTTTTTTCCGAAATCTACTATTACGCAGTTCACTTTAAAAAGGCTAAAAAATGAGTAGTGTTTTTACCAAAATCATCAACGGCGAAATCCCTAGCTACAAGATTTATGAGGATGAAAAAACTGTCGCCTTTCTCGATATCAACCCTGAATCTAGAGGTCACGTTCTGGTCGTACCCAAAAATGAAGTCGATAAAATTTACGATCTCCCTGATGAAGATTACGATGCTCTCATGCACACAGTCAAAAAACTCAGTTCGCACATGGAAAAAGTTTTGGGTCAGCGCACCCTCTGGAAAGTTATTGGTACCGATGTCCCTCACGCTCACGTCCACCTACTTCCCTACGATGAAACTTGGGAGCAAGGCCGCACGTTGAAGCTCACTCCTGAAGAATTCGAACAAATCCGCCAAGAACTCGAATATCACGACTAAAACCCCTTAAAAGGGGCTTTTTAAAAACTATTATATTAGTTTGAGTTGTTGTTTTAATCTTTCAATCAGTGCTTCTTTTTCACGAATTGCATCTTCGGTTTCTTTTACCAAATGTTCAGGTGCTTTTGATACATAATTTGGGTTCATCATCCTTGCATTTAACCCGTCTAACTCTCGTCCAACCGCCAGAATCTTCTCTGTTAGAGATTCTTTATATTCCGAGACCACCTTTTCTGGCACGTCTAAGTAAAGCTCGTGATTTGCTAGGGCTAATCTTAAACCACGTGGGGCTCCCTCTAAGGCGTTAATTGTCGGCACCTTCGCCAAAGTCTTTATTAGCATCTGATTGTCTTTTACTAGACTGTCGTTATCGTACATCAATCCATATTTTTTCGCGTTATTGGTACCTGGCAGGGCCTGTAAGGTGCCTCTCACTTCTGAAACGACAACCATAAGCTTTTCAAAATTCTCGGCCGAAATTGGGTCAAATTCAAGTTTTTCAGGCCATTTGGCGGTAGCCACAAATCCATCAGCCCAACTCAAGTTTTGCCAAATCGCCTCCGTCACGAATGGTGCAAACGGATGCAAAGCAATTAAGAGTGTCTCGAGAGTCTTCTTTAGAAGTGGTACATTCTTAAACATCTTTTGGCTCTCTAGGAACCAATCTGCATATTTATCCCAAATAGTCGAGTAAAGTGTTTCTACCGCTTCTGCAAATCGGTAGTTCGCCATATCTTGTTCAACTTGCTCCAAGCACTCATTAATCTCTCGGCAAATCCAGTCTTCACCCATATTTAACGTGGTATATTCGAGTTCAGAAGAATGTAAATCATCTGTCTTTTTCTCATCTACTATTCCTTGTATAAGCCTAGAAATATTCCAGAGCTTATTACATAGATTCCGTCCCGCAATCACTGCATCTTCCGCAAACGCCTGGTTCATCCCAGCCGATCTACCCCTGAGAATGCCTAATCTAAACGCGTCCGAGCCGAACCTCGTCACTAGGTCCATCGGGTTTATCACGTTACCTTTAGATTTGCTCATTTTTTGCCCGTGTGCATCCAGTACCAAGCCGTGTAGATAGACTTCTTTAAACGGTACTTCACCCGTCACATACAGCCCCATCATAATCATCCGTGCTACCCAAGCAAACAGAATATCCGCCCCAGTTTCCATCACGTTCAAAGGATAATACGGGTTATAATTCTCTTCCGTCCAATCCGTACAGACAATCGGCCAGTGTGCCGAAGAAAACCAAGTATCAAACGTGTCTTCATCTCTTACGTATCGTACCCCGCCCTTCTCTATTTCACGTAGATTTGTCCTACGATCAAAAATCCAATCCGGCTCGTCAGTCGCAGTTTTATCAACCTTTCTAAACATCGGAATTGCAATTCCCCACGGAATTTGTCGCGAAATATTCCAATCCTTCAAACCCTTTAGATAATTAATTAGAACTTTACACTTGTTCTCAGGATAAAACTTAATTTCGCCAGCCTCCAGATGCTTGATTGCCACTGCTGCCAACTTTTCTACATCCACAAACCATTGTTCCTTGAGCATCGGTTCAAGCGTGGTCCCGCATTTGTAGCAATGCGCCACCGAATGCACTATCTTCTTCTCGCCTCTTAATAGATCTTGTTCTTTCAGATCTTTCAAAACCTTTTTACGGCATTCCTCTGTCGTTAGACCAGCATACTCAGAGGGCACATTCACCATCTTGCCTTCCTCGTTAATTACTTGGAGTCGCGGTAAATTGTGCCGTTCTCCCACTTCAAAATCATCAAAATCATGCGCTGGGGTAATTTTCACTGCACCCGTCCCGTAGGCTGGATCAGCGTGCTCATCAGTAATCACTGGAATTTCTCTTTCCGTAAGAGGTAGTTTTACCATTTTTCCAATCAAATCAGTGTATCTCTCATCATTTGGGTTCACGGCCACTGCCGCATCGCCAAACAAAGTTTCTGGACGGGTAGTGCTGACGATGATTTCCTTTTTACTCCCCTTTACAGGATAAGCAATATCCCACAAAGTTCCCTTTTCGTCTTTGTGTTCTACCTCAATATCCGCAAAAGCCGTTTGATGTTTCGGGCAGAAATTAACCAATTTTTCTCCCCTGTAAATCATCCCGTCTTTCCACATTTTCTCAAATGTCGTGTAAACCCGGTCCACCACATTTTCATCTAGAGTAAAAGTCAAATCATCCCAAGCACAAGAAGCCCCTAAGGCGCGGAGTTGTAACTCCATGTTCCCTCTCTGTTCGGCCACAAAATCCCACACCCTAGCGTACAGCTCATCTCTTGAGAATTCAAATCTAGTGTGGCCTTGTTTTTCCAGGAATCTTTCATATACCACCCAAGTCTCAAAACCAGCATGGTCCGCTCCCGGAATATACCAGGTCGAAATACCCTTTAAACGATGATATCGAATCAAAGAATCCTCTAAAGCCACCGTCAAACCGTGACCAATATGGAGGTTCCCATTTGCATTTGGCGGAGGCATCACGATAGAATAAGTCAAATTCCCCTGTCGGTCATCAACTCCATTCCCATCGTTATCCGTCGGCACTCTAGGCACGCTTGGCGTAAAAACACCCGAAGCCTCCCAGGCCGCATAAATATCTGATTCAAATTCCCCCGGTTCGTAACTTTTTGCAAATGTCATATCTCTATTATATCACAGTAAAAACGTCAAAATTACAAAACAGACCACCTCTGTTAAATATTGACTTTTTAGTAATTTTATGCTATCATATAGGTATAACCTAGTACATTCAAAATTGCTTTTTGTCGGGGGGAGGTACCAAAAATGGCAAAAACTTTAGTATATCAGTTATACCCAATCGCATGGGAAAGTCGAGGTGGCCTTCAGGCCATGACAAATCACCTTGACATCATCAAATATCTCGGTGCTGACTATGTGTGGCTTAGTCCACTCTATCCGTCACCTAGATTTGATCACGGTTATGACGTGTCGGATTATTCCGAGATCGACAAACGATTTGGCACTATGAAGGACTTTGACGCTTTTGTCAAAAAAGCCCACTCGCTTGGTATAGGTGTTTTGATGGATTTAGTTCTCAATCACACCTCCACCGAGCATAGTTGGTTCAAAGATTACCCAGAGTGCTACTGTTGGTCAGACACTGACCGTCCAGGTTGGCACAATCTATTTGATAATGGCTCAGCTTGGCAATATGATGAAGAAAGAGGTAAATACTACCTTCATCTCTTTCATCAGAATCAGGCAGACCTTAACTGGTTTCCTAATGGGAAATTGAACCTTGATTTAGTAGCCATGTTTCAGACTATTGTTCGTTATTGGAACGGTTTGCACGAAGTAGACGGTTTTCGTCTCGACGTGCCACAGGCTATCAACAAGGATCTTACCAAAGACCAGTTAGACCTGGATGATCTGTTGGTTGGTGAGCAAGCGGTCAAAGTGATTAATGCGGTCTTCCGCGGCAAATACGGTAAAAAACTCTTCCTCATGATGGAGTGTTTAGACCCGTCTTACGGCGAAATCACCAAGTATTACACTGATCGCACGCCCATCAATTTCGCAACCGATATGTTGCTGAAAGATGATGCTCCACCAGTCATCGGGAGACTTACCCAAAATCCTCAATTTATGTTGGATCTCGAATCGCATGATTCACCTAGGTACATGTCTAGATACTCGTCTTTTAAGCCGTTCTGTCCAGACAGTAACTATGATCCAATAGGGGTAATGCTAGACGATTGCTTCCGGCATTATGGGCTCAAAGCCTTCTGCCTCTATCAAGGACAGGAGCTTGGTTTGGTTAACCCATCTAAAGAAGAGCTCTCTGATGAAGAGATGCTTGCCCTGGATGCAAAAACCGCCATGCAGGCCAAAAGAGGTGAATCGCTTGAGGAGCTTCGTAAGACTTCACGCGCCAACGGTCGCATCCCATTACCTATGGATGAGTATGATAAACAGCTTCAAAATCCAGAGTCTTGTTTGAGGAGAATGAGAGACACTATCAAGAGATGGAAAATAGATCCTAGATTTGTAAGCTATGACTACCATCTGTCTGTAGACAATTGGGTATAACAAAATTCCCCGCTCATTTTTAGCGGGGTTTTTGTTATCAAAAACTATTTTTTATTAAATTTATCCAAATTAAATAGTGGGTTTTTATCGCCATCAATAATTCCCTGGGCCGTACGTAGTAATTTCTCTAATCCTTTTTCGGAAGCCGCAGAGCCCACATGCACAGTTTTTACCACTTTATTTCCCTCTTTATAGCAAACCTGTACCCCAGTCGCTCCAGAAGTCGTCTTAAATTTCCTGATATAAGCCATATTTTAATTGTAACATAGAAATTTCCACACTAAATCCACCATTTTTATCCACCAAAGCATAAGTTGAAATAGACATTAAACTTCTTATGTCTAGCAACCAAAGCACCTGGCAACCGCACTTGACAAATCATTCCGCTCGCGCTAAAATCAAAGCAACAATTGCGTCGAGTGGGCCGCAGTTGGGAGTAGTTTTAGCAAACCTGTACGAAAAATTTGCCAAAAGACCAAATCCGCTAAAACTTTGTTTTAATAAAAAACAGGGAAGAGACCTCTGTTAAGTATTTTGCATAAGCAAAATAAAATGTTTATGCTGTCAATAAAAAGCACGTGTTTTTACATGTGATATAATATTTTTATGGAAATCCCAATTACCCAGAGTGAAGCGTGGCATCATCTCCAATCTGATTTAGGAGGAAAATCATTTTTTAAAGCTGAAAAGCTGTTTCAGTATTTAGCTATTTTAAAAACTACTCCAGTAGGGAATTATCTCTATTGTCCTTATGGTCCAGTTGCAGATGGTAAATCAAGCTTTTTAGCATCAATTGAATCTTTGAAAGCTCTTGCTAAAGAAAACCAGGCCATTTTTATTCGTATTGAACCCCTTAATGAGAAATTTGTCGATTATTTCCCCAAAAATACCAAAAAATCTCCAGATTTAAATCCCAAAGAAACCTGGATCTTAGATTTAACAGGGAACGACGATGAATTTAAAAACCGGCTTCCTTCCCGTCTTTTGCGTTATCATAAATCAGCTCAGAATAAAGGTATTACCATCGAAAAGTCTCATCGACCTGGAGATATCAAACATCTTTTGAAACTCCAAAAATCCCTCGCCGAGAAAAAGGGAATTAACACTTTTTCCGAGAAATATCTAGAAACAGAGTTAAAACAACCATTTGCGACGTTATATTTAGCTAAATATCAAAATCCTGAGACAAATCAAAAAGAAATCGTTGCCGCAGGTCTTGTTTTTGATGATGAAACTAGAAGATATAATCTTCAAGGCGCCCAAAGTGATACCGGCCGTAGCCTCCATGCCACTGGAATTTTAACCATCCAGCTCATTTTAGATGCCCGAGAAAAAGGGCTCACATCCTTCGATTTCTGGGGTATCGCCCCAGAGGGCGCTCCCAAAAATCATCCCTGGGCCGGCTTCACTGCTTTCAAAAAGACCTTTGTCGGAGAAGAAGTGAAACACGCCGGCACCTATGATATAGTCTTAAATCCAGTAAAGTATAAAATCTATCAAGCCACACGTAAAATCAATCGTTTATTGAGGAAAAATAAATGAAAACTAACCACAAAAACAAAATATTGTTTTATCTTTTTTGTTTTGAAGTGTTTATTACCATAGCATTAATAGCATATGCAATCTATACAGTGCCAAAAGTCTTTGCATTTGAATCAAATGGGGAATCAGAACTATCCCAGAACATACTTAAAGGAGCCTTTATCATTTGGATTATTGTAGCAGTAGTTTTATGTAGTGGTAAGTATGAGGAAAATAGAAAAAGAAAAATCAATTATAAAGAAAAATATGTCAAAAAAATGCTAGATCAAACGTTCAACAAAGTAAACTATGATTATACCAGAGGAATTCCAGTTACTGTGCCCAAAGCTACCAGAATGATTAAAATTGGGAGTGGATATTACTCCAACGATTTTGTCTCAGGAGAATATAAAGGAGTAGAGTTTATGCAAAGTGATATAGAAATAAGTAACGGCTCAGGTGAGGATAAAGTAACAGTCTTTAAAGGGCGTTGGCTAACATTTGAATTTCCAAAGAACTTTTTATATCGAATGGAAATAGTTGAAAAGGGGTTTAAGGCAAATAAAATTCCAGAACCAATAGACAAGAAAGAAAAAAAATTTGAAAAAATTGAAACTGAATCACCTAGCTTTAATCAAAGATTTGAAGTATACGCCGAAGACGGGCTTGAAGCATTTTACATTTTAGACCCAGCCTTTATGGAACGAATTGAAAAGACTGGAGATGAATATAAAGGGAAAATGATGTTAATGTTCATCGAAAATACACTTAACGTTGCTATTTGGAGCGGTAAGGACGCTTTTGAATTTGACGAATATAAAGACGAAGAAGATGCAACCGAAGCAACAGAGAACATCAAGAAAGAAATAAAAATAATTACCGATTTTGTGGATTTCCTACGTTTAGACCAAAAAATCTTCAAAAAATAGCTTAAACGTTGTCAGGATGATATAATAAAACTATGAAGTTTCTTTCTCTCGAACCAGAACAATTCCGCAAATTTGCCGATAAATATCCTGACCGGTCCTTTTATCAAACTCCAGAAATTGCCGAACTTCGCACCACTAATGGTTGGACACCATATTATTTTGGTGTTGAAGAAGAGGGGAAAACTATAGCTGCTTCTTTAGTAGTCGCTAAACCGGCCTTTCTCGGCAAGTCAATTTATTATGCACCAGGTGGCCCCTTAATTGATTATGAAAACACTAAACTAGTGAACTTTTTCTTTAAAAATCTCAAAAACTTTGCTAAAGGTCACAACGGCTATCTTCTTCATATTGAACCATATTATGAAAATATCGAAAGAGACCGTGACGGCAACCCAGTCGAAGGCGGTTTTAACCATAAAAAAGCTAGCAAAAACCTTGAAAATCTAGGTTTTAAAGCCCTCAGTCACAGTGATGAACCCAAATATTCTTTCATTCTTGACTTGAAGGGTCGCACAGTAGACCAAATCTTCGCCGATATGAAGCGGAACACCAGAAATCACATCCGAAAAGCCGAAAAAATGGGAGTGCAAATTCGTGAGTTGAAAAGGGAAGAGCTTAGTATCTTCAAAAAGATTACTGAATCGACCTCAGAACGTCGCCACTTTCTAGACAAACCACTCAGCTATTACGAAAAGATGTATGATCTCTTTCATGATCGAGGCGAAGTCAAGTTTATGCTCGCAGAAACGAATGCCACACCTTTAAGCGCTGCCATGTTCATGACTTATGGCGACGAAGTTATCTACCTCTTTTCTGGTTCCGATGAAAAATATATGAAAGAGTTCAACGCTCAATATCTGATCCAATGGCACATGATTAAATATGCTATCGAAAATGGTTTTAAGACTTACAATTTCTACGGTATTCAAGGCCTCCCAGACAGAAATAGCAAAGATTACGGCATTTATGATTTCAAAAAGGGATTCACTTCCACTGAGACTGGTCGTGTAGTGGAACTTCTTGGCGCGTACGAGCTCCCAGTCAACCAGCTCTTTTATCGCTTGCATCAGTTATTCAGCCATATCAAACACTAAAAATCTAGTTACCTTTTGTGCTATAATTCTTCTATGAGTTTAGAAGGCCTTACGAGTGAGCAGGTCGCTTTAAAGACCAAACAGGGAAAAATCAACCGTATTTCTAGTCGTAATCAAACGACGATTCCTAAAATTATTCTAAAGAATACCCTCACGATTTTTAACCTGGTTAATCTCATTCTTGCCATCATGATAATTCTAGTTGGTTCATATAAAAACCTTCTATTTGTCCTAATCGCCATTGCTAATACTTTGATTAGTATCATCAACGAAATTAGAGCAAAAAAGACCGTTGATAAGATGCGTCTCCTTGCTGAAAAACCACCTACAGTCATCAGAGACAGTAAGTCACAACAAATTCCATCATCAGAAGTCGTCGAAGGCGATCTTATTATCTATGGCTTAGGTGACCAAGTCGTAGTGGATAGTCAAATAAAAGAAGGAAACGTAGAAGTCAATGAAGCTTACGTTACTGGAGAACAGAAGAATATCAGCAAAAAACGTGGCGACCAACTCATTTCCGGTAGCTTCATCGTCTCGGGAACCTGCAAGGCCACCGTTACCGCCGTTGGCAACGATAATTTCATCGGTAAACTTGAAACCGATGCCCATACCATTAAAACTGCCGATTCCAAACTCTTTACAATTATGAATAATATCGTTAAATACATTTCCTTTGCACTTATTCCAATTGGAGCACTCCTTCTCTGGGCCAGGTTTCGCGTGGAAAGCACTACTACAGAAGTTGCCGTTACCAGCACTGTAGCTGCTCTCATTAATATGATCCCAGAAGGTCTCATTCTCTTGACAAGTTCTGTCCTAGCTCTAGCCACCATCAGACTCAGTAGGAAAAAGGTTCTAGTGCAGGACCTCTATTCAATTGAAACTCTCGCTCGTGTTGACACTATCTGTTTGGACAAAACCGGCACCCTCACGACAGGCGCAATGCAAGTTCACGACTATACCGCTGCCCAAAAATCGTTTGAGAGCACCCTAGAAGCCATTTTAATGAGCCAAACCACCGAAAACCAAACCGTAACCGCCTTGAAAAAAAAGTTCGTAGAAAGTGCCAAAAAACGCGAAATAGAGCCAATTGAAGAAATTATCGATTTTTCTTCTGATCGTAAGTATTCCGGCATCAAGACCAAATCTGCCACTTATCTTCTCGGCGCTATCGATTTCATTACAAATGACCAAAACTTAATTAAACAGGTTAAACTCTCTTCCGAAGGCTACCGTACCTTAGCAGTAGTTAAGAAGGCGTCATCATGCCAACTTCTGGGCTACGTTCGACTAGAAGATGAAATTCGTCATGACGCCCCCGATATTATCAAATATTTCTATGATAACGAAATCGCTGTTAAAATTATCTCTGGCGACGATCTTGATTCCGTCAAAACTATCGCTAAAAAAGTCGGCATCAAAGAATTAAACGGTGTCAATCTCGCCGAATCAGAAAGGCCAAACTATGATAGATTAGCAAAAGATTATAATATCTTCACTCGCGTCACGCCAGCTCAGAAGAAAAACTTGATTAAAGCTTTCAAAAAACAAGGTGCTACCGTGGCTATGACCGGCGATGGGGTTAATGATATTCTGGCCATGAAAGAGTCCGATGTTAGCTTAGCCATCGGTGCTGGTTCCGATGCCGCTCGCCGTTCTGCTAAAATTGTTCTTTTAAACTCTGATTTCGCTGGTGTTCCTAGCATTATCGACGAAGGACGCCAATCTATCAATAATCTTGAACGATCCACTACGTTGTTCCTGAGTAAAACCGTTTACGCTAGTATCCTCGCTGTGCTCTTTACGGTTTTGCCATTTCAATACCCCTATGCTCCTATCGAAATGTCACTTCTCAACTTTGCTTGTATAGGTTTACCAGGTCTCGTTCTAGCTCTAGAGCATAACACTGCCCGCATCAAAAACCAGTTCGTCACCTTTATCAAACGCTACTCTATTCCTACTGGAATTATTGTCTCGCTCTCAATGCTTATGCTATCAATCATTGCACATTATGCCGGCATCCCTCGCCCTGAACTCATTCTACTATCCACCATTATCACATTCGTCATTGATTTTTGCCTCATCTACCGCATTTCTCGCCCGCTTAATCCTTTTCGTGCCACTCTCCTCGTCGTCATTATTTTAATCATGGCTACCGCGTTTCTCCTCCCCTTAGCCCGTGAACTACTGTTTTACTAGTTTTCAATCGAAATTCTCGGATAAATATTCAACTTATAAGGGTCTGTCGGCTTTACGCCAGATTGAATTTCGTAGTAGCAAGCCGCAGCCACCATCGCTCCATTATCGCCAGAAAATTTCGGCTCAGGGAAGAACGCATCCGAAAAAGTGTTTCTTAATTCCTGGTTTGCCGAAACGCCTCCAGCAATCACGACTGATTTCGTTTCAGGATGTTTCTCTAGCGCTAACTTCATTTTTTCAGCCAAAATATCAACTGCCGTTTTTTGAAATGATGCCGCAAAATCCGCTACTTGCTGTGGCGTCAGAAGTTCCTTTAACTTATGTGATGGATATGAAATTGGCACTCCCGCCTCTTTCTGCACTGCTCTTAATACCGCCGTTTTTAAGCCCGAAAATGAAAAGTCTAGCTCCGGAATCTTCGGGTGAGGCAGGCGATATTTACTAGGATTGCCAGAAGCAGCTACCTTCGCGATACTTGGTCCACCCGGGTATGGCAAACCAAGGATTTTTGCCACTTTGTCAAAACATTCTCCCACCGCATCGTCTCTAGTTGTTCCGATGATTTCAAATTGATTATGTGCCGGCATACTCAGAATCTGTGTATGACCACCTGAAATCACGAGTGCAAGCAAAGGAAAAGCCGGAAGTTTATCTGTATTTCCCAGCCAGTTTGCATATATATGCGATTTTAAATGATGTACTGCATAAAGCGGTTTATTATGTACAACCGCCAAAGTCCTTGCCGTTAAAGTCCCTATAAGCAAAGAGCCTAAAAGCCCTGGAGCATACGTCACCGCAATGGCGTCAATCTCATCCCAAGTACAGGATGCATCCTTCAAAGCCTTTTTTACAACTGGCATCATCACTTCCAAATGGCTTCTCGCCGCCACCTCTGGTATTACGCCGCCATATTCGGCAAAAATATCAATTTGTGAAACCACCACATTCGACAAAATTTCCCGTCCGTCTCTTACTACCGCAGCCGCCGTTTCATCACAACTTGTTTCAATCCCTAAAATTAACACCCCTAAATTATACCATATTTTTTAATAAACCACCATATGAAGGTCTAGTAATACAGAGAAAATATATCACCACATGCATATTTTTATCATCTTTTGCATTATTTTATGGTTATGCTACAATGAACACATGGATAATAATCAAAATTTTGAACAGCAATTTATACAACAAGTAAAAAATGCCCCTTTGCCAGCAGCACAGCCCGAAAAGAACCACAAAGATTTCCCAGTTATACCAACCATCCTTGGTGCAATTATCATCCTTCAATCAATTGCTCTCATTATTTTGATGACAAACTATTTTTCCCTCACTAATTCCTCAGATGAAGAAGCCGGGGAGATTGAAGAAGAAACCGAAGAGACCGAAGAAGAATCCCCCTATGTTTATAACGAAAATAATGAGTTAACTGCCATGACTGCTACATGCACCGCTGAAGATGGAACTTCGCTTGTGCTCACTAAAAGCAAAAACTATGAAGAATACGATGCTTCATCTTCTCTTACTGGTTCTGGCACGTATACGATCACACGTGATAGTGTCTTTTCCTTCAATAAATCTTCTGGCAAAAGCCGCACTTTATTTTACGATGGATACACTCTGACTGACGGCACTGTCTTTTATGATTGTGAGGAAGCCTATGAGGACACGCCAGAAGACTAAAACTCTGCTGTTCTATTCGACTATTCTTATTATTTCTCTTATTTTTTCATCCATTTTCAATCAAAGTTTTGCATCAGCCATTTCTATTCACGGTCATAGTCAAGGTTCTACTATCACCAAAGACTATTTTATCTATACTGACCATAGAAACGACAACGCTACATCTATTCTCCGTTGTAAACGTAAAGGGTCCAAAACTAGTGGCTGCAAAACTATCGTCAAAACCAAAGATTTAGATCACGCTAACGCCCTTGACCACGTCTGGGGTTCAAATTACTTTGCTGTATACGATGGTTATTGTAACCCCCATTCCAATTCAAGTTGCGTCGAGGGTTGCTACACCCTTAGTGGCAAATCAGTCGCCAAATCAAAATGCAAACAAAGAGCCAATAATAAATACAAAAATAAAGGGAGTAGTACTTCGCAAGGCTATGCTCAATATAAAGTTGGTAAAACCACCTATTTTCTGAAAGGATTTAGTGGCCCTAATAAGATCCAAGTTTACAAAAACGGCAAGCTAATTAAAACCATCACTGGTCTCAAAGGAGGCGAACTAGAAGATGTCATGGTCGATGGCAATACCGGCAAGATTTATTACACAGTTAGTGGTTGGGGTAGTGTTAATCTATATGGTGTAGGCAAAAAATATACCCTTCCTACTTCATCGGGGTCAGATTCCTCATCCCCTAAAAAATATTCCGGCAAACACGTCAGTCCAGTTAGCTCCAGAAAGAATAAAAACAAGGATTCTACTGAGACTTCAGAGTCCCATTACGATGGCACTGTTGATACGGTCTTCTTCGGTGAAGTCAAAGACGATGGCAGCGGCTGTAGTGTTTTCAATGTGCTTAACTTCATCATTGAAATGCTTACCTATGGCATTGGCATTACTGGCGTAATTGGCATTTCATTCTTCGGTATTATGTACCTCACCGCCGGTGGTGATGCCGCTAAAACCACCAAAGCCAAAACCCGCATTTACGAAATAGTTATTGGAATAGTTGCTTATGCAGTACTCTGGACACTGCTTAATTTTCTTCTCCCAGGTGGTAATCTCAATCCTTCTGAGCAATGTTCAAAAAACGACGTTCCAACTTCATCGAGCCAATTTCTCGCTTAAAGACAAGCCGATTCAAACGCTCAAGGAGTATTTAGCCATTACTCGTGGTGATAAGCCCCACCCCGTGCTATTTGCATTGCCCGGTATGTTTGCTCTACTGCCATTAATCTAGCTAGCATATGGGGAAACACCAATTTCGAAAAGCTCCACACAAAATCCGCTTTTTCTCGCGTCTGATCATCAAATCCATAGGCTCCACCAATCAGAATTATCACTTCTTTGCCGTCCACAAAAGCTTTTTCAAGTAGCCTAGAATATTCATCTGATGATATATTTTCTCCTCGTTCATCTAAACAAATCACAAAATCCGAGGCTTCAAATGGCCAATCAGCCAAAAAGTGCCTCAATTTTTCTTCATCCATCACCTGCCAAGTTATATCATATGGCTTTCTTAAACGTTTTTCATATTCAGTACACGCCTCAGCACACCAATCAACATTTTTTTTGCCCCCTGCAATTATCTTTATCATAGGTCAAATTATACCATAAAGTCATAGAGAAAACGGTAATCCACGAGTGTAAAAAAGCGCCGCAATTAGCGACGCTCTATCTGCCTAACTAAACATGGAAACGAACAATCTTTGAAAAAAACCTTTTTTATTCTCCATCTCCAACGGGTTAGGCTCTTCTGTAAATACCTGGTCAATAGTTTCTTCGTTCGTTACTGGATCACTAGGATTCAATCTATCGAAGTATCTTTTCCTTGCGCAATAAAAGAGAGTTTTTGCGTTTTCAAATTCTTTCCTGAGATTATCTAGCTCCTTTTTAGAATGGAGAAACAATCTTCTTGACTTCCTGTGCCTTTCTTTTGCTTCTTCATAGGCAAATCTGGCAGCCTCAAAATCAGCATTATTCTTTCTTGGCGCAATTCTCTCAGCCTTTTGTCTAGCATCACGAATCGCTTGACACTTTTCACCAATCTCAGAATTCAGCTGACTCAAACGCTCTCTGTGTTCATGCCCCTTTTGGGCAAAAACAGGAGCTTCACTTTTGTCACCATATTCGTAAGCTGATCTTGCTTGGTTAAAACACCTATCTGCCTTATGCTTTTCCGATTCAGCTTCACGTCTTAGTAACTCAATCTGAGAATGAGTTTCATTTTTGAACTCAGCAAATTCTTCCCAAACTTTACTATTTGGTTCATCATAAATTACGTTATATTCCTCTTCCATCTTCGTTTTTGCTTTTGATAAAACATCCCAGTCTTTCTGCATCACTTCATAAGCTGAATTAGTTTGGCTTCTTACCTTATCAAATTTCTTATACGCTTTTTGCTTAGCTTCAAATGCAATGTCTACTGCGCTCTTTAACGTTTCTAAAACACACTCATCTGGCATTTACTTTCCCTCCTTTAAAAGTACTAACAAAAACAACGTTCTCCCCATATTATAACATAAATCATAAAAATAGCAATAAAAATGACTAAATTAAGTAGGATTCGCATCAGATAAAGTGGGATATCTCAAGTCTAATGAAACCCCTAGTTAAGTTTTATCTTTTAAAAATACTTTTCGCATAGACGGAAGCCGTATTTTTGCTAACTCTACCATGCTGTAAACAGATATTGACACTACGAATGTACCAACATAAAGCATAATCATTTTTGTAGTCACCGACAAATAATCATTCAAATATAGCACAATTACTTCATTTACTACTTGATGGAATAAGTAAAAACAAAGCGATATTTTTCCTAGGAAATCAAACGGCCAAAAACGAATCTTCGATTGTAATGTTTTCCCTGATAGCAATAATGCTAAAGTCAACATAAAGAAGAAAATAACATTAAACGAGTATAATCTGTCCTCAAGCACGAGCATACGATTGTTCGTCCATAAAAATATCAAGCTGATGCCAAAACATAATAACTCTGCTATCGATAAGAAGACTATCCAAACTTTTCGAAAATCTAGTTTTTTAATATATTCACTTAATACATAAACAATTGCGCCCATACTTAAGCCAGCCAGTGAGCGTAAAAGCGTAGTTGTATCAACACTACTAAAAGTAGCAAAGCCTAAATAATATGTTAAACAAAAAGGAACAATTAAGAAAAAGAGAAATGTTTTATGTTTTGATTGGCAAAATGTACAAAAAATCGGGTAAATCACAACTACTGCGGCTAAATACCATGTCAGTCCAAGTGCTCCACCCCCCTGTGTATTTAAGAGCGTTAATTCCAAAACCATTCTCTTGAAAAAACCGAGCAGCTCTTCTAATGAGTTAAAATCTAGGTAAATAAATTTAACTAAATACATTAATAACACGGCTATAATCGTGTAAGGCAAGAACACCTTAAATTTTTTCCAAGTATATTTCGCCGCTTCCTTACATTGTTCATCAAAACTTTTTTCTTCATATTTTTTATTTGCAAAATGTTTAACCGTAAAATAGCCAGTTAGCATAAAGAACAATTCAACGAACAAAAACGCTCCAGCGAAATGAAAGACGGAAAAATTTTCCTGGTATCGTATGTACGGTGAGTGATACCAGATAATGAAAATGCAAGCTATAAAACGTAACAATTCAACCACACTAATGGGCCTGTTTTCTTTATTCTTCTTCATCTAACCTCCCATAAAAAAAGAGACAATCATTCTACAATTATCATCTCTCAAATTACCTCCACTTACGGTTATTATAACGAATAAGTAGCATAATATCAAGCACACATTGAGATCCGAATCCTCGTTTTTTGATTTTTTATCTTATAAAAAATGGCTAGTTTGAGCAGGATTCGCATCGAACGAAGTGAGATCCGAATCCTCGTTTTTTAATCTTTTGTGAAACAAAAATGGCTAGGCTGGCAGGATTCGAACCTGCGAATGACGGGACCAAAACCCGTTGCCTTACCACTTGGCGACAGCCTAACGTGTTTCCAATTATAGCACGAGCGCAGATTTTTTCAATCCTTCAACCTTATATACCCCTTGTGCTTTTCTAAAAAGTGTGCTATAATTAACCTATGCCTAGAAAAAAGCGAAAATCAACACGAAAAACTTCTCGGCGCTCCACTTCCAAAAAAGAAGCACCAGTTGAATATGAACTTCCCGGTGGTTTTTGGCGTCAAATTGGCGCAATCGTTATGATTGCACTAGCTCTTTTTTTCGTTGTCACTTGGTTCGGTCAGGGCGGTACCATTTTTAACAAAGTTCATGAATTTATTTTAAGCGGACTGGGCTTTGCTACTTACTTTATTCCAGCTCTATTAGTTTATCTTGCCGTAAAAATTTTCCGTTCAGATGACAATCGCGTTGCGGTGCCGGTTTATATCGCAAGCGTTTTAATGATTTTCTGGATTTCCGGCATCGCTGCAATTTGGCAAAATGGTGGACTCGTTGGTAGTTGGCTTAATTCTTTATCTACTAAGTTTTTAAGCCAAGGCGTGGTTATTTTTATTTACATCATTTTGATTTTTATCACTACGGCTTTTCTCTTGCAACTTTCTCCAGTCACCTTCTTTAAAGGCACCAAAAATATGGTCAAACGTAGCAAAATCCCTGAAGCAACCGACGAAGATGATACCAAAAAAAGCAAAAAACTTGGTCAACTCGAAATTAAAGTCAATTCTGGCCTTAATGGGGAACAACCAGCTTCGTCTAGTCTTTTGCATAAATCTCCTGCTAAATCTGCTCCCGAACCAGCTAAAGAGCCTACAGCTCTTGTAGCAGTTTCTGATCCAGATTGGAAAATGCCAACTGTCGACTTACTAGAGAAAAAACAATCTCCAGCTGATGCTGGCAACATTCAGCAAAACGCCTACATCATTAAATCTACCTTGGCAGAATTTGGTATTGATGTTGAAATGGAAGGTGCCAACGTTGGTCCACGCGTTACGCAGTATACCATGCGTCCACCAGCCGGCGTTAATCTATCCAAAATTCTTTCCCGTGACAAGGAATTAGCCCTTAATCTTGCTGTCGACAAAATTCGTATCGAAGCGCCAATTCCGGGCACGCGTTCAGTTGGCGTTGAAATTCCAAATGCTCGGTCTGCTGACGTACGTTTGCGTGGCGTGCTTGAAAGCCCTGAATGGAAAAAGTCTAATGATCCACTTTGTTTTGCCGTTGGTAAAGACATTTCCGGTCACGCCGTAATAGCCAATCTGGCTAAAATGCCTCACCTTCTCATCGCAGGTACCACTGGTTCAGGTAAGTCCGTTATGACCAACACCCTCATTAGCTCCCTGCTTTATCGCAATACTCCTTCCGACATGAAACTCATTATTGTCGACCCAAAACAGGTTGAAATGGCCCAGTATCAAGACATTCCTCACCTTCTTACGCCAATTATTACCAGCACCGAAAAAGCTCTTTCTGCCATGAAATGGGCAGTTGGCGAAATGGAACGTCGTTACACTTTGATGGCAGAAGCAAAAGTCAAAAACATCGGTGATTACAACGCCAAAATGGCTAAATCCGATCAAGAAGAAAGCGAAAGCAAAATGCCATACATTGTAATTGTGATTGATGAAATGGCTGACCTTATGATGATGGCGGGGAAAGACCTTGAAATGCTCATCGTCCGCATCGCTCAAAAAGGCCGTGCTGCCGGTATTCATTTGGTACTTGCTACTCAGCGTCCGGAAGTAAAAGTTATTACTGGCCTTATTAAGGCTAACATTCCAGGTCGTATCGCCTTCGCGGTCGGTTCCCGCATCGATTCTCAGATTATGCTCGACCAAGGTGGTGCTGAAAAACTTCTTGGCAAAGGTGATATGTTGCTTCTCACCACTGAAATGATGGGTAAACCACGTCGTATTCAGGGCGCTTGGGCCTCTGATGAAGACATCAATAAAGTGACTGATTTTCTCCGTTCTCAACGTGAGCCACAGTACAACGACGAAGTGATTGCTCAACAAGTTGCCATTAAAGGTATGCCAGGCGGTGGCGGCCCAAGTGACCTAGGTCGGCGTTTTGATCCGAATGACCCAACCGTCAGAAAAGCCGTTGAAATCACTCTAAAACAAGGTAAGTTTTCTACTGCATCATTACAAACTTGGCTAGGTAAAGGTCACGGTTTTGTAGCTGGACTTGCAATTTGGTTGGAAGAAATTGGCGTCATTGGCCCTGCAAACGGCAACAAACCTCGCGATGTCCTCATCACTTCCATGGACGAGTTTGACCAACTGAGCAACATGTAGCAAAAACCGTGCTTGCACGGTTTTTCTATGTTGCGAAAGTTGGACGAATTATTCGACCAACTGAGCAACATGTAGCAAAAACCGTGCTTGCACGGTTTTTCTATGTTGCGAAGCAATTATACAAACTAGCTCAGGAATAGCCCTTGCTTTTTCTCCTCTTTAGAGTTATAATACTCCTACAATATTAACTCAGCAGGTGTGTCAACCCTAGCTCATAAGGAGAACAGCACTTGCTTTAACCAAAGGAGTTCACATGAAAGACTACGAACTTACAGTCTTATTTCATCCCGACCTCGAGATGAATTTAGACCCCGCTGTCGACAAAGTGAAAAAGATTATCACTTCTGCCGATGGAAAAATTACCAACGAAGAGAATGACGGCAAAAAGCGTCTTTCTTATAAAATAGACGGCCAAGAATTTGCTGTTTTCTATTATCTTGACGTTCAGCTTCCTGCCGAAGCTCCCGCCAAAATCAGTAGTACTCTAAACATTACTGATGAAGTAATACGTTATTTATTGGTGCGTGCAGACACTACGCACACCAAAGCTGCTGAAGCCGATTCAGAAGAATCAAATGCTCCAGCCAAAGAAACTAAATCAACCGAAGAAAAAGGAGAATAACTTATTATGCGCGGTTTTAGTAAAGCAATCATTACTGGTAATTTAACTCGTGACCCAGAGCTTCGCACGACACCAAATGGTGCCAGCGTTTGCAGTTTTTCGGTAGCCGTTAATCGTGTTTTCAAAGATTCAAACGGCGAGCAAAAAGAGGCTGTTTCTTACATTGATTGTTCTGCATGGGGCAAACTCGGCGAAATGATTAGCCAATATGCCAAGAAAGGTTCTGGCGTGTTAGTTTCTGGTCGCCTAGACCAACGCAGTTGGGAAGACAAAAATGGTGGCGGCAAACGCTCTCGCGTTGAAATCGTTGTTGAGGATTTTAACTTTGTTGGCGCTCCTCGCGACAACAACGGTGGCTCTAATGCAGGTAGCGAACCTGCTCCAGCTGACGTCCCAGACGATGTTCCAGAAGAGGAAATCGATCTTAGCGATGTCCCATTCTAAATTTTTTAAACGAAGGAGAATTATATGAAAAAATCTAAAAGTGACCCTAATATTTATTTTAATTATCGCGACGTTAAAACTCTGCAACGCTATTTGGATAGCTATGGCCATATTGAACCAATTGCCAAAACTGGTCTTTCTGCCAAACAGCAACGCCAACTTGCCGTTGCCGTTAAGCGTGCACGCCATCTAGCATTATTACCATTTGTAGCGAATTAGGAGGCATATGTACGGACCAACAGATCTTAAGAAAAATACTCTGATTACTTTGGATGGGCAACCTTACAAAGTAGTTGAATATTCACAAAAAGTCATGGGCCGGGGTGGCTCTATCGTAAATGTCAAAGTCAAAAACCTCATTACTGGCGCCTTGTTGCCCAAGACTTTTAAAGGTCAAGAAAAAATTGAACCAGCTGAAGTCACTAATAAAAAAGTCCAATATCTTTACAAAGACGATACTAAGTTCTATTTTATGGACCCAGAATCTTTCGAGCAATACGAACTTGCTGCCGATATGGTCGGTGACGCCAAGGATTTTATGAAAGATGGCGACGAGATGGAAATTCAATTTTATAACGATACACCCATCAATTTGGCGCTTCCAAAAAATTTATGGCTCAAAGTTACCTATACCGAAAATGCAGTTAAAGGCGACACTTCTACTTCAGTAATGAAAGATGCAACTTTGGAAACTGGTGTCGTTATCAAAGTTCCTGCCTTCATTAAGCAAGGTGATACCGTTTCTGTCGATACTGAAACTTATACTTATCGCGAACGCAAAAAATAATTGGCTACATAATTCGTCTACATCGATGGACGTAAAGGTAAAATCTATGGTTTTACCACCGGAAGGCAAGCAATCTAATAAATCAGTAATTTATTAAATTGCGAAACTCCCGAGACGTAGTGAATTATGTAATACAAAATAACCCTTGCGTTTTATTAAGTTTAAGCTTATAATAGAAACATGAATCTTTTGCATGGCGTGGGCGACTTCTTCTCGCTAGATATCGGGACGAATTCGATGCGAATCGTACAGCTTTCTGGTTCCAGCCAACACGGTTGGACCTTACAAAAGTTCGCATATATTCCCATTGATCAAAAACTAACTGCCGACTCTTCGGATCTTGGCAAAAAACGTCTTGGTGAGGCCATTATGGGTGCTGTCAACCAAGCTGGTATCAAAACTAAAAACATGGCTATCGGTTTACCGGCCAGTAAAACCTTCACCTCAATCGTCGAGACTGAAACTTTGCCTGAAAAGGAGCTCAAAAAATCCTTCAAATATGAAATTGACAAATATGTTCCTATGGCAATTAACGATGCCAAAGCCGACTACGTTATTTTAGGGCCTAGTCCCAACGACCCAGCCAAAACCGAAGTGCTTGTTTCGTCAGTTGCGAAAGATTATGCCGAATCCAGCATGGAACTTATCGAAAAAACCGGTTTGAATATCGTAGCTATGGAACCGGAACCGCTTGCTATGGCTAGAGCCTTGAGCATTCCAGGCGCAATCGATGCTACCATGATTGTAGATTTTGGCGAAAAATCTACCGATTTAGTAATTACCTTCAAAAATCAACCTCGCCTTGTTCGTTCGGTGCCAGGCGGTTTTAGCGTCTTGATTAGAGCCGTAGCCAATGGGCTTAACGTACGTGAAGATCAGGCTCGTCAATTTATTCTTAAATTTGGTCTCGATCAAAACCAGGTTGAAGGCCAAGTTTTCCGTATTCTCAATTCTCACCTAGATACTTTCGCCTCAGAGCTAGCTAAATCCGTTCGGTTCTTCCAAACAAAATATATCAACGGCAAAGTTGGTGGTATTGTTTTGTCTGGTTACGCTAGCATGATTCCGCTTATGACAAACTTTATTGAAGCGAAAACCAACGTTTCTACTATGAAAGGGAATCCATGGCAATTAGTTCGCACCACTACGGAACAGCAACGTGCGTTAATGAACGTTGCTAGTGAATTTGCCGTAGCGATTGGTTTGTCAGAAAGGAGTAATGACTAATGGCACGTGAAATTAATCTAGTCCCTGATATTAAAGGCGAAATGATTAAAACCCTGAAGCTGAGAAATTACATTTTCTTTGCTTGTATTGTGGTAGCTGCAGCTAGTGTCGTTGTCACACTTCTATTTGGCACTATCGCTGGTGGCCAAGGTCTTGCTATGAATAGCAAAAAAGAAGCTATCGACAAGCTTTCTGCTAAAATCAGTTCTTATACTGATCTCACCGATTTTCTAACCATTAAAGACCAATTGAGTAGCATTTCTTCGCTCAATAGTAATAAACAAGTTTTATCTCGAACTTTCGATATTCTTTCGGCTATGCGCCCCACTGGAGCCGATACTATTACTATTTCTGAGTTGAGCGTTAATTTATCCGAAGCAGAACCAACTTTTATATTTGATGCCCAAGCCAATGCTGGCAAGGAACCATATATCGATTATAATGTGCTTGACTCTTTCAAAAAGAGTATGCAATATTTACACTATGATTATGGCGATTACGTGGATAAGGAAAATAATATTATACCGTCGTATTGTATGATTGAAAAAGGAGAAGACGGCGCTTTGTTGAATGAAGAAGGCAAAGGGAATTTCGCATATTGGATTATTAATGGCAAGGGGTGTAATCCATCTAACAACCTAAAGGATTCAGATTACGAATTAGAAGAATATAAAGGACGCAAAGTTGTAAAAATTTGGCGTACACCTCAGTACTCAGATTGGTATAAAGAAAACGCGTCTAGTGATAAACCATATATGAGTTTAGACGGAGCCATTTCAAATGTTCCGCATTTCAATAGCGCATGTATTTCCTATAAAGGAGAAAAAAGCGCTGATGGCACCATTAAATGGGATGACACAGATAACCAATGTGCCCTCGTTCCAAATGGTACAGATGGCATCAACATTACAGAATCTTCTAACGGACGTAGTGGCGATAATGACGATTTAGTATTACGTTTTTCAGCAATTGTCACCTTAAATCCTGAAGCATTTAGATTTAACAACCATCACATGATAGCTCTTTCTCCATCTGGTCATCACAACGTTACGGATTCCTACGTCCAGGTTCAAGCCATGTTCGGCGAACGGGCAGCTGATTGCGTGGAAGGAGATACCGCGTGCAACACTAATAAAGCGAACGAAGGGAAATAAAAATGGCAAAAGAAATCGCAATCGGCAAAAGAGCAAAGATATCCGAAGCACAACAATATATGATTCTAGCGGTTCTTGGAGCATCACTATTTCTAGGTGCTGCAATTTCGCTCGTCTCAAATTTTATCAAACAAATCTCTTTTAACACTGATGTAATTATGGCTGAAGAAGCCTCTATCAAATCGTATTCAGACTATATTAAAGCTGCCGGTATTTGTAAAAGCCCCAAAAATGGTGACACTTATTCTAGCGAAGAATTAGACAATTGTAACCCTAGCGATATTGAGATTTCTGAAATAAGTGGTACACTAAGAGCCAATATTCTTGAAAATCTTGCCGCTAATGAGGCACTTAATTCCGTACCAAAGGAAGACAGTTCTCGTTGTCTCAACGGTGAAGGTAAAAAACTAACTTATAAGGATTTGATTCAAAATTATAAAGATGCCAAAGGCACTGAAGAACTAGTTGCTGCAAGTCAGCTAATTAAAAGTTGTTCTGCTCTTCGTATTATTCCAGACGCTTTACCGGCCTTTAAAAACGAAGAAGCTTTACTTGCTAGTTTAAATAAAATATTTAATATTTCCGGTTGGAAACCAGAATCAATCAGCCCTAGTGGGAGCTCCTCTGTATCTGGAGATTCTAGCAATCTTAATGCTTTAGCTGTAAGTCTATCAGTAGAGGCTGATACTGGCACTACTATGACGGTCCTTAACAATATTGAGCGTTCAATTCGCGATTTTAATTTTGAAAGTGCTACTATCGAATGGGGTGGCGACGCTTCTCTAGTTTTGCGAGCCCAAGCCAATGCCTATTATCTAACACCATCGGCCATTAAAGAATCTGCAAAAACCTTTAAAGTAGGAGATAAAAAATGAAAACCGATTTAGCAACTGCAATTGGTGTCACGATAGTTGGCACCTTAATAGCGTATTTTACCTGTAATCTTTTCTTAGGAGAGCCAGAAGAAGTTTCTGTCAAAACACTAGATAGCACTGTCGACGCCAGCTTAGTCGAGCCAGATGTCAATGTTTTTAATTATAAGGCCATCAATCCAACCGTAGAAGTTTATGTTGGTGATTGTAAAGAATACAATCAATATGGTGAATGTGTTGACGATTCAGCCACCGCGATTGAAGGAGGGACAATAGATACAGATAATCAGAACAGTGACACTACTGAAAAAAAGAATAACACGTCAGATCAAGGAAATCCATAATGGCAACGCTTACCAAGGAAGCTGAGGAAAGAATCATTAACCTCCTCCTAACAGAGGGGCTTGCTGACCAGAACTTGGTACTTGCCATTAAACAAAAAGCCGAGAACGAAAACAAACCCGCCCTAGCTGAGCTGATTGATAAAAAAATCATTAGTGATGATATGGTAGCACGTGCTACCGCTGCCATCATCGGTGTTCCCTATGTTGAACTCAAAAATATTACCATCGATCAGGATGTTCTATCCAGAGTTCCTGCAGAAGCATCTACTCGTGTGTTAGCAGTTCCACTCGGTGAAAAAGATGGCATGCTTAACATTGCCATGGTTGATGTCACCAACGTCCAAGCCACTGATTATCTCTCTAATCTCATTAACCAGCCCTTGCGAGTCTGGATGTCGTCCGAACGTGGCATTCGTGAGATGCTCGAGCAGTATCATGGCGATTTTTCTGGCGTTAAAGATGCCGTCAAAGAAACCAATGAAGAAGAAGCTGAAAGGGAACAGCGTGACGTTAAAACAATTGTTCAGGACTCCCCTATTTCTAAAGCTCTGACTACTATTCTAAGTTATGCCGCCAAGACCAAAGCTTCTGATATTCACATCGAACCGCTCGAAAACTCTCTCATTATTCGTTGTCGTATTGATGGCGTATTGCGCAAAATCATGGAGCTCCCTAAAACCGTTGCTCCTGCTCTAGTTTCTCGTATTAAAATTCTTAGCAATCTTAAAATCGATGAGCACCGCGTCCCACAGGATGGCCAGTTCACCGTTTTAGTAGACGATCAAGAGATTGATCTTCGTATCGCAATTTCTCCAGTTACTTGGGGCGAGCAAGTTGTTATTCGTTTGCTTGATAAAACTGGCGTTTCGATGGAAATTGAAAAGATGGGTATGACTGGCCGTGCTCTTCGCGATGTCTTAGAGGGCATTAAAAAGCCAAATGGTATGATTCTTACTTCTGGTCCTACTGGTTCTGGTAAATCTACCACTCTCTATGCTCTAATTCAAAAGATTAAGTCCGAAGAGATCAATATTGTGACTCTAGAGGATCCAGTTGAGTATAAAATGGACGGCATTAATCAAATCCAGGTTAATGTGGATGCTGGTTTAACCTTTGCTTCTGGTTTGAGGAGTATTCTTCGTCAAGACCCAGACGTAGTAATGGTGGGCGAGATTCGTGATTCCGAAACCGCTGGTTTGGCTGTACAGGCTGCCCTGACTGGACACCTTGTCTTTAGCACCCTTCACACCAATTCCGCTGCTGGTATTTTGCCACGTCTCCTCGATATGGGCATCGAACCATTCCTGCTTGCTTCTACCTTGAACGTTGTGATTGGCCAACGCTTGGTACGTCGCATCACCGAAAAAAGGGAAATGTATAAATCCTCCGAAATTGAGACCAAAGGTATTAATGAAATAGTTGGTGATCTTTTGCCAAAGGATAAAGAAACTGTTGCTAAAGTCAGTGAAGATTTGGGTTATCAAGGTCTACCAGTTGAAAATGACGATCACTATATGTTAGCTAAAGGTGTCAATTCAAAAGAAACTCCAGGTGGCTACAAAGGCCGTGCTGGTCTATATGAGACTATTACCGTAGATGAAGAAATTCAGAAGCTTATCATTAACCATTCTACTGCCAATGAAATTATGCGTCTTGCGAAGGAAAAAGGTACCGTCACTATGCGTCAGGACGGTATATTAAAAGCTCTGTCGGGCATTACAACAATAGAGGAGGTAAACCGTGTAGCAAGCGATCTCTCGTAATGCTCATGGTATAATAAAACTATGGAAAATAACGCTACAAATACACTTAAAATTGAATCGTTACTTGAAGAATGCGTCCGACGTGATGCTTCAGATTTACATATTCAATATGGTCTGCCACCGATTTTACGTATTGATGGTGTTCTTACACCAATTGCTGGCACGCACGCCTTGAACGAGAATGATCTCAAAAATCTCATTTTTGCTACTCTCGACGAAGATCAGCAAAAGATTTTGATTAAAGATAAAGAATTTGATTATTCGTTTGCCTTTGGTGATATCGCCCGTTTCCGGGTTAACGCCTTCCATGAACGTGGTAAACTGGCTGCCGCTTTTCGTTTGATTCCTAATAAAATCAAGAATATCAATGATCTTGGCATGCCTAGCATTGTTGAGACCTTTGCTGATTTTCCGCGTGGCTTAGTCCTCGTTACCGGCCCTACTGGCTCTGGCAAGTCTACGACTCTAGCAGCTCTTGTAGATAAAATTAATCACGAAAAATCTACTCACATTATTACTATTGAGGATCCTATCGAGTTTACTCATAAATCTGAGCGTTCTGTCATTGTCCAGCGTGAAGTGCATTATGATACCTTTAGCTTTGCTGCCGCGCTCCGTTCAGTGCTACGTGAAGACCCAGATGTAGTTCTAATTGGTGAGATGCGCGATCTAGAGACCATTCAGGCCGCCATTACTATTGCGGAAACTGGTCACTTGGTATTTGCTACTCTTCACACCAATTCTGCTGCTCAATCTATTGATCGTATGGTAGATGTCTTTCCATCCCATCAACAACCGCAAATTCGCACTCAGCTTTCCAACATGTTGATGGCTATCTGTGCCCAACGTCTAGTTCCTGCCATCGGTGGTGGTCGTGTGGTGGCTGCCGAAATTATGGTTGCAAACTCCGCTATTCGTACTTTGATTCGTGAAGGTAAAACTCATCAAATTGATACTGCAATTCAGACTGGTGCCGACCAAGGCATGCAGACTATGGATCGCACTCTAGCTAAGCTTGTTCAAACCGGTGTTATCACCTATGATTCCGCCCGCGAGTTCGCTGTAGATCTCAATGAATTAAACAGGTTAGTAAAGGGCTAAAATGAAACGGTTCGATTATAAAGCCAAAGAGAAAAAGACTGGCAAGCTCGTCAAAGGCAATATCCAAGCTGAAAACGAACAAACAGCCGGCCGGCTTTTGATTGAACAAGGTTATATTCCTCAGAGTGTCACAGAAGAGGGAACTGGTATCTTTGGTGGTAAAGGACATATTTCTACCAAAGATCGTATTATGTTTACTCGTCAGCTATCTACTTTGATTGGTGCTGGTCTTCCACTTGCTACTTCTCTTCGTACCGTTGCTGAACAGACTCAAACTAAAGCCATGAAGTCCGTTGTAGAAGACATTCTTGCCAAAGTTGAATCCGGCAAAACACTATATGATTCATTCTCTGAATATCCTGACACCTTCAATGGCGTTTATTTGGCTCTTATTAAAGCCGGCGAGACTTCCGGTACTCTGGATTTGGCTTTGAAACGTCTTGCCGATCAAGAGGAAAAGGATGCTGCTATGCTTAGTAAAATTCGTGGCGCCCTCGTTTATCCAGGGATTATTTTGGGTGTTATTATCGCTGTCCTTGCTTTCATGATGATCATGGTTGTCCCACAGGTTAAAGGTCTTTACGAAGATATGGGTCAAGAGCTTCCTGAACTAACTAAAATTTTGGTGGCCATCTCTGATTTCTTTGGCGCCTTCTGGTGGTTAGTTTTAATTATATTGATTGCTATCTGCGGTGGCATCTATTATGCTGTCAAAAAAACTCCCGCTGGTCGCAAAATTGCTGATACTATTAAAATTAATGTGCCACTGTTCGGCGGCCTCTTTAAAAAGCTTTATGTTTCGCGCTTTGCTCGCACTACCGAAATGATGTTGGCCACCGGCGTGCCTATGCTAGACTCAGTTAAAATCGCTATTGAGGCCACTAGCAATGTCGTCATTGAGGAAGAATATAACAAATCCCTTGATATTATTAAAGGCGGCAAAGCTCTCTCTGAATCGTTGAAAGATCGTAAATACATGCTCCCACTCGTGCCACAGATGGCTTCCATCGGTGAGGAATCCGGTAAAATTGATGAAATGTTGGGTAAAGCCGCCACAGTTTACGAAAACGAACTTGATGAACAGATTAACAACATTTCTACTATGATTGAGCCAGTCTTAATGGTTATTATGGCTGGCCTCATTGGCGTGGTTATTGGTGGCACCTTGCTCCCAATTTACTCGCTAGTTAACTCTATTGCTGCTTAAAGCTTTTTAATAGAACAATTCGTTGGCCGTTCTTGCTATTTTTTATAATTATCAAAAGGACTGCATCATTATTCTATATAAAAATACTCCCCTAAGGGAGTATTTTTATTATTGACTAATCAATTCTACTGATCATCGATACAATAGGTACCAGCACCTTCAAGACGGTAGAGAATTGCAAAGTGACGAGTAGAAGACTTAGCAACTACATCACCAATGCATCTACCACCAGGTACGATATAAACCACGTGGGCATCAAATGATTGTCCATTGAGATTTGCAATGGTATAGCCATCAGTGCCATCGCTCGCTTTCGCTGCAGATAATTGGCTCGTTCCTATATTGCTTTGGTTGGAAGGATTAGTACAACTACTTTCACCCCAGTTACAAGTAATTACTAAACTATATGCCACGCCATCTGGATCCTGAAAATTATTGTCCTTACCATCATTCTCAGAAGAACCCGTATTCATATAATCACGCACAAACGTACAAGCGCTGTTGCTACTGCAACCATCTGGGAAGTTATTCCCAGAAGAAGAAAAATCCTGCTTGCCAGCAGATGGCAAGTTGTTAGTTTGATTGCTATGATTTGTCTGATACTGTGAAAGCGAAGTATCTACCCGCGACATATCATTACGACGTTGTGTATCACGTTGTGACCGCTGAAGTGCTGGGAGCGCTACGAACACCATCAAGAAGATAAGACCCGCAATAGCAAGTACGAGCACGACCTCGATGATGGTAAAGCCCTTTTTATTGTTGATATTGTTTTTTGCCATAAATAATCCTTTCTAGTTATAGCTTTGTGTCGCTTGACGACTACTTTGCGACATAACCTTTACCTTATAATATCAAAAACTTCTAAAAAAGCAAGAGCTTTTTAAAAACAAAACCCAGGGCGCTCAAATCATTATCAAGATGCTAAACATATAGCAATTATTAAGAATTGCTACAATAAGCTCCAGCACCCTCGAGTTTATAAATTACAGCCAATTTTCGCGGGTTACCAGTCGGTTTCGCTTTAGTCCCATCACATTGAGCCTGCTTTACAACTAACATTGTGTAGTTATTAGGAAATGTAGCATTGTCCAGATTGCCACATTCCGTCGCGGAAGAATTGCAAGTTCTAATTCTTAATCTGTATGGCTTACCATCAGGGTCAATGAACTTATCTCCCAAATACTCTTTGTAAAATCCCGCCCACTTAGTGATAGTTGTATTGCCGCTTGAAGTATTTGTCACGCCATCTAATGAGTCGGGGTCAGATCCGCCAGGCAGAGCCCCTCGGTTATTAGTCTGGTAATTCTTTACTTCCTCCAAAAACTTAGCTATATCTTCTCGTCTTTGCGAATCTCTTTGAGAAGTCCTTAAACCTGGAAGTGCCACAAAAACCATTAAGAAAATCAGCCCCGCAACAGCAATCACTAGCGAAACCTCAATAATCGTAAACCCTTTATGAAATCTATTTTTCATATTTCTCCTTATGCTTATTATATAGATTTTTCACATAAAAAACAAGTGCCATATACCCCCAAAAAACATGGCTCGATTAAGAATTGCAGTCGCTATTATATCCTAGAACTTATCATGATGTCTTTCCACGATAAAAAACAACCCAAAATTACACTATAAGCCTATCACGGAAAATCTATCCGTGTTAAAATAAAACTATGCAAATAATATTTCTTATCCTTCTGTTTATCTTAGGAGCTTGTATCGGTTCATTCCTATGCTGCTCAGCTAGGCGTCTCAAAAATCACCAAGCCAAACATCAGCCCCTGGGTAAACGCTCCGTCTGCCTGTCCTGCCATTATCAATTAAAATGGTACGATAATTTACCAATTATTTCTTGGGTTATTTTGAAGGGTAGATGTCGCAAATGCCATCAAAAAATTGGCCTCGCCGAATTTTTATCAGAAATTGGCACCGCCCTTGCTTTCGTCGCTTTAGGCACTACTATTAATGTTGAAACGGCGGGACTTCTTACATGGCTGACCTTTATATCTACAGTTTTACTCACTACCATCTTGCTATTTCTCGCTATTTTTGATGGTCTTTACGGAGAGCTTCCCACAATTTTTCTAATTTCAGCAATTATTTGTGGTTTCGCAGTTTTAGTACTTAAAGAGTTTTCGTTCTTAACACTCTACCCTTTGGGTGAATTAATTTGGCAGCCCATTCTCTCAATTCTCATTCTAGGCGGGCTTTATCTAGTACTATATATCATCTCAAAAGGGAAGTGGGTTGGTGACGGCGATTGGCTACTTGGTACTGCTATCGGCTTAGCTCTTTTTAGCCCCTGGCTGGCAGTTATCACTTTATTTGTTTCAAATACTCTTGCTTTTCTGGTGATGTATCCTAAATCTAAAAAAAATCGTCACTTCAAAATTTTTTTTGGCCCTTTTCTCGTCGTTGCATTTATTATTGTCTGCAGCTTATCGAACCAACTTCTTTCACTAATCCCGTAATTATTCGGAAGATTTTCAAAGTGTGCTATAATTAGCTTATGGTAAAAAAAGGCGACACATTAATTGAAGTGACCTTAGCTGTTGGTATTTTTTCGATGATTGCTATTGCGATTGTAGCCGTCATGAGTAGCGGCACATCCAATGCTCAACTCTCGCTTGAAACTACGCTTGCCCGCGAAGAAATCGATACTCAAGCCGAAGCTCTTCGCTTTATTCAGTCTTCTTATCTTGCAAACCGCGATTCGGCTGATAATCGCTATACCAAACTTTGGAAAAAAATTACCGATCCCAGAAACGTCCTAGACGCCAAATCACTCCAGACAGACGACGATGCAAAGGTGAACATTTTTAATTTTACGCCCACTAACTGCAAGGAATTATATAACTCCAATTCTACTCGCTTCAGTAACATCAAAAATCAAAAAGCGTTTATTATCAATCCCCGTAAATTTGATACTTTTACCGCCAATCAATTAGACTCAGTCGTTTCTTATTATGAAGGATCCGGCATATTTAGACCTGCCACCACTTACCCACATTTAATCTTTAATACTGCTGGAGGCAATAAGGAAGAAGGCCTAATTAATACATTTAATAACACCACTCTCAATTACGCTGAAGGCATCTACGTCATCGCTGTAAAAGACGCTGGCACCACGAGTATTGTCGATCAGAGTGGCAGTGGTACGGACGATACCAAAAAGAGCTCTGCCTTCTATGATTTCTATATCCGCACTTGTTGGTACGGCACAGACGCCGAACATCCTTCAACCATTTCAACTGTGATGCGCTTGTATGATCCAGATGTCGTCTCCCCCTAATAATTAAGACATCGTTTCATCATAACAATTCGCTATTTTGTCCAAACATGTTTTTTACAATGATTAGCTATTTTGTTTCACTGTGGAATTTTTCATGCACCTCTTTAAGGTGCGTGTCTGTCACGTGCGTATATATTTGCGTTGTTGAAATATCTGCATGACCTAGCATTGATTGTACTGCCCTCAAATCCGCTCCGTTCATCAGTAGATCAGTCGCAAACGAATGCCTCAGAGTATGCGGCGAAACGTGCTTAGTAATACCCGCAAGCCGGGCATATTTATCGATAATCCTTTCTACTGACCTCGCCGTCATTCGTCGATAATCACCCGATGTATCTGCCGTTTGCAAATTCCGTGAGTTATTTAAAAACAGCGCTGGCAGGGAATCAGTGCGAGCGTCCAAATAATCTCTCACTCGGTCCGCACAAGCCTCCGAAATAAAAATTGGCCGATCTTTTGAGCCCTTACCACGCACCATAAATTCTCGTCTTTCCAAATTAATTGAATCACGATTTAGCCCTACCAACTCTGATACTCGTAACCCTCCCGAATACAACAGCTCAATGATAGCTCGGTCTCTTAGCCCCGACTCGGTGGATGTGTCCACTTGCTCTAACATTTCTTCCACCTCGTCAAAATGCAAAAACGTCACTTGTTTCCTAATCACTCTCGGCAAATCCACTAGTGACGGATCTAATGATTTAATCTCCCTTCGTGCCAAGTATTTCAGAAACCCTCTCAATGCAATCAAATGATATGCCTGTGTAATCACTTTCAAATCATCCTCGCCGTTTTTTGAACCGTAGCGGTTGAGCTTCAGGCGGTATTTTCTTAAGAGTTCTTTCGTAATATCGCTCGGTTTAATCTCATCTTTATTTAGAATCTCCTGCGCAATTTCCAAAAACCTCTCTAAATATAATCGATAATTTTCAACGGTCTTCTTGCTGCGCCCCGCTTCCACCTCGAGATGTTCCAAAAAATCATTGATTAAATCGTAAATATCCATACTTTCATTATAGCATAGCAAGCGGATGACGGCTTTGGAGGGGGTCCCCCAAAAGTGCCACCACTTTTGGGGGAGGACAAAAGCCGGCAGGACCCGCTTAGAATATGCTATAATAAAAAAAAGGAGTTTTATGGCAAAATCACAAGATTTTATTCAAAGAAGTTTAGTAGTTTTAAAGCCGGACACTGTTCAGCGGGGAATCATCGGCGAAGTCATTCAGCGTTTTGAACGCGTCGGTCTCAAAATCGTCGGTATGAAAATGGTCATGCCAGACGAAAAATTGTATCGCATGCACTATGAAGGCATCGGCCAAATGATTTCACGCCGGGGCGAACAAGCCTTTCGCTACAATGTTGAATATATGATGACTGGCCCCGTGATTGCGATGGTACTAGAGGGCGTAGAAGCTGTTCCGCTAGTCCGTAAAATTGTTGGCCCAACCGAACCAAAATCTGCCGAAATGGGCACCATTCGTGGCGATTTCTCTCATATGAGTTTCGGCTATTCCGACGCCAAGGGGACTGGTGTGCCTAACCTCGTCCACGCCTCTGGCAATCTCGACGAGGCCAAAAAAGAGATCGACCTCTGGTTCAACGCCAACGAGCTCTACGACTATTCTGACTTAAACGAAAAATACACCCGTTAAATAATTACAAAAAAGAAAGGGCCGGATTTACTCCGACCCTTTCGTTTGGGGGGGTATTAGGATTAGAGATTTGAGGGAATTGGGGGGGAATCCCTCATTTTAGAGTAAACGCCGAGTCGAACTTGGCGAAACTCCGTATATAATTGCACACGCTTGCGCGTGACAATTTCTTCTTTCCTCCTTTCCAGGTGATTTTCATCCCATACCCATCGGCTGCTAGTTTCACCATCTTACTTGTCACATATTTTTCTGTGACAGGTTTGTTGGCTTTCCTCAGGTCATTCATCGTGATTTTGACCTTGCCTGGGTACAGATTATTTAAGACTAGCAGATACTGTCTCCTAGTCATCTTCTTGTTGGGATAAAACTTTTTACCAGTAAACACGCCTTTAAATCCGCCGTGCTTCTTGATAAATTTTATAGATTTGATGCTCTTAGCATCAATATTTTCCCTATTTACATCCTTGTAGCCTGCGGCTGCAAAAGACGTACACGTCATCCCAAAAACCACTACCAAACTCATCAATAATGCTATAGCTGCCTTTGTCGTCTTTCTCATCTTTATTACCTCCGTAAATCATCTATAAACAAAACGTTACGACAAACACTATCAGTACTAATTATAGCACTTCACACGTATTTTGTCAATAGCTTGCCTCAGTTAGAGTACTTTTTGCAAAAATTCCTTCACTCTATCTGTTTTGGGGTGTGAGAAGAACGTATTTGGCTCACCCTCCTCTATAATTCGCCCCTTATCAATAAATACTATCCTAGTAGCAATCTCTCTAGCAAAGCCCATTTCATGAGTCACAATCATAATTGTCATCCCCCTATCGGCCAATTCTCGTATCAAATCCAATACGTCCCCAATTGCCTCTGGATCTAGCGCCGAAGTTGGTTCATCAAAGAGTAGTACTTCAGGGTTCAGCATCATCGCACGAATAATCGCAATCCGCTGTTTTTGTCCACCCGACAGGGAAGCAGGGTAGGCTTCCGCTTTATTAGGTAGTCCAATATGACGCAAAAGTTCTTTCGCCCGTTTTTCCGCCACCTCGCGTGTCATAATTTTCAGTTTTACTGGTGCCAGAATCAAATTGTCCATCACCGTCAGATTATTAATCAAATTAAAATGCTGGAACACCATTCCCATATTTCGGCGCATTTTTCGGATGTTTTTCTCTGTCACGAGCGTCCCGTCAAAATAAATTTCACCCGAAGTTGGCTCTTCCATCCAGTTGATACAGCGCAGGAATGTGGATTTTCCCGATCCAGAAGGCCCCAAAATTACTACTCTTTCACCTTCCTTCAGCTCAAAATCTATCCCATTTAGCACTTTATTCTTGCCAAATTGCTTCTTTAAATTCTTGATTTTCAAATCAGTTTCGGTATTTTCCATTTATTCCTCCGCCCTCAAATCACTTCGCCGCAAAGATTTTTCAATTCGCTTCACGATAAATGTAATCAGATAAATTGTTGCTAGATAGAACAGCGCCGCCACAAACATCGGGACAATATAACTTGCCATATTTTGACCTGAACCAATATCTTTGGCTGCCATGTTGAGATCATACATCCCCACCATACTCACGATTGCAGTCTCCTTAATCACCGTAATTACTTCATTTCCAAGCGCCGGAATAATGTTTTTAATCGCTTGCGGTGCTACGATTTTAAAGAAAATCGTCGTTCTAGATAAACCGAGCGCTAATCCCGCCTCCGTCTGCCCCTTATCTACTGAAAGAATCCCACCTCTGATCACCTCTGCTGCATAGGCCGCTGAATTTAGCCCAAATGCTAGTATCGCAATAATAATGCTTGGAAATCCTTTAATTGCAAAAATCACAAAGAACATGATAAACAGCTGCAATGCCATTGGCGTACCCCTAATAATGGTTGTATAGACTCTACAAATAAACTTTGGTATCACCAACCATTTAGAAGGTCTTGCCGTATCTATTAAGGCGATAATCGCTCCAAGTATCATACCAATCAAAATTGCAAAATACGAAATCTGAATTGTTAGCCAAAAACCGTGTAGCAGCGAATCAATGTATTCAGGTGTACTAAAAAGTTCTCCAATTTTTTCAAAAAAACTATTCATCTTCTAACCCCATATATTTTAATACTAGCTTATCAATTTCAGTTTTACCTTCAGCATCTTCCGTTAACATTTCCGCCAACACTTCATTGAAAGCCTCCAGAAGTTCTGGTCTGTCTTTATTCACTGCTATAGCATAAGATTCCTCTACGGGGTAATCTTCCTCCCGCGTCGGTCCAGAATAATAAAGTGGCAAAGCCTGCAATCCTGGATTTTTCTCAACGATAAATTGCGCCACTAATTCATCCGCAATCGCAAAGTCAATAATATGTGAAGAAATTGCATCCGCTGCCAACTGGTGTGAGTCAATCCCTTTAATCGTAGTGCCAGTATCTTTCAAAACTCCATTTTCAATTTCATCGTCTACAAACAAATACCCTGTGCTACCAATTTGTGAGCCTAGGACGTGTCCTGCCAAAGCTTCCCAAACTACGTGGTCATCGCGCAGCGATGGCGGCATTTCGCTACTAAAAATCACATACTGCACTGAACTATAATAGGGAATCGTAAAATTTACTTTTTCTTCACGGGCCGGTGTGATCGTTAGCCCTGCTGCTCCCGCATCCGCAATTTTCCCAGCTTCCACATTGTCAATAATGACATCAAATTCCACATTTTGAATTTGAATTTTTTTGTCCATCTTTTCAGCCACGCGATTGACAATGTCTACATCCACACCCACAATTTGCCGATTTTCATAAAACTCAAATGGCGTAAATGGCACATTAGTTTCTACCACATAATCTGCATTTTTTTCACCACTAATCGAATAATAAACACTCACCCCCATCCCTGCTGTCACTAATAAAAACACCACCAGAAAGATTATACTTTTAACCTTATGCATAATATGATTATAGCACAAATTCTAGAGCGTGCGATATCTATGGGCAAACATTTTGTGCTATAATATTTACGTATGGTCCGGTGGCTCAATGGATAGAGCAGCTCCGTCCTAAGGAGAAGGTTGTGCGTTCGACTCGCACCCGGATCACCAATTAATACTTAATTATCATGAAACTATTAAAGAAAGATAATTCTAAAAAAACCGAAGAAGAAAAGGTCGAAGAGCGCCGCGAAGAGGTTTTGTCAAAAGGGCGTAAATTCAAATATCCTTTGCAGTGGACCAAACACCGCGTCGTCATTAATACGATTTTGATTGCTTTTGCCATTTTAGCTTTAATCATTACTGCTGGATGGTTGGCCCTGTATCAATTTGGCATGACGGACGACTTGCTTTATCGTGTCACCAGAATAATTCCAGTTTCAGTAGCGAGTGTTGATTCCGAAGATGTACGTTTTTCTGACTATCTTATGCTTTATCGCAGTAGCATCTCTTCTCTCGAACGCCAATCTAATAATCAATTTGACAATGAATCTATTGATGATTTGCACGCAGAATACAAACGTTCTGCTCTCACCGAAGCCGAAGAATACGCATTAGCCGCGAAGCTAGCCCCAGAGCTTGACGTCACTGTCACTCCCGAGGAAGTTGACGCCGAATTTGATCGTCATCTCAAAATTGGTGGTCTTGATCGTAGTGAAGAAAGCTTCATGAAAATCGTCGAAGATAATTTCGGCCTCAGCAAAGATGAATATAAACGCATGCTATATCTCACCTTATTAAAAGCTAAAGTTGAAACTAAAATCGATGATCAAGCTAACAAAATTGCCAAACAAGTGGAAGACATCCTTGCTTCAAGCGACAATGATTACGAAAAAGTCGCTACAGAACTTGGTGATCAAATTATTTACGAGGAAACTGGCGGATTAGTAGACAACAAAAATATTGACGGCGGTCGCGCTACCGAAGCCATGAAACTAGAACCAGGGAAGAGCAGTGGCAAATTTATTTCTATGAATGGCGATGGTTACTATTTCGTCAAATTAATTAAAAAAACCAACGCCGAAGTCAACTTTGTCTCCATCAAAGTCCCGTTCACGGAATTTGATCAACGTTTTGAATCTCTCAAAAACGAAGGCAAAATCGTCGAATACATCACCATCAACATTCCTTCCGAAGAAGAATCCACAACTAGCAACGAAAACTAATAAAATTCTCTGTAAAACTACATGAGTCACAGTAGTAGGAAAATAAAAAACATAAAAAAATGGTGCGGGTATGGAGAGTCGGACTCCAATCTCATCCTTGGGAAGGATACATAATAGCCGTTATACGATACCCGCGACTCTCCCTATTATAGCACACGGGCTTAGATTATGGTATAATAATTTTATGCAAGGATTAAAAGACCAACTTAAAAAAATTATTCAAGATTTGTATGGCCTCGATTTTGATCCCGAAGTTACTCCTGCTCCCGAGAATGTCACTGCCGATTATTCTACCAATGCACCCTTGAAACTTGCCAAAGAACTCCATAAATCTCCAATGATAATAGCAGAGGAGTTACAGAAAGCTTTTGTGAGCGTTCGCGACGACGGGAGCGAACGACGAAGCGCCGCCCGTAACGACGGGCCGGCGCGAGGAGGCGAGCAAAAGGTTTCTATAACTCCTCCTGGATTCATCAATTTCACTTTATCCGATTCTTACCTAGCAGAAAAGATTGATAGTTTATCAACTGATTTTGATCAATCTATTGTCTCTAATGATTACAAAGGTAAGACTGTGATTTGCGAGTTCAGCGATCCCAATCCTTTCAAAGTCCTTCACGTTGGTCACCTTTATACTAGTATCGTCGGTGACGCCATTTCAAATCTTTTTGAATATGCCGGCGCTAAGGTCATCCGCGCCAATTTCGGTGGTGACGTCGGTCTTCACGTGGCTAAAACCATGTATGTTCTACGGCAAAAGAATCCCAAAGAGATTCAAATCGAAGACATCTCCAGATGTTATGTCGAAGGTACCGCTCTTTATGAAGAAGATGAAAAAGCTCACCAAGAAATTACCGAGCTTAACAAAGAGATTTACAAAATCAATTCCGAAAACCTTCACGATTCTGACCTCGCTGAGTTATACTGGCAGGGCAGGGAATTATCTTACGATTATTTCAAGAAGTTTTATGAGTCTATCGGCGTCAAGTTTGATAAGTATTATCCTGAATCTACCGTTGCGGCTCTTGGTCTAAAAACTGTCAAAGAACAGCTAGAAAAAGGCGTCTACGAAAAAAGTGAAGGTGCTGTGATTTTCAACGGTGACAAATATGGCCTCCATACTCGCGTCTTTATTAATAGAGAAGGTGTCCCTACTTACGAAGCTAAGGATGTGGGTCTAATCTTCACTAAATGGCAAGATTATCATTTTGACAAATCTGTCGTCATTACTGGTTCCGAGCAGCTTGATTACATGAAAGTGGTCTTAAAATCGGTCGAACAATACGCGCCCGAATTAGTTGAGCGCACCAGCCATTTAACTCACGGCCTTGTCAAACTCCCTGGTAATGTCAAAATGTCTTCTCGAAAAGGTAATTTCTTAAAAGCCGTTGACGTTCTCGATATGGTCAAAAACGAGCTAAAAACTGAGTATAACTCCGATGACGAGATTGTCTCTCTCGCTGCTACCAAATATGCTTTCCTGAAATATAAAATGGGCGGCAACATTATCTTCGATCCGAAAGAATCCGTCAAAATGACCGGCAATTCCGGCCCATACCTGCTATATTCCGCCGTTCGTGCCGAAAAGATTCTTGAAAAGACGCAGGAGGGGCTCAAAAACAAGACACGAGTGAGCATTCACGACAACGGGAGTGAACGACGAAGCGCCACCCGTGACGACCGTCGTAGGAGCCGAGAAGACGAAAAGCTTGCTTTTCGTGTCGAGGCCACGCCCGACGGACGACCTATGGTCGACGGGCCGGCGCGAGGAGGCGAGCGAGGGCTTGTTTTTGAGCCCTCCGAACGTGACTTATCTAAAAAGCTGTTGGACTATAAAGGAGTCTTGCAGGTCGCCGTTGCCGAAATGGCTCCGCACAAATTAGCGAATTACTTATACGAACTTGCCCAAACCTTTAGCCGTTTCTACGAGAGCTGTCCTGTAGCTGGCAGCGATCGAGAAGAGGAGCGCTTAAAGCTCGTCCAAGTCTACCTAGACACCATGACTCACGGTCTTAAAATTTTAGATATTAATATTCCGGAGGAAATGTAATGAAAAAAGCCAAATTGCTATGGGTGGATTTAGAGATGACTGGCCTCGATCCCGAGAAGGACAAAATTCTCGAAGTCGCTGCCATCGCTACCGATATGGATTTAAAGCCAATTGCTAACTATGAAGCCGTAGTAAAAGTCGACGAAAAGCTCATGAAAGAGCGCATGATAGGTGATTTCTGGGAGAAAAACAAGAGATCATATGATGCTCTAATGGCCCAAAATAAAGACGGCAAGCCAGTCAAAACCGTTGAAAAAGAACTCCTGACTTTTCTCAAACAGAATTTCGGCGAAACAGTTTATCTCGCTGGTAATTCTATCCACCAAGATCGCAAGTTTATCGAAAGGGAAATGCCAGAGTTAAACAGCAAGCTGCACTATCGTATGCTTGATGTTTCCGCCTGGAAGATTTATTTCGAGAACGCTTTAAATCACAAATTCGTTAAACCCGAAAATCATCGGGCCTTAGACGATATTAATGGTAGCATAGAGGAGCTCAAATGGTATTTGACGTTTCTAAAATAAGTGGCATCGGCGAATTTAGGATCGTCAAAGAAAAAGACCGTGAATTGTATTTTAGAGGTCAGTTAGCTTTTTTGGTTTTGCATCGTAATACCATCGAATTACGTTGCGATGTCAGATTGAGCGAGAATCTCAAAGCTAAATATGAATCTATTATGGAGTCTCGTTATTTCGGCAAAGGCGGTATTGAAATTGTTTTGGCCAATCAATTAAGCCCCCAAGAAATTGAGGACTTAATCAGGCTTAGTTATAACCTTACTACTTAGATTTTTTCTCGTCTTTTGCGTCTTTTTCAGCTTTTTTTGCGTCACGCTTGCGATTTAATCTATTCATTGCCTTGATGATCATAAAGATGACCCATGCTATAATGAGAAATTCTACAGCCGTTTGGATAAAGTTGCCGTAAGCAATTACTGCCTCGTCACCCGTACCAAAGAAATTCGGAATCCGAATCGCCAGATTTGTAAAGTCAACACCACCTAGGAGCAACCCTACAATTGGCATTACGATATCGTTGACGAGCGAATTTACGATTGCTGTGAAGGCTCCGCCTACTGCCACACCTACGGCTAGGTCAATCATTGAACCTCGGTTAATAAATTCGATAAACTCCTCTTTCAACCCCTGTTTTTCTTTTAGCTTTGCCGCCTCCTCAGATTTTGCCATAAAACTCCTTTCGTTTATTATTTGGTCTCTGAAAAATCATTAAATTTATCATATAAATTTTCCAGACTATTGTGATTTTCTTTGAGGTCTTCCTTAAAAGCCTCGTTCTTCGTTGCGTCTATCAGTTTAGATTCTTCTGATAGAATCATCGTTATCTCATACGCCATTTTATGTGCAAAAATCCGATCCAGAATACCATTGATTTTTGCGTCAAATAGCTCCGCATCTAGCTCATCCATTTCTAGTTTTGCCGCTTCGACGACTTTCTCATCAATATTTTTCTTATTTAAACTATATTTTTCAGTTAAATATTCTTCAATCTTGTTATCTATATTGGATAGAATTCCCGAAAGGGAAGCACTATTAGACCTTAGATCGGAGGATTTAATATCAGACTGATATTTCTTAATGATTTCGTTAGTATTATCAATATGTAAGAATAAATCAATTGATAAGTTTTTCTCGCCACCCTTTCCGCTACCGAGCATCGAACCTATAATAATCAATACTAGAAGTGCACCAACGCCTATTATACCAATCTTAAAATAGATTGAAGAGAAAATACCATTTTTTTTCTTTGCTACCGGTCGATTAGCGGCTGAGATTTGATTCAGATATTCTTGCCCGTCCATATGCTATAATTATAACATGAATGACGCGAAGGAGGAAATCAAATCTCGTCTCGCGGTGGAAGACGTAGTCGGACAATATGTGGAGTTGAAACGTGCCGGCCGTAATCTTAAAGGCCATTCTCCTTGGGGTGTAGATAAAACTCCTAGTTTCATGGTTTCTCCCGAAAAAGGTATTTGGCATGATTTTTCTGCTAATAAAGGCGGTGACATTTTTTCCTTTATTATGGAAGTCGAAGGAATCAGTTTTAAAGAGGCTCTTGAAAAACTGGCTGGCCAAGCCGGAGTTGATCTGTCTAAATATAAAGGTGGGGATGTTCATACAGCTCAGAAAAAATCCCGCGCTAAAGCCGCTCTGGCTCTTGCTACCAAATACTACCAAGCCTGTTTAGTTCGTAATAAATCAGTCTGTGAATATGTTTTTTATAAACGCAACCTCAACCGTCCTACGGTGGCCGAATTTAAAATTGGCTACGCTCCCGCTTCCGGCAAAGCTCTCATTTCTGTGCTCCAAAAACATGGTTTTACCGAAGCAGAACTCGATGCTGCCGGGCTCTTAAATCGTTTTAAATCTGATTTATTCCGCAATCGTATGACGGTACCTTTTATCGACTCCTCTGGCGATGTGATTGGTTTTACAGCGCGTGTCCTAGATAAATCCGAGCCGAAATATTTAAACACTCCAGAAACAATTTTGTTCAATAAATCCAAATACATTTTTGGCCTGTATCAAGCTAAAGAATCAATTAGAAGAAACGGTTTTGTCGTCATCGTCGAAGGCAATATGGATGTTATATCTTCCCATCAGGCCGGAGTTAAAGAAGCCGTCGCTACTTCCGGCACTGCGATGACTGAGCAGCATCTCAAAATCTTATCCCATCTCACTAGCGATATTCGCTTGGCTTACGATGGTGATGCAGCCGGTGTTAAAGCCACCGAACGCGCCATTATGATGGCCGGTGATCTTGGCATTGATCTCACGGTTATTTCAGATTATCATGGCGCTAAGGATCCCGATGAACTCATCCAAAAAGATCCCAAACTTTGGCAAAAAGCCGTTGAAAAAAGTATTCCGGCCGTTGACTGGCTTCTTCAAAAATACGAGGAAAACCTAGATCTTTCATCTGCCCCTGGCAAACGTAAATATTCAGATATCGCCCTTAAATTACTAGATTATGTCAAAGATGAAGTTGAAAAATCCAGTTATGAGAAAAAAATTGCTCAAAAATTAGATGTTTCGGTCGAAGTTTTACGAGAAAAAGGCGACCGTCTTGAAAAAAAGTTAGCTTCTTCTGCCAGAAAATATCTCAAAACTCCTAAAACCACTCTTAAAGATTCTCAGCTAGAAAAACTCGAAAACTCGCTTCTAGCTCTTAAAGTCTTTGGTGGCCTAACAAAAACTGATATTCCTCTCGAAATTCCGGATGACGACACTCGCCTTGCTGAGCTAGAACTAATTTTCAACCACGAACACGAAAACACTAAGGATTCAGATTTAGAAATTGAAGCTGCCGAGTTATTAGCGCGTTATAAAAAAGCCCTCACCAAGCAGGAAATTGTTACTTTATCGGCGCAGCTAGAATCCCTGGATGAAGATTCCGACGAATACCTTAGTTTACTCCGCAAGATTCAAACCCTGCAACATAGCGAATAGACTCTTAGTTGCATTATTTTTCTGAATATACTATACTTATACGTAATGAACTTGCAAAACGATGATATTTTGGATGCTCAAGATTTAGCTTTAGATATTGATGAGCCGGAAAGTGATGATCTAGAAAGGGAAGAAGAGCTTTCTGATGAAGAATTAGCTATTACCGCGGAGAACGTTGATTCTTTTGCTGATGATTCTGTTAGGTTATATCTACGCGAAATCGGTAAAATTCCTCTTCTAAGTCCTGAAGAAGAAGCCGATTTAGCCAAGCGCATCGTCAAAGGCGATAAAAAAGCCAAAGACAAAATGGTTGAATCCAATATGCGTTTGGTCGTTTCGATTGCTAAACGTTATGGTGGTCGTGGTCTAGATTTTCTCGATCTCATTCAAGAGGGAAACACAGGCCTACTACGTGCAGTTGAAAAATTTGACCCCGACAAAGGTTTTAAGTTCTCTACCTATGCTACTTGGTGGGTGCGTCAAGCCATTACTCGTGCTATCGCCGATCAGGCTCGCACTATTCGTATTCCTGTCCATATGGTTGAAACCATCAACAAGGTTTTAAGAACTACTCGTAAGCTTACTGCCGAACTCAACCGTGAACCCACCAATGAAGAAATCGCTAAAGCTCTTGATATGGAAGTTGATAAAGTTGACTACGTTATGCGCATCAAACAAGATATTGCTTCGCTCGATGCTTCCATTGGGCGCGAAGGTGACGATGAAGATTCCGTGCTGGGTGATTTTGTCGAAGACGAAGAGCGTGACTCGCCCGAAGATTCTGCTGCTAACCAAATTTTAAAAGAGCAATTGTCTGAGATTATTTCTACTTTGACTGATCGTGAACAAAAAATCATTCGTTTGCGTTTTGGTATTGGTGGTGGTCGTCCTCATACTCTAGAAGAAGTTGGCGCCGAATTCGATGTTACTCGTGAGCGTATTCGCCAAATTGAGGCAAAGGCCTTGAGTAAGCTTCGCAAGAACAAAGACACTAAAAAACTACACGAATATTTAAGATAGGAGGTTAAAAGTGAAAAAAGTTTTGCCATTATTAGCTGCTACCATGCTTGTATTTTCAGCTTTTACTGCTCCTTCAGTTATGGCCAAAAAAGACGATGACCCTCCGACCGCTATTCTTACCGATTGTGGTCAAGCCGAAGACGGTATTATGTGTATTTTAGAGCTCGTCATCGATATTATGACGATTGGTGTTGGTATCCTTGGCGTCATCGGCATCACAGTTGTAGGTATTCAATATTTGACTGCCGGTGGTAATGAAGAAAAAACCCGTAAATCCAAAACCCGGATGTTTGAGATTATTATTGGACTAGTCGCCTATGCTTTGATTTACACCGTTCTCAAGTGGCTCCTACCGGGATTCGGCTCTTAAGGAGTGAGTATGAAAAGGCTGATTTTAGTTTATAACCCTCGTTCGTCTCGTTTTGCAGATGTCAAAGCTAGTGTTTTAGATTGCGTGCACGATTTAAAAAGCTTTACCATTGGTAAATATGAAATTGCCCCGACTAATCTAGATGATAATATTGCTAAACTTTCCCAAATTTTACGGGATGACGATCTTTTACTTTCTGCTGGCGGCGATGCAACCGGCGTAATTTGCGCCAACGCTATTATTAAATCCCAAAAAGACGTGACTTTGTCAGTTTTGCCGTTTGGTAATTTCAACGATCTCGCTCGCACCCTCGGCACCAAAACTTTCGATGACATCTTTTCTCGCGATAAGCTTATCTCTAAACAACTTTATCCTCTTGAAATCATCATTGATGGCAAACTTTTTCGCTATGCCACTTGTTATGTTACCATCGGTATGACCGCTGCTGCTGTTAAACTTTATGATAGCCCCAAAATGCGCGCCAAATTAAAAACCAATTTTGGCCGTAAAGTTAGTTCCTATACGAATCTCACAAGCTGGTATTTTAAAAATCGTCATCGACAAGTTTTCCTTCCCGAATTCAAACTAAACGGTCAGCCAATGTCTCCTAAAATTTCCGACTACGCTGCCGTAAATGGACGCTCTATGGCGCGCGTCATGAAGGGCGGGGAAGATTTTCTCGATTCCACTCATTTTCGTAGCGAAACTGACCATCTAACCAGTTTTTACCGTCTGTTCAAGCTCATGTCTCGCAGTATTTTTTCGCGCATTCCTGGTTCTACTACCACCGGCGATGTCATAGAGTTTAAGAATTCTGCTACTTTTACCCTTCAAGCCGAGGGTGAGTCAAAAGACTGTCAAAATGTCAAAAAAATTGAAATTAGAAAGGGAACTCAGTGCCTGAAAGTAATCACGAACTAGTGCAAGTTGTTTCTTATATGAAAGCCCATTGGCCGTCCCATGTTAAACCAGAGTGGCAAGTAGATTTAGCGGACTATCCGGCTATCTTAAAGCAGGTGCTAGCAGATTTTACTCCTCATGCCACCAAAAACCATCGTTTGTTTCGCATTGCTGGCATCTCTGGTTCTGGCAAAACTACTCAAATCCTTCCAGCCGTGGAGGCCTACTGTGAAAAGAATCACCTTAGTCCAATCCTTATCGCTGCCCGACGTTTTGTAGAATATCATCCACATTACCAGGAAATTAAAGAGTATTATGGTGCCGAGAATCTGCGCAAAATGACTGATGAGTTTTCTACCATTATGCTATTTTTGAGCTTATCTGAGCTCATTAAAAATGGCTATGATATCATTCTCGACGTGACGCTTTTAGCACCAGAAATGGAAGGCATCCTCCTAAAAATGCTTGAAAAAGAGAACTATGACTTACTAATTCTCATGGTCGCCATTTCACCTGCTGTGACAGAACACTTTTTGAAAGACCGTGCTTGGCGTCATACCAAAAAAACGGAGCAAGAATTTATCAAAGCTACCTCAGCAGCATTGCAATTTTACGCCGAGTCAAAACCCGATACCCATATTATCGTATGGAGCGTATATGATAAATTACCAGTTTATGACGGCCCTATCAAAGATTCTCTTAAGACTTTTTCCGACTTATCTTCGTGTCAAGAATTACCAGCTCGTGACGATCCCGCTCGTCGCGATGCCAAAATCGAATATCTTGCAGAAATTAACTAGCAATATTATAAACTGTGCCAACAAACCAGATTTCCCCAGAAGATTTATCACGAATTAAAAAGACGAACGGTTTATTTAGAGATAAATCAACTTCTTCAACTGGTACTTCCCATTCATACTCAAAATGACCCCCGCCCGTGCTCCCAGCTCCACCCATAGAAGTAGTTGCTGCAGCTTTTATCCCATCATTGCTAAAATCAATATTAGCTTTATGCATCACAAAGTCAATTCTCGGATTATCAGACGAATTCTCGTCAGGCTCTAGCATATTAGAAAGATCTGCATTTTCTCTAGAAAAGACATCAACAATTCCAAATTTCTCCAAATCATCCTTCAGGCTTTCCATTTCATATTCAAACTTGAAAAACGGTATATCGGCAGATAATTTGGTCACTACTCCATCTTTATAACTCTGAGCTTGGTTAGCATCTTTAAGACTATTAATTAGGCTAGTTGCTTTTTCTGCCGTTAAATCATTAATATAATTATTTAAGCTTTTTGTTTTTGGCATAATACTCACATACTGGAGGGTAGAACCATCATATTCTTTCAAATCTTTTGCAAAGACAATTTCATCATCAGTATTATTAAAATAAAAATCAGTTGACTCGTCGACACGCCCATAATTTGATTTGAGCTCAGACATATACTTCTCTAGATCGAAAGAAAGATCAACGTCTTCAGGATTTTCAGGTGGATTTTTTCTTTGTTCCTCTAACCATTTATTGTATTCATTTTGGACTGTACTACGAATTGTTTCCTCGCCCAACTCTTTTACAATATCATATCGATTAGCACTTGCCCCAATCCTAGCAACGCTAACATCATCTTTACCGTTGAAAGTTCCTTTTGCAAAATCGTCCATTACGGCAGAAATATAGTGTGAATAAACTTCATGAGGATACCTGACAGAAAAAGTCCCTACCTTATCATTGCTTAAACAAGGCACAGATCTTTCGCCAATCGTACATTGTAACTGATTATTCCAGCTCATATCTATTGCTAGAGCATTAGTTAATAGATAATTTACTTCAGGGTTCAATGTTTCTTTATCAAATGTTTCAGGAATAATTCCCAGAGTTTTATCGCTTATCCATTTATTTGCCACATCTGGCGTATTAAAAGAATCAAATATCACATCCGCATTGTATTTGGTTTGTATTGTATCGGTATACGTTTTCTTCACTTTTTCAGCAAAATCATTACGGATAAACATCGCATTTGCAAGAGAGCGATTTTTGCTATTAAGATAAGACTTAGGTAAATAATCGCCGATTATCCTTGTGATTTGTTCTTTAGAGTTGCCATTTGCTCCATCAGCAAGCATCGCAAGTGCATATTTGATGGAAAGAGGGCTATAAACTAAATTATCTTCTACGTTTTCTAATCCCACAAACGCTAGGTCAAAATCGCTTAATCCATTACCTGGGATAGTCAACTTCTCATAGTATGACAATTCTTTGGTAGTCAACTGATCATTGGCAGTTTCATCTCCACTTTCTTCTGGAAGATTAGCTAAAACCGCAGCTAATACTCCGATTCCAATTACCAATATAGAAACTACAGATAAAACAAGAATTAATTTTTTCTTACTCTTTTTTGTAGTAGGTTGATCTGTCGCAACAATATCTGCAGGGTTCCCAGCGCTTTGAGGTTCAGTAGTAACTGATTGGTCTGGCATAGTTACAACTGATTGCGCATCTCCTAGCTGTTCACTATTATCATTCACGTTTTGATTATTTTGATCCATAAACCTCCTTATCGATGGACCAATTATATATTAATATAAGCAATTTTACAACTGATTTAGATTAATCTCCGGAAAATGCGTTCGGATATGCTCGGCATAGCCATTATCAATATCCTTCCATGCCTTCTTCATTCGCGTAATCTCGCTAGTATTATCAAAATAGCTCAAAAAGGCTTTTTCAAAATCTTTAGGCGCAGGTCTAGAGATTATTCTTGCTACATCCATATTCGGATTGCCTGTTCCTGCGAAGCAAAAATCAATTACGCCAATTACTTTATCATTTTTATCTAACAAAATATTTCCCAGATTTAAATCTCCGTGCACAAACTTTGACTGCTCGGTTGCTTTAATATATTTATGATCCGCATCAATATGCTTATCGTAATGCTCGTAGTCCAGTTCATGCAAAAATTCGCTAAGAGGGAACTGCACTTCTTTTGGCGCTCCTCTTAAATCAATGCCAGATAATTCTTTAATAAACTTCGCTACATCATATGCCGCACCAGTTAGCGCCGTATGTGATAAATGATAAATCCTATCTCCCAGTGTATAACCCTCAATTTTTTCGTGTACCGAAAACGGCCGCCCCTTAGAATCGTAATATAGTTTCATCTGCGGTGTGTAATAGCTAGTCTTGCCATCCACAAAATTACAAACTGCCGCATCTTTCACAATCATTCTTGACCAAAACGGATTTCGTGGGAACCTGAAAAAATAAGCTCCTTTATCAGTATTTACCTCGATTACAATATTTGTCCAACCAGTTAAAATCTGCTTTGTGTCTAGAACCTGTTTATCATCCATCGTCTCCTCAATAATTTTGTCCAACGGATCCGATGGAGTAAAAAAATTGTTCATGTCTATATTATACGCTCTTTTGTTTTTCTTGCAAAAACGCTAAAAACCTATCTATAATGCCAGCTAAAAATACTTATCGTATTTGCCACCATATGTTATACTTATACCATGGATAATGTTAAAATTCTCGCCGTAGTGGGCATGAGCGGGTCCGGCAAATCCGTGGTAGTAGACTATCTTACTGACAAAGGTTACCCCAAAGTCTACTTCGGTGGTATGATTTATAAAGAGATGGAAAAACGTGGCATTGAGCGTACGCCCGATGGCGAATCCGAAAAGAAGTTTCGTGAAGAAATTCGTGAAAAAGAGGGAAAAGATTGGGTGGTCAATCAAGTTATCGCTGAAACCAAAGATTTAATTGCCGCCGGTCAAAAGCGCATTGTACTTGATGGCGTGTACTCTTGGACTGAATATAAGATTTTAAAGCACGAATTCCCTAAAATTCTCACTTTTGTAGCCATCGTTGTAGACAAGAATTTACGCTATGATCGTGTTTCTAAACGTCCAGGTCGTTCCTTCGATGCTAAAGCGATTCGTGAACGTGATCGCAGCGAAATCGAGAATCTCGAAAAAGGTGGCCCCATCGTTGCGGCCGACTATTATATTTTAAATAATGGTTCTATCGCAGATATTCAAAATCGCGTTGATGGAATATTAAAGGAGATTGAGTTTTGACTACTACCGCTAATATATCCAATGTGGCTTACAAAAAAGGGAATTGGATGCGATATACCCTTTGGGCTCTAGCTGCCGTCTGCATCATCATCCTAATTCACACTTTTATCACTACTATGAATGGCGGTGTCTCAGCTGCTGTCCCTGAAGATTTTCGTTTTGCACTCACCGATAATTATAGCGAAGGTAGTAAACTCCGTACTACCTATTACGTATATGACGACAAAATTCTGGTAGTCGATGAAAGCGTTGATGATAGTGGCGTCAACCGTAGTGTCATGATTTATGACGATGTCAATACTACTCCTCTCTATTTAGATTCTGAAGATACTACTGAAATTTGCGAGCTTGGCAGTTGTGCTGCCTATCCGAAGGTTCTTTCTACTATTAAAAGTTTAATTTCGCGTAAGGTGGGTCGGGAATATATAGGACTATAATGAAGCGTTTAGTATTAATCGATGGTAAATCAGTTTTCTATCGTGGATACTATGCTATGGGCGCTCTTAGCCTCTCAGATGGCACCCCTACTGGTGGCGTTTACGGTTTTGCTGCCATTGCCATGGAGATTGTCAAAAAACTTGACCCTACCAAAGTCGTGGTAGCTTGGGACTCAAAAACTTCTACCGCCAAACGTCGTGCCATTTACCAAGATTATAAAGCTGGTCGCATTAAGCCCGGCGAAGATTTCTATACTCAAATACCTTTGCTTCAAACTTTAATTCAAGATTTAGGCTGGAGTTTTGTTGAAATTGATAATTATGAAGCAGACGATATCATTGGGACACTAAGTCGTGAAGCCGACGAAGCCGGAGACTATGAAACTTACATTATTTCCAGCGACCTCGACATGCTCCAAATTGTCGATAGCAATACCCATATGTGGCGTATTCTTAAAGGTTTCACTAATATTGAAAAAATTAATGTCCCCGAGCTAGAAGCTAAGTACGGCATCAAAAAGTCTCAATTCTTAGATCTTAAAGCTTTGAAAGGCGATTCTTCCGATAATATCCCAGGCGTTCCTGGCATCGGCGAGAAAACCGCTGCAAAATTATTAAATGATTATGGTGATTTGGATAACCTTTATGAGCATCTAGATGAAATCAAGGGTTCCACCAAGACCAAACTTGAAGCAGGGAAAGATTCTGCCTATATGTCTCGTGACCTTGCTCGTATTATGTTTGACGCACCTGTTGACCTCAAAAAAATCCCTGATTTTCATTTTGACCAAGACAAAGTAATATCTGGCCTCAAAAAGCTCGAATTCAACTCCCTCATCCGCAAGGTTGACAAGGAAGCGCTCGAAAAAAATACTTTCGAGGAGCATAATCGCCGAGGGCCGGCCGCCCGTGGCGACGGGCCAGCCGGACGCGGCCCCAGAAGTAACAATGCTTCAGTGCCTGACATCATTGATTGGGACATCAAAGGCTTAATGCATAGCGACCAAACCATCGCCGATGCAATTCTATCTGGCAAAAAATCTTTTTGGGACCTCGGCCAAGCTACCTTTTTGTTAAATCCTCTTTCGCGTGAAGAGCCACACCTTGCAGTTTTAGAAGAAGAGTACCAGCGTCAATTAACCGAATTTGCAAAAAATCCTCAACTTCTCAGTATCTATCAAGATTTTGATCTTCCACTCATCCCAATTCTATACAAAATGGAAGATAAAGGCATGACTTTAGACTCAGATTATTTTAAAAAGCTTAAATCCGAATACGAGGAAATTATCCAGAACCTTGAACAAGAAATTTATCAATTGGCTGGTCAAGAATTAAATCTCAACTCACCCATTCAACTCTCCGAAGTGCTATTCAATAAGTTGCAACTTCCGACTAAAGGTATTAAAAAGACTACGCGGGGTTATTCTACTGGTGCTAAAGAATTAGATAAACTTCAAAATCTTCATCCTGTCATTCCCAAAATTATCGAATATCGCGAAGCTGCCAAACTTTTAAATACTTACATTATTCCTTTGCCAGAACTTGCTGATTCGAACAATCGTATTCATACTACTTTTACTCAAAACGTTACTGCTACTGGTCGCCTTAGCTCCAAGGATCCCAATCTCCAGAATATTCCTGTCCGCACTGACGAAGGCAAGCGTATCCGCACTGGTTTTATCGCACCGAAGGGCAAAATCTTTGTTTCCGCTGATTATTCTCAATTTGAACTCCGCCTTGCCGCCGTTCTTTCAAACGATCAGGCCCTTATTGATGATTTTAATCACGACATCGACGTTCATACCAAGACTGCCTCTGAAGCATTCAAAACTCCTTTTGCAAAAGTTACCAAGACACAACGTCGTGCTGCTAAGGTGATTAATTTTGGCATTCTTTATGGTATGAGTGTCAAAGGCTTGTCTGATGCTGCTAAAATGCCATTTAACGAAGCTAAAGATTTTATCGACAATTATTTCAAATTACGTGCACCTATTAAACAAAAATTGGAGGCTATCTTAAAACAAGCCAGGGAAGCAGGCTTCGTCGAAACTTTCTACGGCCGTCGCCGTCCTACGCCAGACGTTAAATCAAGTAATTTCCTTATCCGCCAAGCCGCTGAGCGTGCTGCTGCCAATATGCCGATTCAGGGTACCGAAGCTGATCTCATGAAACGCGCCATGATCCAAGTTGACCAGGCTTTGCCAGATGATGCTTCTCTGGTCATGCAAGTGCATGATTCTCTTATTGTGGAATGTGACGAAAAATCAGCTCAACTGGTATCCGATATTCTTAAAACCAAAATGGAAGCCATTGCTCCTGAATTAAAAATCAAACTTGCTGTTGACGTGACCACTGGCCACAACTGGGGCGAATTATAAAATCTGCATCAAAAAACCGAGCCTTTCTGCCCGGTTTTTTTATTCTATTTATTGAGCGTAAGCAACGTTTTGCTCCATCGCCTGAGTTTCTAGCGCCGCGAGTCTTTCCGCATCATCAATTGAAGAATTAACACAATGCTTCACGCGCGCCTTTTCCTCAGCTTTTTTGGCATCGTTCCAGCGGTCCAAAGTACCTACTAGATAACCAGTAATTCGGCGCAGTCTTTCAAATTTCCCTTCATCGAACCACACCTCATGTTCGTCAAAGTATTCCTTCATAGCCTTATCGCCAGCTTTTTCACCAATCAACTTCATACCAATCTCCACTAAGCAGGACACATGCATCGTTTCATATTGGTCAAACTCTGCTAAAGCTTCTTTGATTTCTTTTTCTGAAACTTTTGCATACTTAGCTAATGATTTTTCAAATCTTTTTAAATCAAAAGCTTCAGCATCATTCGGGTTCTTATATAAAATTTTCTTCATGGCTTTCCTTTCTGTGCGTTTTTCACGCGTTTATGTTTATAAGCATTACCTGAAATCCATTCTAACCCCACATATAGTGTTTGTCAAGACTTTTTTAACACTAAATATAGCGTTTTTCCACAATTTAGCCGTTTCATGGTAAAATGTATCTATGCCAAGTTGGAACACTCATTTGGAGGCTGGTTCACGTTTAGCTGACAGGCTCAAACTTTCTGGCGCTAAACGTCAAGAGTTTTTGTTGGGCTGTATTTTGCCAGACATTAATAATGGGTACATTAATCATGTTGGTGTCAAAAAACACCACCACGAGACTCATTATGCCTACAATGACAAAAGTACCAAAAATTTCTACGCCGAAAATCAAGCCGAAATTGATGCTAAAAACCCGATTTTTCTCGGCTATCTTTTTCACCTTTATACCGATGGTTATTTCAACCACACTTTTTACCGTGAAATTAAAAAATCACCCTTAAGCGCTCAATTACCTAGCGACGAATGGCGCGGCATCAAACACCACGATTTTTGGCTTTACGATACCAAGTTTCGCCATCGACTCGGTATTAAAAAAACCGAACTTGCTCGTCTTGCCAAATGTGCCAACACCATAAAAGTCATTGAAATTACCCCTCAGGATATCGAAAACGTCGAAAAGGTCCTCGCCGATGATTCTTTTAATAGCCATATGAAAGGGAACCATTATATTTTTTATGACGAAAATGATCTCGACGATTTATTAGAAGAAACTATCCAAAGTTTCATCCACGATTATCTCGGAGATTTTCAAAATGCCTGAACTGCCAGAAGTTGAAACTATTCGGCGTGGGCTCAATAGTTTTATTTTGAAACACCAAATTACCTCCACGGATGTCTTTTGTAAAAAATCTTTTATTGGCAAGCCGACTACTGGTCGCGTCATCAGTCTTCGTCGTTTTGGTAAAGCCTTAATTCTCGATCTCGATAATCAGACCTCATTTATGATTCATTTACGCATGACTGGTCAACTAATATTTGATGGCAAAAAACGTTATGCGGCCGGCCATCCCAGCGACAATTTTACTGCCGAGCTTCCTAACCGTCAGACCCGTGTGGTGCTACATTTTGACCACGGCACACTTTATTTTAATGACCAACGTAAATTTGGCTTCATCAAAGTGTTGCCCACCAAAGCGGTAGAGGATGACGATTTCATTAAAAAACTTGCCAGAGAACCTTGGGATATGACTGCCGACGAGCTATACGCTAAGCTCCAAAAACATAAAAATTCTTGTATCAAGGCTGTGATTTTAGACCAAACTGTAATATGTGGTCTCGGTAATATTTACTCCGATGAAGCCTTGTTTGCTTCAAAAATTCACCCAGAAACCAAAGCTGGTGTGCTTACTAAAAAGCAGGCGGGCATGCTTTTAGAATCTGCTCGAAATGTTATGGATCGCTCCATTGAGTCTGGCGGTTCTACCATGGCCACCTATGTGAAAGCCGACGGTACCAAGGGCGATTATCTCGAAAAGTTTGCGCAAGTTTTTCGTCGCGAAGGCAAAAAATGCCCATGTTGTGGTGCCACTATTCAAAAAATCAAAGTCGCTGGTCGTGGCACCCACATTTGTCCACATTGCCAAAAACTCTCTGTAAGTGTTGATTCTAGCGCCTGTCAAAATGCCGAAAGGGGACCAAAAAATGATTAAAATCTTTACTGGTGAAGATCGTATTAGAGCCAAAAAAGCCATTGTCGATTTTCTCGGCCCCGACTACGAAATTATCGAAGGCACCGATTTGACAACTTCCGACCTCCCTACCATTTTTCTCGGTCAATCCCTTTTTGCTAAAAAGCGTAAAGTTTTGATTCAAGATTTGTCAGTTAATAAACCAGTTTTTGATGAGCTACCAAAGTATTTAGATACCCCACATGAAGTTGCCATTCTTGAGCTCAAACTAGATAAACGTTCAACCACTTACAAAGCCCTTCAAAAGCAAATCGAAATTAAACAGTTTTCGCTTGCTAAAAATCCTAATCTCAGCCTTGTTTTTGATATTTATCGCACTGCCAAAACTAATGGCGAGAAAGCTGTCTCCATGCTCGAAAAAATCAAATCCGAAGAAGACCCTATCATGTTTTTTGGTTTACTTGTCTCGCAAGCTATTAAAGATTACAACACGAGGCAGGGAATTAAAGAAAAAAGAGCTCTTAAAGAGCTCTCCGATTTAGACATTAAACTTAAAACTACTTCTTTTCAGCCTTGGCTTTTGATTGAGTCGTTTTTGCTGCGGCTTTCGTCGTTTTAGCAGCTGGCTTCTTTGTAGCGGTAGCTTTCTTAGCGGCTGGTTTTTTAGCAGTCGCTTTTGTCGCCGGCTTTGCCGCCTTTTTCTCTAATTTCATGCCCGCTTTTTTTGCTAATTCTGCGAGCTTTGCCTTCCGTCTAGAAGCAGTATTTTTCTTTAGCAAATCTTTTTTTACGGCTTTGTCATATTCTGACTGTGCTTTTGCAAAATTCTTAGCCGTTGGCTTCAACTTAAAAGCCTTCACTGCGGCCTTAATATCTTTCTTAATTTTTTCGTTATGCTCGGTTCGCTTTTCAGCTTGCCTTGCAGCCTTTTTGGCAGACTTAATAATCGGCATCTATCTTCCTATTTAGATTAAAAATTAATGACTTTTGATTATTATAACTCTTTCTCTAGAAAAAGTAAAGAGGGTTCTCTTGAGTTTTCGCCACCAACAACTAACTACTATTTTACCTTACAAATCTCTTGCAGTTTTTTTAAGCTTATGGTAACATAAAAAATAGAAAGGTAATTATGCCAGACGATAATGTAAACCCAGTTCCAATGAGTCAACCAGCCGCTCCTACGGCGACCGATGATATGAGCGCTATGCCAATACCAGAGCCTGTGCCTAGTCCGGCAGATGATAATCCGGTCGTAGAGCCAACTGTTCCTCCCGAGGTTCCTCCTGCTGATCAGCCCGATTCAGCCTCAATTTATGCAGAAGTGGCCAGCAAAATTGCGGAATCCAAGAACATTTTGGTTGCATTATCGAGTGACCCTTCAGTGGACGAAATGTCCGCCGCAATTGGACTTTCAATTTACCTTGGCAGATTAGGCAAACGTGCTACTGCAATTTACTCTGGCGCCACGCCAAATGCTTTGGAATTTTTGAAACCGGAAGAAACTTTTGAATCTACTGCAGATACCTTACAAGATTTTGTAATTGCTCTTAATAAAGACAAAGCCGATCATTTGCGCTATAAGTTAGATGGTGATTTTGTTAAAATCTACATCACCCCGTACAAGGCTCGTATCACTAAAGAAGATTTGGATTTCTCATACGGCGATTTCAATGTTGATCTCGTACTAGCACTCGATGTTGCCAACGGCATTGACTTAGATTCCGCGCTTCGTGAACACGGTCGTATCATGCATGATGCTGTAATTGTCAATATCACCACAGGCAAACCTGGCAAATTTGGCGAAATCGAATGGAGCGATAAAACCGCCAGTTCCGTTTCTGAAATGATTGCTAACTTACTATTTAGCATTAAGAGTGATGTCAAAATTGAAAAAGAGGAAGCCACTGCTTTCCTAACTGGTATCGTGGCTGCTACCAATCGTTTTTCTAATGCTACCACCACCCCAGAGACTATGAAATTAGCTTCTAAACTCATGGAATCTGGTGCTAATCAACAGCTTGTTTCGCAAAACATTACTCCAGATGTTGAAAATGAATTCTTCTCGATTTCAGCTAACAAAACCGCTAAAAAACCAGAACAAGATCCGACTAAACTCGAAATCGAACACGATGGCGAAGGCGAAGCGGTTGATGAAGACAAAGAAGTTAGTGCCACTGTCAATGAAAAAGAGAGCACTCTATTAGACGATCTGAAAGCCGCTGAAGCTAGCCTTGCTCAAACTGGCGCTGAAACTACACCTGAATCCGATCATACTGCGCTCAAAATTGATAGCGCTACCCCAGCTCCAGCTCCAGAAGCCGAAGCTACGCCTTCTGAAGAACCTGAGCAGCAGGAAAATGAATCACTTGAACAAAATACTGATGTTGCTCCAGAACCAACGGCTGAGCCAGAGTCAAGTAGCCCAGCTGAACCAGTCTCGACTCCTACTATTGAACCATCTGGTGGAATTTTAAGTGATACCCCAAAAGAGCAGGATGCTGAATCAGCTTCAGAGACTTCCTCAGAGCCTACTTCTGAACCTACTCCAGCAATCACCCCAGAACCTACTTCAGAAACTGTCCCAGAAGAACCATCTGGCCAAATTTCAGATAAACCAGAAAAAGTACTTCAACCTTCATCCGATTTAAGCACAGATACCACTGAAGCAGAACAAAATAAATATGGTCAAATGCTAGAGGATGCCTTGAATAGTGTAAACAGCGCTTCAGAAGCTCCAAGTATGCCAGCAGAGAACCCTGCCACTATGAGTACTCCAAGCGTGCCAGATAATCCAGAAATCAACGGTGTCCCAGAAATTAATTATATGCCAATGCCAGGTGACGAGATTTTACCACCTCCTCCTACTCCACCTATTGACCCTGCAGGCGGTTCTGTTACTGCGCCAGCTCCTATGACGCAACCTATAGAACCGGCCGCACCGGCGCCAGAACCAGCTCCTACTCCACTTGGGCCTCAACCAGCTATGCAAGATCAAGTTTACGCTCCTCAAGCTTCCGACCCAGGTGCCTTCAAAATCCCAGGAATGTAAAAAACCGTATTAAAAAGAGGCTCTAGGCCTCTTTTTTGTACTAAAACGGCGTATTCACACGTTCGACGAGGCTCGCACCGAGCCGCAGTCGAGATCCGAATCTCTCTTTTTGATATTTTTTTCGTAAAAAAAAATGGCGGATCCGCACCGAAGGTTCGAGCTTTGCTCGACGAGGCTCGAACTCGCGACCGCTTTTTTTCGTAAAAAAAATGGCGGATCCGACGAGGCTCGAACTCGCGACCTCTGCCGTGACAGGGCAGCGCTCTAAACCAACTGAGCTACGAATCCACTCACCATATTATATATTATTTTCCCAGAATTACAACCCCCTTGTTATTTTCATCAGGGTATGGTATAATCACCACTGATATGTCTATAAAAGTTACTAGAAAAGACCAAGGAGAAGCCAACGAAAACATTATTCGTCGCTTCAATCGTAAAGTCCTTCAGAGCGGTATGATGCCTCTTAAGAAGTCGCAAATGCGCTTTACTAAGCCACTTTCAAAGCGCGAACGTCGTCTCAAAGCCATCATCCGTGAGGCTCGCAAAGCTGAAAAGACTGAGCGTATCAAATTAGGACTTAAGTAAAAATCCCCCCAAGGGGGATTTTTTGTTGCTACCAAAATATGCTATAATTACTCTGAAGGAGAATTATGATTATATTATTTGGCCTGGCTGGGTCAGGCAAAGGTACCCAGGGCAAAGCATTATCCGAGATTTTTGGTTGGAAGTGGCTTTCGGTTGGCCAAGTTATTCGTAATACTGGCGCCTATGACAAAATTACCAATCAAGGCCAGCTGATTCCAGATGAAGAAGTAATTAAATTGATGGATAAACAAATCGAGAAGGCCGAAGACGAAGGGTTCGATATCATCCTGGACGGTTATCCTAGAAGCGAAGTGCAAGCTAGGCACTTAGTAGACGAAAAAGCCGATGACCTAGACGGCGCTATCATATTAGAAGTCCCAAAGGACGAACTATATGAAAGGCTGGCTTTGCGCGGTCGTGATGACGATCAAGAAAAGGCTGCCATTAATCGACGTTTTGAAATCTTTGAACAAAATATTTGTTCAATTCTACCTCTGTTAGAAGCCAAAAATATTCCAGTTGAACGTATAAATGGTTCAGGCCCAATTGCTGAAGTCACTGAGCGTTTAGTTAAAGTAGTCAAACAAATGAAGCCAGAAGCTACCGAGCAACTGACTGACGTTAATGGTGGAGAAATCGAGCAGAGCTATGGCGAATAATAGCGGAATTATTAATATCGATACTGCTCCGCGTACCGAAGTAGACAAAAAAATCACTGCCATGCGTGAATGCGGTAAGATTCACGGCCAACTTTTTAAAGATTTAAGAGAATATGTTAAACCTGGTATGACGGGCAAAGAAATTGATGCCTGGGTTCGCAAAGAGATTGTCAAACGCGGTGGCAAGGTAGCGTACGACATGCTGGAAGAAGATTTTCCAGGTGCTATTTGTATTTCAGTCAATGATCAGCTAGTTCACGGTGCTCCCACCGACGAACCACTAGAAGTAGGCGACAAAGTTTCCTTTGATTTAGACATTTATTACAAGGGCTATTTTACCGACTCTGCCTTTACTATGCTAGTCGGAGGGACTGGTTCACCTGCCATTAAAAAAATGATCCAAGTTACCGAATCTTCCATGTGGGAGGGAATTGAACAAGTTAAACCTGGCGCTTACATCGGTGATGTCGGTCATGCCGTCGAAAAAGTTTTGCGCAAGAACCATCTTGGTGTCATAGAAAATTATATCGGTCACGGTATTGGTAAAAACATGCACGAAGAGCCTGAAGTGCCAAACTATGGTAAAAAGGGCCATGGATATAGATTGGTCGAAGGTGACACAATTTGTATCGAACCAATGTCTTGTCTAGGCAAACCCGCCAATTATGTCGACAAAGACGATAACTGGACTGTTAAAATGAAGGATGGCAGTATCGGTTGCCATTGCGAACATACTGTACTCGTTACTCACGATGGCTATGAAGTTTTGACTTTACCAGACTAAAAGATTTTGTGTTATAATGAAATTATGGATAACGATAATCGTTTTGTTACAGGTCTTGATGTTGGTACTGAAAATGTTCGTGCTGTAATTGCTAGTATTGATAAAGAAGGTAAAATTGCTATTGTGGGGTACAATGAGGGCAAATCTGCCGGTATGCGAAAAGGTATACCAGCTAACCTCACCGGTCCTGCCGAATCGATTGATCGTATGCTCGGAGACGCTGAGCGGATGGGCGGTTATGACGTACGTTCTGCCTATGTTTCTATTAATGGCTCCACTGTTATTTCTACTCAAACCGAAGGAATGATTGCAGTTGGCGCTGTTGAACACGAAATTGATGACGAAGATTTAAACCGCGTAGAAGATGTCGCTGTTTCCGGCCGTATCCCAGCCAACCGCGATGTTCTAGATGTCGTTCCGCTAGAATATGCTCTTGATGGTCAAGGCGGCATCAAAGATCCCCTTGGTATGGCTGGAGCTCGCCTTGAAATGCGTGCCAACGTTATTTCGGCACTTACTCCAAATTGCGAAAATCTCAAAAAAGCAACTATGACTGCAGACGTAGAAGCTCTTCGCTTAGTTCCTACTGCTGTTGCCGCTGCCAAAGCTGTATTAGATGAACGTCAAAAAGAAAATGGTGTTGCTGTAGTTGATTTTGGCGCTGCTACCACCTCAATCGCTATTTACGAAGAAGGCGATTTGCAATATGTCGGCGTAGTTCCAGTTGGCTCTAATAACATTACCAACGATCTCGCCATTGTGCTCGCTATCGAACCAGAATTAGCTGAGGAAATCAAAACTCGTTTTGTCACTGGCGATTTTGGCTCCAATAAGAGCATTGCTATTAAAGTAGGGAAACACGGCGAACGTACTTTTGAGCGTAAAGAAGTTGAGGATGTCGTAAAAGCTCGTCTCGAAGAAATTTTCTCCGAAATCCGTAAAAAGCTCAAAGCCGCCAAATACGACCAACGTTTACCAGAGGGAATTATCCTTACTGGCGGTGGTGCCAAAATGCGTGATATTGAATTATTTGCTAAATTATGCCTAGAGGCATCAGTCAAAATTGGTATTCCTCAAAAGCTCGACGGTGTAGCAAACGCTATCGCCAAACCCGAATTTGCTGTTTCTGTAGGGTTAGCCATTCTTGCTGCTGAAGATAGTCAATATCAAGCTCCTACTTCAAAAAAATCCAAAAAGTCTAAGAAAACTAAATCCAAATCTGGCGGATTTTTCAAAAAAATCTTTTCAAAATTCTAATTTTTAAAATATTGTGGAAAAAATTAGCATAACCCACTTGACATTTCTCTTAGCTCATATATAATAAAACGTAGATAAATAAGGTTGTACGTGATAAATAAACACAGGTGTACTATTGGGATATTTAGCATCTGTAAAATATCTAAAAATAATGGTATTTTACGTAATGTTTTTGTTTTCATATTTCTGCTTAGTTTCTTTAGTATTGTAAGTCTATGTAATGGATTTAATGTTAGTAATGTCTCTGCCGCCGCTAAAGCCAGCACTCTAACTCTAGGTGTTAGTACGGACCTACTTAGTATAGACCTCATGCCATCTTCTTCTGGTACTTTTGGTACTTCCTCTACTTCAACTATTACAGCTAAGACTGATAACTATACGGGCTATACTTTATCCATTAATGCCGCTAATTCTACTAATCTCGTGGATGGTAGTAATCATTCCATTAGTACTCTAAGTTCAGCTGTTACTGAATCTAACTTCTCTTCTTCATCATCATATAATAACAAATGGGGTTATCAACCCAGTCAGTATATATCAAGTGGCAGTGTAGTAAATAACACTAACTATCTTCCTTCACCTACTACTACTGGTACTACACTAGATATTACTAATGCCGCAAATAGTACTAATAAGTCCTATACCATTAAACTAGGAGCTAGGATTGATTCTACTCAACCAGCTGGTACTTATAGTAATACCTTTGTCATTAGAGCCATTGCTAACGATATTGTTTATAACATTACTTATAACAAGAATGCTAGTAGTGATAGTACTGTATCTAACATCCCAGCATCACAAGGTGCTAGTATAGCTGGTGGTACAGCAGCTTCTTCTTCTAAAGTAGCTCTTTCTAGTACTACACCAACTAGAACTGGCTATACCTTCGCTGGTTGGTGTGACACAGCTACTACTAATCCAGGTGGTGTAGGTACTCAGACTTGTTCTGGTAATGTCTATGCTGCAGGATCAGACTTTGGTATAGACCAAACAGTAGATACTACTAACATTAATCTCTATGCTATTTGGACTGCTAAGACCTATACCGCTAAGATCTACTATAACAGTAATGCTAACGCTGGTTCTACTACCATTACTAATACTAATGATGATGGTGGTACTAAAGTCCAATGTACTGTAAACAATGCTGCTGGTACTTGCAGTCCTACTATTCCTACTAGAGTCACTGGTTCAGTAGGAACCTATAACAATGCCTACGTAGGTCTTGCTTCATCTACTGGCACTATGAGCGCTTCTACTTCCATTACTTTATCCGCTGATGCTACTTACTATGCTGTCTATAGAACAGCAGTTACTGTAGTAACTCCTAGTGCTACATCTGGCTCTAACTCAGCTGCTACTGCTACTAGATATAGGAACCAATGGTTTACTTCTACTTCTGCTATGAGTAGTACCGTATTATCAGACAGTACTACTGGCAAGACTAACTATACTCAGACTGCTACAGTAGCTACTTCCTACTCCTTCTCCCACTTTGCTAACGCTGCTTCTAGAAACAATAATGACTATGCTAGTGTTGCAGCTCTCGCTACTAACACTGCTACTAAAGCTTGGGCAGTCTATACTAAGTCTGTCACAGCTACGTTCTACTATAATAATAGTACTAACAATAATCCTACTACTTACACTGCAGCAGTGACATCTACTACAGCTTCTGGTACTCAGTACTTAAGACCAACGGCTGATACTACCGCTGGACTAGGACAAGGCAGCATCTCAGTACCATCTGCTGTCTCTAGTTCTAAAGGTAC
>JAFWHN010000006.1 GCA_017515205.1 Candidatus Saccharimonadota bacterium
AGAACTAATGTGACGCTTTACTATCCAAGCTCTACTTCTGCTAGAACTTCTAAGACTCTATATAGGAACCAATACGTGAATGGTACTTCTGGAGGCAATATGAGTACTACAGTATTATCAGACAGTAATACTGGTACTACTGACTATGCTCCAAGTACTCCAATCACAGGATACTCTATTGCAGGTTATGCCGCGAGTGCCAGTACTAATACAGTAGGATATGCTGCAGTATCTAACATGGCTGCTGATGCTGGCACCACTTATTACATGATTCTATCTAAGTCTGTTACAGCTACCTTCTACTATAATAATAATACTAGTGACAGTCCAACCAGTTACACAGCAGCAGTTACCAGTACTACTGCATCAGGCACCCAATATGTCCGTTGTACTTCCTCTGCCGCAGAGATTAGTAATGGATCTATCTCCGTCCCAGCTGCCGTATCTAATTCTAAAGGTACTCATGGTGAGAACTATCTAAATGTAGGTACATCTACTTCCAATATGACAGCAGTATCTCCTACTACTGGTTCTACTACTTACTATGCAAGATACTCAGATGCTATCACTATATATAAACCAGCTTCTGAAACTACTACCACATCTGCTACCTGGCATAGGAACCAAAGAGTGACTGGTACAGCTGCAGCTAATATGAGCACTGCAGTACTTAATACGGCTGATACTGGTACATCTAACTCTTCATATAGTTCTAGCGTTTCTAACTATAGCTTATATGGCTTTGCTACATCTACTAATACTGCTACAGTAACTTATGGTGGTACTACCCCAGTTCAAACTGCTGCAGAAGCAAATGCAGTCTACTCTACACTATATGCAATAGAAACTAGAAGCGTGACTGCTACCTTCTACTATAATAACAATACTACTAGTGGAACTTGTAATACTACTTCTATTAAGAGCACTACAGCATCTGGTACTAGAACTCTATATACTACTTCCACTACTGCTGCTACTACCAGCCAAGGATCTATCTCCGTCCCATCTGCAGTATCTGGTTCTGCTGGTACTTACTGTAATGCCTATGCTGGAGTTGCTACTTCTACTGGTTCTATGTCAGCCGCTACTCCTAATACTGGTACTACTACTTATTATGCTTTCTATCGTAGTAACGTTACACTTTACTATCCAAGCTCTACTTCCGCTAGAACTTCTAAGACTCTATACAGAAACCAAACCTTCGCATCTACTTCGGCCTTAAATACTACAGTACTTTCAGATTCACAGACTGGTACTTCTAACTATGCTCCAAGTACACCAGTGACAGGTTATTCTATTGTAGGATATGCCGCAAGTGCTAGTACTAATACTGCCAGTTTTGCTTCTGTTTCTGCTATGGCTACAGACGCTTCTTGTGGTACCACCTATTACATGATTCTAAATGCTACTTATTATGCTAGATTTTGCTATAACAATAATACTACCCCAACTTCTGGTACAAGTTCAGTCACTAGTGCAGCTAAAAGTGCAACACGATACGTGAGAGTAACTTCTTCTGCAGCGGAGATAAGTAATAGTAACTACTCACCACCAACAGGGCATTATGGTACTTATAACAATGCTCTAGCTGGTTGGGCTACATCTACTGGTACTATGACTACTACTACACCAGCTACATCTGTAGGTGCTACATCAGATCCAGGATCAGGTACTTGTAACTTCTACGCTGTATATAGAACTAATGTTACTAACTATTATTATAGTGGTTCAGCTTATACTAGCAGAACTCTGTATCGTAACCAAACACTTAGCTCTACTTCTGCTATGGGCACTACTTACCTTTCTACATCTACTACTGGACTATCTAACTACACTACAGCTCCTGGACCTGGTTCTAGCGCAACCTATGGCTTTTCTACATCACTTGGTAGTACTACTAGAACTTACTCATCAGTTTCTGGTGCTGCTGAATCTACTGCTACCACACTAAATACTATTTATCGGTTTCTTCAGGAATACTCAAAGTATGGCAGCACTGGTGTATCGTCTATTGGGTATTATTCATCAATGTGTTTTGTCAGCTCTACTTCTGCAACTGCCGGCGGTACATCTTGTACTGTTACTACACCATCAATTACAGTAGATACTGGCTACACATCACTAGGTTGGGGAACACAAGGGCACACGACTAATGGTACTGCAGCAGGCACTGATATTACACTTTCTACTTCTGATGGTACATTATATGCTAATGCTAAAATTAATACTTATACAGTCACCTTAAATAGAAACTGTTCTACTACTGCTACTGGTTCTACTTCTGCTACTGCTACATATAATAGTACTACTCTAAGTGCTATTACCGTACCTACTTGTGCTAATTATACTGGTACTAGGACTCTGTCTGGCTTTACTACTTCTAGTAACAATGCTTCTGGTGCTACAGTAACTTATAGCACTTCTGGTTCAAGTGATGTAACTTGGGTTAAAGGCAGTAGCAATAATGTAGATCTTGAATATTGTACTGCTGGTGCTGCTCGGACATTTACTTTAATTTCTGTTAAAATTGATGGTACTGTGATAAGTGTAACAGAGCCTTCTGGATGTAAGTTTAGAATTTCAGCAAGTACTCTTAACAATTATGATATAGGTGTTCACACGATACTTGCTACTAAAGAGAATGATGATACAGGTAACATTTCTACAAATAGCTTTTCCCTTGAGATAGTTGATACTGCAGGTGGTGGAAATTGTACTTCTGCTTCTAATTGTAAGTCTACTAGTACTACTACCTATGCCTTTAATGGTTGGCATATCAATTCTGGTACTGGCACTCTAGTAGCTTCTACTGCTTCTACTCCAGCCCTTCAACCTAGTGTATCAGGTTATACTGATTCGTCTTCTAGATGGACTAGGACATCTGCTGCTACTATTTATGCTGGCTGGGATACTAATACTAGTTCATTTAATTCAGTTACATTACCTACTATTACTAAGTCAGGCTATATTTGTGGTTGGACTACTACTTCTAGTGGTGCTACTTCTATTACTTATAATTCTGGTTATTCATTTGTGCCAAGTGATAATATGACGCTTTATGGTGTTTGCTTTTCAAATTCATCAACGATGCAGGCAATGTCAAATTCTGATTGCACTACAACAGCTAAAACAGTAAGAGATATCCGTGATGGTCGACAGTATAAGGTACGACGTTTGGCTGATAATAAATGCTGGATGCTAGATAACTTAAGTTTATCTCCTATTAATGATGAGTTAAACGAATTAGATGGTAAGACTAATGCTTCTAAGACAACTCTTACTTACTTCTTGAATGGTGGTGGCTCTAGCCCATACCCAGCAACTGGAGTAGATGATATTTGGACCAGTTCTTCTTATAATAAATATAATCAGCCAAAAGTAAAAGCTTCTTATAGGGATACTACTATAACTAGCTATGGTGCTGGTTCTGGTAAAATAGGCGTATATTATAATTTTTGTGCTGCTAGCGCTGGTAGTTATTGTTATTCTTCTAGTGCTGGTACTGGAAACGCTACAGAAGACTTGTGCCCAGCTGGTTGGCGGTTACCTACATCTGGTGATAGTGGAGAATATAGAGCACTCTGCACAGCTTATAAAGGGTCTACTTGCACTAGTACATCTAGCAATTCTATGACTGCAACTTCTAGTTCTAGCCTTCAGTATAATCTCTCTACACCACTTTCTGGCCGATTTAACTCTGGTTCGCAAGCCAGTACGGATACCGCTGGTGTCTTCTGGTCTTCTACATTTAGTAGTAGTACCAATATGAACATGTTATATGTTGTCAGTGGGAATGTAACGCCGTCTTATACTAGTGGCGGTCGACACTATGGATATTCTATTAGATGCGTAAAGAAATAATTTCTTGCAACTTTTTTGATGCAAAGTTTTATTAAATATGTATTAGAAAGCGATAGTTTATTGTATAATAGTGGCGTGAAGAATGTGGATGAAGCGAAAATCACGGTGGTGGTGGCGACGCATAAAAAATATGCGATGCCGAAGGATGAGTTATATTTACCGCTTGAAGCGGGGGTGGATTTTCATGGTAAGAAAACGAATTATCAGGGTGATAATACTGGAACGAATATTTCTAAGAAGAACGATGGGTTTTCGGAGTTAACTGGTATTTATTGGGTTTGGAAAAATTTAAAAGCGGATTATAAAGGTTTGGTGCATTATCGGCGATATTTTTCAGTAGATAAGTTTAAGTTTGGAAATCCTAAGGAACGGTTAAAAAAAGTTTTGACGGAAAAGCAGGCGAGGAAACTACTAAAAAAGTATAGCGTGGTTTTGCCAAAAAAAAGAAACTATTTCATTGAAAATTTATATGATCATTATGCGCACACGATGCATAAGGAGCCACTAGATTTAACAGGTGAAATTATCAAAGAAAAAGATCCAAAGTATTATGAAGAGTTTTTGAAGTTGCATGAGAGAAAGACGGCGCATATGTTTAATATGATGATTATGCGAGAAGATATTTTTGATGATTATTGTGATTGGCTATTTGATATTTTGTTTGAGCTAGAAAAGCGAGTGAAAAAGGCGGGATTAAAATATGATGGGTTTCACGCAAGATTTTATGGTAGGATTTCGGAACTTCTATTAGATGTATATATAAGGACTAATAAAATAGATTACGCAGAAGTGCCGGTGATTTCGATTGAACCAGTAAATTGGATCAAAAAAGGCGGGAGCTTTTTGAAAGCAAAGTTTTTTGGGAAAAAGTATAAGGAAAGTTTCTAGTATATTAATATTAGTGATTTTTATCTTTTAGTTTTTTGTCTATTGATTTATTAATAGCAGAAAAATCTTTTAGAGAAAATTTTCCTATATTAAAAATACGTTTTAAGTTGATTGAGTTGATACCGCCCTGGCGTGGACGAAAGGTGATGGGGAGGTATTTGATTTTTTGATGACGTTTTAAATATACGACTGTAAGAATAACATTTGCGAGATTATAATCTTTAGGAATGAATTTAATATTTTCGGCGAGAGTCTTTGCAGACATTAGACGATACGGAGTATTTGCATCTACCGCCCACACTTTGAACTTCCATTTAACAATACGACGAAGGGTTCTGGTGACTACGATACGGCTAAGGCCATCTTCGCGTTTTTCGCGGTGGCCGATGATGATGTCATATTTATCTTTCAGATTCCAGAATTTTTCGAATTCTTCTGGTCGAGTTTGGCCGTCCGAGTCAGTTTGAAAGACAAAATCGGCACCATGTTTCAAGGCATAATTATATCCATACAAAACTGTGGCGCCATGACCACTGTTTTTTTTCGTGAGAGCATTTAGAGCAGATTTGGAGTTAGACATAGATTTGAGGATGCTTAGTGTGTCATCTTTGCTGCCATCGTCAACGACGACGAGACGAGATTCTTTATTACCAAATTTTTTGATAATAGGGTACCACTCTTTAACAACGGTTTTAATATTGGAGCCTTCATTATAAGCTGGCATAACAATAAATAAAGATGGTCTTTTCATGTTCTATATTATAACATGGAGACTCTTTGGTTGGGATAGATTATCCTATGGGGTGCCCTTAGAGATACGTGTTATAATTAAAAAAAGCGATAGTTTTGAAAAAAAGGAAAATGATGAGATTAGCGACGACAGATACTTTTAAGCAATTGCAGAATAATAATTCTAAATTAAAAAAAGTGAGTGAGGCTGACTTAAAGAAGTTGCAAAAGATTTTGCTAGAAATGATATGTGATTTTGATAAATTATGCACAAAGCATGATATCAATTATCATCTGACCGGTGGGAGTTGTCTAGGTGCGGTTCGGCATGATGGTTTTATTCCGTGGGATGATGATGTAGATATTGATATCCCGAGAAAGGATTATGAAAAACTGAAAAAAGTTTTTAATAAAGAGTTGGGAGAAAAGTATAATTTTCAGAGTATTGATACTAACTCAACTTATAGTTTAATTGTGCCAAAGATAAGAAAAAAGGGGACCATTTATAGAACAAAAGACGATATAGGGGACGAGGATGCTGGAATTGCAATTGAACTTTGTATTATCGAGAATACTTATGACTTCGTGTTGATGAGGTGGTTACAGGGAGTGCTTTCTTTGATGCTAGGGTTTATAAATTCGTGTCGGAATTTTTATGGAAAAAGAAAGCTATATTTAGAGATGGCGGGGGATAATAAGAAAATTCGAAGGACTTTTAGAATAAAGATTGGTTTAGGGTTTTTGTTTGCGTGGAAGAGTGAAAGAGGTTGGGCAAAGGCTTGGGATAGAATAAATAGGATGTGTAAAAACGATAAATCGGAGCTAGTAGTAGTGCCGGTCGGTAGAAGGCATTTTTTTGGAGAAATGTATAAGAGAGAGGATTTTTGTGAGGGGGTGAGGCATAAATTTGAAGGAAAAGATTTTTTGATTCCTAAGGAATATGATAAGTATTTGAGACATATGTATGGTGAATATATGAAGATACCGTCTGATGGAAAAAAAGAGACACACGTGGTGTTTGAACTTGATTTTGGTGAAAAATAAGTAGAAAGTGTTCGATGGCTTTTTGAGTGAGATTATGGTATAATTTTTGAATGATAATGTGGAGCAAAAAATGAACATCGCAGTAATATTTGCAGGGGGAATTGGTAGTAGAATGAAAACTAAAGACGGAACACCAAAGCAATTTTTGGAGATTGAGGGCGTGCCGATTTTGGTTCATACGCTTAGGAATTTTCAAGATCATGGCGAGATTGATAAGATTGTGGTAGTGATGAAAGATGGTTATCTAGACAGAGCTAAGGGGCTGATAGATAAGTATGATATTTCTAAAGTAGAGAAGTTGGTAGTTGGTGGTGAGACTGGGCAAGAGTCGATTTATCATGGACTTTTGGCAGCGAAGGAACTATCTGAAGATGAGAATGATATTGTGTTGATTCATGATGGAGTGAGGCCATTTATTGATGGGAATCTAATAAGTGAGAATATCGAATGTGTGAAAAAACATGGAAGTGCAATTTCTTGTGTAAAGACGACGGAAACGTTTTTGGTGACAGATGATGAAGGAAAGGTAAAAGAGATACCGGTAAGGGATAGATCTTTAGTGGCAAAAGCACCACAGAGTTTTTATTTAAAGATTATTTTGGAAGCGCACGAAAAGACTTTGGCGGAGGGAATTCATGATTCGATTGATTCTTGCACGTTGATGTATAGATATGATCAAGATTTGGCAGTAGTGATGACGGATTATGATAATATAAAGATTACTACACCGAAGGACATGTCGCTAGCCGAATCGATTTACCGAAAAAGGAAAGAAGATGTATAAGAACAAGATTATTCAAGAAGATTTGAAAAGAATTTGTGATGAATATGATTTTTCGTGGCTAAGAGGAAAGACAGTTTTAGTAACTGGGGCTCTGGGGATGCTAGCGTATTATTATACGGCGGCACTTTTCTATTTGAATGATGGAAAAGATTATGGGATAAAAGTGATATTGCTAGCTAGGAGAGAGGAAGTTCTAAAAAAAGAATTTGGTGATAGAAAAGACGTTACTTTATTAGTTCAGGATGTTTGTGAGGAAATAAAGTTATCACAACCGGTTGATGTGATTTTGCATGCGGCAGGGAGAGCTGATCCGGAAGCGTTTAAAGAGAATCCGGTGGGAGTAATTGAAGCCAATGTTAAGGGCACGCAGAACGTTTTGGAATTAGCAAAGGATAAAAAAGCACGGGTGATTTTTATTTCAACGCGAGAAGTTTATGGAGCGGTGTCAAAAAGTCCGGTAGAAGAAACTGATGCTGGAGTGTTGAACCAGACGGAACTGAGGTCGTGCTATCCAGAAAGTAAACGAATGGCGGAAAATTTGATAGTGTCGTATGCTTATCAATATGGCGTGAAATATCAAATTACAAGATTGGCGCATGCTTATGGCCCGATGATGAAAATTCAGGGTGATGGAAGAGTAATGGCAGATTTGCTTGGAAGGGCGGTAAGAGGGGAGGACATTGTTTTAAAGAGTAATGGTGAAGCTAAGAGAGCGTTTTGTTATGTAGCTGATGCAGTAGCAGGATTATTATTGTTGACTGTAGCAAAGGAGGATAATCAAGTTTATAATATTGCGAATGAGACGGAAGAGATTTCGATTCGAGAGTTGGGTGAGGATTTAGCAAAATGGTATGGGTTAGGATTTGATATACAGCTAGAGAATGATGATAATGCATATGTGAAATTTGCCAGGACAGCGCTTGATACTAGAAAAATTGAGAGCTTAGGTTGGAAACCGCTAACACGGCTTGAGGATGGGGTGAGACGAACTATGGAGTTTTTTAAAGGATGAATAAAAAAGATGATAAGATTTTGAGGGTTTGTTTATGTTTTTTTGCTGTAGTTTTATTTGTGGCATTTGTGAAAGTTAAGATAGATGAAAAAATAAGTGATGAAAGACGAGAAGAGGTGATTTCTAAGTATGTTCAGGCGGTTTCAGAAAGTGACTATATAATGCATGCTTTAGGTAGCATTGATGGATATGCATGCACAAACAGTAAGGAAGCTTTGGAGGAATCGAAAAAACATGGAGCTAGGTTTTATGAGGTTGATGTGCAGTTGACGGCTGATGATAGATTAGTCTTGTCGAATGGATGGCCAGAAGACGATCGTATATGGGACACAGAACTAGATACTAATCTTGAAAATGGGGTGATGTTTTATAACCAATTTATGGCAACAAGAGTCCAGGGGAGGTTTACGCCAATTGATTTCAATTATTTAGTGGAATTCATGAAAGAGAATCCAAATATTTATGTGATGTTGGATTTTGGAAATAAGAATACATCATATTTAAGAAAAGCATATAGGGGGATTTTGGCGGTTAGTGATGAGCCGTCGGTTTTAGATCGGATGATTGTAGGAGGGTATAATAGTGGGACGATTGGAACGGTGAGGAGCGTATATGATTTTAAACTTTTTAATATGTCTTGGCCAGCAGAGTGGAATAGAACGGATGAAAGAATTGACACAAAGGAAGAGTTTTTGGACTTTTGCAAGAAGAACAAAATAGCAAGTCTTTCTACTTCTGTGGAAGTGTATGATAGTGAAAAAGAAACGATGCAATATTTTAGAGATAACGGATTAATTGTGTACGTTTTTACTGAAGACGATAAGAATAGGGCTGAAGAATTATTAGATGGAGCTGATATGGTGGGTACTAATTTTTTGTATCCCCAAGTTGATAAACTTTAGCCCCTTTTTCTTTTTCTTCATTGGTTTCGGTGTTTTTTTCTGAATAGATTAATTCATAATGATTTTCTTCGAGAAAATCTAGTATTCTAGTTTCCGAAGGATCGCGTTTAGGTTCTATAACTATGATTTTTGGTTTATTGTTTTTTAAATCATTTAGGTATTCATCGACAATTTCAGGTCGTACCATAAAGAGGTTATATTGGTATGAATATTTTGAGGCGGAGAAGCGGTTAGCTTTGTTGTAGATGAGATCCCAGTTACCAACGACAGATATTTTATCATCTTCGTTTGTGTTTTCTTCGACGATTTTGCATACATCATAGACTTTTTGTTCGAATTTTGGTTTTCCTCGATCGCTGTATCTAACAACGGCATTTTGAAACGATTGTAGATATGGCATGATTATTACGGGCATAGAAAGAAGCAATAGTAATATAACGATCATGGTTTTTTCTTTTTTTAGTTTTTGGATTTCATTTAGAAGCAAGAATGATGGGATGATGATAAATGGGATCATGATTATTGCATAATGCTGAAGTAGGGCGCCAGAAAGAGCGCATAAAAGAAGTGAAAGGATTAATAAGGTGGTGTTTAGCCATAATACTGTTTTTTGTTTTTTGGGTAGTTTTTGCTTCAAAAAGAATAATGAAATAACAATGGATGAAAGGATGATAGGTTTATCTAAGAAAAAGATAAGAGACGTAGCTTTTTTGCCAAACGAAGCCCTGGATTTTACAGAGGAATATTGCAGATTAAAAATAAACACTTGATCAATGAATTGTGTAAATGCACCATTCACGATGAGCCAGATAATGATTGGTATGATAATTATTGCGGCGCCGAGAGCGAACCATAAGATATTTTTGAAGAGTTGTTTGATATTTCTTTTTTTGAAGTTTTCGAATAGTATTATTATTAACATAATAGGTTGGAAAATGGCTCCATTAGGTTTCATCATGAGTGACAAGCCCATGAATAGTCCTAATAAGAATAACCTCTTGGCGTTGATGATGCCGTTTAAGAGATAGTCTAAGAAGAAGTAAAGAGAAATAGTAAGCAATGGGAGACTGAAGAGTTCTGGATAGTTTAATGCATCTTCAATATTTAATAATAACGCTCCGCAAAAAAGCGTAATTAGTAGTGCTGTCGTAGTGGAAGTTTTGAAGAGTTTTTTGGGAATAAAGTAGGAGAAATAAAGTCCAAAAAAGATGGCGAACACTTCTAGAACCCAGATTCCTCTATTGGGGCTAAAAAAACGAGCAATAAGATTGATAAAATAGATAACAGGCCCTTTATGATCAAAACTATCTCGATAAGGCATACCGCCTTCTGACATTAACCTGGCTGTATACTTGAAGACGTTTGAGTCTGGAGTAGTGTCACCACCTTTCCATAATCCACTGTTGCTATATTCTGCTATTAAAAAAGTAATAAGCAAAATTACAACTATTGGGATAATTTTTTTCCAATTTTTTTTAAAAAAGGATTTGATTTTTAGAAAGAAGTTCTGATTACTGTTTTTTCCTTTAGTCTGATTTTTTTTCATCGCTGTTCTATTATATCATGCTATATGGTTGAATATAGTGTTTAAATTAGATATAATATAGTATATGAAAAAATTGCGAGATTTTGTCTCTATGATTTTGTCTCCTTTAAAAGTTATTTATGGGTGGATTATTTTTCATATTTATTGGTTCTTACCGTTAGAGAATAAGGTGGTTTTTTCGTGTTTTAGTGGGAAGAGATATGGTGATAGTCCGAAATATATTTCGATGATGCTTCACGAGAAGCATCCAGAGATTAAACAAGTTTGGATTTATGATAAGAAGAGACTAGTGGGATTGCCTAATTATATACGTCAAGTAAAGCGACATTCGCGGGAGATGATGAAGGAGCTTGCAACTGCTAAGGTGTGGGTGGATTCGCATTATCAGCCCTGTTGGGTATTTAAACGTAAAAATGGTCAGTTTTTCTTGGAGACTTGGCACGGTGGACTTGGTTTTAAGAAGATTGGTTTTGAGACAAAGGAAAAAATTCCGATGGTGGAGTTAGCGCGTTTAAGGCATACTTCTAAAGCGGTGGACTTATGGCTTTCAAATAGTAATTGGCTTTCTAATGCATTTAGAAATGGAAATAGATATGAAGGCAAGATATTAAAGATTGGTTTACCAAAAATGGCGTTTTTGATTAAAAACGAGAAAGACTCGCGAAAGAAAGTACGTGAGTTTTATGGGTTAAATGAAGATAGTAAATTAGTTGTCTATGCGCCGACGATGCGGAAAAATCCAAAGGAGACTGATTTTGATATTGATGTAAAAAGTGTTTTAGGTGCATTAGAGGAAAAAATGGGTGGAGATTTTAAAATGGCTATTAGGTTGCATCCAGTAAATGAAGCGGAATGTAAGAATATTGAATTTGGTGGTGACGTATTGAAAGGAAATGCTTATTCTGATATGCAAGAATTAATTGCAGCGGCGGATGTGTTTATTAGCGATTATTCTAGTGCGATGTTTGATTCGGCAATCCTCAGGCATCCGACGTTTTGTTTTGCTTTTGATGAAGATGAATATGAAAAAGAAAGAGGATTTTGTGTAAAGCTAAAGGATTTGCCTTTCCCGATAGCAAAAAATAATGAAGAATTAAAAAAGGAAATAGAAGAATTTGACAAAAAAGAATATGAGAAAAAACTAAACCAGTATTTCGAAAAGGTTGGGTTAAACGAGCAGAAAGATTCAACTGAAAAGGTAGTGGAAATAATAATGGAGAAGATGGATGAGTAAAAAGAAGAATGCTTGTAGTCTTTTGAAAATGCCATCCGTTTGGTTAGAGAATTTTTATATTGGTGGAGTTGTTTCATTTATTGCACTCAGCATTTTTATGTCATATTTTGTTTATTCGGATGTGATGGAACTAATGCCATTAAGGATTATTAGATATATTATCCTGGCTTGCATGGTGGGGAAGATTTTAATTTTTGACGTGAAGTCATATTCAAAAAAGAGAGCTGTGATTACATTAGTGGCTTTTTTGTTGGTGCTTATTTCTGCGGTTTTTTCTGAAAGCAGAAATCTTTTATGGATTTTGATTATAGTTATTGCTGCTTATAAAACTGATTTTAAACGAGTATTAAAATATGTACTTGCTTCTGAATTAGTATTGGTTGGGTTGTTCGTGCTATTATGTGTACTACAAATAACTCCGGATCGCCTTTATGGTCGATCAGGAAGTGATGTGATTAGACATAGTTTGGGATTTAGATATGCAACTTATTTAGGTCTGTTCTTATTTAGTATTTCGTGCGGATGGTTTTATTTAAGATGGAAAAAAGCGAAGTGGTATGAATTTTTGATTTTCGTAGTGCTTAGTTTAGTGATTTATTTATTGACTGATACTAGATTTGAGCCATTTTGTACTATAATCGTGGTTGGATTTTTTGGGTTGAGGAGGTTACTGCCTAAGCTAAAAATCGAGGGTGCGATTAATTTTTTGGCCAAGTACGCAGTATTAATAGCGGCAGTTTTTTCTGTGGTTGCGGTAATTTTTTATAATGGTGATGTTCCCGTTTTAAATAAAATGAACAGTGTTTCATCAAATAGATTATCGTTGATGAATAATGCTGTGATGGAACATGGGATATCGTTTTTTGGAGAACCTATCCAATGGGTAAGTATTTCGGAAGTGTATAATGGTGAGGCAGAAGCCTCTGAGTTTAATGCTGTTGATAATGTGTATGTGCGTTTGATTTTGAACTATGGTATTTTAGTGTTTGGGTTGTTTTTGGTGGCACAATATTTGTTGGGTAAAAAAGCGGTGGAAGATAAAAATATAGAGTTGCAGTTTATTTTAATTTTGATAGCTTTTTATTCTATATTAAGTCCTCGAATGATTGAGCTAACATTTAATTATTTTCTAATGCTATACCCAACTATTGGTTTATTAGGGATTAATCAGAAGAAAAAGAAGAATGAAAAGAAATAGATCTGTAACTGCGATAAACGTTTTTGCGAGTATTTGTTTGCAAATTGCAACGATTATCAGTGGATTTATCATTCCGCGAATTATTTTGACAACATTCGGATCGGAAGCAAATGGTTTGATTTCGTCCCTCACGCAATTTTTAAATTATATGGCGTTATTTGAAGGTGGACTTTCGGCGGTAGTACTGGCGAATCTTTATAAGCCACTAGCGGAAAGAGACATGGAAAAAGCAAGTCAGGTGGTGGCGACGACAAGGAGATTTTATAACAAACTAGCGATTGGTTTTGTGATTTATACTTTGGTGTTGGCGGTGCTGTATTCGATTTTTACAAAGAGTAGTTTTTCTTTTGGATATATTGCTTTGATGACTTTGATTCTCGCGATCAATACTTTTGTGAGATATGCTTTTTCGATTTCATTGAGACTTCTTTTGCAGGCAGATAAAAAAGTCTACATTATTTCATTTACGCAAATAGTCGTGGTGATTTTGAATATTTTGGCGTTTGTGATTCTAAAGAATGTATGGCCAAATTTACACTTTATGGAATTTGTGAGTGCATTAGTGTTTTTGCTTCAGCCGATCATTTATTATTTGGCAGTGGGGAAACATTTAGATATTAAAAAAGATGCGAAACCGGATAAGGCGTTGCTTAAAAGTCGGTGGGATGGACTGGGCGTAAGCCTCGCAACTTTTGTGCACAATAATACGGATGTAGTAGTTCTAACACTGTTTGTTGGGTTAAAGACAGTTTCGATTTATAGTGTCTACGTGTTTGTGACGGGTCATTTGAAACAGTTGATCCAGTCTTTTTCGTCTGGAATAACTCCGACTATGGGACACTTATACGCTAAGAAGGATGAAAAGGGATTGAATAAACTATTTGATTTTTATGAATACATGACATTTGTATTAACGAGTTTTCTTTTTACAGTGGGTGGACTTTTGATTACGCCATTTGTGCTCCTTTATACTTCCAACGTGACGGATGCGAATTATGATCAACCAGTGTTTGGAATTATAATTTTGTTAGCGGAAGCGATGTTTTGTTTGAAAGAGCCTTTTGTAAATTTAGCGTATGTGGCAAATAAGTTTAAGGTAGTAAGAAAGCACGCAATTATTGAAGCGGCAATTAATATTATTCTTTCAGTGATCTTAGTTTTTCCGTTAGGCTTGATTGGAATCGCGATTGGTACATTAACGGCTATGACTTATCGAACGATGTATCACGTAATATATGCTTGGAAGGATTTGATAAAAAGATCTCCATGGAAGTTTTTCGAGAAGATGATGGTGTTTGGAGTGGCGAGTTTGATTTGTGTGGTGGTATGCGCATGGCTCTTACCATTGAATGATTTATCGGTGAATAATTGGCTGGTACATGCTGTAATTTATGCAGTGATAATGGCTGCATTGATTATAATAATATCGGTAATGTTTTACCGTAAGGAATTGGGTAAAATCAAAGGGGTGGTGAAGAAGGTGATGAAACGGGGTGCTTAGGTGGACGAGGGGGGATAAGATTGAGGATGTTTTGAACGAGTTTACTAAGCAGAAGCGACGTAACAGTGATTAGCACGGTAAATATGATTAACTGTGTAATATTATTTGTCGTAAAATGATTTCTGTCTACAAGGCTTTTGAGAATAATAATATGCACTGCATATGATTCGAGCGAGACTTTACCAACAGACTCTAAAATTTGGCGGGTTTTTGGTAGTTTGAATAGTTCAAAGAAGATGATTATCAGAAAGATGGTACTTAGGGCTAGGGGTGTTAAGTAAAAACGCGATAGAGCTGGTTCAAATGCTGTGAAGCTTTTCTTTTGGAGAATAATGAAAAACGCGTCTCGGACAAAGAGTAAAGCTAGGACGATTAGAATAGTGGATTGTTTGATGGGCTTTTTCCCATAAACACGCGTGGCAAGAAGTGAACCGATGAGAAATGGGATGAACCTTGTTAGCCCAATTTCGTAAGTCATATAGAATTCTTTGCAGGTGACGTTTAATATACATAGAAAAACAATGTAGATTGGAATGAAGGCAATAATAAGATTTTGTTTTTTACTTTCAATAAGTTTATAGATTAAGGGATATATTAGGTAACAAATTGCGATGAAGTTGATGAACCAGAATTCTCCAAACCCTTTTTCGCTAATAAAAGCATGGTTAAAGAAAAAGCTAAAGTCTTTATTATCTGAGAGAGTGCAGAAAATGAACCATGGTAGACAGACAAATAAATCTATTTTGAGCAGTTTGGTAAATCTTTTTTTATAAAAACTAAGTATGTGTTTGCCATCGGTCTTTTTTAGCGAGAAGTAGAGACAAATGCCTGACATTATTAGAAAGATATCTACGCCGACATTGCCAGCTTTGAATATTTGAACAATAAAGGGATGAAAATATTTGACTGAGTCCGGGAACCGATTTGCGACATGGTATAGAATGATCCAAATGGCGGAAAAGCCATAAATTATATTGCGGTATTTACTGAGATTATACCAGTTAAAAATCTCGTCAACTGTTTTTTTAGTCATATTACATATATTATATAATAGATATTCTATTTGGCGCTAGATTTTTTAAAGATGGTGGTGAAAGTATAAAGGAAGATTTTGGTATCAAGAAAGAAGCTGGCGTTTTCAGAGTAAAAAAGATCCATTCTGATACGATCTTCGAAAGTACCGCGCGAGCGAAGGTGAGCTTGCCAAAACCCGGTAAGGCCTGGCTTGGTTTTGACGATAACACGGAAATCTTTTTCTCTTATATTCTTTTTTTCGTCAAGCAAGTATGGGCGGTTGCCTACCATAGACATTTGGCCAATAAAAATATTAATAAATTGAGGGAATTCGTCTAACGATAAACGACGAATTATTTTGCCGGCCTTAGTAATTCTGGGATCATGATTGAATTTGTGATTTTTAGTATATTCGTTGTTATACTTTGGCTCTTTTAATAGTTTTCTAAGTTCTTCGTCGGCGTTGATCACCATAGTGCGGAATTTGTAGAATTTGAAAGGTTTGCCGTTTTTACCTATGCGAGTTTGAATAAAGATAATGCGGTGAAAATCACCGGTGCAAATATAAAGTAAGCGAATAAAAAGATAAAGTGGAATCAAAAAAACTAAGCCGATGAAGCTGAAAAGTAAATCGAAAATGCGTTTGAAAAAATGATACATCCTGACTTCGTTTTTTGTATTATAACACTTTATAGTCTAATTGAAAAATGGTTATTGCTTTTGTGAGTTGCGTTTACCAAAAACGAATTTGTCGTAGAAAAGGAAATTAATAATCATAATAACTATGCCGGCGAGGATAAAGGCACCGGTGCTCTGGATGAAATCGTAAGAAAAATCTAGATGAATTGCTTCAGAAATGGATTTAGCGAGATCATAGAGAGGAGTAAAATAACTAAAAAGTTGGGTGAGGAGGGGATTAATGAGAAAAGCTAAGGCGAGGTTCCAGATGAAAAATTTATAAATAGTGGTTTTTGTAATAACACGTTCTTTCCAGGTGATGCGGGAGTGAAGAAAATAAGCTAAGAAAGTGATAATAAAAGTGGCAATCAAGGTGGAGAGCCAGAGTAAATCATTATTTTTAATAATGAGGTTGGCGATGATGGTATAGAGGAGATAATTGGAAACAGTAATAGTTACACCGATAATAAAATAGATGCCAGCACGTTTTTTAGTGGTGACAGCTTGAGATTTTTGAGGTGTTTTGGTGGAAGTTTCTTCCATGTAGTCTATTATAGCATATGGACAAAAAAGGGATTTTGGTGTATAATATGTCAGTTTATGGAAAAGGATGGATTAGAAGAAAAAGAGCTAGAGGGGGAGATTTTTGATGTTGAAAATGTGATTCGGGTAAGAGGGGCGCGGCAGAATAATTTGAAGGACTTAAACGTAGATATTCCGCGGGATAAACTAGTGATTATTACAGGGCTATCAGGTTCGGGAAAGTCATCGCTCGCGTTTGATACGATTTACGCGGAAGGGCAGAGGCGTTATGTGGAATCGCTTTCTTCATATGCAAGGATGTTCCTCGGTGTGATGGATAAACCAGATGTGGATTCGATTACGGGGCTTTCACCGGCGATTTCAATTGACCAAAAATCGACCTCGCGGAATCCACGGTCAACGGTGGCGACGGTAACAGAAGTGTATGATTATTTGAGACTTTTATTCGCACGTGTGGGGGTGCCACATTGTCCGATTTGTCATAAAAAGGTGAGTCGCCGGACGGTAGAGGATATTATCAATGAAGTAATGAAGTTGCCGCTTGGTTCTAAATGTATGTGTCTTGCGCCGATTGTGACGGCGAAAAAAGGTGAGTTTCTGCATATTCCAGAACAATATACGGCGAAAGGTTTTTCGCGGGTGAGAGTAGATGGTATTATTTATGCGCTGGATGAATTTCCTGAACTAAATAAAAATGAACGGCATGATATTGAAATTGTAGTAGATCGGTTTGTATTAAATCCAGAGCTGAGAACTAGAATTGCAAGCTCGATTGAACAGGCTCTTGATATGGGCCAGGGAATTATGCAAATTTTGATTATCAAGGATAATTCCGTGGCGGTAGGCGAGTCGAATATTAAAGCCGAAAAGACGGAAGTTTTGACGTATTCGCAAAGATATGCGTGTCCGGATCATCCAGATGAATTAATACCAGAGCTGACGCCGAGACTGTTTTCGTTTAACGCACCGGAAGGAGCTTGCCCGGAATGTACGGGGCTAGGTTCAAAAATGGAAATCGATCCGGGACTAGTGTTTAATAATAATTTGACGATTGCGGAAGGTGGAATCCGGCCGTTCAATCGGGTGGGTCAAGATTCGTGGTGGCTAAAAAGATTAATGGCAGTGGGCGCAAAACATGGATTTAACGTGTACACACCGATTGGCGAATTGTCGGACGAAGTAAAGCAAATGATTATGTATGGGACAGGAGATGAGAAATATGAAATGCGAGTATCGGGCTCGGGACGCTTTGCAGATGGGACGATTTATCAGACGACTTATGAAGGTGTGATTCCGACACTAGAACGGCGCTATAATGATCCGAAGATTTCGGATTTTGTGAAACATGATATTGAAAGATTTATGCGTGTGAGAGAGTGCCAGAAGTGTCATGGTGCGAGGTTGAAACCGGCGGTGCTCGCGGTGACAGTACATGATTTGAATATTGTTGATATGTGTAATTTGGATGTGGACGCGACGCTAGAGGTTTTGAATCAAGATTTGAATTTTACTAAGGAAGAAGAGATGATTGCAGAGCCGATTTTAAAGGAGATTAAAAAGCGAGTGAAGTTTATGCAGGACGTGGGACTGGGATATTTGGAACTTGGGCGTGCGGCGAACACGCTTTCTGGTGGTGAGGCGCAACGGATTCGATTAGCAACACAGATTGGGTCGGGACTAACGGGAGTTTTGTATGTGCTGGATGAGCCGTCGATTGGTTTACATCAGCGGGATAATGATAAACTGATTGCAACTTTGAAACATTTACGTGATCTCAAAAATACGGTTTTAGTCGTAGAACATGATGAAGACACGATGCGAAAGTCAGATTATATTATTGACATTGGGCCTGGCGCTGGCGTAGAGGGTGGGCGACTAGTGGCCTGTGGTACGCCGGACGAAGTGATGAAAAATCCGAATTCAATTACTGGCAAATATTTGTCTGGTGAGTTATCGATCCCAGTGCCGAAGAAAAGACGAAAAATTCGAGCTGGACACGAATTGGTGGTGCGAGGAGCTAGGGAAAACAATTTGAAGAATATCGATGTGCATTTTCCTTTGGGGGTATTTACAGTAGTATCGGGTGTATCGGGATCGGGTAAATCGACGCTAGTGAATACGATTCTCGCGAATGAGTTACTGGCGAGATTACATCGGGCGCAAACGGTGTCGGGTACGCATGACAAAATTGAAGGCATTGAAAAAATCAATAAAGCGATTGTGATTGATCAGTCACCAATTGGACGGACGCCGCGGTCGAACCCAGCGACGTATACTGGTGTGTTTACGGCGATACGGGAACTTTTTGCGGCACAGCCAGAAGCGCAGGTGCGGGGATATAAAGCGGGAAGATTCTCGTTTAATGTGAAGGGCGGACGGTGTGAGCATTGCCAAGGTGATGGGGTGAATAAAATTGAAATGCATTTTTTGCCGGATGTATACGTGACGTGCCCGGAGTGTCACGGCAAACGGTATAATCGGGAGGCGCTAGAAGTTAAATATAAAGGTAAAGATATTGCAGATGTACTAGATATGACAATTGATGAAGCGGTAGAATTCTTTGCAAATATTCCGGCGATTGTGACGAAACTAAGGACCATAAAAGAAGTAGGGCTTGGATATATTAAACTTGGTCAGTCAGCGACGACGTTTAGTGGGGGTGAAGCGCAGAGGATAAAACTCGCGACGGAATTATCGCGACGCTCGACGGGAAAGACTTTGTATATTCTAGATGAGCCGACGACAGGATTACATTCGGATGATGTGAAAAGGTTACTCGCGATTTTGAATAAACTAGTGGAAGGTGGAAATACGATTGTAGTGATTGAACATAATTTGGACGTGATTAAATCGGCAGATTGGATTATTGATATGGGGCCAGAAGGTGGGCTAAAAGGTGGACAAGTGATTGCAGAAGGTACACCAGAACAACTGGCAAAAACAGCGAAGACACCAACGGGTGAATATTTGAAAAAGTATTTATAACTGATATGGTATAATAAAGAAAAGGAGAAAAATGGTTAGTAATATTACAAAAATTTTTTTGGTTTTAAACTCGGGGTCTTCGAGTGAAAAGTTTTCGCTTTATGAAGGCGATGATGAAGTTTGTTCGCTTTATTTTGAGGGGATAGAGGAAGACGGGAAAAAGAAGTTTATTTGTACGATTACGCGGGCAGATGGCTCGGAAGAGCTGATGGATAAAAGATGGGATACTCTAGACGGAGCATTTAAAGAAGCGAAGGCGATTTTTGAGAAAGAAGGATTTATTAATGAAGCACATCCATTAGATGGGATTTTGGTACGAACGCCGGCGGCAGGAAAATATTTTACCAAACATCATATTGCGAATGAAGAAACTTTCCGGGAGCTTGAAAAAGCAAAACTGACTTATCCTTTACATGTGCCAGGTGCGATTCGGGGACTCAAAAATGCAATGGAGACTTTTCCGGGTGTGCCAGTGCTGACGATGAGCGATTCGGAAGCTTTGACAAGGTCGTCAAGACGGGACGTAGACTATGCTTTACCGGAAGAAGTGATTAATGAATTTGAACTAGCGCGTTATGGTGCGCATGGGTCTTCGTATGGATATATTATTGGGCGTGTGAAAGAATTAGGGTTGCTTGAGAAAAGGATGATTGTGTGTCATTTAGGTTCTGGTTGCTCAGTGACGGGATTTATTGATGGTGAGCCGGCTTACACTTCGATGGGCGAAACGCCACTGGAAGGATTAATGTCGTCGACACGGACGGGTTCGATTGATCCAACGATTGGCGCGTTACTTGGTGAGAAGTTAGGCGCAGAAGAAGCGATTAAAGTAATGATTAAACAGTCTGGGCTGCTTGCGATGGCGGGGTCTTCTGATATGCGTGAGATTATTGCTGGTGCAGAAGAAGACGATAAAAAGGCTGCGAAAGCATTTGATTTGTTTGTGGATGGCGTAGCTGGGAAAATTGGGGAATTTGCCGCGAAGATGGGTGGAGTAGATGCAATTGTATTTACGGCGACGATTGGGGAACGGTCGATGCCGGTGAGAAATGCGGTGATGGATAAGCTTGAATTCATGGGTTTTGAGATTAAGCACGATGCGACGATTGATAAGACTAAAGGTTTTGCGAATATCGCAGAAGATGGCTCGAAACCGGTTTATATTATTCCGACAAACGAAGCGGCTTATATGATTAAGAAAGCTGGAGAATTACTTGACGGCGTGGAAAAATGATCAGGTTTCGGAAGCGGAAACCGCAGAGATAATCAGATTGGCGCGTGAGGCGCTGAAGTGTGACGGTGATTTTGTGGAGCTGGGCTGCTACAAGGGGGATACTTCGCTGATGCTAGCGGAGGTGATTTCTGGTAGTGACAAGAAACTTTGGATTTACGATTCGTTTGAAGGGTTGCCTGTGAAATCTGAGCAAGACTATTCGGAAATAGGGAAAGATTTTAAAGAGGGGGAGCTTTACGCGAGTAAGAGGGAAGTGAAAGAACGGTTCCTAAGAGCAGGAATGAAGGTACCGGTGATTAAAAAAGCGTGGTTTTCTGATTTAACAGAGGCGGATTTGCCGGAAAAGATTGCGTTTGCTTTTATTGACGGAGATTTTTATGAATCAATTAGGGATAGCTTGAAGTTGGTGGGGCCTTGGATGGTGCCATCTGGATTGATTCTGGTACATGATTATGCGAACGAAGCTTTGCCAGGTGTGGAAAAGGCAGTGGATGAATGGAATCGGAATAAGAATTATAAAATAAAAAGATTTGAAAGTTTAGCAATTATCAAGACAAACTAAGACTGTTAAAATAGTTAGCACTCGGGGGTTTACAGTGCTAGTTTTTGTGTTATAATGGGGGTAGATGGGCTGATAAGACAGCCAGAAAAGGAGTAAAAATGGCGTTAAAACCTTTAAAAGATAGAGTTGTGGCTAGGGTAGAAAAGCCACTAGAGAAAACAAAATCTGGAATTCTTCTGGGTGAAGCAAAAGAAAAGCCGGCTTATGCGGTGGTTGAATCAGTAGGTCCAGAAGTGAAGGCCGTGAAAAAAGGCGAAAAAATCGTTTATAAGGAGTATTCGACGACAGAAGTAAAGGTGGATGGGACGGATTATATCATTTTGAAAGAAGAAGATATTTTAGCGACTTTATAGATTGAAATTGGTGGAAAACCTGTGGAAAACTTTAAGAAAGGAGTTTAAATGGCAAAGAAGATTTTTTATGAAGCAGAGGCACGGGAAAAGGTGCTTTCTGGCGCAAAACAACTATATGATGCGGTGAAAGTGACGTTTGGACCGAAGGGTAAAAATGTGGTAATTGAAAAGGATTATGGTGCACCGGTGATTACACATGATGGTGTGACGGTGGCGGAAGCAGTGGAATTACCAAACAAGGATGAGACTTTGGGTGAAGCAGTGGGGGCGAAATTGATTAAAACTGCGGCAGAAAAGTTGAATAAGGTAGCTGGTGATGGTACTACTACCGTGACAGTGCTCACTTATAACATTTTGAATGAGGCGAATAAGTTGATTGCTGCAGGAGTGAATCCGATGGAGCTACGACGTGGTATTGAAAAAGCTGGCGACGAGATTATAAAAGGGATTGAAAAATCGGCAGAGAAAATTGAAGGTAATTCCGATAAGGTAGCGGAAGTGGCAACGATTTCGGCGGGTGATGCGGAAATTGGTAAGCTAATTGCGGAAGTGATTTCAAAGATTGGCAAAGACGGCGTGGTGACAGTTGAAGCAGGCCAAGGTCTAGAGATGGAAGAAGAAATCGTGGAAGGTTTTTCGTATGATAAGGGATATTCTTCCCCGTTTTTTGTGACTGATGTGAATCGGCAAGAAGCAGTATTCGAAAAGCCACTAGTATTAATTACAGATAAAAAGATTTCGGCTGCTTCTGATGTTTTGCCACTTCTAGAAAAGATGGCACAAGCGGGCAAAAAAGATTTAGTGATGATTGCGGAGGAAGTTTCGGGTGAAGCATTGTCGCTTCTAGTATTGAATAAATTGAAAGGTGCATTTAATTCGTTAGTTTTGAAAGCTCCTTCATTTGGTGAAAGACGCAAGGAAATTATGGAGGACATCGCGATTCTGACAGATGCGACGGTAGTGTCGGAAGATAAGGGTTTGAAGTTGGAAGAAGTAGGCCTAGAAGTACTCGGTTCAGCAGCGAAAGTAATTGCGACGAAGGATGAGACGACAATTATTAAAGGTGCTGGGTCAGCGAAGGCAGTGGCGGAGAGGATTGGTTTGATTCATAAGCAGGCAGAACTAGCCAAGACGGATTATGAAAAGGAAGAATTTGAAAAACGAGCTGCAGCACTTTCGGGCAGAGTGGCAGTGATTAAAGTTGGTGGTGCGACGGAGACTGAAATTGATGAGAAGAAATTCCGAGTAGATGATGCAGTGGCAGCGACGAAGGCGGCCTTAGCGGAAGGTATCGTGACAGGTGGTGGCGTGACACTAGTGAATTTAGCGAATGGTTTGAAGGCAGAAACGGACGGTGCAAAAATCGTGAAGAAAGCTTTAATGGCACCATTTGTGCATATTACAGAGAATGCGGGGTTGAATGCGCAGGCATTACTGGCTGAAGTTGAAAATGCTAAGCCAGGTATGGGCGTGAATGTAATGATGCCATCTGATGGGCTAGTGGATTTGAAAAAGGCGGGCGTGATTGATCCAGCGAAGGTGACGAAAGAAGCGGTGAAAAACGCAGTTTCGATTGCTGCTACAGCGATTACAATGGGAGCTTTGATTACAGAAATTCCGGAGGAAAAACCAGCAGCAGCTGCTCCTGACATGGGCGGAATGTACTAAAAATAGTTGACAGCTTAAATTGCGACGGGTATAATACTACTTATAGTTAAAAAGAGGTATTTGAGTGGAGGAAACAAAAAAACCTGACAGGAGTTTTGCTAGGAGTGTGGATGGGTTGATGACTCGTCACGCAAGACGTGAATCTGTAACTAAGTCAAAAGCGGTAGTGCCGGTGCCTATGGATACTAAGAGTGATTCGGTAGACAAGGGCGGTTTTGTGGTAAGCACCGCTACTACAAAAACTGGAGTAAAAAAAGCTGGAAAGAAGTGGCAGAAATATTTGAAGCCAAAAATGATAGCGGTTTGTGGCGTGGTTTTTGTGATGGTTTTAGTGTTGGTGGTAGTAGTTTTGACGACTGTCTTTAACAAACCTGGTGAGGATAGTGGCGATGAAACAGTAGAAAATGTGGCACTTTTACCATCGAATTATGACACAACGGAGGAAGAAGATGCTACGACGAAAAAAATTATGGATGAATATATTGACATTGAAGTTGGCGAGCTGGAAGAAGTGGAAGATGAGCATGGTAAAAATAGCGTTATTCCAATAACGGTGAAGAATGTTTCAGAGGAGAAAATGACCGTAGCAATTGAGGTAGTGGCATTAGATGGGGATGGAAATCCGCTAGATGTCGCTTCGCTTTATGCGGAAGGGATTGAACCAGGGCAATCCTATTTGTTCCGTGCTTTTGAACTATCTGCACTGTCTGATGAACAATTGCGGCAAGCTAAATATGAGGTGCATAAGGCGTACACTTATGAGGCACCAACAACGGAGGATGCGGATATTGGTGGTGATGCATAATAAACAATGATAGTCAACAATAAAAGGAGGTAAAAATGGATCAGAAAAAAGAAAATGTTGTGAAGAAGGTTTCTTTAGATGGTATGAGATTTACGGGGCCTAAGACGAGTGCTAGTAGTGCGAAGCCTGCTCCTAAAGTTGCTAGTAGTGCCACTACTTCTAGCGAAAAAAGCAGTAGTACTGCTACTAATAAACTTGCTAGCGTGACTGGAAAGCCAGCGTCTACGATGGAGAAGCAAACTTCTACGATTTCCACTAACGGTGTTAAAAGGAAAAAATCTAAATCATTAAAGAAGGGTAATCCTTTAATGTGGGTGCTAGGCTGTTTGATAGTGGCAATTGTAGTGATTTCAGCAGTTTTGATAATTCGCAATTTGACTAATGGTGAACCAGAACCGGAGCCGGTAGTTTCGAATGGAGATTCGTCAGTTACCGAAAAACCAACGGAAGAGGAAGAGAGAATTACTAAAGAAACTTTGGAAAAATATCTTGACCCAGGCATAGAGGGCTATAAGGAAGATACTTTTGGCGAAAATGTGCACGAGGCTATCGTAGTGAGTATGCATAATAAGTCTGAAGAAAAAGTTTCTCTCATGATGGAAATTATTGCGGTAGATAAAAACGGCGAAATCAAAGACAGTTCTTACGTTTCGGCAGAGAATATGCTACCAGGGGAAACCCAATCTTTCCCAATGTTTGTTGAATCTAAAATACCTATGAACGAATTAAAGGATATGGAGTTTAAAGTTTATCGAGCGAATACTTACGACGCTACTCCTTCGGCAGAGTAAGTGGATTTTAGTTGTTTAGGTCAATGAAATAGTTCTTTGGGGTAGAGGGGATATGAGTGAAGGGGGGATATTAATGGGGGAGTTTGCTAAGACTTTTCGTATAGTGGAGTATATGGTTGATTAGGCTGTGTGCAATCAATAAGCACGAGCATAGGATTGTCGTGCTTAGATTTATAGAATACTGGATGGTTATTTTGCTTTGATTTTTTACATCTTGTCGATGGACTTGACGAGGTAGAGAAGAGCTTCGGCGCGTTCGGTTTCGTCAGGAATTTCACGAGCGGCTTGATAAGCTGGATCGAGAACAGTGTAATCTTTTAAGTCATCAAAGATATCGCGATAGATATTGAATTTTTCGGAGCTTCCCATGTTGATTTTGTTGAGCAATGGGATGAGATCACGTAGAGCAGCTCTTTTGACTTCAGAAGTGGAGAGATTTTGAGAAATTGATTCTGGTTCAGCAATGACTTGCTCTGGTACAGTTGGTTCTGCTGGAGCTGGTTCTGGAGCCGGTTCAGCGACTGGCTCTGGCATTACTGGTTCAGGGGCAACAGCTGGAGCTGGTGCAGGTGGAAGATTAGGATTGTTAAATTCAGGAATATCCATAGATTCTAACGGGGCAATTGGCTCAGGACCTTTTTCAACGGTGGCGACTTTGGGCTCTGGAAAAGGTCCGACTGGTTCATCGAGCTCGCCGGTATCACCTTCTGGCACAGAAGATGGAGCAGCAACGGGATCAGAAAAAACCGGGTCAACATTAGTAGTATTGGTAATATCGTCAATAGCTTTTTGTAGATCGTTGTCTACAGACGGATTAGTAGTTTGAGTTTGATTTTGGTCCATTTTGCCCACCTTTATAATTAATACTTATGTTAATATTAGCACAGTTTTTTTAAATACGCAAGAAATTTACAATTTTATCGAGGAAGTCGAGTTTGATGTTTTCCATCGGGAGGTGACTACCGAGAGCGTCAACGATAGCTTCGCCACTGCCTTCTGGGAAGTAGACTTTAACATTGAGGCCGAAGCGTTTTTTGGGAATAAGAATAGCGGAATAATTGTTGCCTTCTTTGAGAATACCAAAAGCTCGAAAGTTTTCGTATTTATGGAGCTCGGTGCCTTCAGTGAGGCCAGTTTTGTCGAGAGTGTAGTTGATTTTGCGCGGGGGATGAAGATTAGAAGTTAGAATAGTGATGACGCTGAGGACGACGAGGGCAAGAAAAGGCCACCATTGGAGGAAAATAGAAAGTGTAATCAATCCAGCGCTAACAACAAAAAGACCAATGTACCAGGCAGTATTGTGAGTGCGTACAATGTATTCTTCGGCTTGCCAAGAGATTGGTTGAGATATTTTTGCCATAAGTTAATTATAGCACATAAATCAATATGTTGCGAAAAGCCAGATGGGATGATAAAATAGTTCTAATGGAGGGTTACCCAAGTGGTTGAAGGGGACGGTTTGCTAAATCGTTAGTCTGGGGCGACCTGGAGCGGGAGTTCGAATCTCCCACCCTCCGCCACGCTTCTGGAGGAAGCGCGTGAAAAAGCGGAATTCGGATCTACGATGCGAATCTCCCACCCTCCGCCAGAATGTGATATAATAAGGTTATGATGAAAAAGTTTTTGAAAATAGTTTTACCATTATTACTAATAGCAGTCGTAGTCGCTGGAGTGCTTGCTCCGGAAACTTCCGCTTTGACTTTGCGAGAAGGGGCAGAGGCAGCACGCTGCGATGGTTGTCCATCTGACTTGTTTGGTGAAACTGGGGCGTTTAGAAAAATTACGAATACTGTGCTGTTTGTAGTAGGTGTGATTGCAGTGATTATGTTGATAATTGGCGGTATTAAATATGTGATTTCCGGTGGTGATTCAAAAAAAGTGACAGATGCAAAAAATACAGTGCTTTATGCGATTATTGGTATGGTGATTGCGGTGTTTTCATACGCGATTGTGACTTTCGTACTTTCGGCTTTGCCAACAGCAGAAGATGAAAAATTACCAGAACAGACTGGGGCACTAATTTTAGACGCTAAGAGCTAAAATAGCGAAAACGATTTTTTGAGCACCGGCTTTTTGGAGTTTTTGATGGGCTGCATGAAGGGAAGCGCCGGTAGTCCAGACATCATCAAAAAGAATATAAGTAGTGTCTGGACTGATGGGGATACGGGTGTTGATTTCATAGGCCGAGGAAGCTTGGCTGAGTCTAGTTTTTCGGTCGGAACCGACTTGGACGGAGTTTTTGTTACGCATCAAAAGATTGGTGACTTGATAATTTGAGCCACGTAATTTGACAAATTTTTTAGCAATTAGGGTAGTATGGTCGAAACCACGAGCGCGGATGTGGGCACTTGTAGTAGGGAGTGGGACGATGGCGACTGAGCCGTCGATAGAAGGAAGAGTTTGATTTAATAATTCGGCGAGTGGGGAAGCGAGGGCGCGAACAGAATGATATTTGAGGTCGTGAATTAAGTTGCCGACAAGTTCGGAACGTTGATCTACTACATAGGTAGGTGGTAAATCTGGGCAGTTTGGACAGTTGCCGGTGGGGTTTTGGTGCTTACAATTTGGGCAAACATTAGTGCGTTGTTCTAAAATGTTTTTTTTACAACGATTGCAAAGCGCGTTCCCTAAACATCCGCAACCCCTACAGGAGTGGGGCGCGATAAGGTCTAGCGGGTTCAGAATTGTTGTAATTTTTACAATATTTAGCATAATTCTCTTGATTTTATCATGGTGATGTTATAAAATACAAGCATAACAATATAAGTGGAGGAAATATGGCTCGTACAAACAGTGACGATTTGCTGATGGAAGACGATCTTGCTGCGGCGTTTTTGGGAGGCGATGAGGGAGAAGCTACTCCAGCTCAGCCTGCTGCAGAAGAGCCAGTTGCGGTAGAGGAAGAGACTCCGCAAGAAGAAGTCAGCGAAACGAACGAAGATGAGTGGGAAAATGCCGACGATTTTCCTGGGCAACTAGCAGTAGATGTCTATGAGACCGCCGATAAATTAGTAGTAAAAGCACGCACCGCTGGCATCTCAAAATCTGATCTCGATGTCAGTATTTCTGACAATATTTTGACAATTTCTGGTGTTTTGTCTGGTGGTGAAGATGAGCAAACTACGAGATGGCATATTCAAGAATGCTATTGGGGAGAATTTTCGAGAACGATTGCTTTGCCAGTACAGGTAAAGGAAGACGAAAATAGTGTGAAAGCTGAATTAAAAGATGGCGTTCTCACAATTATGTTTGAGAAGGAAAAGACTGAACAGCCAAAGAAGATCGAAATCCAATAAAAGAGCCTATAGAAAAATATCTCCCGAAAGGGAGATATTTTGATGTCTTAAATAAACTATTGTCCGATGATGTTGCTGATGACAAAGTTGACGATAGCAAAAGCAAGTACACAAATGACGAGACCGATGAGGCCATAAAGGATAGTGTCTTTAGCTTTTTTGACTTTACCGGCATCACCGGATGAAGTCATGTAGCTAACGCCACCAATAATCATAACAATAACGCAAACAAGACCGAGAACACCAATGACGCCGTTGATGATGCCAATGATAGCTTTGTCTAATTCACCGCCTTCACCTTCTATATATTGTCCTGGATCGTTGTCGGCAACAACTTTGATAATAGTATCTTTCATTTTAATCCTTTATATTAACTTAAGTTTATTTTATAACTATTTTTTAAAAAATGCAATAGATATAACTGTGGGATTATTTTTCTTCGCAGTGAGCTTTGTCGCCGGAGCCGGTCCATTTGAAGCCAGCTTCTTTACATTCTTTGGAGCTTGAGTAATTACCTGGATTATCTTTTATGATATTACCGATAACAAAGTTGACGATGGCAAAGGATAGCACGCAAATGACGAGACCGATGAGGCCATAAAGGATAGTGTCTTTAGCTTTTTTGACTTTACCGGCATCACCAGAGGAGGTCATATAACTAACGCCGCCGACAATCATGACGACAACGCAAACTAGGCCAAGAACGCCAATGACGCCATTAATAATATCAATGACATTATTTGGCAAATTGTGGTCACTTTTGTCGCCGACTGAGTTGACTTTGTGGGCGGCTAACTGTAATAGATTTTCTTTCATGTATTTCCTTTCAAAAGTTAGTTATAAATGATTTTGTCGATGACAAAGTTGACAATTGCAAACGCTAGGACACAGATAGCGAGACCGATGCAGGCGTAGAGAATGGTTTTTTTGGCTTTTTCAAGTTTGGTGGCGTCGCCATTAGAAGTCATATAATTAATGCCGCCGATGAGGACAAAAATTACTGCTACGATGCCAGTGACGGCAATGATGGCATCTAGAATATTGGTGATGACTTTCGGTAAAGCGTTGGCATTACCTTTGCAACCGGCGGCTTCTTTGACTGAGGCAGGTGCGTTAGAGTTACAAACATCATCGGCAAAGGTTGGAGTGCTGAGGAGAATACTACTAAGGCCTAGAACACAAATAATGGCTAAGAAAATGTTTTTAATTAATTTGGTGAATTTCATGGACCTCCTTTGAGATAATTGTTTGATTGTTATAGCCTGCGCCCTCGTCGGCTTTTCTAATCATATCAGAGACGAAGGCAGTGATGATTTCGGATAGGGCGACGATGGCGAGGCCGATAAGGGCATATATAATGACGCTTTTAGCTTTTTGCAATTTGGCGGGTTCGCCAGTGGAGCTGATATAGGCGATGCCACCGTAAACGATGAAGATAACTGAGACGACTCCGGCGATACCAATGACCCATTGCAGAGCATTGGTGACCATGGCGCCCCCATCAACACAGCCGGTGCCACTAGTTGGGTCGCAGTTAAGTTTGCCTCCAGCGCCGAGGAGGGCAAAGCGGATGGTACTCATGATGAGATTGGCAGACATAACAATGGCGAGGCCAATGAAGGCTTGGGCTAGAGTTTTTTTGCCAGTGGCAACTTTACCAGGGTCTCCATAAGAGAAGATATATTGGTAGCCGCCATAAATGACGTAACCTAGAACTAAGTAAGCGGCAGCGACGGTGATATCGACTAAAACATTTGCAGCGATGGTCCAAATACCGCTTTTAAGAGATTCTTGATCATTGGTTATAGTAACGCCGCAATTCCAGGAATTGAAGCCGAGAAAATTATTGCAAGTGTCGTCTACATAGCTAGTAGTGTCTTTGGCTAGAGCCATCTCGGAAGAAAGGGCGGAAAAAGTGAGGGTGACGGTGCAGCAGATTGCAAGAAAAACCAAGATTTTTTTAATCATATTTTTATCTTAGCATAAATAGAAAAAAAGTCTAGTTTTTGAAGATTTTTTAGACGGTGGTGGTGGCTAGTGATTTTTAAATTAGCATAAATAGTATTTTGGTGTTCTACCTCTTGACAAAAAAGCTTATGCGTGCTATAATTAAAGATGCGCCTAAGTGGGAGACGTAAGAAGTTATGAGTGGTAAAAAATCCTCAAAATTTGGAAGGCTAAAGGCTGTTTTTGCCGGTTTTTTGGTACTCATAAGTATGTTTATAGGGGTGATTAGCCCATTTTGGAATGCTCAAGATACCTATGCTTTACCTGATGAAGGATCTTCTGAAGTGGAAGAAACTACAGATGGAGCGGAGGATGACGCGGAGGAAACAGAGAATAAAAATGAATCTGATAATAAGGAAGAAAAGGAAGAAAAAAAGGACGAAAGAGTTAAATCGTCATCTGGAGATAATTGTCAGGATAGTTTAGGGGCGCTGGGTTGGGCGGTTTGTCCGGCTACAGGGAAGATTGCAGAGGCGGTGGACTGGCTTTATGATAAAATTGAGAGCATTTTGATTGTAAATCCAGTGCCGGCTGAGGATGGCTCACCGATTTTTGAGATTTGGAAGTACTGTAAGGAATTAACCAATATTATCTTCATTATTTTCCTATTGGTGGTGATTTATTCACAGATAACTGGGGTAGGGATTACGAATTATGGTATTAAAAAGATTTTGCCGAAATTGATTGTGACGGTAATTATGGTGAATTTGAGCTTCCTGATCTGTTCGCTTGCGGTAGATGTATCAAATATTGTAGGTAGTAGCCTTCGAGGGACTTTTGAGTCAGTAGAGGAAATGGCACTTGAAAATAGCCAGATGACAATAGACGAATCGAAAATTTCGTATTCGAGCATGTATAGCGCTTTAGCGGGCGGAACATCGCTTGCGATTGGGGCGGGCGTAATTGCTTTTGAAGCGGGCGCGATTTGGATGATGATACCGATGGCACTGGGTGCAATCGTGGCAGTGGTTTCTGGTCTCATTACGATTGCTTTGCGTCAGGCGGTAGTGGCGCTTCTAATTATGATTTCGCCACTCGCTATGGTCGCAAATTTGATGCCAAATACAGAGAAGTGGTTCACGAAATGGAAAGATTTGTTGACAAAGATGCTGGTGTTTTATCCAATGTTCTCACTATTATTTGGAGCATCAAGTTTGGCTGGTTTTGCAATTATCATGGCAGCAAAAGATGGTTTTGGATTGCTACTGGGTACAGCGGTGCAAATATTCCCACTCTTCTTCTCTTGGAATTTGATGAAGATGTCTGGTACGTTCCTCAGCGATATCAACGCAAAACTCAACGGATTGGCCAGCAAGCCATTGGCAGCCAACCGAGCGTGGGCCGATTCACATCGGAATTTGGCTAGAAATAAGCATTTGGCTGCGAAGAATGCGTATACGCCAAGTTTAGCGTTGACACAGTTTTTGTCTAATAGAAAGATAGCGCGAGAAGAGGAAACGAATGATTATGCAGCGACGATAAAGAATCGTGGTTTGGCTTACAACGCGGCGAGAAAATATCATAAGGGTGTGCCGACAAAGGAGGGTGAAGAAGATTATGAGGCACAGGCACGTAATATGAGATATACGGAGATTGTGGAGAGACACAAGAATAATATGAATAAAGGTTTGGGTCAGCTTGAAGCAGTAAAGAATGGTGGTACGTTGGCACAGAGAGCTAAATTGAAAGAGTTGGATGTAGCAAATGTGAAAGCAGCGGATACTTTGTTTGCTGAAAAAACAAGAGGTGAGTCAATTGAGTATCATAATGCAATGGGCAGGCACAAACGGTTTGAAGAAGCAATTAATGCGCATATGGATGACATAAATGGATTTGAGCGAGATGAGAATGGCGGGTTTAAGCGCGATGCTCAAGGTAATCGGATTGCGAAGAGTAAATATGATTTCCATTTCGATCCAACGAATTTGAAACAAACGGAAGGTTTTGCTAGATATAATACTTTACATCAGATTATGGAAGGCGATGTTGCGGACGTACAATATACAGCGGCAGCAGCGGCGCAGGGTTATGATGCACAAAGGAAAATTTACGAGACGAAGATGCAAAAGTATTTCGATTTGACGCCGCCATCACAAGATGTGGTTAACCGCTTAACTGAGCTAACGACACATAAAGACGCAGCGATTAATATTGATTCGATTGTTTCAGGTTTGAGAGTGCTAAATCAGCGGGGCGATACTGATTTGGTGAAGGCACAGATTGATAATATACTGGATAAAGCTGAAGGTGGTGGAATTGAAATAGGCACGCATGCGTCACAAGCACTGGCTAGTTTCTTGATGTTTGAAGTGAAAGATAGTGACCCTATGCTACGTAGATTTGGCAAATACATTAATTTGGAGACAGCTAGAGCATATAGCATGGGTGAAAGAAAAGAACCGTATATAACGTATGATGAGTATGTAAAAGGTTATCATACTGAGCCAGATGGTTCAATAATGTATGCGAAGAAGGATTTGAGAAAGTTACTTGAAGGTACTTCGCTGGATAATATTGAACGTACGGCATTAGATAACCTTGATAATAGCTTAAAGAAAGCCTATGGTTTTGACTCATTGCATCCAGAGAAAGCATGGCAAGTTGATGAATATCTGGAGCGACGTAAGAATATTCAAACTGCGTTTGAACCAGCATTCTTGTCATCAAGTATGAAATGGTTATCTGGTAGTGAGCAGATTAATAGCGCTGTGAAATTCTGGACTGGCTATGAGCTAAAACAAAAGAAAGATGCAAATGGTCAATTGGTGATGAAGGGCGATGATCCGGTGTTTGATTTAGTACCAGTTTGGGAAAAGGAAGAATTTGCTAATAATAAGGATGAAGTAAAAGAGTTCTTCCGCAATCGAACGAATGACTTCTTCAAGGATCAGACTACTGGTCAGATTTTGAATATGCGGACGGATTACCGTGATGCGACAATGGAACATTTGCTTGCAACTTATTTGGATGAGAGTTCGGATGATGAGACTTCGAGTGAAAGAAAGCGGAAGTATAATATGGAACGAGCGGAAATTCAGACTAGATATAGAGATGAGGCGGATGCTGAGAAGGCACAAGATAAGCGAGATAAGGATCTCAAGGCTTTGAAGATGGAATTAGCCGGTAGACAGTTAAGAAAGATTTTGGGTAATAGTGGTAAGTTGAAACAAATTTATCGTACGCGTTCAAGTGGTACAGCGATTAACGCAAAAGACTGGTTGAGAAAATGGGTTAATTTGGATGATGAAAAGGCTTTGCGGGAGGAAGTGGAATATTATGAAAAGAAGAGAGCTGCACAAGCAGAAAAGGGTGAGGCTGGAGATGCCGCTGAAGGCACACATAGAGTTTATGGCGATGAGGATAGAGACTTATATCTAAACGAAATCAGTACTTTGAGGAGTCAAATTAATAATGAAGACTCAGAAGCGTTCTTTGAAGATTTGAGAGAAAAGATTGAAGAATGGTTTGGTGAAGATACGGTGATTGAAAAGAAATTTGAGGATTATTATAAAGTAGATAATCCTAATGCAGAAAATGATGAGATATACGAGAAGTTGGTTGAGCTTTTGAATGATTTGAGTAATTATCCTGACGCTTAGTTTAGTATAATTGTCTCGACGGTTTGACGTGGTACACTCAGTTTAAATTTGATAATGGATATGCTATAATGGTATCATGGCGCAGTATAAGGTACCACAGGATGTTGAGGCGGATGATAAATTGCTAGGACCGTTTTCGTTTAGGCAATTTGTTTACCTTTTGATTGCTGGCGGCTGTATAGCGTTAGGAGTGGCCTTGTTCCAAATTTTCCCACTATTAATTATTATTCCAATTATACCGGCATTATTCTTTATTGTTTTAGCTTTGCCGTTAAAAAAAGACCAACCGATGGAAACATATTTAGCGGCGATTGTGTCATATTATTTGAAGCCAAGGACGAGGATTTGGGTGCCAGGGCAAAGAGAATCAACAATTCGTATTACTGCTCCGAAAGTGGTGGAAGAAACAAAAGCGAGGGATATCACAGGCGAAGAAGCTACGCATAGATTGTCGTTTCTAGCTGATATTGTGGATACGGAAGGGTATGCGATTAAAAATAGCAATACTGCTCATATTAATGATGATGTGGTAGCAGAAGCAAATGCTACTTCGGATATGTTTGAGACTACGCATTTTGATAGTTTGGAGGATACGATTGCGAAAGACGAGAATGATAGGCATAGAGAAGTGGTGGAAGAAATGCGGGAAGCGATTAGACAGACGGAAAGTATGACGCACGAAATAAAAAAGCGGAGTGATGAAGATAAGGGACCGGAGAAGGGTTCATTGAGAGAAGCAGAGGCGAAAGACGATGCAGAAGTAATAGTGGAGCCAGGAGCAGTACCAGAGCCTGTAGAAAAGACTGAAAAAATTGAGGAACTAGTGGAGAAAACCAAAAGGCCTGTGGAAAAAACCGATAGAATTAGCGAGCAAACTGAAGAAAAAGTAGAGAAAACAGAAGCAAAACCGAGTATAATAGAATTAGCTAATAATGCTGATTTTTCTGTTGCGACTATAGCGAAAGAAGCTAATCGAATAAAGGAAAGGGATGAGGGCGAAGTTTTTATATCGCTACATTAAATTATGAATCCACAGCAAAATAATCAGGATGGGCAAATGCCGATGGACCAAAACGCGATGGGACCGCAGGTGATGATGCCGGATGGTGGTGCAGGTGCGCCCCAAATGGTGATGCCAGATCAAATGCAAGGTCAGATGCAGAGCCAGGTGCAAGATCCGAATATGATGCAAGGACAAATGCCAATGCAGCAGATGCCGATGCAAAATAATCAGAATGCGGTAAGTCTTGGTTCAGCGGCGATAGCGGCAAATCAAGCGTCGCCAAATTCTGGTACAAAGGATTCACCAATTTCGACTCAATCTACACTTTTGATTTCAGAATTACGCGATAATGTGGTAATTATGAAGGATGGTTCTTTCCGAGCGGTGGTAGCTTGTAAATCAATTAACTTTGATTTGATGAGCGACATGGAGCGAGAGGGTGTAGAGTATTCTTATCAGAACTTTTTGAATTCTTTGAAATTTACAACACAGATTTTGATTCGTTCACAAAGGGTAGATATTGGACCGTATCTCGAAAAATTGTCGGAAATACGGCGGAATAATGATAATATGTTGCTCGGAGTTTTGATGGATGATTATATTAATTTCGTGGATGTGCTTTCACAAGAAGCAAATATTATGGATAAGTCGTTTTTCATAATTATTCCATATTATTCATCGCCGGATGCAGAAAAAGTTTTGCAACAAACTAAAAACATTTTTAAGTCGTTTTCTAAATCTAAAGCGCCAGTAGTGACAAAAATTGATCGGGCGACGTATGATAAAGCTCTTTCGGAGTTGTCCAATAGGGTAGATTCGGTAATGTCTGGGTTATTCCAAATTGGCATTCGTTCAGTAAGACTTAATACACGGGAACTTGCGGAACTTTATTATAACTTTAATAATCCAGATACGGCAGTAAGAGAACCTTTGGTTGATTTTAGTAAACTCGCAACGATGTATGTAAAGAAAGGTGATAAGCCGAATGAGGAGGGGATAAATGGCTAAAAAGAAACAACTAACGGCGGCTGAGCTAGCAGCGCAAAAAGAGGCAATGGAAGCAGCTGAAATTCAGCAAGCGTTTGAGCAAGGTACTAATACTTTACGTGATTTGATTTCGCCGTCAGCAATTGAAATTCATTCAGATTATTTTAGATTGGGCAATAAGTATGGGCGGACACTGTATATATATGGTTATCCGAGGATGCTTTATACTGGGTGGCTTTCGCCGATTATTAATATAGACGAGGTTTTGGATGTATCAATGTATATTTATCCAGTGGAGTCGTCTGTAGTGATGAAGAACTTACGTACTAAAGTTACACAGCTAGAAGCGTCGATGAATTTGAATATGGAAAAAGGTAAAGTGCGCGATCCGGAACTTGAGGCGGCCATTACGGATGCTGAGGAATTGCGTGACCAATTGCAGCTAGGTGCTGAAAAGTTTTTCCGATTTGGGCTTTATGTGACTTTGTGGGCGGATTCGCTAGATGAGATGAAGTTTGTCCAACAAAAAATTGAAACGATTTTAGGACAGCAAATGGTGTTTTCGAAAGTGGCGAATTCGCAACAGGAGCAAGGCTTAAATTCAGTGATGCCGCAATGCTCGGATCAATTACAAATTCGGCGGAATATGAATACTGGTGCAATTTCGACGTCATTTCCATTTACTTCGGCAGATTTGACACAGGATAAAGGGATTCTTTATGGAATCAATATGCACAACAATGGTCTAGTGATATTTGACAGATTTTCACTAGAAAATGCAAATATGGTGGTGTTTGCAAAATCTGGTGCAGGCAAATCATTTACGGTGAAACTCGAAGCACTGCGTTCGATGATGGTGGGGGCGGAGATTTTGATTATCGATCCAGAGAATGAATATCAAAAATTATGTGATGCGGTAGGTGGGTCGTATATTAGATTGTCACTAAACTCGGATGTAAGGATTAACCCATTTGATTTACCAAAAGTGGTGGATGCAGAAGATGCAAACGATGCTCTCCGGGCGAATTTGGTGACTTTGCACGGTCTATTTAGATTAATGCTGGGCGGGAATCAAATGGCTGGTGGTCAAGTAGTACCAGCACTTTCGGCAAACGAAGAAGCGGACTTAGATCAGGCTTTAATTGATACTTATGCGCGAGCAGGAATTACGTCGGATCCATTGACACATCAATCAACGCCACCGACGATTGCTAATTTATATGACACACTTCTACACATGGAAGGGACTGGACCGACTTTGGCGCAAAGATTAAGAAAATACACGACTGGAACTTTTGCGGGGATTTTCTCACAACAGTCAAATGTGGATATCAATAATCAAATGGTAGTATTTAACATTCGTGATCTAGAAGATGAGTTAAGGCCGGTAGCGATGTATATTGTGCTTTCGCATATTTGGAATATTGTAAGAGCATCACAGAAAAAACGTTTATTAATTGTAGATGAGGCTTGGCAGTTGATGAAGTACGAAGATTCGGCGAATTTCTTGTTTTCACTGGCGAAGCGAGCGAGAAAGTATTATTTAGGTTTGACGACGGTAACACAGGATGTAGAAGATTTTATGAGTTCAAAGATGGGACGCGCAATTGTTGGTAACTCATCAATGCAGCTACTTTTGAAACAATCTGTTTCGGCAGTGGATGTTTTGTCGGACGTATTTAAATTGACTGAAGAGGAAAAGAGAAGACTATCAAACTTCCCGGTGGGGCAAGGGTTGTTCTTTGCGGGGCAAAATCACGTGCATATTCAAATTATTGCTTCAGAAACTGAGGAAGGCTTGATTACTACAAATCCAGCCAGTAAAAAACCTAGTTAGCAACGTCTATGTTTATAGATGGTTTAGTTAGCACTCTTGCGTTTTGAGTGCTAGTAATATATAATATATATATGGCTAGTAAACGTGATTATTATGAAGTTTTGGGCGTTTCTAAAAACGCGTCAGATGATGAAATTAAGAAAGCTTATCGTAAATTAGCGATTAAATATCATCCAGACAAAAATCCTGGCGATAAAGAAGCAGAAGCGAAATTTAAGGAAATTAATGAGGCACATGATGTTTTGTCTGATAAGCAAAAGCGGGCGCGTTATGATCAATTTGGCCATGCGGGCGTAGGCGGAGCCGGTGGCAGTCCATTCGGTGGCTTTAGTGGGGAGAATCCGTTTGGCAAAGGTGGTTCGTTTAATTTCAACGGGCAGACGTTTAACTTTGATTTTGGTGGTGGTTCGCCGCTTGACGATATAATTGGAAATATTTTTGGTTTTGGTGGAGGAGCGAGACGAACGCGTCGGGGAGCTGACTATGAAACTAACGTAGTTTTGACGTTTGAAGAAGCGATTTTTGGGGCAACGAAGAAAATTTCGGTGGATGGAAAGGATTTGAAGATTAAAATCCCGGCAGGAATTGATGACGGAATGAGTATTAGACTGCGCGGTAAGGGTGGTCCAGCGCCGGCGGAAGGGACAGAGCCTGGAGATTTATACGTGAGAGTGCGTGTGAAACCGCATAAATCTTTGACGCGAGAAGGTGCAATTATTTTATCGGAAGAACATATCAGTATGGTAGATGCAGCGCTGGGTTGTGAGATTGAAGTTTTGACGGTAGATGGACCTGTGACGATGAAAGTGCCGGCGGGAACGCAGTCAGGTACACCATTTAAATTGTCTGGGCACGGAGTGCCATTTAGAAGTGATGGCGATAGAGGGCCGCATATTGTAACGGTAGTAGTAGAGACACCGAAAAATCTTTCACGTAAGCAGAAGGAACTTTTGGAAGAATTTAAGAATAGCAAAAAGCACGGATTCTGGGGCTAAATAGTCGCAAATTTTGCCATTTTGTGGTATAATTAAGGGTGGAATATTATAATTTGATGTTATTTGTTAACCCGCTGATATAGAGAAAAATATCAGCAAAAACAATTAGAAAGGGAACTTATGGAAATTGTGATCCCAATTATTGCCGCAGTGGCTGGCCTTTTTGCTGGCGCAGGCGGAATTTTTGCATACAATAAGAAAAACGAGAAGGGTGGGAAAGATAAAGCCGATGATTTGGTGCGAAAAGCAAAGAGAGAGGCATCAGATATTGTTTTGAACGCTAAAAAAGAAGCGGCGGAAATCACCGAAAAAAATCAAGCCGAAGAAAATGACCGTCGCAAGGAATGGAAGAAGACGGAGAATCGTTTAGCAGAGCGAGAAACGACTTTGGATGCGAAGCTAGACCAGCTAGAAAAGAAGACTGAAAAGCTAAACAAGGAAGAAAAAGAACTAGACGATTTGAAAAATGAAGTGCGAGATATTCGGACGAAACAACACGAAAAGTTGGAGAAGATTGCTGGTTTATCGAAGGCGGATGCGCGCGACAAGCTGATGAAAATGACGGAGAACGATATCAAGGAAGATTTGGCTGGATTGATTGTGAAGGAACAAAAGGAAATTAAGCAAGATATTGATGAAACAGCGCAAGCGATGCTACTTACGGCGATGGAAAGAATGTCTTCGGAAGTGACGGCAGACCGTACGATTACGGCGTTGAAGCTACCAGATGATGATATGAAGGGACGGATTATTGGTAAAGAAGGCCGTAATATTCAGGCTTTGCAACGGGCAACTGGTGTAGATATTTTAGTAGATGATACGCCGGGGATGGTGGTGCTATCCTCATTCGATCCGATTAGAAGGCAAGTGGCGAGATATGCTTTGGAGAGACTCATGAAGGATGGGCGGATTAATCCATCATCGATTGAAGAATCGGTAGCAAAAGCCGAAAAAGAGATTGAAAAGGAAGTCGTGCGAGCTGGTGAAGATGCGGCAAGGGAAGTAGGTATTGTAGGCATTCCACGCGAAATACTGCATCTTTTGGGTGAGTTGAAATTTAGAACTTCATATGGGCAAAATGTGTTACTCCATTCGATTGAAATGGCGCACGTGGCGGGTATGATTGCGGAAGAGATCGGTGCAGATAAAAGAATCGCAAAAACGGCGGCACTACTTCATGATATGGGTAAAGCGGTGACGCATAAAATTGAAGGGAAACATGCGGATATCGGTGCAGAACTTGCGAAGAAATATGGTATGAGTGATGAAGTGGTGCATGCAATTGCGGCTCATCACAACGATATTGAGCCGACTACGCCAGAAGCGATTATTGTGAAGATTTGCGATGCGATGAGTGCAGCGCGACCAGGAGCGCGTAATATTTCGGCAGAGAACTTTGCAGAAAGAATGCGCGACCTTGAGAATATTGCAACGTCATTTAGTGGAATTGACAAGGCCTACGCGATTTCAGCAGGACGTGAGATTCGGGTGATTGTAGAGCCAAAGCAAATTGATGATCTTTCGGCTTTGAAGTTGGCGCGTGATATAGCGAATAAAATTGAGGCAACAATGAGCTATCCTGGCATTATTAAGGTGAATGTGATTAGAGAGACACGTGCGGTAGAATACGCGAAATAAATATAGTCTTTTATGAATGAAAAATCCCGGAGCTTTTACTTCGGGATTTTTGGAAAAGAGCTTGTGTGCTTTTTCCGCACACTATTAAATTTTTGCTCTTTGGAAGAGCCGTTATTTGGGAGTTGAAAGCTTTTTTTCTTTCTTCTTTTCTTTTTCGTACTCCCTCTTTGCTTTTGCGCTTAGTTTTTTGCGTTCTTCTGGTGGGAATATGTCGCCATTATTCCAGTCGTTGGCAGATAATACTTTGATTTCTCTGCGAGTTTCGCCAGTTCTTTGACGTCTATTAATTGTTCCATAAAAGCATTCTCTGCAACTTACATAGATAATAGCTGGTTTCCACGTTTCGTTTTGGTGGAGCTTTGCTTTCCCGCCACATATGGGGCAAGGATTTAGTGCAGGAATCTTTAATTTGGGTTTCGGCGCGCTATCTTTTTTGGCTTCGCCGTTATTATTGGACTTCTTTTTTGACAATTAATTCACCCCCTCAATTTGGTAATGTACTATATGTCTATTATATCATTTTTATGTAGTTTTGTCAATAATAAGAAGTGGGGCTAAAGTTTGCGGGTGTTTTTGGCTAATTAATGCGTTTTGTTTGTGATATAATCTGAGAGGAATTATAAAGGAGAAATATGGCAGAGATTTTGAAAATTGTGGGGAAAGAAGTAAAAATTGGAACGGATGATGGGAGGGTTATCACGGTGTCTTTAAAGAGTATAAACTATGATAATCCGAAAGAAGGTGACAGAATAAAAGTTTATAAAGATGGTAGGGATTATATCGTGACGCGTGCGGGCACGTCGATGGATGGGATTTATGAAACTGATGCAAAGGGCAATAAGAAGATAAATAAGCATATTTTTGTATGGGTAGGAACATTCTTCTTTGGATATTTAGGATTAGATAGATTTTTACGTGGACAAATTGGAACTGGGGTTTGTAAACTATTGTTTGGCTGGTTGACACTTGGGATTTGGCAATTAGTGGATTGGATTATTGCGATGACAAAAGCATACGGATCGGCATATGGAAATGTTGAAGAAATAACTTTTGATACAGATGGTAATTATACGAGATAGTGATGGCAGATAGAAAGGTTGTTATACATGGGTTGTATCGACATTTTAAGGGCGATTTGTATTTGGTAGAGGATACTTGTGAGCATTCGGAGACGGGAGAGAAATTGGTGCTTTATCGGGCGCTATATGGTACTGCGAAATTGTATGTGCGACCGATTGAGATGTTTCTTTCCGAAGTGGATCATGAAAAATATCCGGGGGTGAAGCAAAAATATCGGTTTGAATTAGTTGATATTAAAAGCAAAAAAGATTGAGTGGAATGCTATGGGGATGGGTGCAGGGGTTTTCTTTTGCGCGATTTGTGGTATAATAGTAGTACTGGTTGGTCCGGTAGCTCAGCTGGTTAGAGCACGAGCCTCTTAAGCTTGGTGTCGAGGGTTCGAGTCCCTCCCGGATCACCACAGGTAATTTGGCCTGTTTTTACGCCTGAAATTAGAGTTTGAAACGGTTCTTTATATCTGTAAAGGACCGTTTTTTGTTGGTCAATTTCGAGGTTCAAGAATATTTTTCGGGCCAAAAGGTCCATTTGAAGCATATCTGCCGCTCTCATCTGTAAATCCAGGGAATTTAGGGGGTTCAAGAAATTTTCGGCAGTTAGCTTTAATTTGCTTGGATCCACGATTTTCTCGTTAATTTCCGTTAGTTCATCGTCCAGTTTTGCCATCTCCAGTTGCCTTGCATCAATTTGCTGCTTGATGCGGTCTTTGGCCGGTTTAGGCGCATCCTTGCCGAGTTCAGTGTATTGCTCGGCAAGTGCGTCTATCTGGCGCTGTTTGTTGTTCTTCTCGGCTTGTACGCTTCGTTTACGAGCTAGAATGTCGTCCATTTTCGCGTCGGTGTATGCGCGCATATTCTTTACAAAATCTGCGTAATGCGACTCTGTGAAGTGTAGCTTGGATAATTCTGCGTACATATCCTCTAAAATTACACCAACGCGTATGCCTTTTGGGTTGCGTGGACATCCTTCCCATTGGCAACGGGCGTTTAAGTAGTATTTGCCGCGTCGTCCGCGTGAGCGCGACACGATCATATAGTGTCCGCATTCTTTGCAGACTATCATATGGCGGAACGGCAAGAATAATCTCTGGCGTTCTGGTTTAAGTGGTTCAAAGTACGTTATTTCGCGTCTTGAACGGTCTTTAGTCTGAGCTTGTACTATATTGAATTCTTCTTCTGTTACGACCGGCTTAAAGTCTTGGTAGAGCTGTTTCAAATCAACTGCATGTCCAGCTTGAACCAGCACGCCATAGTAGAATGGATCGCGGAAAATGGTTGTCATGGCATGATCGCCAATAACCATTAAGCGCGGATGTTTGTTTCTGCGTGATAACTTCGTCATACGCGATACGTTATGTGCGCGTAAATACGCCAGCGCTTCGCTTCTGGTTGCACCAGCAATAATCATCTCCCACGCATGGCGAATGTGAGGGAAGTTCTCGTCTGGTAGATATAGGCCAGTAGCTTCGTCGCGGATATATCCCCACTTCGGCACGCCGGAGGACTTGCCTTGTGCAAAGTTCGAATCTACACCGCGCTGCACGCTTTCGCTCAAATGCTCGGAGTACTGCTTAGACATTGCAAACATGATGTTTAGTAGCAGTTTTCCGCTTGAATCGTTGGTAAATTCTAGAGTTGGAAATTTAAGGTCTTTAATCGTGTCGTTATCTACCATATCCACGATTTTGCCGGCCTCTAGTGAATTACGAGATAGACGGTCTGGGTGCCAAGCCAGAATGCCGTCGTATTTGCCTTTCTCGATATCTTTTAGCATCTGCAAGAAGAGCGGACGATTACCGCTTTTCTTAGCAGACTTTGATTCTTGGATCGGCTCGCCCACCACGAGCAATCCTTTCGCTCTGGCATATTCTTTGCATGCCGCGATTTGGTCTGGTAATGATTTAGCTTGCGCCTCGGCGTCCTCGGAAGATTTACGCACGTACATGACGTAACGCAAAGGCTTCGCGGTAGGCTCTGGCGCCATTCCTACGTAGTCCAATATCTTCATTGCTAAATTCCAATCTTCTTGTTTGTTAGCAACGAATTATACCAACTAAAGAAATTAAAGCTAGTATGTGACGATAATGCCGTCGTTGCACTCGCCGCAATATGAGTTACGTTTGACGGTTTCGTCGTTAGTGTTAATTTGTTCTGTAAGTCGCAGTATTCCAATAAGGTTGGCAACTGCGTTTTGATCGTCTGTTGTGGTATCCTGCTCCACACTTTCGTCTCCTTTTTCGGGGAGACCAATAAAGCATCCAAAACATGGTCCGTGCCTTTTTATTAAAGTTAATAATTACGAGCCATGACTTTCCTCCACAAAGACTTATCGTCTTGCGACCATTATATGTCAGCGGTTCAATAACGCAAGCATAAGCAATTTGTACTAATTGAAGAATAGTTCGAACCAAGTTAAAATACGACAACCCATGTGGCAGTGGGAAGAAGTATAAGGCGTGTTGTGGTAGAAACCAGTAAAATGAAGGGTTTACAGAGATTTGAGTAAATCTAAAAAGTCAAATATAGTACACTTACATACGTTTTACATACGTTTTTTATAAATGATTTTAAAAGATTATCTGGATACCTAGATAATCTTTTGTTTTTATAGTATAAGTGAACTTGAGAAAAACAAAAATTATTTGGATGTTAAATGTTCATAATATAAGTAATATTGTTAACAAGCTGAATAAAGAAAGATAAATAGTAATTTGTTTAATAGGAGGAATCTAAATGGATAAGAAAAAGATAATGAATTGGGTAATAGCAATTATAGTGGCTATTGTATATTTATCAATAAGTATTATATTTGATGCGTGGGCATATTCTTGGCTTATATGGGTGGTTTATGCAATTTATAGATTTATTGCAAAATAGACAAATTACAATTTTATAGTTATTGATTTATAGTAATTTACCGAAAAGATTGTCAGTAATGACAGTCTTTTTTGTTATATATTGACTTTTAACGGTAACTACTATAAAATATAGTAGTGTAGCTTATAGCAAAAAAGGAGATGTGGAGTATATGAAAAATTATGACAACTATTTTCTTCCAGTAGATAATATGGAAGAAGCAAAAAGATATTATGAGGAAATATTGGGGTTAAAAAAGAAATTTGATTTCTCTGATAAGGGAATGGTTGCTTATAATATTGGAAATGAAGAACCTGCAATAATTTTAAAAGACAAAAATAAATTTGAGAATTTAAAGCCTACAATATGGTTTGAAGTAGAAGATGTTGCAATC
>JAFWHN010000007.1 GCA_017515205.1 Candidatus Saccharimonadota bacterium
ATTTGGTCGCGCACATTGGCCACCCAGATGGCAAATGCTAAAGTCAATAAGACCACTATCAAGATTAAGCCAGTCAAAGATATTTCAAAAGATGCTTTTGTGGCCAAGGGAGAAGTAGTAATCTTCGATGGTTTTCTAAAAATCTACGGGAAATCTAAAGATTTGGAACTGCCAAAACTGAAAAAAGACGACCCAGTGGATTGTCTAGAATTAACCGCTAGACAAACTTATAGCAAACCACCAACCAGGTACACGGAAGGCTCACTGGTAAAAAAGCTGGAAGAATTAGGTATTGGACGCCCATCTACTTATGCTTCGATTATGACAGCAATTCAGGCGCGTGGATACGTGGAGAAAGGTGAGTCTGAAGGTGCAGAACGAGAAATCGTTGAATTGAAGGCGATGAACGGTCAGATTACAAAAAACACTGTCAAGGAGAAGTACGGCGCCAACAAGGGTAAATTGGTGCCTACTCCGATTGGAGAGTTGGTATCTGGCTTTTTGACGGATCATTTCAAAAATATCGTGGATTATAAATTTACGGCAAACATTGAAAAGGATTTAGATTTAGTGGCAGATGCTAAATTGGAACGCGTTAAGATGCTGCGAGATTTTTATGGGCCATTTCAAGATACTGTATTAGTCGCAAACGGCGTAGAACGCTACAATAATGCGAGACTATTAGGGCATCATCCAGAGTCTGGTAAGCCGATTTATGCTAAAGTAGGGAAAACTGGCGGTTTTATTCAGATGGGAGATAACGAAAAAGAAACAGGCGAAAAACCACAGTTTGCACCGCTTCCGAAGCGTAAATCAGTAAAGACGGTAACTTTAGAGCAGGCTTTGAAACAGTTAGATTTACCAACTTTGCCGCGTCTGCTGGGCAAGGCACCCGACGGTGTTGAGTTAATTGCAGCTAACGGACCATTTGGACCATATCTAAAGGGTGGTAAATACAACATCCCAATGAAAGATTTAGATCCATACACCGTGACTCTTAAAGAAGCCTTACCGCTGTATCAAGCGAAAGTTGATTCGATTATTGCTGATTGGGGCGACGTCTTGATTATTAATGGCGCATATGGACCATATGTAAAAGGTCCTGGACGACGCAATAATGCTAAAATCCCAAAAGAGCAAGATCCTAAGAAAATCACCGAAAAAGAAGCTAGAGAATTGCTGGAAAATAAGCCAAAAACTGCTAGACGGGGAGTACGTGGTGGTCGCAAAAAAGCTGCCTCTAGGAAAAGCACCAAGCAAACTGCTCGAAAAATTGCCACTAAAAATCGCAAAAAATAACAGATTTTTGGTAAATTGTTTATGTTTTTAAAACTTTTTTCATTTTTTGTAAAAAGTGTGTTACAATATATATAGAAAATAGATAATTTCGTAGTTGACATATGGCCAAACTTATGATATTATAGTACAAATTAGCAACATTAACGGGGGCGGGGCAAGGAATAAATTAATGGATAAAAATGCGGAAATTCTTAAAAATGCAATCTCCGGCAGCCTGAACGTCATTGAACAGGATCGCGAAAAGGAGATTGTTTCACGTCGATTTGGTTTAAATGGCGCCAAAGAAACTCTTGAACAAATAGGTGAAATGTTGTCTATCACACGTGAAAGAGTAAGACAACTCGAAAAGGCCATTCTGATTCATCTCCAAATTTCCGCAGAAGATAATCAGATTCCAGAAATTGCTCCCGCTGAAAAACTCCTTATTCGAAATCTTACTGAGATGGGCAGAGTTGCTAAATTGTCTGATCTTGCCGATAAAATTTATGGCCGTAAGGCTACGGCTTCAGAAAAAACCGGTATTTATTTCATTGCTACTTTTTCTAAAGGCCTAACTGTTGTTGAAGAGAACGATAGATATAATGCGGCAGTTGGTATTGCAGAATATGGCAATAACAGAGTTATCAAAGAACGGGTAGATGAAATTGTACAGATTATCAAAGCTAATAAAAAGCCGATGACACTTGAGGAACTTGACAATAAGCTGGATTATGAGCATCCTGACCATATAAAAGCCGTGGCGTCAATTTCTAAGCTTCTTGCTACCTTGAATGGCGTCTGGGGACTCGCTAAATGGCCAGCAGTGAATCCGAAAAATATTCGTGACAAGATTTTTGTGATTTTGGAAGCCAAAAAAGAACCGATGCACTTTTCTGAAATTGCTAAAGAAATTGAAGCTTCTGATTTTAAGCGTAAAAATGTCACTGTCCAAGCAATTCATAATGAGTTAATTAAGGACCCACGATTTGTTTTAATTGGCCGTGGTATTTACGCTTTATCTAGTTGGGGATACAAAAAGGGAACTATCTCTGATATTATCGTGCAAATTTTGCAAAGTTCCGACCAACCTTTGACTAGAGAAGAAATTGTGAAGCAAGTTTTACGCGCTCGCAAGGTGAAAGAAACTACAATTTTGTTGAATTTGCAAAATAAAGCTTTGTTTAAAAAAGTCGACAAGAATTTATATACACTAGCGTAAAATGTGCTAAAATATAGTGTATGGAAACGGTTATACATTTTATTCTGATGCCAATATTCTGGATGCCAGTGGTGGGCGTTTTAGCTTTTTTGACTTATCGTAACTATAAAAAATTGAATAAATTGAAGGTTTTAAACGTGGATTCAGTGTTATTGATGCTGGAAATTCCGCGTACAAACGACAAAAAGGAATTGGCTGCCGAGCAGCTTTTTGCATCTTTGCACGGTATTTTAAGGGATAAACAAGAACTCAAAAATTCAGGTGGCGTACAAGAACATTTGTCTTTTGAAATTGTTTCAACTGGTGGACAAATTCGATTTTATGTTTGGGTGCCAAAAGTTTTGCAAAGCTTCGTAGAGGGGCAGATCTATTCACAATATCCTACGGTGCAAATATACAAAATGAACGAAGATTACGTCGATTCGCGTAAAGATTATCCGGTATGCTATTCGGCAGAACTAGGGTTAACCGAAAATGAAGCTCTGCCAATCAAAACTTTCGATAATTTCGAAGTAGATCCTCTGGCTGGTATTACTGGCACTCTAGCAAAGCTAAGTTCTGAAAGAGCTGAGGAGCTTTGGATCCAAATATTGGCTAGGCCAATCCCGGATGATTGGCACAAGAGTTCGACCGATAAATGGATTTCGAAAGTTAAAAGCGGCAAAAACTCGTTATTTAGTGGAACTGGTATTGATTGGACTTGGATTTTAGAGGCGTGCGCGGCTCTATTTCGTCCGCCAGCGGGGGGAACTACATCCGAAACAACTGTGGAACTATCGGAACGCGATAGAACTCGAATTGAAAAAGCCGAAGAAAAAGCTACAAAGTTGGGTTACGAGGTAAAAATTCGTTTAGCATATCTTGGCCAGAACGAAACTGACGCTAAGCTCAATATGCAGGCGCTAGTAGGTACATTTAAACAGTATAATTCTACTAATTTAAACGGGTTCAAACAGCTTGGAGCGAGTTTTAATAAGGAAGATCTCGATGCCTATAAAATTCGGCAATTCTCGAATCGTGGTTTCATTCTAAATATTTCAGAATTGGCTTCGGTTTATCATTTGCCACATACCTCTGTGGAAACGCCAAACATTGTCTGGGCTACCTCTAAAACTGCGGAACCGCCAGCTGGATTACCGGTACTGACCGGCGAAACGGCGGTAGACGAGAATATTTCAGCTTTCGGATTAACGAATTTTCGAGGTATTAACCACCAATTTGGTCTTCTCAGAAGAGATCGTTCACGTCATATGTATATCATCGGTCAAACAGGGGCAGGGAAGAGTGGCATGCTTGAACTCTTGGCACTCTCTGATGTATTCTATAACCAAGGTTACTGTATTATTGATCCGCACGGTGATTTTGCTATCGATAATCTCAAGTTTATCCCAGAATCAAGAGTCAAAGATGTGGTTTATTTCAACCCGGCTGACACAGCGTTCCCTGTTGCATTTAATCCACTAGAGGTAACTGACCCAGCTAGGAAGCCAAATATTTGCTCTGAAGTGATTGGCGTGCTGAAGCGAATGTTTGGTGATTCTTGGGGTCCAAGACTAGAACATATTCTCCGTTATACCCTGTTAGCACTTCTCGACCGTCCGGAAACCACTTTGCTTGATATTTCTAGACTTTTGACCGATAAGGATTTTCGTAAAGAGACTTTGGACTATTGTAAAGATGTTACAGTGTTGCAGTTCTGGAAACACGAATTTGGCCAATGGAACGAAAAACAGATTAATGAGTCGATTGCTCCAGTACTAAATAAGGTAGGGGCGTTTACCGCAAACCCGATTATTCGTAATATTGTTGGCCAGCCAAAATCTTCGTTCGATATTCGTAAAATCATGGATGAGGGTAAGATTTTGGTCGTGAACCTTTCTAAAGGTCTAATTGGCGAAGATAATGCGGCGATTTTGGGCTCATTCTTAGTTACCAAGGTACAGCTTGCCGCTATGTCGCGTTCAGATATACCCCGAATTGAAGACCGACGGCCATTCTATCTTTATGTAGATGAGTTTCAGAACTTTGCGACAGAATCTTTTGCAGTTATTCTCTCAGAAGCACGTAAATATGGGCTAAATCTCACAGTAGCAAACCAATACGTAGCTCAGATGACCGATCAGGTGCGTGATGCGGTATTTGGTAACGTCGGCACTACAATCTCCTTTAGGGTTTCAGCGGATGATGCGCCAATTCTCGTCAAGCAATTTGAGCCTACTTTCGAAGAATCAGATATCCTACAGCTCAATAACCGTAACTTCGTGATTTCAATGATTATCAACGGTGAAAAAGTGCCAGCCTTCTCTGCCACCACCCTGTCGATACCAGATACGCCAAAGGACAATTTTGATGCCATTGTAGCACATTCGCGTGAATACTTTGCAAGGCCACGGTTAGAAGTAGAAAAAGAGATTCGGGATACGATCGAACAATCAGAAAAATATAAAAGGGAATTAGCGGATTCTGGTCGACAGCCTGAACCATCTCTAATTATTGGTGGCTCTAATCGAAACGAGCGGCCAGTGTTTAAGATTGCTCCTAAACAAGACAAGTTGACTATTCCTCATACCGAACAAAAACCGAACATAACGCCCCAAGCCGATCTCAGACGTTCAGGCTTAAGTCCAAATGCCGCTGAAGGCAAAAATCGTCCTGGCTTAAAGGATTTGGCAAGATTGGCAATGGAGCAGGGGAAAGTCGAGTTTAAAAAATCTGAATTAAGGGAATCATCAAGTAGAAATACCACCAAAAAAGGGAAGAAACGACCAGCCAAGAATGTTTCTACCCCTGTAGTTCCCTCTGTTAAAAAGTCTAGTACTCCTAATAACAAGCCCAAAACGCCAGAAAACGTAGTACAATCTGCCCCTGTTAAACCAGAGGTGGAATACCAAGAAAAGTCCACCGTAGTAATCAAACCATCACATGATTCTCTCCCCTTATCCACTCCTGTTAAAAAGACCGAAAACTACGCCTCCAAGGATAACTCCGTAGATGGATTTTTAGCAATTAAACATGATCATTAAAGATTATTGGTAATATAGAAGACAGCAGGAAATCACTAAATAAAAAACTGGAACTACAAAAACAAAGCCCGCGGACTGAAATATATTAAATATGAGTCGAAACATCAACCGTCTTTTCGTGATGGTTTTAATGTCGTACAATACAGATTTTAAGACATTACGGTTATATTTTTTAGACGATAAAGTAATCGTCTATTATGGATAAGCATTTCTGACTGGGCGGGAATAGTCTTCTAAAATCATAATTTGTTTTCGCACATGCGTTTATTCTTATGCGTTTTATTATATTTTTATAGTTAGTCGATATACCTAAAGTCTAAATAACTTAACTAGAATTCGCTTTAAACGATTCGAATTAATATGTCTTTTATAAGGTATATTAAAGATATATCAATCTAAAAAATCCTTTTGGTATAGATTCAATAATTGGTTCTTTGACGATTTCTGATTGGTTTTGGCGACTTTTATCTATAAAATTTGATTTTTGACCGTTTTTATGTCAATTTTTGTAAATTTGACATTTCCCCATTTTATTTCCCTTTTTGCTTCCCTACCCTGTTATTTGACTGATTCTGTGTGCAGTTTTATTTAATAATAGTAAAAATACTAGAACAAAAACCGAACAAAAATAGGGTATTATGGGAATTATTTCCAGTAGGCTTTACCGTCGAGGCGAACGTCGAGGTATGCAAAGTCGTTGATTCCCTGTCCTTTCAGGTAGCGGATAAGGCGATCGGCATCTTCAACAGAGACAGCAGCGCCCCTATCGATGGTCATCTTGATAAAACCAGTGTATCCTTCTAAGTAAAAATTGATTACACGGATAGAGCCAGATGGGACAATTACTTTAACAGGGGTATATCGGAGAGCACGGAAGTCAGTTTCGGCTTGGGCAATGTAAGTGCTCATACGACCGGTAATTTTGGCGCCTTTATCTTCGTCGATAATCGGAACCGAAGGTGCAAGTTCCGTAATAGAATCTTCGCCCTGACCAATTTCGTCTCTGTGTTCAATCAAATTAAAAACAATGCAAGCGATAGAAACTGCAATAACGAAAAAACCAAAGATTGTGAAGGCAATGCGAAAACGCTTTTTCTTTTTGTCCTTTTTGCGAGCGGCATTGCGTTCGTTTCTGGTTTCGAGTTGTTCCCTGGCTTCGCCGATGGTACGACCAGAACGCATCACGGATTTACGGTTGGCACGTCGCTTAACTAACTCTGGAGAGTTAGGTTCTTCTGGGGGAGCTTGCTCTTTTTTAGAGTGTTTTTTCAACTAGAACCTCCTCGAGAATTAGGTCGGCGAGACGCTTAGCTGCGTCAGAACGTGCTTCTTCGGCCAACTGGTCAGCCATATCAGCCCTGACGCGAGGAGACTTAATAAGACGATGAATCTCTTCTAGTAATACTTCTGGTTTTTCTAACATTTTGGCGTCGTCAATCACTACAGCAGCCTTGGCATCTTCAAGCCTTTTGGCGTTTTTAGTTTGATGAGCGCCCGGAAGGCGCGCAAATGGGATTAAAATCGTAGCTTTTTTAAGCGAAGCTAGCTCGGCAATAGTAGTTGCACCGGCACGTGAAACTACCAAATCAGCGGCGCCCATGAGTTCATCCATCGTAGTATTGAATTCCCACATGCGAAAATTTGATTCTAGGCTGGCTTTGTCCCAATTCTCGTATCTTTTCAAATCGACCATGTCTTCGTAATGTTTGCGACCAGCTACTAAGCCAACCGAGGTAAATTTGAGTAATTCTGGCAAAATTTGACGAATGGCTTCATTGATGTTTTCTGAGCCCTGTGAACCACCTGTGATAACGACGAGGGGTTTATCAGGGTTGAAAGAAAAAGCTTTTTTGAGAGAAAGCTGTTTGGTCATGCTGACTGGTTTGAACTCTTGACCAACTGGGATACCAGTCCAGACAAAGTTTGGATGTTTTTCTTGCATTTCCTCTGGGATGGGCATACCAAAGGCTACCTTTTTGGCTTTTTTCATTAGGAGGCGGTTAGCGAGTCCAAAAACGGCGTCTGATTCGTGGATAATGTATGGAATCCTAAATAATTTGGCAATTAGACCGACCGGAAGGCAGACGTAACCGCCTTTAAGGAAAATGATATCGGGACGCGAAGCGCGGTGCAAAAAGCGGCAGAAAGCCGTAATAATACCACCTAAAAAGCCGAAAAAGCCCAAAATATTGCCGATGATGAGGTCTTTTAAGGTGATGTCAAAATGGGTAAAATAATCTTTAAAATGCCAATTGGCATAACGATGAAATTTGCCGGCTGGAATGCGGCGTACTCTAATATAAGGGACTTTCTTGCGGCGAGCTGATTCACCCCAGGCTACACCGATTTCGGTGGTTAACTTAGTAACATTTTTATAATATTTAAAATCGGTCCAGAATTCGATGGAAGCACGAGGCTTCTTCTCAAGAATTTCACGAACTACGGCGACGGCTGGAGTGATATGTCCTCCCGAGCCGCCCCCCACTACTAATATCTTCATTTGTAATTACCTCTCTACTAGTATAACACGAAAGTTGTAAAACGAGGCCCAAAGCATAAGCCAAAAATACCATACTGGTACCACCATAAGAAAGAAGTGGTAAAGTAATACCAGTAACTGGTACTAAGCCAGTCATAGCCATAATGTTGACAACAACCTGGGCAAATACCCAAGCAAACACTCCTACTATGAACAAATGTTCGTCGAATGCAGGAGTACTACTGGCGACTTTGAGCATGCGAAGTAAAATAACCGCAAAAACTATAATTACCAAAAATAGCCCAATAAAGCCAAAAGTTTCACCGAGAATGGCGAAAATGGAATCGTTAATAGATTCTGGAAGATAGCCAGTAGCTTGGACTGAATTACCAATACCCACGCCGAAAAAGCCGCCGGTGCCGATGGCTAAAATAGCGTTTTCGATATGATAAGTTGAATCAGAGCTTTCGCTACCAGAAATTGTGTCTAACCAAGCATTGACGCGCTCCATGCGGTGACTGGAAGTAGCGACTGCACCAACAGCAACTACTAAAATAAGAGCTAAAAGAATTAAATATTGCCTAGCAGGAACTCCAGCAATTAAAAGCATGCCAAAAATAATAGAAATTAAAGCGACACCAGTGCCAAGATCGCCTTCAGCAATAACCACTAGAAAAAGTGAAAGACCACAAACGATTGAAAGCGGCAACCAGAATTCGCGTAATTTACCAATACTGCCCTCTTCCCTTTTTCTGGTGAGAAAGTCGGCAAGATAGATTACCATAGCTAATTTCAAGAATTCAGCCGGTTGAAAACTAATTGGGCCAAATTGGAACCAACGGCATTCACCAAGTTCGCATTTAGCAAGGCTTGAATTCAGCATAGACAAAACCCATAGTAAACCGCAAAGAAATAGAGACAAAATGAGTAAGAATTTGGCATATTTTTTAACATATTTGTATGGAATCCATTTAAAAGCTGCAAAAAAAGCGAGTAACGATAAGGCTACGGCGCGAAGCTGGCCAAAAAAGAAGTAATTAGAATCATAATCAGCACCATAAGTATTGTTGAGAACATTCGCACGCATAGGACCGATTGCATAGATAACAATGAGCCCTAGAGCCATGAGACCTAGTGTTGCGAACAAAATGACTAAGTCGGATTTATGTTTTCTGTTTTTCATTAAATTGCGCCTCCGGTAGCAGCAATAAAGATACCGAGAATAGCACAAACGCCAGCGATAATCCAGAAACGCATAACAATTTTAGCTTCACCCCACCCCAAGGCTTCTAGATGATGATGCAAAGGTGCAGAAATGAAGATTTTGCGATGTAAGAATTTTTTGGAAGCAAGCTGAATTAAACTGGAACCAGCTTCCACCACAAAAGGTAAGCCAATAATTGGTAAGAGTAAGAAAGAATTTGTCATCATAGCCACTACACCAAGCCCAGAACCGAGCGCAAAGGAGCCGGTATCCCCCATCATAAACCGAGCTGGCGGTACGTTAAACCAAATGTACGAAAGTAGCCAACCTACTACGGTGAGACAGAAGCCGAATAACAAGACATTATCCTGGAAAAGAGCGATGATGCCAAAAGCGCTATAAGCCAACATGGAAAGCCCTCCGGAAAGACCGTCAAGACCATCGGAAATATTGACGGCATTGGAGGTAGCAACTACAGCAAAGGCAAAGATTAGAATCATACCGATAATACCTACTTCAAAGTCGCCATAGAACGGGATCATTATAGAAGTCCAACCAAGTTTGACGGCAAAATACCAGCCTAAGGCTAAACCAACGACAGATATTAAAAAGAATTTGACTGGACCACGTAAGCCTGCAGCACCGCGACCGGAGCCAAAAATATTAATAACATCATCAATCGCGCCAACTAAAGCCCCGCCCAAAAAACCCGCAAGTGGTAACCAAGTTTGGCCACGATTTAGATTAAAAATCCAAGTCACTGCCGTGACAGAAATAACACCGATTAGTCCAGCCATGGTCGGAAAAACGTGTTTGAATTTATGAGCATGAAGCTTAGTCATAATAGGCAAAGCTTGGCCATCAACTGTGGTTTTCTTTTGTTTTTTCCAGAATTTATATTTGTAAGCAAAGTGGGTGTAAAAAGGCGTGAGAGCCATTGACAGAAGGAACCCACCTAGTGCTAGTAATAATCCATAAAATACTTCGTCGTTAATACTCATTTTATACCTTTGGTTTGATTTTTAAATAATCTATTAAATAGTTAGAGAGATCATCAAATAGGTAACTGGCAATTTGACCATCCACGTATTGACCCTCTCCCCACATTTTAACCATTATAACGTATTTTGGCAACTCCCCCTCTGCGCCAACAAACCCAATATAGGTGCCTACAGTCTCGCTCATAGTATCATCGTAAGCGCCATTTTTAATAACCTGAGCAGTGCCAGACTTGCCACCAATTTGATAACCGTCGCGATCGATCTTCCCTTGTTTTTTATAGCTACGGTTATTGACAAACATATCGCGCATAGTGGCGGAAGTTTCATCAGATAAAATTTTTTCGTTAACTTTTTTTGTAATATTCTCTAGCGGAACGATTTCATCATTGACTAATTCCCCTTTGATAATAGTTGGGCTATGATAAGTACCGCCATTAATGACTGCGGAATAGGCAGTAGCTGTTTGGATCATGGTTATACCAAGGTTTTGACCGAAAGTGATGTTAGCGTAGGCAGAATCGCGGCCCCAACCTTCGTTAGGATCAGGAATGAAGCCTTCGGCTTCGTTGAGCTCAATTTCAGTAGCTTGGCCTAGACGGAACTTATTGTAATAATAGTCGTAAAGTTTTTCGCGACCTGTTTGGTTGATGGCAGCAGGGTTGCCACCAAGTAGTTTAAGCGCATAAATCGAACCGGTGTTTAGCGACCAATAAAGAGCCGTTCTCATATCAATGGTACCGTATAAACTAGCACGTTGTTCTGCATTTTTAATCTCCCAACCATCGACTATTTCGTAGCCTTGATTGAAATAAGTTGTATCGGCAGTCATCACGCCTTCATTGATAGCGGCAGAAAAGGCAAAACTCTTACAGACCGAAGCTGGTTCGTAAGGTACTTCAGTGACTTGGTTAATAAAGACGGAGGCATCTTTTACTTCGCTGTAGTGGTTAGGGTCATAATTTGGAACGCTAGCCATAGTGAGTACTTCCCCAGTGTTAGGATTCATAATCAGCGCTGCGGCATTGGTAGCAGGGGTCTTTTCAATATGCTTTGCTGCTATTTCTTCAGTTCCCCTTTCCAAGCCTCGGTCAATTGAAAGGACAAGGTCTTTACCATCTTCGGCTGGAATTTTAACGTTGTCGTTACCGATAGACAGGGCTACACTATTAACGTCTGCAGTAGTTTTTAAAAGACCATCTTTGCCGGAAAGAATATCATTAAGAGAGCTTTCAATCCCATATTGTCCAACACCATCTGTGTTGATAAAACCAAGCATGGCAGAGCCGAGATCACCTTCTGGGTAAACTCTTTGGTTAGTTTTTTTGAACCAAATGGCTGACGGGTTTTCTTTGGCGATTTCTTCAATAATAGTTCTGGGGACATTTTTCGCTACAATAGAATATCTCAAGCCTTCTGTAGAATATACTTCATCGAGATTAGTTACCGTATAATCTTTAGCATAAGTCTCAAGAATATGTTGAATATCTTCTTTTTTAGTAACAGTCGGGTCAATTACGATTTGATAAGTAGTTTGATTCAAAACGGCTGCTACCGGTTCGTTATGGTCCATCATATAGATTTCACCACGTCTTGCGGTAATGGTTTCAAGTATAGTATGTTCTTTATCTGCTCTAGCAATCCAAAAATCATGTTCAATGATTTGAATAAAAAGAAGCCGCAAAGTAATAATAGCTAAAGCGGCAAAAACGAGAAATTTCAAAATATTTAGACGACGCTTGGTCGAGATCACAGGTTCTACTGGACTATTTATATTATTCCGTGGCATAGCCATCAACCGTAGCATCTTCCATCGTAGCTGCAACAGTGCTACTCTTGGCTGCTGCAACGGAATTCAATCGGGCTTTTTCAACAGCGAGGTCCTCTTTTTTGGCATTCATTTCGGATATTTCTGACTCTACGGAAGAAATCTCATAATCAAAACTAGTGGCTTTGGTGCCTTCGGCTACATAAATTAAGCCAAAAACTAAAGTTAACATACTGACGATAACGATTTGAGAAATGGAACCAAGGCTTTTTTTGGCGTGACGCACAGTATTGCGATTACGGACAAAACTGGTCGTATCCATTCTCCGAGTAGTATAGGTTTGATTTTGCATTTTTGAGATTTATCCTCGCTTTTTATTTTGATATTTGTTTTTAATTTTTTTGTCTTAGTCCGGGCAGTCTTTACAGCCAGTGCAATAAGTGAACTGTAAAGCTGTCCCGGGAAGGTCATACACTCCACACTCTCCGTGTGAAACTCTACTTGTTGGTGGGCCGATTGGCCCATGTCGACCCTGTTGGGTCGGTAGCCGCATTTTTCTGGTGCGAGGATTGCGTGCTCCACGCACTAGACTCACAGCGACGTCAAGGTTAATCTAGTTAACGAAAGTTAACCTTAACAGTTTGTTTGCGAGATTTATTCGCAACTAATATTTGCTTTGGCATATAGCCTCCTTTTTATGTTTTTATTTTTATCAATTCCGCTTAGCTAATCGCAGTTTGGCGCTTCTAGCTCGCGGGTTGATAACTAACTCCTTTTTTCCCGCAATGATTGGCTTTTTGTTAATAATTTTTAGTTTCGATTCTTCCCCATAACTTGCTGCTTCCTTGTAATAATCTTTGACCAATCGATCTTCTAGACTGTGAAAAGTGATAATGCCAAGACGCCCATCTTTTTTAAGGAGATCTGGCAAAAGCGGAAGAGTTTTTTCGATTTCTTCTAATTCCCCGTTTACGACAATACGAATAGCTTGAAATACCCTAGCTGCGGGATGGGTTTTAGAATAGCGCGATTTGCTAATAATAATATCACTGAGTTCTTTGGTACTTTTGATAGGACGATGATGCACGATTTCCCTGGCTAGCATACGGGCACGACCTACCGGTTCTTCGCCGAAGGTGACCAGAATTCTTGCTAGTTCCCTTTCGCTATAATGATTAACAATGTCGTCCGCCGTTAATTTTTGTCTAGTATCCATCCGCATATCAAGAGGGCCGTCCGCTTGATACGAAAAACCCCGCTCACTTTGATCTAGTTGCGGAGAAGAAACCCCAAAATCGGCCAGTATTAAATCGAAAGCCTTTCCACACTGTAAAAGCTGCAGCACTGCACTATAAAAATCCGTATTCATAATTTGAACGCCCGATGGGAATTCGCGTTTTAAGTACTCTGTAGCGAATTCGTCGCGATCAATGAGAACTGAATCTTTAAACTGCTGTGTTACATCCAAAACCTTTCTAGCATGCCCGCCAAAGCCAGCGGTCAAATCCAAATAAGACTCACCTGGTTTGGGATCGAGCCCTGCCAAGACTTCTGATAATAATACAGGGATATGTAGTTTCTCCATGTTGTTATTATACATCGTTTGAGGCCGTTCAACTAGAAACTTCAGCGGGTTTGTTTCTGCTTTGATTTTTGTTTTCCCACAATATAATCCACTACGATTGTCCGACTCGCGTAGCGAATCACATAATCATAGCCGTTGAGAGACTTATTGCGTTTTAGACCATAGAGTTTTATTGGGAGGTGTGTTTAAAGAAAGAACGCACGATTGTTTTGTCGCATCTCGCTTAAGATTTAATGCGCGCGAAGCTCCTAGATGATCGGTCTCAAACTTTTTTAAGGTGCGATTTTGTTTAGCGTTTTTGTTTATTTATTCGCTGACTTAAGTGTAGTATGTTTTTGAAAAAAATGCAAGAGCTTTTTTCAACTTTTTTTAAGCTTTAGTTTTTCACAATTGTGGAAAACTTCCCTGTTAATTTACCGAACACGTTGGCTTCAAAAACCGAACATAAGAGGTCGTAAAAACCGAACAAAGGCACTTGATTTTTAGCGTATTCTGTGATATAATTGAAGGATAAGCTATTTTTCCAGAGATAAAATATACAAGGGGGTGAAGTTGATATGCCAGAAGAAAATAGCAATTTTAACAAATTAATGTCTAGAATTAACGAGGTCAAAGACGACCTGGTTGCAATGCAAAGAAGGACGGATGAAGGTATTAGCTTCGTCCAGTGCGTTTCTTATGCGGAACTAGACGACATTATCAATCGTCTGGACGTGCTCGAAAAAGATGTTTTCGACTTTTTCGAGTTAAACAGCGAGCGCTATAAAATGATGACAAATAGAATCATCTCTATGCGCGATGAAGTAACCAATGCCAGAAGGCAAAAGGATTACACTTCTGACAGATGATTGGTCTTAACCCGGCTTCATATGCCGGTTTGCCGGCTTAGCGCCGGCTTTTTTCTTGGTGATTCCCTTTTTGATATGTTATAATGAAAAAAATAAGTGAGGTACAAAATGGATAAAAATGATTTTGACGTGTTTCTGTGGGCAAACGAAGTCGATGAGATAAAAAACAACGTTTCGGCGGAGCTGTTTTTGTTTAACAAAAATTATACGCCCTACAAAATAAAGTATTCAGATAAACTGACCGGGGCAGTCAAATCAATGTTTATGCAAGAAGCTATTCACTACGTTATTGAGGAAGCAGATAAAGGTTTGGAATGCCGCGAATATGAGAAATCGGATGGCGAAGAGAAAGTCATTTATCGTACTTCCCTTGCTAAAGTAAGTCGTGCCGAAACTTTGATTCATTTAATTGAAAAAGAGTATAAAGACATCGATTATTTCACTGAAAATGAATACGATTTTAAGAAAGTCAAGGGCATTATTGCGAAGTTTACTTACCCAGGCGAAGACGGGATGAAGACGTTTTATATTGCGAAACTCTTGCCAGCCTCATCGGCTTTAAAGGGGGCGGCTTCTTGGGAAATTAATGGCGAATCCTTCGAGCCATTTTCGGCAGAAATTGCTCTGAAAATGCCAGAAGATAACCAGGTGGCCATTGTAGATGATAATATTATTGTATTCAATCAGGCGAAATTTGAAAACTTGTTCCAATATGATTACAAATCGCAAGTGATTGCCGAAGCAAAAGCCAAAGAATTAACGGAAAAATACAAATTATCATTTGCTGAAGGTTTAACATTAGACGCTTTGCTCGCGGATAAAAAACCGATTTTGAAAAAAGTGCAGGCAATGGATATTGCAGAGGAAATGCCGCAAGATAAATTAATTGACTATGCAGATGAAATGCAGTTAGAGCTGATGACGGATGATGACGGCTCAATTATTATCATGGACGACAAAGATTTGACGATGTTTGTCAATCTTTTGAATGAGGACTATTATATTTCACCAGTAAACGGTAAAAGATACGAAATCAAATCGAAAAAACTGTTAGGCGAGCCGGACGGTGAACCGCCTCGGGGCTAACTACTTGAATCCCCTTGTTAGTTTAGTTCGAAATAGGTTGATTCGACAAAATTGTTCTCACCGAGGGTTTCGAAAGTTTTTTTGAGGTCTTCTTTGGCTTCTTGGATAGAGTCAGTAGCCGTAATTTCTGATTCGATTTTAGCAAAATAGCCGGACTTCTTTTCGACTTTATCAAGATAGATAAAGTTCCCTTCTCCCATTTTGAGATCTTGGCGTCGGCGTGAAACTTCAGCAATTGGCTTGAAACCAAGCTGTAAAATCACATTTACCATGATTTCATAATCTTTAATGACTGTTTCTTCAACGATATCAATACCGGAATCCTCAATATGACGTTTTAAGATAAAACTGTATTTAGCTGGCTTATCAACGGCATGCATTTCAGTGCGCATAATAAGACGCGGGAAATTAGCATGAGGTTTGTAGTTACGCGGTACATAAATTCGATCATGCTGCCAATAGACGGTAGAAAAATCTAAATCAATATCGGCAAGTTTCTTTTCAAACTCGTCACGATTTTTGAGTTTACACTTAACAATAGCTTTTCTCATGAGCTAATTATAACATATTTATATCAATAATGCGAGCCTCGAGGGATTTAACGCCATTAAACTCGTTTTCGGTGAGTTTAATAAGGGGTTCGATGCGGTCTAGCTCTGGGTCGAGAGTGAACCACTTTTCGGGCACGTAAAAAGCGACTAATTTGAGGAATTTGCCATTTCGATCTTCCAAATCAAGGCGGAGATGGTTGCGCTCGGCTCCCATACGGACGAGATTTTTAATTGTAACATTTCGAAGACGGAAAATAGGCTCTTCGTTCCCTGGGCCGAAAGGCTCTAAAAGTTTTAATTGTTCTAGGAGGTCAAGATCAAGGTCAGAAAAATCTTCTAAATCTAAATCGGCATGAGAGCCAAAATAGGAGGTTTGATCTTTAAGATGAAGCGAAGTGTAATAGTGGTTGATTTTTTCACGGAATTGATAGAGATTTTTGCCATCTACTTTGACGCCGGCAGCGCCAGCGTGACCTCCACCGTTAATGATAGAATCTTTGGCATAATCAAGGGCTTTAGCTAGATTAAAATCGCCAAAACTCCGACCGGAACCTTTGAAAATATTGTTGTCTAATTCAGTGAGCACAAAAGCTGGTTTATGATAATCTTCTACCAAATGCCCTGCAACAATTCCGAGGATGCCTTCGTGCCAGTGGCCAGTTTCAATAATGACAGGATCATCTTTAACGCCGCGCTTTTTGATTTCTTTGGTAGCAAAAAGTTGTTCAGTTTTACGTTTTTGGTTTAAGGTTTCGAGTTTTTCAACAAGCGGAGCAGCGGTGATGACATCTTTAGCGCGAAGTAAATTCAAAGAGAGGTCAGCAGTATCGAGGCGACCAGCAGCATTGAGGCGGGGTCCAATTTGAAAGCCAATGGCGTCGGCGTTCAAGTTTTTTACCCCGGCTTTTTGCATTAATGATTTAAGCCCAGGCCGGCGAGTTTTAGTCAAAACTTTAAGGCCAAAATAGCTTAGAATGCGATTTTCGTGAGTAAGTAGCATATTGTCACAGATGGTACCAAGTAAAACTAAATCAAGTAGCCATTTTTCTTGTTCATTTTCGATGAGGCCAGCTTTTTTAAGGGCTTCGGCAATTTTAAAAGCTACACCTACACCAGCAAGATCTCTAAGCCCGTGTTGGTCTTTGAAATCGCGACGTTTTGGATTGACTATAGCAATCGCTTCTGGTAGAGTATCCTTGGTCTCGTGATGGTCAGTGACGATGGTATCGATACCGAGATGATTTAATTCAGCAATTATTTCGTGATTAGATGAACCACAATCTACCGTGATTACTAGAGTAATTTGATATTTCTTAGCGACTTCAATTAGTTTTGGGCTCATGCCATAGCCATCGGCAAAACGATCTGGAAGCATAATATGGAGGTTTTCTGGCTTGGCACCGGCTAGAATTAGAGCCTGTTCCATTACTGTACTAGCGGTAATGCCATCAACATCGTAATCGCCATATATAAGGACGTTTTCATGGTTTTTGAGAGCTTTTTTGATACGCGTAATGGCTTTTTTGCAATCTGGTAGCTCGTAAGGATCAGTGAGATTTTTGTAATCAGGGTGCAAAAACTCTGAATCTAGGTGACGTTTCTCTAGAAGTTGTGCAAAAATTTTATTCAATTTATACCCCTGTTAGCCGATAGTTTTAGAAGGTTTATTGCCCTTTTGGCTTTTGATAACGATAGACTGTAATTCTTTTAGAATTGGAAAGCTTTTATTAGTTTGATAGATTTTGGTCTTCCCTTTTTTGGTAACTAAAAGAAAGCCACCTTCGGCCATACGCTCTAATTCCCTTTGAATATTGCCAGGATCCTCTTTGATTAGCTTGGCTAAACCACGTACGTGAGTTTTGAAATCAGGATATTTAGCAAATACCACCAAAATCTTTCTGCGAACCCTTGACGTAACGAATATTTCTAACATATTTCCTCACTTATCTGTCTTTATTATAGCAAATAGTGTAAAAAATACAACACTTTCAAATGACGTTAGAGATGATTAACCTACGTGATATAATAGAAACATGTATTATGAGGTGATACCAGAGGGAAAAACAGATAGTTTGACGTATGATTCTAATGATTCCCTAGTGTCAGGCCAGATTGTGATGGTGCCTTTAGCGCGGCGAGAAGTACCTGGTGTAGTCGTTAAAAAAGTTGCGCAACCGGATTTTAAAACACGGACGATTTTAAAAGTTTTGTATTCAAAGCCGTTGCCGGCACATTTGATGCAAACGGCGGAGTTTATTCGGGATTATTATATGGTACCGCTCGGGCAGGCAATTTCTTTAATGCTACCTCAAGGGGTGCAGAAAAAGCGACGAAAAACCGAACAAATGTTCGGAAATATCGACGACAAAACATTCTACTCGGGGCCACGTCGCTCGCGTCCGTCGCCACGAAGCGAGCGCGCTAATCCTCGTGTTGCCGCGCTCCGGAATGCCCCTTCGTTAGAATGCTCTTGTCGTCATTTGCCGACTATTCCGCTTAACCCCGCGCAAAAAAAGGCCCTAGAAGGCCTTGAAAAGGCTCCAGGAACGACGAAACTGCTGTTTGGCATTACTGGTAGTGGTAAAACTAATATCTACGTTAAAATGGCTGTTAGGGTCCTTTCCGGGCAAAAGTCAGTTGTGCTTTTAGTACCAGAAATTGCTTTAACTGGACAACTAGTACAGGTGTTCAGTGCATATTTCGGTGATAAGATAGTGTTAATCCATTCTAAACAGACAGAGGCGGAACGACATTTAATTTTTGAAAAGATTTTAAATAGCAAGGAGCCTATGGTGGTAATAGGGCCGAGGTCTGCCCTGTTTGCGCCAGTTTCGTCTCTAGGATTAATTATTATCGATGAGGAACATGAATCGACCTATCACCAAGAAAATCCACCACGCTATTCGGCGATTAGAGTGGCAAGCTTTATGGCAAAATCAGCAGGTTGTTCCCTGATACTGGGCTCAGCGACACCTATAGTGGAGGATTACTACCTTGCTTCCAAGCAGGGTTCAGTGGTGACTTTATCTGAGAAGGCCAAGACTACGGCAAAGCCAGAAATCAAGCTGATTGATTTTAAAAACAGAGATAATTTTACGAAAAATAAATATTTTGCTAATGAACTGCTTGAGGCGATTAAGCGAAATTTGGAGGCAAAGCGACAGACGCTGATTTTTCATAATCGGCGAGGATCAGCACCACTGACGATTTGCGAAAACTGTGGAGAGGAGATTCTATGTCCACGTTGCTTTTTACCTCTGACATTACACGCAGACACCTATGAACTAGTTTGCCATACCTGTGGTTTTAAGGAGAAAGTGCCAGTGGCCTGTCCAAAATGTGGCACACCGGGACTAGTGCACAAAGGATTTGGCACTAAGTTATTAGAGGCGGAACTCCGTAAGCTCTTCCCAAAAGCAATAATTAGGCGATTTGATGCGGATAATAAAAAAGGCGAGGGATTAGAGGCGGTGTATGATGAGGTACGAGATGGCACAGTGGACATTCTAGTTGGTACGCAAACGGTGGCAAAAGGTTTAGATTTACCACGGCTAGCTACGGTGGGGGTAGTGCAAGCAGATGCGGGGCTGGCGCTACCAGATTTTGTGGCAGAAGAGCGGGTATTTCAACTATTAACCCAGGTAATTGGGCGAGTGGGACGGGGCCATCTTGCTACTGCTGAAGTGTTTGTGCAGACTTTCCGACCGGAGCATCCGGTGTTAGAGCTAGCACGTAATGAGGATTATCTGGGGTTTTACCGATATGCAATTGAGAAACGACAAAAATCTGGATTCCCGCCGTTTCGATTTGTAATGAAACTTGAAATCACTATGAAAACGGAGGCCGTGGTGCTAAAAAAAGTACGGGAGTTGGTCTCACGCCTCTCTGTTGATAAAAGATTAACTGTTTCCCCGCCTCAACCGGCGTTCCATGAACGAAATCTACAAGGTTATACTTGGGAAATAATTGTACGAGCTAAATCTAGAAAAGCGTTGTTAGAGGCGTGTGCTGGATTAGACCCGAATTTTAAGGTTACGCTTGACCCGCCGGGGTTACTATAAAACTTTTTTCTAAGTAGCCGTTTATTCAATGGAAGTGTGCTAAAATAAACATAAGAATTAAAAATAGAAAAGGAGGTTTTATGTGCACAGGCGTCAGGTTTAGTGATGATCAGGGGAATATGTATTTTGGACGGAATCTAGATTGGAGCACGGGTTATGGACAAAAAGTCGTGATTACACCGCGAGGGTACAAGTACAAGTCGGCATTCCTAGGCGAAATGGCAAATTCGCCAGCAATTATTGGGATGGCGATTATCGAGGAAAATGTACCTTTATATTTTGACTGTGCAAATGAATACGGGTTAGGAGTGGCGGGGCTAAACTTCCCTGGTTATGCCTCTTATGCTCCCTCTGCGATAGATGGTAAAACCAATGTAGCAGCATACGAATTCCCATTATGGGTAGCGCTGAATTTTAAAACTGTAGATGAGGTTGAAAAAGTATTACCTAATGTGGCGATTGTGGCTAAACCAATCAACGAAAAATATCCGGTTTCCCAGTTACACTGGTTAATTGGGGACGCTAAACGTTCGATCGTGGTGGAGTATACCGAAAAAGGTATGGAAGTTTTCAAAAATGATGTCGATATTTTGACCAACCAGCCTGGCTACGGGTGGCATAAAGAGAATTTGCGAAACTATATGAATTTGTTCCCACAGATGCCAAAAGAGGTAAGGTGGGGAGAGAGAGCCAGAATGACAGCGTTTGGCTCTGGTTCCCTGATGCGGGGATTGCCAGGCGATTATTATGCTCCATCACGGTTTGTAAGAGTAGCGTATCTAAATACGCATTATCCAGCGCAATCGGATGAAGCCTCAAACGTTTCACGACTTTTCCATACTTTAACTGGAGTGGCGATGATTGATGGAGCAGCAGAAATGACAGACGGCAATTACGAAAAAACCGTTTATACTGGTGGTTATTCTTCTGCGACTAAAACTTATTATTACAATACTTACGAAGATCCAGCGATTAAAGCGATTGCTATGAAAGATTACGATCTTGATTCAGCGAAGCTGATTGAAGCGTAATCAGGTTTAATGACCCATTGCATTGACTAACGTCTCGATTTTAGATTCGGTAGTTTTTGTATCATATTAATAAGGGGCTTATCTTATATCCTCAATTGTGGTATAATAGGCTTATGAAAATTATTACCACGCCGGATCCACGGCTAAGGGAGAAATCGGAAAAAGTTCATAAGATCGATGATGAAATTTTGGGGGTGATTGCTGATATGAGAAAATTATCTCTAGATTGGGAGAAAGAACACCCTTATGAGCTATCAGCGGCGATGGCGGCGCCTCAGATTGGAGTAAATAAGCGTATTATCATCGTACGCGATGACATGAATGATAAGAAAAACGCTTCTTTTACTGCTTTAATTAATCCTGAAATTATTAAAGCTGAGGGTAAAGTTAAAAAAGATTATGAGGGGTGCTTATCTGTACCGACAGTTTATGGTATGGTGCCACGAGCTACCAAGGTGAGAATAAAAGCGAAATTGGAAGATGGTACAGAGGTGAGGATTAAGGCGACAGATGAATTAGCACGGACACTCTTACATGAGATTGATCATCTGGACGGGATTTTGTTTATTGACCATATTAAAGGGGTGAAGGATGCATTTTTCGAGATGAATGACAAGGGCGATTTGGAGCCCATAGATTATGACAAAAAAGTCGCCAATAATAAAAAGCTCTGGGGCGAGGAGTAATTTTACAATGGAAAAAGTGATTTTTTTCGGGAATGGACCGCTAGCAGAACATGCATTAGCAGTTTTGGAGGCAAAGTGCCAAGTAATTTTTCACGCTAGAAAAAAAGATGATTTAGAAAAGGTAGCCCAACTAAAACATGAAAACCCTGAAGCGCACGGAGTTTTAGCTTCATTTGGAGTTTTTGTCCCACAAAAAGTCTTGGAGCTATTTGAGCCGGAAGGGATTTTAAACATTCATCCTTCCCTGTTACCGGCGTATAGGGGAGCTTCACCGATAGAAAGCGCAATTTTGGCTGGTGATACTGATTTTTCGGTGTCGGTGATGAAAATAACGAAGGAGATGGATGCAGGGCCAATTTATTGGCAAACTACTCAAAAAAATTTGCCGCTTTGTAAAAATGATATTTACAAAGCATTAGCAGAAACAGGGGCAAAATGGATAGTGTCTAATCTGAAAAAATTGCCAAAACCAGTTTTGCAAAATGAAGATAAGGCAACTTATTGTGGGAAATTGGACAAATCCATGTCGTTTTTGGCGCCAGAAACTGATACGGCAGAAGAAACTATGCGTAAAATTGTGGCTTTTCAGGGTTATCCAAAACCGAAATTTACGTTCTACGGCCTTCCCTGCATTGTTTTAGAGGCACACGTATTAAAGCAAGGTGAGACAGCGCTTCTTTCAATTCCCTGTGCCGATGGAGGTTTAGTGGTCGTAGACAAATTACAGCCCGAAGGACGCAAGCCGATGGATGCAAAAAGCTTTGTTAATGGATATCGAAAATAGCTTTAGTGTTCAACGATAATTTATTGTAGAGATTATGATGGCGAAAAAAGCAATGATTAGCGGAACGACAATTATCGTTGCAATTGTGATGGCAATTACCATATAATCGAAATTCCTTCGTTTTAGCTTTTCTTTTTGTGCTGAAGGAAGCCAGTAATTATCAATTCTTAATTTAACAATATTAATAAAATTGATACTCTCGACCATTGCCCATATATAGGAGATAATAATAAGAACAAATGGCGCGTAAAAAACTGCTTCAGCTTGAAACTTTGTTTCGATGGTCATATTGGGACTAGCGCTCCCCATGCCAGCAAGAAACAAACAAATTGGAGTTATTATAATCGTGAAAATAAGAATGGCGACATGCGTAATTCCTCCAGCATAGCGTCCTACGGTGAAGTCGTGAATCCCAAAAATGCCAAAAATAAAACCCAAAACAGAGGCAGTCTTTAGCCGTTTATCGCTAATGCGATTAGATACATATTCTTTACTATTTTTGTAGTCATGGCTATTACGCATGGATGAGTCTGGCGCGATTGGCGCGAATTTCCTCTTTCATTTCTTCAATAGTGCGGTTAACGATTTGACGATAGTCTGGGCGATTTTTTTCGAGCCACTTGGCGGCTTCGGCAGGTTCGGTAATCATATCAAATTCATTAAGCTGTTCTTCTGAAAGCCCTTTAGAAATTCTCTCGCCAATACGAATTTCTACTTCTTCTTGAATATAATCAAGAAACTTTTGTTTTTGATCTTCTGGCATCGCTGAGAGGCCCATTTCTTGTAAAAATTGTTCGTCAAATTCCATAAGCCCATTATAACACACTTATGTTTATAATGTGCGCTTTTTGGCTTCGCGAGTAAAGAACTGGAGGCGATCGCCAATGGCGAGTTCAATTTTGGACTTGGTAGAAAGAGCCAGACCGCCAGTTTCACCGGCGACGAGGTTATCTACATCCATTTTTTCCTTTTGGACGGAGGTGACTTCAGCTTCACCGAGATACTTTTTATCACGAATTACACGAGCAAGATAGGTAGGCTTGACGTCGCCCTTTAAGACTTCGCCACCAGCGATAATGCTGGTCTTTTCGGTACGGAAAACGCCGAGAACTTTGAGCTCGCCTTTATCTTCTTCGACAATTTCGGCATCCAGGAGATTTTCCATCTCGTGTTTGGCATCATCGAGAAGCTCATAAATCACGCGGAAAGTGCGAATCTTAACACCGTCACGAGCGGCCATTTTGGAAATATTAATCGGAACAGTCACATTGAAACCATAAATGATGGTGTTTTCGTCGGCGGCCATATAAACGTCGTTTTCGTTGATATCGCCGACACCAGTAGAGACAATGTTGAGCGTGACTTCACCGTGAGTATCAATCATTTTGAGGCTATCTACGACAGAGGTGACAGAGCCGAGCACGTCGCCTTTGATGATAACGTTGAAGACTTTGGAATTATCTGCCACATTCATCATACGGAGCAAATCTGAACCGGTAACATTGGCGCTGGCAGACTCGTCTGCAGCAGCTTGAGCATTGAGAAGCGCCATTTTGCGGGCGGTCTTTTCGTCACTAACTTCTTGAAAACGGTCGCCAAAGTTCGGGAGATCTTTGAAACCAGTAATAGTAACTGGGGTAGAAGGAGTGGCTTTACCCTTGGGCTTGCCACGCCAATCTAGCATGGTGCGAACTTTGCCATAAGAGGAACCGGCCACAACAAATTCGCCAGTTTTTAATTCCCCACCGGTGACAAGAAGGTTCACTACGGAGCCTTTGCCAACTTCCATATGAGATTCGATGACGAGACCCTCAGCTGGTATATCGACGTCGGCTTTGAGCTCTTCGATATCGGCAGTGAGGAGAATCATATCGAGAAGTTTGTCGAGATTCTGATTTTGCTTGGCAGAAATTGGCACCATCACGATATCGCCACCCCATTCTTCCGGCTGCAAACCGTGCTGGCTGAGATCCGCCATGGTGCGCTGGATGTCGGCGCCTTCGCGATCGATTTTATTGATTGCGACGATGATTTTGGCATTGGCAGATTTAGCGAAGTTAATCGCTTCCACGGTCTGTGGTTTAACGCCATCATCGGCCGCGACTACGATTACGACAATATCAGTCAGCATAGCGCCGTGCTGACGAATGGCGGCAAAAGCTTCGTGACCCGGGGTATCAAGAAAAGTGATTAGCCTATCGTTATGTTTGAGCTGATAGGCGGAAATGTGCTGAGTGATGCCACCAGCCTCTTTTTCGACGGTTTTCTTGTGAAGAAGCGTATCAAGAAGGGTGGTTTTACCATGATCAACGTGACCCATCACAGCGACTACCGGTGGACGTGTGACAGCTTGATCGGATAATTCCCTTCTGAAATCGGAAGTTTTGGTAGAAGTATTCTTTTTTTCGAGTTTGACGTTTTTGATACCGAGCTCATCGATGATAATCGACGCAGTTTCAAAATCTAGACGCTGATTAATGGTGGCAACAATGCCGTTTTTAAAAAGCGTGCCAATGAGATCAGTTACAGAAAGACCGAGCGCTTGAGACAGCTCGTCAACGGTGATAGAACCGGCGATTTGAATGGTTTTTTCTTCCATAGCGCTCCTTTCTGTTTAATTGATAGATACACAAAAAATATAAACAACTAATCTAATTTTATCACATTTTAGGAAATTATGCTATAATAGAGGTATTCCCGGGTAGCTCAATGGTGGAGCAAGAAGCTGTTAACTTCGAGGTTGCTGGTTCGAGCCCAGTCCCGGGAGCCATTCAAGTTAAAATCGCCCAAATAGGGCATTTTTTCTTGCTCGCTCGTCAGGTAGACGCGCTTCGCAAGAATAAAATACCCTCTTGGGCGATTTTAATCTTGAATGGTGGTTCCAGTGGGCTGGGTGAGAACCAGCGAAGCTGGTTCGCCCGCCGTAGGAGGCGAACAAAAATCCCAGATTTTGATCTGGGATTTTTTGAGCCGACGCCCGGCGGAAGACTTTTGCGTTAGCAAAAGTCTAGCCCAATTAAGGCTTATTCGCTTTCTTTATCGTAATCTTCTTGAGTCTTCGCTCGTTCTTTTTCTAATTCTTCTTGAACTCCATTGAACCATTCTTTTGTATTGGGACCTTCATTGGCGATTGAAGACTGCGCTTCTTCTTTATCGTAATCTTCTTGAGTCTTCGCTCGTTCTTTTTCTAATTCTTCTTGAACTCCATTGAACCATTCTTTTGTATCAACGTTTTCATTACTTTTAGGAAATTTTTCCATTTTTTGCCTCTCTTCCTGTCGTATGCCTAATGAAATGATACGACTATGATTACTTGTTAATCATAATTTTAGCATAAAATTATGAAAATTATTTAATATCAAAGTCTTCGGTTTTGAGGTCGCAATAATATCTGCCGCTAGTGGCGGTAAACTTGAGGACACAATAATCTGGGTCGGTGACGCCTTTTTTATAAAACACTGTATCGCCTTTTCTCCAGATCATATTTTTAGTTTTTTGATCGGTCAATACTTCCATTTTGCCTTTTAACATCACGCCCACATATTTGATGAGACCTTTATGATAAAAGTAGATGCAAGCGTTGGGATTGTTTTTGAATTGTTTAGCTCGCATAGAGGAAGTGTTAGTAGAAAAATAAAACTCTTTCAGCCCTATCCTTTTGCGAGGTTTTAGCATGGCTTTGATATTGGGATAATTCTTATCGTCGATTGAGCCAATCAGACTGACTTTTTGTTTGGCGATAAATTGTTCGATTTTCTTGAGTTCCATAGCATTATCATATCATTTAATTTTCATTTTTGCTTCTGGAATATTTGTACCGAAAACATTCCTAGTTTCGCCTGTCATTTCAAATCCATGTCGTTTGTAAAACTCTTTGGCTCTGTCATTTTGGTCGATCACCCATAGTTCCTTACAGCCATATTCTTTAATTGCAAAATCAATTAGTTTACTACCTATGCCAACTCCTTCAAAGAAAGGATCTACGTATAATTCTTTTATTTCTGTCCCCTCTATATTAATTAGACCTTTGACGATTTTATCGTCATAAAGATAATAGCTTTCTAGTAATTCTGGTTCGTCAATATATTTCTTCACTAGAGGATAAACCTGGAGGTCTACAAATGAGCCAATGCCGTCATTAAAAATGTTGCGATAATTTTTGCGTTTGGAAAAAACTAATATCTCCGCAATTCTTGAGGCGTCTTTTAGGTTTGCTTTTCTAATCTCTGCCATTTTATTATTCTATCATATGGGAGTGTGACACTTAAATTATTTAAATATCATATTCGTCGATTGCGCCGTTTTTGATAATATTGAAACTACTAAAATCGGTATTATCGTCGTAGCCTACAATCACAAAATGCAAGGCTTTAAACATGGTGCCGTGGCCAACCACTAAGATTTTTGCATTAGGGGGATTTTCGGCTTTCAGGCGGTCTAATACTTTTTGAGATCTGGCGAGTAAATCTTTAATGGGCTCCATGCCGTCCTGACTGGCATTAATATCTTGATTAAAATCGTCTACAGAATGTTTGCCTTCAAGTTTACCATAACTTCTCTCTTTGAGATTGTCATCAAAAATAATTTTGGTACGGCCATCAGTGGCAATTTCTGCGGTTTTTATAGCTCTCTTTAAGGGCGAACAGTAACAGATATCAAAATTGTAGTTTTTGAGTGTCTCTTTTAGTTTTTTAGCTTGTTTTATACCAGTTTTATTTAGTGGTACGTCAACTTGACCCTGCATTTTGTGCTGCAGGTTCCAATCGGTTTCTCCATGACGAGCAAGGTAAAGTTTCATATGTTTATTATATCAAATATTATTTTAGTTCTCGTGCAATCCAGGCCATAATGATAGCAACGATTTGGTCGACTTCCGTGTCAGTAAGTGCACGGCCTTTGGGAATGTGATGCCATTTTTCGAGACAACCACGGCAACAAGTAGCGGTAGCGTGTTGAGCGATAAAAACAGGATGATTTTTCATCGGCGTTTGGTGACCATCGTTAGGGATATTAGCGGGTTTAAGACGTTCGTTAATAAAATCGTAAGCATGGCTTTTAACAGCGTCGATCCCCTTTTGATTAATGTATTCAATCATATACTTCCGGAGGTGGAAGCTGGAACGGAACTTGGATTTAGAGAGTTTTTCTAATGCAATTTCTGGGCTATCCATAGGAATCTAGCCGCCGAACAACACTTTAAAAAATCCGAGCGAGACGGCAAGCATGATAAGGCCGGCAGTAAGGACGCCAGCTATAATAGAGATGACAGTCTTCCTAAAGTCTAGTTTTAGGATGCTAGCGGCGAGAGTGCCAGTCCAGGCACCAGTGCCCGGAATCGGAATGGCTACGAACAAGAAAAGTGCGAAATAAGTACCGTAATTCCCGGCTTTCTTGAGAAGTTTATCACCAGCTTTTTCGCCTTTTTTCAGGCAAAACCCACAAAACTGTTTAAGTGGTTTCCAATTTCTCTTAACTCCCCATTCAAGAAACTTACGAGCAAAATAATAGATAATTGGTACTGGAATAAGATTCCCGATAATAGCAACTATTAGTACTAACCACTCTGGTAAGCCGAGATCCATGCCGACTGCCACAGGGATAGCTCCACGGAGCTCCACTAGCGGAATCATCGAAATAATGAGGACAACAAGGATTTTCCAAAACATAATTTTATTATACCATAAGCTAATTTAATGCTTATTTTTTGGCTTTTTCTTCTTTTTCTAGTTCTTTAAAGGCGACTTTGCCGATTTTGGTTTGAGGGAGTTTATCGCGAAACTCATAAGCAGCTGGGAGAGCGTAAATTGGAACGTTGCGTTCAAGCAGTTCCTTGATTTCGCGTTCTAGACGCTTGTTAGCTTTGTAGCCTGGTTTCAAAACGATGAAAGCTTTTGGCACCTGACCTTTGTAATGGTGGTCAATGCCAATTACGGTAGAAGTTAATACCGCTTCATGAGAATTAATAATCGATTCAAGATGGGTTGGATAAATATTGTAGCCACTAGAGATAATAATGCGTTTGAGACGCTGAGCAAAGTAGATAAAACCGTCTTCGCCGAGGTGGCCAATATCGCCGGTGTGAAGCCAGATTTTGCCATCGTCGTGGAGGCGAAGAGCTTGAGCTGTCTCCGCGTCATCACCGAGATATCCCATCATAATGAGCGGGCCGGAGAGACAAATTTCGCCATCTTCGCCAACTGGTAGCTCTTTAAAGGTATCGTTTTTAACGATTTTGAGCGAAGTATCTGGCAAAGGTGCACCAATAATACCATCAGCAAAGGCATTTTCAGGCGAAAGACAAACTGCACCGGAACCCTCGGTAAGGCCGTAACCTACACGAATTTTAGCGGAAGAACCGTGGTTTTTGAGAAACTCATTGACTTTATCGCGTAAAGTCTGGTTGAGAGCATCACCACCACAAATTACTGCCGTAACAGATGAAAGATCGTCTTTTTTAAGTTTAGTGTTGATGAGAGCTTCGAAAAGTGTAGGTACACCGACAATAAAACTAGGGCTATTTTTCTTGATAATATCAGCGAATTGTTTATGCGAGAAAGCTGGCACTAAGATACAACCCATCCCTCTACAGAGAGGAGTATGAATACAGACGCCTAAACCGAAGCAATGGAAAAGCGGCAAAATGGAAAGGACAGTAGCGCCTGGCACAACTTGGCGAATCACTGCGCCATCACAGATAGATTCGGCGTTGATATTGAGGTTTGAAAGAAGTACAGCCTTTGGCGCACCAGTGGTACCACCAGAGTACATAATAACGGCAGGGTCTGAGCCACTTCTCTCTTCGTGATAATTCCCTTGATAAAAATACGAATTAGCGATGAAATCTTCCCAGAGCACCACCCGGCTATCGTTGGCTGGTAAACGAACTTTTTTAACATGTAAGGTGTTATAAAGTTTTTTCTTGAGAAAGCCAAGGCCATCAGATGGACGCACTACAATAATACGCTCTAGGCTGGCGGTGTCGCGTAATCTGTAAATTTTGTCAAAAACAGCATCAATTACAAGAACGTATTTAGAATCGGCGACTTTGATGTAGTATTCTAACTCCTTTTCTGATGATAAGGGATGAACCATATTACAAACAGCCCCTACCATATTCACAGCGTAAACCATAGTAATGCCTTCTGGGGTATTAGGCATACAAATCGTAACGCGATCACCTTCCTTGACACCGTAGTTTTTGAGGGCGCGAGCGGTTTTTTCAATCTTTTTAACAAAATTTTTATAAGTGACTTTATGGCCATAATAGACATAAGCGGTATGATCAGGCCACTTTTCGGCAGATTGCATAATCATGTCTACCATTGAACAATCTGGATAATCAATGTGCGCAGGAATATTTTCCTCGTCATAATATTTCAGCCAAGGGCTGTTTTTTAACTCTTTACTCTTCTTCACAAAAACTCCTTATGATAATTATATCACATTTGTCGTTTTAGATGAAGTGTAAAAATGGTTTAGAGATAATTCAATTAAAGAGATTGCGCCATGAGCCAAGTCCTTAAGGCTTTTCCTTGGTCAGAGTTTGTGTCTGATGCTTTTTCAAACTGCGAAACTTCAGCTTTAGTGGCGTCATCAAGACTGTTCCACCAATTGGCAATACGTTCGTTAGACAGTCCTCCGTTTCCGTCAAGTCCTACTTCACTGGTCATAATACTGATACCTTCTTCACCGATTCTGTCACCAAATTGTTGTTTCAAAGTATCAGTGAGGTTTTCGGACTGCTGCTCAGCTGAATCTGGCGCTGCCGCATCTGGGTTTTCACCACGTTCTCGAAAAATTGAATTGATGTCGTCTAGCGTACCATCAACATCTTCGAAGCCAGAATCGACTTCACCTCTTGCTGCTTCTGGAGTACTGGAGACTACTGGTGTTTCTGAAACCCCACCA
>JAFWHN010000001.1 GCA_017515205.1 Candidatus Saccharimonadota bacterium
GCCCTCTAACGCTTCACTATCTATCCCGGGTGAACCCCGGAGCGTAACCCACCTCACACAATTGGGGCCCGCCGGTTAGAGGGATTGCTAAGCCTTCGAAATGGTCCTTTCAAAGTGGAGGTAATACTTATAAGCAATTAAACCATGAAGAAATTTAATGCCCGAAAGGGTTTCAAAAGCTCGCAATTTCTGCTACACTGGAAGTAGTATAGCTGAAATTATAACTTATTTAGGTGCGGTGTGACACTTCAAAAGTGCCAACTATTTTTTATTATATCACAGGAGAAATAAAATGTCAACACTTTTTAACAACTTTTTTGCAAAAATCAACCAAATTTCACCCCTAGAGCACAATTTTACAGAGGTGTTAGACGCTATTGCGCTTAAGCCTAAAACATTGTATTTTCGTGGTAAATTACCAGAAAATATGTCAAAAAATGGTAAGACTTTGCGTCCCAAAACCGTCGCCATAGTAGGCAGTCGGCATAACACTAAATATGGCGAAGAAGTGGCCTATAGATTGGCTTATAATCTCGCTCAAAAAGGCGTAGTTGTTATTTCCGGTCTTGCTTACGGTATAGATAGCATTGGCCACCGTGGTTGCCTCGCTGCCGGCGGTATCACGGTAGCTGTGCTTGGCAATCCCATCGATCAGATCCATCCCACAGCTCACATTGCCTTGGCTCGTGAAATAATTCAGAAAAATGGTGCCATTTTATCAGAGTATCCGCCCAGTGTTGATAAAAATCAGGACAATTCCCTGTCGCCTGGCGAATACTACGATGAATCTGGAAAAAAACGGTTAGAATATAAAACTACTTTTCTCTACCGTAATCGCCTAATCGCCGGACTTGCTGACGCAGTGGTAGTAGTAGAAGCGGCGGAACAATCTGGCTCTCTTAATACCGCTACTCATGCTCTGAATCAGGGCAAAGAGGTTTTTGCTGTACCTGGCAATATTACTAGTCCTTATTCTCAGGGCTGTAATAAGTTAATCAAACAGGGCGCAATCCCCTATACTGAGCCTAGAGACGTTTTAGAGTTTCTCTTTCCAGAGGACTATGTCAAAAGTCGTAAACACTTAAAGCAGCAAAATCTCATCGGTGATACCGATGTGGAGACTCTTATTCTCACGGCTCTCTCAAACGGCCTCCGTTCTGGCGAAGAAATCATGAATCAAACTCATCTTCCTCCAGAGGTATTTAATGCGGCTACCACTCTTCTTGAAATCAAATCTCGCATTCGTCCCCTTGGTGCCAACACCTGGGCGTTGATATAAAACAGTATTAGGCCAAAAAATCATCAATTTTTTCTGTGACTTCCGCTAGTATTTCTGGTAACTGTTCTTTCTCTTCCGCAGTAAATTTCGACAGCACAAACTCTATGTCTCCAAGTTTCCTTCGCAATTCGTTATTCCCTGTTCCTACTCGAATGCGAGGATAATCCGAAGTATTAAGGGCCGCGTCGATAGATTTAAGCCCATTATTCCCCGCAGCCTGGCCAGAAGAACGAAACCTCACCTTACCAAACTCCAAGTCAAAATTATCACAAATCACCAAAATATCTGCCGTGGCAATTTTGTAATACTTTGCATAGGCTGCCACCACCCCCCCTGAATCATTGTAAAATTCTTGCGGTTTAATAAAAATCATATCATCCTTTCGCCCCCACAGTGCCCCCATACGTGGCTTTGAGCTCCAGGATAGTCCATGCATCTTAAAATAAAAATCTAACGTCAAAAATCCTGTATTATGACGCGTAAAATTATAACGATTCCCTGGGTTCCCCAGTCCGACTATTAATTTCATACCAACATTATACCATGAAAATAGGCCCCTACAGGGGCCTAATATCTTGTTATGGGTCTTTGCAAACGTCAAAGCCCTATTACAAGCAAAGGTGGGAGCAGCTCTTTAAGCTTTAGCTTTTTTCTGCCGCATAGTAATTAATTTCACTAACGGATGCCTAATGACTTCGTCCTCAGTGAAGCAAACTTGTGCTACCATTTCGCTATCCATTAGCAGTCTCGAAGCATATTCTAGGCCACTGCTAGAACGATCGATGTACGGAGCGTGGATTTGCTCTATATCGCCGATGACTATGATTTTGCCTTCTCTGCCTAAGCGTTTGAGCAAAGTGTCAGCCTGGCTTACACTTTGGTCTTGGAATTCGTCGTAGATTGCCAACTCGTAGGAAAAATCTCTTCCTCTAGCGTGCTCAATTGGAATATTGGAAAACCAATTATCCCAAATCAGATTAGCACGGTCTTCGAGTTTTGCTTTCAGAGATCTTTTTTCCGGTACTTCTTCGTCGTAATCCTGGCTTTTATTGCCCTTTTTCATGTTGGGCCCATGTTCCTGCAAGGTTTTCAGCTCTTTTTTGAGTTTAGAATCTTCCTTCAAAAGAAAGTTTCTCAAAGCGTTTTTAAGTGGCTGAACATCTGGATCCATTTTTTCATCCAAATCGCCTGGCAAAAAACCGTATTGGTCCTCCGCATCACAAGGTACTACAGTCACTCCAATAAACTCGCCTTTTTTACAGGCTTCGTAACCGTAAACCGTTGCCATGTAAGTTTTGCCAGACCCAGCTGGGCCTCGGCAAATTACTGCTGAGATATTGGGGTCCATCAAGGCTTCAGCATAAATAGCTTGACCAGCATTATAGAGCCGAATTGGAAAATCCCTGACGTATTTTAACCTGACGATGGCATCTTTATTGATGTCGTAACGCCCAATATTTTCAAAATAAGGGTTAAAAATCGGGTCAAAATCTCTCGGATAATCTTCCTCTTTTTCGAGCCGCATTACGATAAATTCGTTCGCAATCAATTTCGGTTCTTCTGGCAGACACTGTTCAAAAAACTCGCGCGAAATACCTTCACCGCCAGAATTGTAAAACTCCTCGAACAATTCTTTTGGTACTGTTAAATCACGTCGCCCAGTGTAAGGTTTAGGGTATTTATAGCCATAGCGACTAGTTTTAATTCCCCGTTCTCTAGCACGAATAGCCAACCCATTGTCATTAGTGATTAGCATGACATGGTCAAACACTGCATTCTTCACTTTTGTTGGGCTGTCAGTACCATCTACTAGAAAACCGTTTTGACGTAATCCTACGACCAATGCCGCCAGAATAATCTGCCCATCCATATCTTCATCACTCGGATAATATGGCAGACAATTCCGAAAGTCTTTATGCACCGGCAAAACCGATATTTTTTGGTCGCCGTTTTTTATCTCCATTGGCTCCTTGACTCCAGTTAGTGTCTCATCAAAACAATCTTTTACCGTGACTGGCGCATCAAGTCCGTAAGCGTCATTCATGGTAGTATAACTGTTTTCTATAAGATGTCTTAACCTTCTCAGAATCGTTCTGGCTGCTTTACCGCGATCCGTCTTTTCAACTTTGAATTTGGATAGTTCGCGAACTACGGCAGTCGGAATTACGATGTGTGCGTGGTCAAGGTCAATCGTAGGTTCAATCGGGCGTTTACCGTCCTCAGTCGGTATGATATCGACATAATCCACTAGCACATTAGTGTCAAGTACATAAATTGTCGAGTCTTTTGGCATAATCCCTCCCTCCTTTTTAAAGAACAAATGCTCTAAAAAAAGAGCAACCATGTGCTCCCACCTCATTCCATTGTAGCACATTAAACGATTTTTTAATCTTTTTTATCGTCATGATAAGAAAATTCAATCGGCGTACCAATCAACGGATACTCTTCTCGAATTTTACGTTCCAAAAAACGTTTCCAAGACCAATGTAAAAGTTTCAAATCGTGACCATGCACCACAAACCATGGCGGGCAAGTATCGGTCTGTACGATGTATTTTGGCTTTGGACGCGTATTTTTTAACCCAGCTGGTGGATGACTGACGATGGCATCATTCAAAATAGCATTCAATTCTGAAGTTTTAAGTTCTTGATGACGGCTTTTATTAATTTGTAACGCTAGTTCAAATATTTGCGTCACATTTTGCCCAGTTTCTGAGCTAGTCAAAACTACTGGCGCATAGGGCAAAAAATCATAATCTCGTTCGAGGTCATCTAATAAAAAGTCTGCTGCAGTTCGATTAGCGACATTTTCTTCCCCGAAATAATTAGTCGGCTCAGCCGTCTCTAATAAATCCGCTTTCGTTACTATCATCATAATTCCCTTGCCAGCCTCTATAATTTGTCCCGCTAGAGCCTGATCTAGTTTACTATGCGGTTCCGTAGCGTCAATCAAAAGCGCACAAATATCCGCTTCTTCAATTGCCGCAAGTGAGCGAATTGCGCTAAACTTCTCAATTCCTACTTCACGCTTCCCTGGCCGCCTGAGACCTGCTGTATCTAGGATTTCTAGTTTTTGCCCCTTATATTTCACTGATACCCGGTTTATATCCCTAGTCGTTCCCTGTCTAGAACTAACGATGGCTTGTTGTTTTTTGCCGAGGACGTTAAATAAACTAGATTTTCCGACGTTTGGCCGCCCAATTAGAGCTAGTTTCAAGCTGGTCTCATCATTAGCGATTTTTTTCTGAGGGAGAAAGCTTCTGAGTTTATTAAATCCTTGCCCAGTAGTTGCAGAGAGATAGAGCATTTTTTCTGGGGTAATACCTAGCGCCCTAAACTCTTCGATTGGCAACGATTCAGCCAAATCGCATTTATTGAGCAATAAATAAACATCTTTGCCAGATTTCAAAGCGTCTTTTGCGATTTTGGCGTCTTTTTGATCAAAATATTTCGAAGAATCCAGAGTCACTAGCACGATATCTGCCGCATCAATTGCATCAGTAATCTGATCTTGAATTGAAGCCTCAAAGTCATCCGAAGGATTCTTTAACCCAGCTGTATCAATCAAAATAAAGGCGTTATCAATCGTTGCAACCACGTTATCACGGGTAGTGCCCTCTTCGCGTGCCACAATCGCAATATTTTTCTTCGCCATCCGATTCAAGATGCTAGATTTTCCAGCATTAGTTTGTCCGATGAGAGCTACAATTGGCAAATTACTCATGTTAGCATTATACCATATCTGTTATGGTTCGTAAAATATTGACAAAATATACAATCTGTGATATAATTAAAGCATAAGCTGAAAAGCTTGGCAAATTAGCAGATAGTCAATTCTTCCAGAATTCTACGATTCGTCTTGCTTATCTATAGGGTGAGCAAAAAGGATCGTAGAATAAAGGAGGAAGTTATAATGAGACTTGAAGATTGGTATTACACAGATGTAGAAAAGAACATGACGAGCAACACGGAAGAAATCTACAGGATTGCAGGTTGGGTCTTTGACTCGCCGACATATCCAGACGGTGCTCCGATTGTTACCAGCGCAATCGTAAAGATCGAAAACGGTGTGGCTATCACACGTTCAGGTCACGAGTATGAGCTTGGTCGCAAGAATGAAGCGGTAAAAGCGATGGAGGAAGGAATTCCAGTCATCGAAGAGGCAAGGATGTATGTCAGAGATTTGATGGTAGATCCACCAAAAGATCTGCAGAGTCCAGATCTCGCAGAACAGTTGCTGAATGCAAAAACCAGACAAGGGGTCATGCTGGAAGGCAGAAACACAGATGGTAATATCATGGTAGGAGAAATCCTGCATCAGGATGGAAACTACTTTACCATCAAAGCCTCAGCGGGAAGAAGCATCAAAGACTTCTTCAAGCTCACAGAACAGAAGGTCTATGTCTGCTCGGTATTTGGCTACTAGCAAAAAGCCCAGGTTTTAAATTAAAACCTGGGCGATTTTTTACAGTCTCAGCGGGAGTGCAAAATAGAATTAAAAAAAGACCTTTCAGGTCATTTTTTAATTCTCTGGTAGTCTCGGCGGGATTCGAACCCGCGATTGCCTGGATGAGAACCAGGAGTCCTAGACCGCTAGACGACGAGGCCAAATAGTGTGTAAGTTCTAGAAGATTAAGCAAATCTTCATTATACCAAGTGCGGACCCAAGGGGGGTTAGGTCCGCAACATCATTTTATCACAACACTCGTTAATATTCAACACTACCGTAATTCGGTACCGCCGAAATGAAGGTTTGCCCAGGGGCCAGTTTAATCTCGGAACCGCTTTCGTCTAAGAACTTAATTTGGTCAGCTTTTGAAGTTTTACTCCAAGTACCAGTAGTAACTGCGCCATTTTGGAAGACGTAAGCCTTGCCAGAGCCAATCGTAGTAATTGATTCATGATAGCCATCGGTCGCTCTTCCCTCTTGTACTACCATTGCAATGACAACTGATGGTGCCATTTGCTGCAACTCACAAGTTTCCTCCGGGTCTTTTTCGCCTAAGTCTCCGTCTGGGCAATTATACACTTCGTGCTTTGTTCCGTTTACATAGCCTCTTAGATAAGTATTACTATCTGGGTCGTATTCGTAATTAACATTAAAAGTCGCTGAATTACCGAATCGAATCTCAATTTTAGGTGCTTCAGCTATCATTTCCGAAGTATTCCCTTCACTTGGCGCCGTAATGTCTAGAACTTTACTCGTCATCTTTTCCATTCGCGCTTGATCTGATTCTAATGGAGTTAATCTAGCAAAACTCTTTAAATCCGATGACGTAAAGTTTTTGTCTTGGCTATATTCACGTAATTTTGCAGAAGTTGTAAACAAATTGTTCCATAATCTTTCACTATGGGTTCCACGATAAAAATACGCTGGAGTTTCCGTTAAATCACGATATTCACCCGACGATACTGCCACTAAGGCATCCTCTGCCCCACCAGCATGCACAATTGCGCAATCGAATGGCGTATCCCACTCTAGATAATAAGTTCTGAGAGATCTCACTGGCCCGATAATAGCCGAAGTAGGCGCTTGATAAATTGCCGCAAATCTCGTGATGCCAGCCTCTGCAATTGCTTCAAAAATTACTCCCGCTTGTTTCAATCCCACCTGTGGTCTACCACCATCTGTTCCATTTGGTGTCTGGATGCAATAAACGGGTGCAGTCTTTGATGCTCCATCTTCCAACCTTTCACCTGTCAAAAGACTATATTCACCTTTTTCTGTCTTTTCTGTTGGGATTTTTGGAAAATCAATCGCACTGCCACTTGTGCTTGGCAAAAACAAAGAGATTGCTATAAGGGTAATTCCAGTCACCAAACCTATTACTCCTCCAATCAAAAAAGCCAAATCTTTTTTCGAAAAACTCTGCTTTTTTTTGGGCGGTTTGCTACCAGGTGTTTTTTTGGGCTCGCTTTTACCTACAAAAGCAGCCTTTAATTCTTCTTCAGTGATTGTAATTTTATTTTTTTCAACCATAGATTACTCCACTTTACGTAGATATTATAGCAAAAAAGCATAACTTTTTCCACATTTTAGGGAATTAAAGTGTCTAGAAAAGTAATAAAACCCCTTTACATATTATTTTCCTTATGCTAAAATTATAAGCATAAAGGTCATTACACCCAAAATGAAAAGGTTCGCATGTAACACAAAAAGTTGTTTATTGAGGAAAAAAATAAGCGCTTGCTTAAAAGTTTTTGTGTGTTTGGCCATTTCTCTATCCGTTTTGCTAATTAAGATGCCTAATACCGAAGCGGCCACCTGCAGTTCTAGTCCTTGCAATACTACTTTTCGAGTTAATGTGCGTGAGACTTTAGCCGTACAAGTCGGCGTTCCAAGCTCTTGGGCTACAGGTGATGCTAATCAATTCTTGCGCAATCCACTCAGTGTGAATGTCACTACCAATAATGCTAATGGTTTTACTGTTTCAATGTATTCAAAAACGAGTACTAACTTAACGCACACTACAGTAAGTGGTGCTACTATACCTACACTCAGTACTGCATACACTCGTAGTTCATTTCCCGCTAATTATTGGGGCTATTCTCTAGATGATACTAATGCCGGTAGCGGTTCCAGTACTTATAATCCACTAAAAACCAGTTCCAATCCGATTACTATTTTGACTGGAGCTGCTGGAACTACTAGCGGTTCTAAAGTTGTATATTTCGGTGCCAAAGCCAACTCTTCCAAAGCCGCTGGTACTTATACCAACACAATAGTTATCAATGTAGTTACTGGCGCAATTAATACCAATAATCCTATTACACCAGCTAACCCAGCTAAACCGAATTCAACTTTGAACACTGCTACATATAGTGCTGCTCCGACTGGCAGCGCTAGTGGGTCAACGGTTTATACTTATACTGGTTCTTCAAGTGGTACTAATACTCTTACTACGGAAGTTAGCGAAGGCAACAACGTGAGCGCCTACTCAGGTTACACTCCACCACAAGGTGTAGTTGAGGATACTGAAATGAATGTTTCTAACGGCTCTACTCTCGCGGCAACTCTAGCCACTACCGCTTCGGTAGCTGCAGCTTCTGGAATGTTCTTCTTTATTGCAGCCAAGCGCCGTGAAGATGATGATGACGACGAAGATACACCACAAGATGTGATATAATTAGCCTATGAAAGCTATTACAAGGTTTGCTCCTAGCCCCACCGGTTATATTCATATTGGTAATGTGCGTTCAGCGATTTATCCGTACTTAATCGCTCGTCAAACTGGTGGCAAAATGATTCTTCGTATCGAAGATACTGACCGAGAGCGCTTCGTAGAAGGTGCCACTGATTTAATTGAAGATACTTTAAAATGGCTAGGTTTAGACTGGGATGAAGGACCAATTGTGGGTGGCCCTCATGGTCCGTATTTTCAAAGTGAACGTAAAGATATCTATGAAACTTGGGCGAAAAAACTGATTGCTGCTGGTCGTGCTTATGCTGACCCCACTCCTAAAGAGCAAATTGACGCTTATCGCGCAGAATGTAACGCAAAAAAAATCCCATTTCTCTATCGAAATTTTCGACCTGAAAATCCACCAGAATGGCAGCCAGGTATTCCACTCCGTTTTAAGGCAGAACCAAAACCTTATACTTGGCATGACGAAGTAATGGGCGACATGCATGCCGGTCCTGAAACCGAAGACGATATTATTATTCTCAAAAAAGACGGTTATCCAACTTATAATTTTGCTCATATTGTAGACGATGCCGAAATGGGTGTTACCCACGTGATGCGCGGTGTGGAGTATCTTTCAAGCGTTCCAAATTATCTAGCTCTTTATGAAGCTTTGCACCTAGAAAGACCTCGTCTAGTGTCTTTGCCACATATTCTAGCTCCCAACGGCAATAAAAAACTTGGTAAACGCGACGGTGCTAAATCCGTCACTGAATATCGTGAAGACGGGATTTTAGCGGAAGCTATGCTCAATTATTTAGCTTGTCTGGGTTGGAATGATGGCACTGAAAATGAAATTTATTCTAAAGCGGATTTAATCAAGCATTTTTCCTTAGATCGCATTCAAACATCCGGGGCACGTTATGATGAAACTAAATTACTATGGCTTAATGGCCAATGGATTCGTAAAATCTTTACCGAACAAGGCAAAGAAGCCTTATTTGAACGCGCTAAAGGTTTTTGGCCTGATTCGGCAGCAAGTTTTGACGATGATTATAAAATGCAAGTTCTATCAATCATTTATGACCGGCTAAAAACCTTATCTGACCTCAAAGAAATGACGGACTATTTCTTCAAAGACCCGACTGTAGACGTTGACGCATTAGTTAACAACAAATTTTTAAAGAAAATGTCAGAAGCGGAAATTGAATCGTTACTCAAAAAGACTATTGTCTCCCTTTCTAATCTAGGAACGTGGAACGCTGATTCACTGCAAGAAGCACTTAATTCTCTTCTTGAAGAGACCAACAAAAAACCAGCTGAACTTTTCAGCTTAATCCGGTTAGCCGTCAGCTTTGCGCCATTTAGCCCAGCCCTCAACTTAACGCTAGAAACTCTTGGTCGCGATACAACTATCGCACGACTGAATTCAGTTGCTAGAGCAATCTAATTCTACAAAGAAACTGCAATTGAACGAATTTGTTTGTGCGTCAATGAACCAGACGTAATATTTAGCTTATAAACAATTCCACCGTTAACCCAAGCGGCATTTTTCTCACTGATATAAATAGTTAGTCCTTGTTCCCTTACAATGGCATAGTTATCACTAAATGTTTGCTGGACGTAATTTGTCATCAGAGCATTCGAATCCCAAGATGAAGCTTCTTCTATGAGCGAAAAAGCGCCATCATCTTTTGTGCTCTTAAAATCTAAAGTGATTTTATTGTTTTCTGAAGTGATGCTAGAAATGTTGTAATCTCTTGGTACGTAGCTAGGATACGACGCATCTATGCCAGTTTGCATTGCTGCTACTTTTAGCGAAATGTCAGGCATGTTCAAATTAACAAAGTAGACAATCGCAAAAACAACCACTGCCGCACAAGAAAGTGCCAGCACCAATCGCCCAAAGCCAAAATGCATTTTAGCTACGTTTTTAGTTTGAGCATCCTCTTCTTTAGAAACAGCGTTAGCTGCCGCTAAAGCCTTTCGAATAGCTTGATCTTTTAATTCTTTAGCACTCACTTTGGCGCCACTCTCTAACTGCGCTTGCTTTGCTCTCTCCTGCATTTTTCGATTCGCAGTAGCTTGAAGAGGATGGACCACCACCGTTTCGGCGTTGTCAGAATCTTTCGCACGAGGCGAAACCGGGGTATTAAAATGTGAAACTTTCGAACTTTGTTTTACCGATACCGCCACGTTGGTGCTCCCACTAGGTTTTTTTACATACTTACGACTTAAAGTCGTAGAAACCTTAGGCCGACGATGCGCCCTAATCGCCAAATTATCGTCTTCTGATTTTTGCATCTAATACCTCACTTATTCTACTTCTATCATACACTTTTCATTTTAAAAACGCAAGAGCTAATTTATATTAAATTATGCTATAATATATGGCATATGGATGCAGAGAAAAAACAGCTTCGACAGAGCTTAAAAGTAATTTTTTCTGAAGCTGTCATGGTGGTCGCAGTAATTATTTCAGTTGTTGTTCTTGTTCTAATAGTATCTGGCTATTGGATTAATTCTGATTTCAAAGTAGAACGTCAGGGTATGTTACAGATTTCTTCAATTCCTACAGGGGCTGACATCCAAATTGACGGTGACAGTGCTTGGCTACAGCGCACCAATACTTCCAAAGTTTTGCCGAGTGGTGAACATACCATTTTGTTAACCAAAGATGGCTACGATTCTTGGTCAAAAACCGTCACGATTAAAGAAGGTTTACTCTATAGGGTGCATTATCCTAGACTATTTTTGAACAATCGCACCCCAGAAGAACTACTTAATGTTGATGGCACTACAGCAACCTTTATTTCTCCCGACCACAACTCTATCATTTTGGCTAATAAGACTACTAAGTGGCAGCTTATTAATCTAAGAGAAGAAACACCAACTTTATCCCCACTGGATATTTCCAAAGTTTTTTCTAGCGTAAGCTTAGCAAAAGATGCCAAAGAAGGTTTATTTACTGGCAAAATCCTAAATGCAAATTGGGATTTAGACGCTTCCCATATTCTCTTTCAGGTCCAAATTGATAAAGATGATACTTCTGAATGGATTTTGCTTGACGTCAAAAATCCTGAAAAAAGTCTTAATCTAACTAAAGAGTTCGGTTTCAATTTTGAAACTATCCAAATTCTTGATAATTCCTCCAACAATTTAATGGCTATTCAGGATGGAAATTTACGTAAAATTGACGTTTCGGGGCGTTCGATCTCGGCTGTCATCGTGAAAGATGTGGTTAGTTTTGACCATTTTCTTAATGAGATTATCTTTACCGCTAAAAAGACTCCCGATTCAGACCAGCCATATTATGTAGGATATTTCAAGTTAAACAATGATATAATTACGGAACTACTCCCAGCTACCTCAGCTGTACAAACAGTTGCTAGTAAATTTTATGACGAAGAATATTACACTATTCTTCAAGACAATATAATTACGGTTTACAAAAAAGCTGATTTTGCTGAGTTTGCTAAATACGAATTAAGTTTTGCTCCAGAACATATCAAAGTTGGTCATGATGGTGAATTTGTTATAGCTTATACGGGACCACAAATCGCTTCACTAGATATGGAAGCTAGCGATGTGATAGAATGGCAAGTTGAAGGAAAAAAATTTGACTGGCTAGACAACGATATGATATATACCGTCAACGATGGCGAATTAATAGTTTACGATTTTGATGGCTTCAATAAAAGAGCATTAGTCAAAAATGTTTCTGGTCATTTTTCAGTTGGCATCACTGAAAACAAATGGCTTTATTATTTCAGTGATAATAATTTAATACGTGAATGGATAGTCGAGCATTAATTGCCAGTTAGGAAATTCCAAATTCCCTCAAAGAATGACGGTTCATTCGATGGCAGGCTTTCTGAATTATCCGTAGGCGTATACTGCTCTGCCTCTTCTGCTCCTTCAAGGCTTGGCGAAATTTGCTCTGCCGTTACAAGTAAACGATATCTAGAAGTGCCAAGTGGTGTGCAAGTCACTAAAGTTAGAAGAGGTTTGTCGGTGTCTACTACTAAGGAAGCTACATTGGACGGTTCTACCACCTCTTTTTTAATTACTCTGTAAGTGTACCTTATCGAATTATAGTTTATATAAATTAGATCGCCATCTTCCAATCTTTCTAGACCAGAAAAGATATATTTATATGGATTAGAACTATATACATCGCCAGCCGAATGTCCAGTAATTACCAAATTGCCAATTTCGCCTGGATAAGCGCTAGCCCCAGCAATTCTATAATGTGCCACACCATTATTCATTGCCGACATTACTTCCGAAAGTTGAATTCCAAAATGTATTGGCACATCAACATTTAGTTTTGGGATAATTAACCGTGGATCGGCTGAAACAGTTTGAGTAATAGTTGGATCAATCGCTTCAATTTCTGAAGCAGGAGCATTACCCGGTGAAACGTATGCCATAATTGGCGCAAAAATTAAACGGTTGTATTGCAAAAATAAAATTAAAAGCACAACCGCAACTCCCGCTACGATAGGCATTAAATGCCTTTTTCTATGAGTCTTTTTAGCACTTTCGGTAGCTTTTTTACGTATTTTAAAACGCAGTTTGTCTTTGATACTATTCTCATGAGCTTCAGCGTCATATTCCATATTGGTGCCAAGAGATAAACCAGATTCACTATCAATTTTGGCACTTGAACGGGTGAGTGAGCTTAGGATCTCTTCTTCTTCCGCTTTTTCCCTAGCATCTTTTAATCTTTCCTTAGCAATATAGTCTTGTGCAGCCTTTGAATAATAATCGCTATAGTATTTTTGGTAATAATTCTGCCAAGCAGAGTGGTATTTTTTCCAAGATTCTGAATTGATTTTAGAAGTAACTGAAGCGTCTTTCAAACGAGAATTATTTTTGCTCGCAGCGGCATCAGCAGCTTTTTTGGCAGCACCAGCATAAGCCGCCAGAACCTTTTTTCTAGCGATTGCGGAAGCCGCCTGCCTTTGCAAGTCAGAAGTCTGCCCACCGTCTTTAGCATCCATAGGCTAATTATAGCATATTTCGTCAGTTTATGATACAATGTAAGAGATTCGGGCGAATGGCGGAATTGGTAGACGCGGCAGACTCAAAATCTACTAGTAGCAATACTGTGAGGGTTCAAGTCCCTCTTCGCCCACCAAGCGGGTTATAAAATAATTTTCAACTATTTCGTAATCTGTAAGTGCCTGTTAAATCCCTCGCAAAAATAGAGGGCTATTTTTATACCATTTTTGCGATAAAAACATGCCGAAAACCGTAATTTACCTCTATAATTTTGTCGGTTAAATCCCTAACCATAAATCTTGTCCGAAAAATGAAGATAAATTCCATATTGATTCGCAAGACTTACATTTTTATGCACTATCGAGCAGTAGCGAAATTTTGGGGAGTTATACCTTCTTTTCGACAAGCGTCTGCAAAAAGAACTTTAAACCTTTGTACTTGCTTATCTGATATGTTTTCATTTTTTATTAATTCCTCATAATTTTTAGCAGTTGCCACTATCCCAAACTCTTGTCTCCATTCGGACAAAGCGTTACTAAATATCTTCGCCCTTTTGCCACCATAACTATCTTTGCCACTAGCCTGCGGCTCCGCCCCATAATAGACACCTTTTGCATTTTCGATAACGCCCCATAAAGGATTTTTTCCTAATCCCTCGAACCATTCTGGGTGTTCATTTTGTATTTTTTCGAGCGTAGATAGATGCTTCTCAGCCATTTCATCGCTGGAATAAATTACCAGTTTATCATTACGATTAGGATCAGTGCTGAACTTAAAATAATAAGGTAAATCTGCCTCATCGCTTTTTTGCACGAAAGCATTCATAATAGGTACTAAATTTTCTGGCCTAGGGCAAAGATAGAACCTACAATCAATTTTATCTTGGCCACCAAAATTGCCACGCTTGTTTGGATTTATGCAGTGAATAAAACCCATAGCTTCATCAAGTGTTTTATCGCCACCCTCGCTTTGCGGATAAATACAATGTGACGTCAAAGCTTTATATTCTTCACTAGTAAATAATTCCTTTAGGCTTGAAGCCGATCCATTATAGTTTGGCATTTGTTTTTTGAAAAAGTTTATTCCAAACTCATCATAACCTGTTGGCTTTTTTCGTTCCATACCATCTGGCAATTCATGGGAGAATGTATAGTAAATTGAACTTTCACTTGGTAAATACCCTGTATGTGGTGTAATCTCCATAGCAGAAACTAGTAATGCTCTGGCCTTTGTGTCAGAAAGACCAAAATGTACTCTCTGATTCAATGGTTTATTTTCTGGTGATTGCCCTACGTTATTTCCGACATCGTCATCACTAAGTCTCTGCGCCAACTCGTTATATTGTTGTTTACATTTTTGCAGCGCCTCTTCATCACCATTTAATTTTGCTTGCAATCCACTCAGACGAAAGAACTTGAGCTTGCCGTCATCACTTAAGCGATTAAAATCTTCTTCAGTTATCTCTATAGGATTGTCCTGCAGAGTATTTCGCATAAAATCTTCGTAATAATTTGCTTTTGTGGTGTCGCCGTCTTTTTGCGCTTGTTTTACTAAACTAGAAAAACGGTTCATTGCGTCTGCTTGCTTATAGTGATAATTACCTTCGTCGTCTATAGTGTAGGCTGGCTTATCATGCGCTAGATTTTCAAGCATAGACCATGGATTTTTATTCTCCCCATCTTGGCCCTGTAAGTCCTCTGGATACATCCCAGGCACCGGTGTCATTTCTTCTATTCTCGGCATAATAATATCACTTTATATTACATACAATTATATCATGGATTTCTGATTCTTCCTGCATGTCTATCTTGTATATTGTTAAAACCTGGTTAATTAAGCCCCACCAGATTAAACTCTTCTAATTGATTATTGCGCTATGGCGCCTTTTTTAATTATCGGGTTATTTATGACGTATGCCACGCCTTATTCCCCTTGACTTATATTATATTTATGCTATTATATACAGGGTGTTTAAAAGAACCTTAAAAACAGGGTTGGTTGATGACGATTATCCAGGAGGTATTGTGATGGATGACGAAAAAGAAATTTATTGCGACGGAGTAAGAGAGTTTTTTACATTACAGCGACAAAAGTATGAGATATTGTCAGCTGAAGAGTTAAATACTCAAATTCGGAATTTATTGGATGATAAAGCAACATCAAAAATTAGTTCTCACTGTAAATCATGGCTTCTTGAGGATATTTTTGTTGATCATTTTAACGATTGGCAAAAACTTGGGATTAATGTTTCTGAGTTCGTCTTAGATTACATCGAAAATGATGGAAAAAAATTCTTAGGCGAATACTTAGTAGATTTCAAAAAACTTCCCAAGGGCATTACGGCAGACCAATTTATACAGGCCTTGTCATTTGATATAGTTTTCGATGAATTAGAAGGATTGGATTACTGGCAACAAAACGGCTATGTAGAATATCGCAACCATCCTGGCTGGAAGACTCTAATGGGTATTTTCCTAGCCGAGTTTATGGAGGCCGGTGGTGACATGAGCATGCTCTCAGAAAAGTTTGAAGAAGAAGAGGGCGGCCATTTTAGGGCACGCGGTTTTCGGCCGAGTTATTATGTCGGAGCAGCAATTGATTTAAAAAATGCTGGTATTCCGATTGATTTAGACGAAGTCGTTAATAACTTAAGAGGAATGGCGTGTTTTAATAGGGGAAAATCATGCAATCTTTGGGCTTATGTTTCCGAAATGCTTGATTTAAAAAATGCTGGTGCCAGAGTTGATTTAAACGAATTAGCCACTCGCGTCAGAAGAAGAAAATCCAAGTTGAGCTATGATGGCTATTTGATGCTAATGGAAGAATTGATTGAAGCTGGGCTAGAAATTGATTGTACAAAATTCGCTAAAACCATCATCAATGACCTTGGGCAGACCAAAGATTTTAAGTATCAAAATTATATCAGACATGACCATTCGAAATTAATTCAACTCTTAGCTGAACGTGGCCTAAAAGAAGATATTATTGAAAAACTCTGTTTAAAGCTTTGTTAAACACTAAAAGCACCTTATCCCCCAGACTATTTTGGGGGATTTTTTATTAGCTTCAGGTTTCTTCTAGAAAAGCTCCACTTTGCCTCGACCAAAGCTTGGCATATTCGCCGTTTTGTTTTAACAGCTCATGGTGTGGCCCACGTTCTACGATTTTGCCATCCTTCATCACTACAATTTCATCTAGCCCAGCAACAGTAGAAAGTCGGTGCGCTACTACAATCGATGTTCTGCCAGACATCAAATTGGCCAAAGCTCCTTGAATTAGGCTCTCAGATTCAGAATCCAGGGCTGAAGTCGCCTCATCCAACACTAGAATCGGTGCATTTTTGAGAATAGCTCGTGCGATCGCTACGCGCTGTCTTTGACCACCCGAAAGTTTTACTCCCCGTTCGCCAACTAGCGTGTTATAACCTTCTGGTAAATCACGGATAAATTCATCAGCGTTAGCCAATTTAGCTGCCTTAATTACTTCCTCACGCGTTGCATCTGTTTTACCATAAGCTATGTTTTCAAAAATCGAACGGTGGAATAGCGATGACTCTTGCGGTACATAGGCGATTGCCTCGCGCAAACTTTTTTGTGTTACATCACGAATGTCTTGTCCATCGATATAAATTGCTCCACCAGAAACATCGTCGAATCTAAGTAGCAATTTGGTTAATGTGGTTTTTCCAGAACCAGACACCCCCACGAGGCCAATGCTTTTCCCTGCCGGCACCACTAAATCAAAATTGTCAAACAAAGTATCCTTTTGCTCATGATGGCTAAACGCAATATGTGAAAAATCTATTTCGGCTTGGGAAACTTCTAAAGGCCTGTCGGTCTTATCATCGATAATTAATGGTAAGTCTAATATTTCTACCATTTCTTTGGCATCGCCAAAGGCGCGATTAGTCGATCTCAAAATAAAATTAATTGACCAGATGTTAGAGAGAAGCGTATTTGAAAGTGAATACAAAAACACCATAGTAGCAATTGTAGTGCCAAATAAATCGTGACTCATCACAATAAGTATCAGAAGACCAGCAAAAGTTACCATATTTACTGAATTCATAGCCAAATTACGCCAGAATGATATTTTAGCTGTTTTAAAAGTAGCGTCTTTAGTGTTTTTAGTGGCTCGACCAAACCTAGTTTTTTCAAGTTTTTCACGCGCGTATGATTTTACCGACATTTCATTGGTGATTGCATCCGCTAATTGTCCAGTTTGCTTGTTTTCAGCATCTGCTAATTGCTCATCCACCTTACGTGTCTTATAATATGTAACTACTGCAACTGTCATATAAACTACCGCATAAAGTGCCAGAATACCTGCAAATGGTGCACAAACTACAGCTGCGACACCTATCGCATAAAACAGCGATAAAAATAATGGATAAATATTCCACACGAAGCTTGATTTTAGGCCGATAAAAGACCTCGGGAATTTATTAGCCGCGCTAGTTAATGAACCAGAAAATCTATCATTATGAAAAGTCATCGATTGATTGATTACTGCGGTAAATGCCAGTTTCGATAAGTATTCCCCGCCCAAGGCGTCAATCGACCAATCCAACCAATCAATTGCTCGGATAACTACAATGTTATTTGCTGCTGTTACTAAAAATGTCAAAGATAATATACTAACATAATTCTCGATTGCAAAGTCACCGCTTGAAAGTTTGCCGATTATCTGAGAAGTGCAAAATGGTATCGCTACATTAGATAGAAAAACCCAAATTGGTATCAAAATCAAAAGCAAAATCGATCTAATCTTGCTTTGCATTAAAGCTGTCCAAAAATAATACAGAGTGCGTTTGATGTTATTCTTTTTTGCCATATCCTTATTATGGCACGACTATTTGTCCCAGTCAAACCCCTCGCCGTAATGACCATATTCAGCAGTTTTTTCGTAAATTGGGCGTTTCAAATTCAGGTATTTGATAATGCCATTTGGTGTTAAATCATACCCCGTGATTTCTTCTGGCTTGCCATCAACAATTACAGTTTTTTCTAGTGGTTCAGCATAGCCAATTGCGTAGGCTAATCTCACCAAGACTTCATGCGCTTGACGTTTACGAAGATAATCCACGGCAATTTTGCGTGCCATATAAGCGGCAGAACGATCTACTTTCGACGGATCTTTACCAGAATAACAACCACCGCCAATTGCTACACGTGGTCCGTAATTGTCTACAATCAACTTACGCCCTGTAAGGCCAGTATCCGCATCGAACCCACCTTGATTCCAATCCCCAGCCGGATTGATATGAAGTTCTAATTTTCCGTTTAGTTTTTGATTTTCGATAAATTCGTGCACAACCGTTTCAAGTTCATCTTTTGGCACATTTTGAAAACTAGCTACGATGGAATCAATTGAACCATCTGGGGCAATGGTAACTTGAGTTTTACCATCATACGGGTATTTTTCATAAATAAATTGATTTAATCGTCTAGCCAGTATTTCCTCACGTGGTAAAAGCTCGTCTGTTTCGTCGCAAGCATAGCCGATCATGATTCCCTGATCTCCAGCCCCACCTGTGTCTACGCCTTGTGCAATTTCTGGCGATTGCTTCACGATTTTGGTATGGACTTCTATATTATCGCCGGCAATTCTACGTACAATCGCTGGGATATCCACGTCATCAGCTGTAGAAGTAATTTCGCCCGTCACGAACACTACGCCGTGTCCGCCACAAGTCTCCGCCGCCACACGGGCATTTGGGTCTTTTGCTAAATATGCATCCAGAATTGCATCGCTAATCCGGTCACAAAGTTTATCTGGGTGTTTTGGAGAAACACTCTCCGCAGTTCGATAGAACATATCTTTCCTTTCTGGTCGGAATTACCACCTTGCCCATCGGTAGGTTGGCAGGAGGTCATAGGGCCGCTCCCTCACTCCTTCTTGATATTTAGTATTAGTATTATGATTATAGCACACAAGGTGGTAAAATGAAAATATGAAAATTGCGATTTTCTCCGATTGCTATCTGGATTTAACTGGCGGTATTGTTTCATCAATCAATGCTCAAAAAACCGCTCTGGAAAAAAATGGTCACACAGTCTACGTTTTTAGCACCGGTTATCCAAAAAGCAAAACAGAACTAAAAGAATTAAAGAATCAAAATATTTTTGTAGTGCCAAGTTGCAGACATTTTCTTCATGGTATTACACCAGTTTCGCGTCGTCCTAAAATAGTCGAAGCGTGGTTACTTAAAACTTGTCCTGAGCTAAAAGAATTTGACGTTTTTTATGTGCATTATGAAGCCGGTTGTTCCATCGCAGGACTAAGGCTAGCTAAAAAACTAGGAATTCCGTCTGTACAAGTCATGCATGGTCGCGAAGACATGGGAGAAAAAAGTTTAATTCCGTTTGGCTTCAGAACTATAGTAGCAGTTACGCTGAATGGCTTACACGCTAGTTGTTTACCCCATCCTAAAAAAGTCAAAAAAGATGATTATTTAGCCGATACCTTTGCTAAAGCCAAGATGTGGAACTTGATGGTTAATCACGCTGTGTTTGCTGATGCACTTATCACTCCATCCGAACATTTTGCGAGGAAACTTGGTCATTATGGTGCCAGAAAAAAAATTTGGATTTTACCAAACGGTTTCCCAGACCAAAAATTCCTTAAAAAGCCAAAAGTACGTACTCTAAAAGCTGGTGAAACGCTCAAAATAATTTGGCATTCTCGAGTTTCTCGCGAAAAACGAATTATGCCATTTTTAGAAACGCTTGAAAAATTGCAAGGAAAATACCATTTAGACGTTTACGGTGATGGTCCAGATTTAAAGCGCGCAAAAAAATTTGTAAAAGACCACCAATTAGATGTCACCTTTCATGGCAACGCTAGTTTTGAAACAGTGCAAAAAGCTATCCAGGATGCGGATTTAGACGTATTAGTTTCATATAATTTTGATGATTATCCGTCCACGCTAGTTGAAGCTGAAGCTGCCGGCTTACCGGTCTTTATTTGTGACCCTGATATGGAAGAAGTCATCCCAGCCAAAAGCTACCTTATTTCTAAAAACGAGACGCCTGAAAAAATGGCAGAAAGTTTGAATACCATTTTTGCTCACCCTGACAAAATCGCTAAAATGTCCAAAATCATGTTAAAAGAACGTGATGAAGTTTTGATGAGTAATCGCATTAAACTGCTAGAAAAAATTTTTAATGGTATAATAAAAAAATGAGATATCTGGCAGATCTTTTAACCTTGTCGAGATTGTTCCTCGCCCTAGTTTTATTCATCATATCTTTTACTGGTGGCACGCCTGAAGCGGCATTTGTTATTTTTCTTACTGCCGAATTTACAGACGCTTTTGATGGCACCTGTGCGCGTAAATGGCCTTTTCCAAAAGACAGAACTCCTAAATATCGTAAATACGCAGCACAATTTGATATGGTCTCCGATATACTACTCACTAGCGCCCATGTACTTTTCATGACGTTAAGAATCAACTGGATTTTAGGTATTATTATTATTTCTTATTACCTCTTTTCATCCGTTTGCGGCGATCTTTTGGTTTACGGTAAGATTTTAGGACATCCCGACAACTGTACCAAAAACTCTCTCGCTAGGCGCAATTTCCCACTTGCTAAAAAAATCATTCTTACACGTCGCTATATTTACACGCTGTGCCTTGGTGTCGTGAATGCCGTAATCCTCTTTGCTACTAATTGGCCAGACCCAGTCAAATATGGCTTATTTATATTTGGCTGTTCGATTTTTGTATTCATTTGGTTCTTCTTGCGACAGCGCCGCCAAAATATTTCTCGTGATGCGGTAGAAATTGAAAAAAAACTTTCCGAGAAAAAGAAATAACTATTTAATGATGGCATTTATCGTGGCATCCACGAAGTTATTTGGATTATATAAATTCATCGCTACAACTTTAGCCGCTAATTCCCCACTCCAAATAGTAATCGTTGAATAACCAGATTTTTCGAGTGCCAAAGCTTTTACAGTGCCATTTTCTGCAATCAATATTTGATCATTATTTAGCGTCATGATTGCTATTGGATAACTTAAAGTAAACTTATGAAGAATTTCTGCCACTTGCATTAGAGACTGCGACATCAAAAGCATCTTAGGGTAATAGACGGCTTTTAGGAGTTTTTGAAGTTGCACCAGACTAGCAAATATAATTAAGTTTTCATTCATCAAAAGCTTTTCGGGCCTATATTCTGCTACTAAATCTACACTATCCCTAGTTAAAACCGTCATTTTGTCGGTAGCTTCACACGCGCTTGAAATAGCTTGGCCGGTGACATTATTGCGTGATAAATCACCTAGTACTAAATTAAAGTCAGCAGTATTAAATGCATCACGTAATAATTGGCTATCTGCTATTGAGCCCGATTCGGTCGCCGATACAAAACAAAAATTTGGCAGTGGGGGTAATTTATTCTTCAATTTTTCTGGTAGTACCATACGCACTTCTTCTAAAGGATATTTTTCGGTTAAAAACTCTGCTGTTTTGATTTCGGTGCGAAAGTTTTGAACGCTACCACCGATAACATTAACTTTTCCCTGTTTTTGCTCAGGAATATTCCAACTTAAATCTTCGGCCGGGATTGCATCAATTTTTTCAAAAAACTCCATTAGAACTCCAATTCAATAACAACCGGACAATGGTCCGATCCAGTTACGTCGTCATATATATCTGCGGATTTTAAAACTGGTAACAAACTTTTTGAAACGAAGAAATAATCAATTCGCCAACCCACATTATTGGCGCGCGCATGTCCCCAATGACTCCACCAAGTATAACGGACTTCCCGTGGGTGTAATTCTCGGAATGAATCCACTAGACCAGCACTAATCATATTTGTGATTCCTTGTCGCTCTTCGTCCGTAAAACCAGCTGAATGGTGATTAGTGTCAGGCCTTGCAATATCTATTTCAGCATGCGCCGCGTTAAAATCACCACAGACTATTACGGGTTTAGTTTTTTCCAATTCCTTCAAATATTTTAAGAATTCTGGATCCCACAGTTTCTCGCGCAGCTTCAATCGCTCTAGTTCATTTTTGGAATTCGGTGTATAAACATCCACTAGGAAAAATTTTTCGAATTCTGCTGTTAGCACGCGTCCTTCTGTTAAAGGATCGCCAAATTGGTCTTTAAATTCTAATTCAGTCGGCAAATTATTACGGGTTGATAAAGGTTTAATTTTAGTAAAAATTGCTGTGCCAGAATATCCTGCGCGCTCTGCTGAATTCCAAATTTCTTCATATTCCGGTAAATCAATTTCGGCTTGACCTTGCTTCGCTTTGGTTTCTTGTAGACACAAAATATCAGGGTCATATTGGTTGATAAAATCTTGTAGAGCCCCTTTTCTGATTACCGCCCTGAGACCGTTTACATTCCACGAGCAAATTCTAAGCATATCTTCCCCTTTCAATATCGCGTTTTTTAATAGTTTCGCGCTTATCATATTTTTTCTTACCCTTACCTACCGCAATGACTAATTTGATGTGGCGTGAACCACCTAAAAGCTTTACGGGCACAATTGTCGAACCTGCAACTTTAGCACGTTCCATAGCAGCAATTTGTTTTTTTGTAGCTAAAAGCTTGATATTTCTTGCTGTATCAGCTCCTAAAGTCAAATTATTTAACCACAGTTCAGAATTTCGAATCGTTACGAATGAGCCTTTCAATTGCACATGATGATCGCGGATTGAACGTACCTCCGACCCAGCCAAAACCATACCCACCGTCAGCTCGTCACTTAACGCGTAATCATAGCTGGCTTTGCGATTCACCGTCACGTTATCCGAAACTCTTTTTTTCTTCATAAATTCATTATACCACTTAGAGGCATCTACCGCTATTACCGCTTATTAGACGATCTAGCAAACTTTGACTTTATCCTCGCCTACTAATTCACGTAGTTTATTTAAGAGTTCTTCCGAAGCCTCTACTTTAAATGGCATTTTGAGCGGTTTTTTGGTTTCCCCTTCTTTTATTACGAGCACTACTTCTTGTATCCCCAAATATAAATCAGCTAGTTTACGAATCGCAGTTAGAGTTTTTGTATCCGTAGCATCCTCCACTAATATATATAATCTTTCTTTACGGGGGTCCTTAGGCGGTTCTTTCACGACAGGTGGCTCATTCGATTTTTCGTCATAAGCCTTAGTTGCTACATTAAAGCCTCTGTATACTTTTTTCGTCGACGGACCACTCTTTCCAGGCGCTGCGACTGGCGCTGACAGTTTAGCACCAGTTGAAACATATGATTCCAGTAAATCATCGGACACTAACTCAACCGTTTCGGCGAGTAGCTTTACATCAGAAGTGGTGCGGCCATCCTTGTCTTTAGCATTTACGCGCCCGCTTACACGCACCACGTTATCAATTTCAAGTTTCCCACCACAATCGGCAAAGACCGAAGGAAAAACAATAAACTCAGTTTCGTCAGTCTTGTTTTCAATTTTGACAAAAGCCATTTTGTCGCCTTTTTTAGTAAGAATAGTGCGAACATTGGTGATAATCCCGCCAATCGTCACTAGTTTACCGTCGTTCTCTTCCGAAACAAAGCTCATTGGGTGAGTTTGCTCTTCGAAATAAGTATCGTATTTATCTAATGGGTGAGCCGAAAGATAGAGCCCCATTAAATCTCTCTCCCACATCAGCTGCTCTTTTTCCGGAAATTGCGTCGGCGCTGATTTGATTTCTACTTCTGGCACAGCACCTACTTCGCCCATCATTCCAAACAAATCAGTTTGGCCAGAGCCTACATCTTTTTGAATTTTAGCGCCATAAGCCTGGATTGCTTCTAGATTGAATAACAAATCTGACCTCGAAGCTCCAAATCGATCGAAAGCACCAGTTTTAATTGCGGCTTCCCAAGATTTCTTGTTGAACTTGGTTGAATCTACCCTCTTAGCAAAATCACACACCGATTTAAACGGTCCATTTTTATCGCGCTCTGGAATGACGATATCCTCCACCAGAGACTTCCCCATGTTTTTAATGCCAGAAAGACCAAACCGAATAGTGTTTTCGCCTCCTACAATCCCAAAATCACCATATGATTGATTAATGTCCGGGCCAAGTACTTTGAGCCCCATTTTTTTACATTCCGCAATCTCAATTGCGAGACGATCTGTCCAACGCATATCTGCCGTCATTAAAGCCGCCATAAAAGCATCTGGATAATGCGCCTTCAAATATGCCGTCCAGTAAGCAATCATTGCATAACACGCAGCGTGTGATTTATTAAAGCAATAGTTTGCAAAGTCTAACAGCTGTGACCAAAATTTTTCGGCTATTTCCTCAGTAGCCCCACCGATTTCCACCGCACCTTTGATAAATTCTGGCTTTACCTTCTTCATCAAATCAATTTTCTTTTTTCCTACTGCCTTGCGTAAAGTATCGGCCTGACCGCCAGTAAACCCACACCATTCCTTCGAAATCTGCATGAACTGTTCCTGATAAATCAAAATGCCGTAAGTATTTTTCAAAGAATTCTCTAGCCCAGGGTGCAAATAAGTAATCTTCTCTTCACCGTGTTTACGACGAATAAATGAATCGATAAACTGCATTGGTCCTGGACGATAAAGCGCCACCATAGCGATGATATCTTCAAAAGTTGAAGCTTTCAAATCTTTTAAATAGCGTTTCATACCGGCCGATTCTAGCTGGAATACGCCAGTAGTCTCAGCGCGTTGTAAAAGCTCATAAGTTTTCTTATCATCAAGTGGTAAAGAAGATAGATTAATATCATCATGGTAAACTTTGCGAATCATTCTGAGCGCATTATTAATGACCGAAAGGTTAGATAATCCCAGAAAGTCCATTTTAAGCAGTCCTAATTCCTCAACTTGACCCATTGGAAACTGCGCCGCGATAGGACCTTTCGCCGAAACCTCAAGTGGTAAGAATTTAACCAAATCGTCTGGCGCAATAATCACACCGCAGGCGTGAACTCCATGGTTTCGAATCGTTCCCTCCAGTCTTGAAGCAAAGTCTATTACTTCCTTTGAAGTTGGATTAGTCTCGTATTCTTGCTTTAAGTCGGGCACTTCTTTAATCGCATCTGCCAAGTGCACATGGTGTCCTTGCACCGGATCTGGCACCATTTTAGCTAAGCGATCCGCTTCAGCATATGGTACTTCTAGCACCCTTGCTACGTCACGCACGGCGTTTTTAGCCATCATTTTACCAAATGTCGCAATATTTGACACGCGGCCTTTGCCATATTTTTCAGTACAGTATTCAATCACTTCATCCCGCCTAGTATCCTGAATATCGGTATCGATATCTGGCATACTAATACGGTCTGGATTCAAAAATCTTTCAAACAGCAAGTCATATTTTAAAGGATCTAGCTCGGTAATCCTCAAAGCATAAGCCAAAATTGAACCAGCCGCTGAACCTCTACCTGGCCCATAGACGATTCTCTTTGATTTACCCCAGTTAATGAAATCCTGTACAATCAAAAAGTAGCCATTATAGCCCATCTTATCGACTACCGAAAGTTCATAATCAATTCGAGGCAAAACTTTGTGCAAATCGTCTCGTTTTTTATCTACTTCAGTTAAAATTTGGCGGCATTCTTTAATACTTAGTTTTTCTGTTTCTTCCAGTTTTTTACCACCATAACGATAGACAAGACCTTGAAAGACTAACTTGTCTAGATAAGTCTTTTCGTCCTCACCTTTTGGTACCGGAAACTTTGGAATCAAAATCCGCCCAAGCTGTAAATCCACATTACAACGGTCAGCAATTTTCTTAGTGTTTAGTACCGCTTCAGGGCAAGTTTTCTCCCAGTGTTTGATAATTTCTTCCGCCGGAATCACATGGAGATCAAAATCCTTCAGAGTCATGCGATTTTTATCCGACAAATTCGCTGCCGTACCCACACAGAGCAAAACTTCATGTGCATCTTGGTCTTCTTTTCTCAAATAGTGTGCGTCGCAAGTTACTACTAACGGCAAGCCTAACTCTTTGGCGTGCGCCATATGCCAATCGTTGACCTTTTTCTGCTCTTCGGAATGAGTAGAAGACAGTGGATGTCCGTGATCTTGCATTTCCAAATAGAAACGGTCTTTAAAAACATTGCGATACCAATCAATTAGCTCTAGAGCTCTTTTATCATCGTCAGCTCGGATTGCCTCTGAAATTTCTGAGCCCATACACCCAGACAAACAAATAATGCCCTCGTTATATTTTTCTAATTCACTATGGTCAGTACGTGGTTTGTAGTATTTACCGTTTACTTCGGCATTACTCATAATCCGACACAGGTTTTCAAAACCTTTGTTGTTCATGGCTAGAAGCGTGATATGAAACCTTTGCTTATCATGCGCCGGATCACGGTCGGTCATTTTGCGGGCTGCCACATAAGCTTCCAAACCCAAAATTGGCTTGATGCCAGCCGCATTACATTCTTTATATAGCTCAACCAACCCAGACATCGTGCCGTGGTCAGTCACCGCCACCGCCTCCATTCCGTCTTCTTTTACAAATTTGACTAATTCCGGAACTTTGGTCAGCCCATCCAGAAGCGAATAGTGCGTGTGATTGTGTAAATGCACAAAATCACTAGGCTTCAGGCTCATTTCTTCTCGCTAGTTTTGGTTGCCTTTTTAGGAGTTTCAGTTTTCTTTTCACTTGGCTTCGGTTCTTCTTCGCACTCACATTTTTTGCCACATTCGCACTCTTCCCCACATCCACATTCGTTCTCTTCTAAATCTTCATCATCCGATTTAGTTTTTTCACTAATGAATTTACCGGCAATCGCTCCAGCGGCTGCACCAAGTAATGCTCCTAAAAAGAATTTGCCCGCTCCGCTTTTATTTTTTTCCGTCATCTTTTTCTCCTTTCTCTTTCATTTTCTCTTTCAATTTAGGATTAATGTATTTGTTTACAAACATTTCCATCGTACCGCCAATCGAAGTCATGCCTTTGACATTAGAAACGATGCCGTTAGTATTTTTGGCGATGTCTTTTCCTTCAATCGCGACTTCCTTTAGCTCCTTGCTCAAGTCGATTAGTTTGATAATCAAAATAATGCCGACTACTAGAAAGATAAAAAGCGTCACGCTAAGAATCGCTACTAGTATCCATTCAGCTATATTCATTCTTCCTCCTTTTCTTTATTATAGCACTTAAGAACAGCTTTTACTCGTTCTCGTTAGTATATTGTTTAACAAATTTCTTAACGTCATCAGCATAGTCAGTGTGGTCCATCACATATTGGAGATGCGCCATGAAATAATTCTTAGGGTCACCCGTTGTAATCCACTTGCCACGACTATGCGCCACTACGACATCGCCGTGCTCAGCTAACTTCGTAATTGCATCAACAGTCCAAAGTTCATCGTCAAGCCCTGTATTAGACGGGATCAAATAATCAAACACTTCTGGTGTCAAAAGATACCGACCATAGCTTGTTAAATTGCTTGGCGCGAGATCCGGTGTTTTAGGTTTTTCGACAATGTGAGAAAGCGTGCCATTTTCTTTCAGAGCAATCATGCCGTATTTATGCCAAACCTCCTCTGGCATTTCCTGTGCCGCAATCACAGCTTTGGCTTCTGGGTGATTCTGATATTCCTCAATCAACGTCTTCACATCACCTTGCCCCAGGATTAAATCATCACTGTAAAGCACTACAAAAGCTTCATCGTCTTTGACAAAATCCTTAGCTGAAACAATCGGCGAACCATTGCCGTATGGTAAACTAGCATCCTGCTCAATTACAGTAATCTTCGGAAAATGCATAATTTTTTCAACTGCTTCAAAGCGGTCAGATTTGCCCTGTTTATCTAGTAAAGCCTTCACATTTTCAGAAGGATTATGGAAATAATCGTCATAGATTTCTCTCGATTTAGTATTTGGTGTAGCAACAATGATAATTTCTTCAATCCCGGCATCAGCACACTCTTCTACACAAAGCTGCATCACTGGCTTAGCCCCAATTGGTATCATAGCTTTTGGAATTGTTTTAGTGATGGGTAGATAACGGCTCGCGAAGCCCGCATCTGTAATTATTGCTTTCATTTAAAAAGCCTCCTTAACCTAAATTATAACATAAAAGCATACTTTTTGGTGACGAAAGTATGCTTTTCGCTCTCTCTGTTATATTCGAAAGTATAATCTAATTATTTGCGAGTATGTTTTTTGCTAGTTGCTTTTTTAGTTGTTGGCTTTTTCGCAGCCGCACTACGAGCGGTTTTATCCTCAATTTTTTGTGCCCGGTTATGTACGCCATAAATCATGCTTGTCACGCCCACAATCAGCATGTAGGCACCGAAGAAGCGAATAAAGGTCGTAATTTCATAATCTCCAGTATTTAATATCACTACACCAATAATACATCCACAAACGCCAGCTAGAACTCTGATAAAACGATCGGTCGGATCAACAGTCGAAATAAATCCGTGAAACACATCAATCGCGCCGGAGGCAATTGTATAAATTGAAATGATAACTAGGCTAGAAACTAAATTATCCTTGGCGTAGAAAAGTAGCATCAAAGCCGCAATGATATCAACCAAAGCGTCGATGATTGAATTAATCCAACCGTGGCTCTTAGTAGAGGCATAGAGCGCGCCGACAGTATCGACAATCCCCATCGCCAGTAAGAACAAACTCAAAACTGCAATTACGCTATTAATATTCGCCATGCCACCGAATAGCGCCAAGCAACCAAAAATTGCTGCCACTGCGCCACGCACCACAAACATTAACCAATGTCTATCAATAAATTTACGATTAATTTTTGCCATAGTATTCCTTATTTTACTTATGCTTATTATAGCACTCAACCGAGCATAATGCAAAAACTAAACGTGGCGAATCTTTTTTCGCACCGTCTCAACCACTTTGGTTTTTTGGTAAGCTAGAGGTTTCAAAATTAAATCATGTGCAGGCGTATATTTTAATTCTTCGCAGCCAAATGAACGCTTAAATTCTGACACACCATAAAAACGATGTGATTTTTCATCCAGACCCACAATCCCCCACAGGTTATAACGCAAAGCCCCGCGTTTCCGTGCTTCTTTCATCGCTTCCAAATGTAAAAGTGGCGCTGCTGAATACTTAGTCCCAAGTTCTGACGAAACACCATAATGATAACTAGCCTCCGGGCCATAGAAAATCATGAAATTTTGTGCCAAGATTTCGCCGTCTTTTTTGGCCGTGTATATAATAATTTCATTCCCAGCTCGAAAAGCTTCAAACTGCTTTTTCAAGAAATCTGTCGAAAACGCTACATACTTTTGCCGCTCGGCGTGTAATTTTTCTAATTTACAAAATTCATTAATAGCCTCGTCGCTGGTTTCAGCCTTAATTTCAATATCATTTTTCTCGGCCTTTCGGAGTTTACGCCGAAAACCTTGCGAAGCGCCTGCTAAAATTTCTTCCTCAGTTTTTCTCAAATCCAAAATCCCTGCATACTCTACCGACAAATACATCGGTGCTTTTTTTAGCCCTAAGTCCTTCATTAATTTCAAGGATTGATCAGAAAGCTCTAATTGCGGTCGTACCCTCACGAACACGCATTTTTCCTGTTCTCCCATCTTTTTGACATCAGAAAAAACTGTTTTCACAAGCGTCTTGTCTTTATAGTCCAAAAGTGGACCGCCGGCAATGGCGAGATATTTCCCACGTTTAGCCGTTTCTACGACGCCCGCATAAGCTCCGACTATCTTATCATTTTTATAAAATAATCTGCGCACCACCTTTTTACCACGTGAAAGATGAAATTCATAAAAATCCCAAGATTGCAAAAAGTTAGCCTCTTCTCTTTTGGCGACAAAACCATCCCAAATTGTTTTAGACGCTGCATCTTTAATTTCAATCACCACAGGCCTCGCTTTCTTCTTCTGGTAGCTTTTCTTCCTCTTCTAACTCTTCTTCTAGAGTCTCTAAATCTTCTTCATCTAAATTATCAGAAGTTTTACTCATAAATGTCTCCTTTTCTTTCGAGCTTTTTCCACAACTAAATCTTTGAGATAACCTACTTTCGAAATGATTAAATCATGTGCCGGTACAAATTCTACCACCTCACCACCAAAGCCAGTCTTAAAGGTGGTTACTCCGGCATAACGGTGGTTTGGTTGACCTGGTGGAGCAATTCCCCACAGGTTGAATCTTTCGTAACCTTCCTTTTTCAGATCTTTTATCACTTGCCAAAGCAAGGCGTACGCGCCTGGTAATTTACGGTTCAAATCGGTCGAAGCCGCCTCGTAATAATCCCCTTCTTTGCCATTTTTGATAATCAGACCATAGGCAATTTTCTCTCCAGTCGCTGTCTCAGCTATATAGATTCTAGAATTCTCTCCGAAAGCTTCACGTTCTGCTAACAAAGTCTTTAAACTAGGCGGAACAAAGTTTTGACGCTTCGCCGTTTCGGCTTGAACCTTTTGGAATTCGTCAAAAATCGCCTCATCATTTTTGCTTGTTACCGTAATGCCTTGTTTTAGTGCCTGTCTCACTTCATAACGCGTTTGCCGACGCATGTTAGCTAAAAGCTCGTCTTCCGTTTTCGTCAAATCGATTATCACAGTGTGTTCCGCGGCTAAGTGCATCGGAGATTTTTTCAGGCCAAGGTTCTCTAATAGAGTCAAATTTTCAGGTGTAGCCCTTAGCTGTGGTCGCATTCTTACAAACACACATTTTTCTTGCTTAGCAACTTCGGCAATTTTCTCAATTGCTTTTTTTCTTAAGCTTTTATTCTGCCAGTTAATTAACGGCCCACAAGGTATCTCTAAGTATCGCCCTCTTTTAGCATTGCGTACAGTCATTACCGCATACCCTGCGCCATCAAAATCATCTTCGATTACTTTTTGACCTAAAATTTCATTCATTTTTTTATATTCTGGTGATTGTAAAAAGTTTGCTTCCGGGAAAGTTCTTACAATTTCTTCCCACTTAGTTTCGCTCATTTTTCCTCCTTCACCAAAAATGGTTCAATTATTTTTTTGGCAGGCTCCAAATCTTGTTTGGAATAATAAGTCGGCAGGTTAATAATATGTTGTGCCACAAAAACTGCATTTTGGCACTCTTCTTCTGGAAAATGTACTTTTTTATAATATCGTTCAGGCGAGACTGGCTTTTCATACCAAAAACCGTTAAAATAAAAACCGTGTTTAGCTAATTCTTTCAATAACTCTTCACGATTATTTACTAAGTAAAAATTTCTTAATGGCATTGCGCCTGTCTTCTTAAGGACTTGTAATTGTTTCAGAGCTAGTTTGGCCTCAAATTTACTTAATGTCCTATCTAGGTCTAACTTATTATCAGCAGATTTTTCTACCCAATGGATTTTGACCAATAGTCGCATCAGAGCGCCACCTAGATGAAGATAGGTTAACCCTCGACAAATTGCTCCAAAAAGTGGATAGAACCTAGCTCTCAAATGGTCAGAGAGTTTCGGCAGTTTCGTAGGCGCTTTGATCTCGTGTTTTTGGGGCTTTCTCAGAATTACCGCTCCACCCGAAATTGTATCAATCGACTTGTCTTTGCCAAATGATAGTGCCGCAGCAACTCCCACTGTGCCAACTTCACGTCCATCCGAATATTTAGAACCAGCACAATGCGCCAAATCTTCAATTATAGTTAAACTATGTTCCTTTGCGAATTTCTCTATCGCTTTAATATCCGCGGGATTGCCCAAAGTATTTTGAATAATAATACCCCTAACCTGGACGTTAGAACTATCTGATTTGGCGTCTAACTTCGGTAGAGTTCTGGTGTTAAAATTTAAGTCTTTTTTTGAAATGTCAACAAAAACTGGTTTCAACCCTGCTGCTTTGATTGCTTCATATACTGCATAGCAAGTAAAACCATTGACAATAATACCATCTCCTGGTTCAAAATACGCTTTGAGAGCTAGCGCTAAAGCCGAACGGCCGTTTTTACATAAAATCGCCTCACCATCGTATTTTTTCTCAAGATACGTTTTTAAGTTTTGGCAATCTCCACGGCGTCCAATCGCGAAAGTATGGGCTAAGCGCTCCTTTCTTGAATAATTTGCCGCCATGCCGAGGAAATATTTCACTACTTCAACCTTTCTACTAGCGTTTTTAGAGCCCTCGCTAGATCGTCTGGATTAGAAATATAAGGCGCGTGCGTCCAATTGGCGTAAAACTTTAATTCAGCATTTGGCAGTTTTTCGTACATTTCCGTAGCTTGACGCGGTGGAGTGGTAGTATCTTTTTTGCCCCACAAAATGAAAGTTTTAGTTTCAACTTTAGTAAGATCAAGGTTTTTATCTGATTCAATCATATTGGCAAGAGTTTTCTTCATGTTTTCTGGTGCTCTGGAATAATCTGTCGAACCAGTAATCTTGTGAAAAGCCTTGTCGATAATCTTAATCTTTTTGAACGGTTTGCCCATTTTAGCTAAACCGGCGACGATTTTTTTCTTCATAGTAGGTTCGTAAATACCAGCCGCATCAAGTAAAATCAAATACTTCAGTTTATCCGGATTTTTGGCACATAAATTCAGCAAAATCCGACCACCATTAGAATGTCCTAATGCAATCGCTCCTTCAGGTATTTCTTCGTCTGCCCAATCAGCATAATCATCAATTGTGAAAACTTTGTCAGATGGTTCGGTTAACCCTGGTACACGTAGTAATTTGACACTGATGCCCTCTTCTCGTAATAATTCTACCGTACGTTTCCATGGGCTTACTGTATAGGTCCAACCATGTACAATATATAAATCTGCCATTTTATTTTCCCTTTCCGCACCGCTTAATCATTACGAGTCTAGCCCCCAATTCTTGCGACGCTTCACCGCGGCCTTTTCGCGTCGACAAAGTTTTTTAGCATCTTTCGGGTCAGCTAACAGTTTTTCGATAATCCACTCCAAATATTGGCTTCCTTTAAAAATCAAAGTCTCACGCCCACGGATTCTTTTTTCGATGTACTCTAGGGCTTTATGAGGATCCAAAGTCGCCACTGCCGAAACCCCAAGCTCCTTTAGTTTTGGCGCAGTGTATTCTTTAGTTCTTCTCCCTACTAAGATTACTTTTTCTGGTTTCACATCTGCAATTAGTTTAGCTAGTTTTTCATGCTCTTTTTCAGTCATAGCGCCCTGATCGACGATATCACCAATTATCAACCATTTATGTTCAGCGTGCATACGTTTGACCATGTCTAGCACTGATGACATCGAAATCATATGAGCGTTATAGCTACTATCAACAATATCAATACCTTTTATGCCCTTGAAATATGAGCATCGCCCCGGCGCAGTTTTAAGACCTGAAAAATCGGGGTTAAACTTGAGCTTTAAATATTTCATCAAATCTTTTGCTACAAACAAGTTAAAGGCAATGTCTTTCGGTTCTGGGTGGTCGAAATGAAAAGTGGTATCTCCATAGGTGAAATCAGTCGAATCTGGATAAACTACGTATTTTTTCATCTCCGATTTTTTAATTGGCACAACTTTTGCTTTAATATTTTCCGTCGCTTCTACCATAATCTTAGAATCGGCATCAATATAAACCCGTTTAGAAGTGTTTTTCGGCAGATTGGCAAATTCAGCCGCAATAGCATCACCTACGTTCTTAAAATTACCCGCCTCGACTTCTTTCTCAAACTGTACTGCATGGGAAAGACCGATTGAAACCCAAATTGTCACCTCTGGTTTTAGCCATTCAGCTAAAAACTCTGCTTCATGAGGACGTTCGCCATCAATTTCCACAATATAAAATTCTTTTTTACGATGTAAAAATAGTCCTTTTAAAGGTGCCACCAATAAAAGCCAAAACCAACGCAGTTTTGAACCTCTAATTCCCCTTAAGCCTAAGATATCAAATGGTACCCCAAAGGCTGAATTTGCATCATGTGAGTAATGCGCTTTCTTGCCAATTTCGTGCTCTAGCATCATCATCATAGTGGTTTTGCCAGCTGAACCAGTCACCGCTATAATGCGAGGGTGCCATCTCTTAAGGACCTTGCTCGCAAAAAACCGAAAATATTCCGCCACAGCGAAATAAAAACGCTTCTTAAATTTAGCAAAACTCATGCATATATTATAGCACATCTTGCGTTTTTTATAAAAATATGTTATAATATAGATATGCACACCAAAAAATCACCCTTTTTAGGGTGATTTTTCTATTTACATCTTAATTTCCGCATCTACGCCAGCTGGTAAAGACAAATTCTGTAAGCTTTCTATCGTCTTTGGGGTAGCATTCGAAATATCAATCAATCTCTTGTGAACCTTCATCTCAAAGGCTTCACCACCAGTTTTATAAACGTGTGGTGATTTGACCACAGTAAACGAACTCCTCTTAGTTGGTAGAGGAATTGGACCACTAATCGTAGCACCAGTCCTGATGGCTGTATCTACGATTTGGCGCGCGCTTTGGTCAATCACGCGGTGATCGTAGGCTTTGAGCCTAATGCGAATTTTTAATCCTTCTTCTTTTTTGGCTTTAGTTTCTGTCATTTTTTCCTTTCTTGCCTGATAACCTCCAAGACACGAGTTTTTCAGGCTTGATATTTGTTATTTTTATGTCGTCATTATATCACGCTTTTTTAATTTCGTCAAAAATGCGTTTTTTCACTTGACAAATCAAAAAGCATGAGTATAATACAAAAGTATATTAGGTTATACACTAAAATAAACAAGGAACCAAAACATGAGACACAAAGTATTATTATCATCAGCCACATCAGCAGCGCTACTTGGTGCAACAATGTTCCCAGCAAGCGTGTTCGCTGACGACAATTATGGCATCGTCTATAGTGGTGGTACTCCACTAAGCGAAACAAATCTTACAGTCAACAGTAGTCTAATAGAAGAGCTGTCGCCACTTATTAGCCATGCTGACGCCAATGATTTTAAAGTTACAGTAAGCAGCAATTGGCAAAAAGGATGGCACAATAGGCTAGGTAACGATTCAGAATGCCATGAAATTTATTATTTCATAGCCAATGATGGATCATCTACTGGCACCCATCAATTTTCAATCTCTAATAAAAACTATCAAATTGACGTAAATATAGATAATGTCAATGTTTTAAATGCCGGTAACGACAGCGACGGTAATCCTAAAAAGATTGCAGTGGGTATAGAAGAAGAAAATGGTTTCCTATATGGTAGTAATTTAATGTACGGAACCAAAGCAGGCTGTGAAGCTAAAACAGTCGAAGATAGAAAATCAAACGCTATTCAAAGAACCGATGCAAATAATAGAGAATTTATTGAAACCACTATTAAACTGAAAAAAGTGGGATCTAATTCTACATACGTAACTAACGATGACGACTTATTCTTTGGTATTACGGATATCGATGCGTCTCAATCATACAAAATATTAAATGCCGAGAACACCTTGAGCAAAAATAATATGTTTGTAAAAGATGCCAGATATTTGCAACCAGAAGTATATATCGATAAAACGACCAATAGCTTTGTTCCAAATCCAAGTTCTCTTCCTGCGAACTGCTATAGTGGTGCAATTACAGAATCAGCTCCTGAAGCACCTTTCTTAAACTGTTTCAATGACGGATATATTTATTCTCAATATAGCACCAAGACTGCCAGTAGTGATGTTAATGCATCAGCGGATTCAGATGTCTTTGTGAGCCTTAAGAAGAAGACACAAGAAGATGGATTAAACATTGTCTTTGGGTTTACCGGAAGTGCTGGTAGTGGTATCGAGTATTACGCCAAGCAATTTAAGGTGACTTATGCTTCTGATAAAAATGGCGAAATGGCTAAAGACGCTCGTACTACTGAAGACCTGATTGCTGGTGACACCGCTTCTGGATCTGAAACTGAGCCAAAAGAAGGCTACATCTTTAAGTATTGGACTGCTAATGTCAAAGTGACCTTAACCAACGGTAAAGAAATCAAAGCTGGCCAGCCAATTACTAGTGAAGAACTTAAACAGGTAGTTGTAGACAAAGATATTGAATTCACGGCTGTGCATGCACTGGAAGACAAAGAAGACAAAGAAGAGGAAGAAGAGTCTGAAGTTGCCACTCCAGACACTGGTGCTAGCACTAAAGATATCAATGCCGTCTTAATTCCAGCTTCACTTATTACTATCCTTCTAGCTGCTCTCACCATTCGTGCTTTACCACGCTTAACTCATAAGAAAGTTGGTTTTGACAAATAATCACTGTCCTAAAACAGTTAAAAAAACAAATCGGGACTTAAGTCCCGATTTGTTTTTTTAACTAGTCTTGCTCTATGATTCCCCCTAGGAAACCTTCACGACAGAACTATTATTTGATAACTTTAGTAATCACACCAGAACCAACCGTCTTGCCACCTTCGCGGATAGCGAAACGATCTTGCTCATTCATAGCGACTGGTGCGAGTAACTTCACCTTAAAGGTGACCTGATCGCCAGGCATGACAATTTCCTTGTCAGCAGGAAGTTCGACTTCACCAGTTACATCCGTGGTGCGGAAGTAGAACTGTGGCTTGTAACCCTTTGAAAATGGAGTATGACGTCCACCTTCCTCTTTCTTAAGGATGTAAACCTGCGCTTCAAACTCAGTATGTGGAGTAATTGTACCAGGTTTAGCAATCACCTGACCACGTTCGATTTGATCACGCTCGATGCCACGAAGGAGAAGTCCTGCGTTATCGCCAGCTTGACCTTGATCCAAAGTCTTATGGAAAGCTTCGATACCAGTCACCACGGACTTTTGAGTCTCGCGAAGACCGACAATTTCAACTTCGTCATTCATCTTGACGACACCCTGCTCAATACGACCAGTGGCAACCGTACCACGACCTTTAATTGAGAAGACATCCTCGATTGGCATTAGGAATGGTTTGTCTAGATCGTGCTTTGGAATATCAAAGTATTCATCCATTGCATGGACAAGCTCCATAATAGCATCTTCGTTTTCCTTGTCACCTTCGAGAGCCTTAGTAGCAGAACCCTTGATGATAGGAGCATTATCACCATCGAAGCCGTACTTGTTGAGAAGTTCACGCACATCCATTTCGACGAGCTCAACGAGTTCAGGATCAGCGAGATCCATCTTGTTGAGGAAGACGATAATCTTTGGTACGTTCACTTGGTGGGCTAGGAGTACGTGCTCACGCGTCTGTGGAAGCGGGCCATCATTGGCTGCGACCACGAGAATAGCACCATCTACCTGTGCAGCACCGGTAATCATGTTTTTAATGTAATCAGCGTGACCTGGCATATCTACGTGCGCATAGTGACGCTTTTCAGATTCATACTCCTGGTGAGAAGTCGCGATAGTAATACCACGAGCCTTTTCCTCAGGTGCATTATCAATTTGATCATAAGCGACAGGCTTATTCACATCCGAAGGTAAGCGCTCAGCGAGCACCTTGGTGATTGCTGCCGTCAAAGTAGTTTTACCATGGTCGACGTGGCCCATGGTGCCAACATTAATATGTGGCTTGGAACGGTCAAAATTTGCCATTCTTTCTCCTTTTATTTATTATTACGGTTGGAGCGCTAATAAAAAACCAGCTCCAAAACTCTACTCACTATTTTAGACTATTTTTTCTGTTTTGTAAAGAGGATTTTGTAAGTTTAAGCATTAAAAAGCGGCCCAAAAGGACCGCATTTTTATCAAGTTGCATTTACATACGACTCCATGATTGCCTCACCACGCTTCAGCCAACTTAAAGAATCCCCATCCTTAATTTGTTTAGCTTTCGCTAAAAGCAAACCTGACATTCTAAGCATCTTGTCGTATTTTTCACTTTCGTAGAAATCTCTCTCGAGACTTAGCATAGCTGGTCTCAGCGATTTTTCACTGATACCGCTAAAAGAAGAATAATCCTTCTTTAGCTTGGTCATTATCGCACGATCTATGTCAATGCTTTTTCTCTCAAGCAGAGATACGTAGGTGCATTTATAGAATAATGCACCAGCCCTTAAATCATCTAAGCTGTTAAGCTTGATAGAATCAAGCTCTTCCCTAGAGTAATTAAAAGATTTTTCGCCGCGAATAAAACCAGTGCTACCATCAATTGCAGCATATCTGACCACCGCTGTGAAAGTACCATTTTCGAGATTATCATGTACCATCCATGTCCATTCTATTGGCGCCTTTCTCTCTTCTGTTCTTGCCGCAATCTCATCGAGATTTACATTAAATGTGCTTGCTCTTTCCATTTTTACCCTCCTATTTTGCCTCGTTAAACAGAAAAAACAACTTATATTTTAATTATAGCACAAAAAACCAAAATAGTCAAGCATAAATGCTATTTATACCCAAATTTATAGTATAAAAAAGCCCCCAATTTGGAGGCTTTTTGGACAGATTAATCAGATACAGCAAGAGTTAAATTCGCCAATTTGGCTTCACCATTTATTTTGAAGACCTTAGGGTTTTTAACTGAAGAATTGCCGATGCCGTAACCTGATTCATCGATTGGAACTACCGTGGCATTTATGTCTGTAAAATACATTTTCCCCTTACAGATATAGTCCCATTTTCCATCATTGTCAACGTCACAAACTGAGGCAATCATTTTTTCGTCGAAACCTGGAGTAGACCATTTGAGAATAATACTTTCGACAGTTAGACTAATACCCGATGATTCAGCTTCAATTACTTCATCAGACGTAACTAGAGCGTAAATAATCTGGTTAACGGTCAGCTTAATCCAGAGGTCGTCTGTATCAATCAGGCGAAAACTGTAAATATCTTCAAGCAAAATAGTTTTATTCTCTGAAGTCCTGAGCTTAAAACTTACCGAAGCTAATTTCCCATCATCAATGGTTTCCTCAATCAAATCAGCTGCTCTGTAAGTAGACTCCCAGAAATCATCATCTTTGATTCTATCTTGCAGGATTTTAACTTCGCCTTCTGCCTCGAAAGCAACTTTGGCCAATTCGACGGGCGCTACCTCTGTTTTTTCCATACCACAACCTACTAACGTTAAACATAAAATCAACACCGCAATAATAGCTGTTTTCTTCATTTTCCTGTTCCTTTCTAATGTGCTTTAACAAGAGTTAACTAGAAAAACAATTATATCATAAAAAGGCATTTCTGGCTAGCCCTGAGATTCTATGGCTGACTTTAGCCTGAAGCCAAGTTTTTAGATTCAGTTCCAAAGTCAAAAAAACGCCCTCGGCTAAGTTTAACCGAGGGTTTTAAGTGATAGTTAGAGGCTAGCTCTCAGAAAGAGCTAGTTTGGCAAGCTTGCCGAACGTTAAATCATCATCCTCCTCCATTTCGACAAGTTCTGTCCTTCTGATCTCGACTTCGTCGATACCGAGATGCTTCCCGTTTTCGTCTTTCAAAGATACAGCGTCAGACTCGCTGGCAAAATAAATTTTGCCTTCAGTCACGTAATCCCACGCACCATCTCCTGAAAGATCGACAACCGAGAATACTCTCTTTTCAGAATCGAGCAGCTTCGCCGGTTGCTGCCATTTCATAATGATGCCTGTAATTTCCAGACTTTCACCTTCTTTATGAGCCTTAACTACCGGCCTAGACTTAGCCAGGGCTTGCATAACCTCGCTAGATAGATACCTCCGCCAGACGTCATTAATGTACGTCAAGCTTGTGGCATATACATCCTCGAGGATTATTTCTTCCCCGTGAGAACTTTCCAATCGAAAAGATATATTGAAACCAACACGATCTTCAACTGTTTTCTCGATTAGCTCTCTGCCTCTGTCGGCTGATTCCCAGAAAGGATCATCTGAAGTCGCTATCATTATCTCTTTCAACTTAGTTTCTGACTTGTAGGCCATATCCGATAAAGCCGGAGTGACATTTCCTTCATTCCACTTCTCAGAGCAACCAGTAAGAGCCATCATTACCACTGTTATAACTGTCATAATTACTAATACTTTCTTCATTCTGTTTTTTCTCCTTTACATCTAAAAATCTCATCTGAATTAATTTTGCATCTATACCTTTTCTATATTCAAAATCCTAGACAGTTCTCCAGGATGGAAGCGACTTCAAGGCCTTATTTCCTCTAGCCATTATCTTTCAACGAACGACTCACCCCAATTGGCAAATCTACTTATATTATATCACATTTTATTAAAAAAGTAAATACCTACACAGGACTAAGCTTTACTTTTCCAAATTCATTGTTTATAATGAAAATAAATCAATATAAGGAGGTAAAATGTCTAATCCAAACAAAATTGGTCAATCTACAGAGTACGATGATAGAGGCTATGAGTTGCCAGAACCAGGTTCTAATGCAGCTGCTGCAGCTGACGACATCGCTTTCGAGGAACATTTAAAAGAGCTATCAGAAAAAATTACAGCGAAAAATAGTGCCGAAATCGAAGCGGCCAGTTCAGAAACAATTAGAAATAGTAATTCCTCCGACACTGGAGAAGCAGTAGAAGAAGACCCAGACACACTTCCAATGTATGATGATAGGGGCTATAAATTGCCAAAACCAGGTTCTAATGCAGCTGCTGCAGCTGACGACATCGCTTTCGAGGAACATTTAAAAGAGTTATCAGAGAAAAAAGGAGCATAGATAAAAGCCCCCAGGAATGGGGGCTTTCACTTAATGATAGAAACGACACTTTAGAGATTGTTTTTTCTTCAACTCCAAGCCTGCAGTAATCATTTCCCGGACAACATTCGGGGCTGTCTTTTTTACCTCTTCAAAATTGGTAATAACATTATACTGCATAAATGGTTCCTTTATCCAGTCTCTTCTCAAGAGAGCTCGTCCAGATTCTGGATTGTAGAAAAGTGTAATTAAAATTACACTTCGATCGTAGTCTTCGTCATCGTTCCATTCCAGTCTGGCTGGAGAAGGCTTTATACCTCTTGTAACACTGTCAGACAAAGCCCATTCATAAGCTTCTTTATACCTCTGATCTTTTATATCATTAAGATAAATTACATTTGACATACTATCCCCTCCTTTCATAGCGTCAAACTGCAAGATAATTATAGCACAAAAGTCAAAAAAAGTCAAGTAGTTGCTCCTGCCAATTTTTAAGCCATTTAAAAACCTCGGTCATTTTGGCCGAGGCAGATTATTCAATCTTGTCCCACTGGGGCATTGACTGATATTAACTTCTTAATCGTATTCCACTGGGACATATAGTCCAACTTTTGCCAGCTTTTTCTTCCAGATAAATCTAGCGATTTCTAGTATTAAGCCTATTCCAATACCAATCATCACGATACTTCCAGTTAACGAAAGTGTCAAATCGATGAAGACATTTCTATATCCCAATGTTAAAGGAATCAGAGTAAACATAAAAATACTTGAGAACAAAGAGCAAATAAAAAAAGTTAGCAAAAAGGCACGTCGAAAAAACATTGCCTTAGGTAGCAACGTTGCTTCTAGCTTTTCCCTTTCTTCAAGAAAGCCATTAATAGTCATTACGATTTCCCTCCCTCTTATTGCATCAAATACATCCATTTTTTCACCTGTCATAAAATTTTTTATACCTAGCATTTCACACCTCCTATTCGCCGGCATAAACAAATTAGCTATTGAAAAATAGTAGCGCGATAGAATCGAAAGCCATCAATGTCATCTTTAAAAACCATAAAACCTCTAACGAAATAATGATTAAGATTCTTAAAGAGCGCCACCAAGACCTCATTATATAATACTTAAACATTTTTGTCAAATAATGCAGCTACATTAAACCAAAAGCGTATTTTTTGGCGCAGTCTTTTATTCTAATTCGTCTTTTTCCTTTATTACTGATCCCTGAGAGAAAAGTCCATAGGCACCTGATAATTCAATCGGCCTTTCAAGCGGTTCAAAATCTAAAAACGCTGTATTCTTTGCTTGTCCACCTTTACCTAGAGACAAGGTAATATGCGGGGTTTCGAGCGCATCACAAACTTTTTGAATTTCTGGGTTTTCTGCTTCAATTTTTACCAAAAGCCCTTCATTTCTACCATCGTTTCCATAGCCTATGGCCGTAATCTTAGCTTTACTGCCAATTTGATCCAAATTCAACTGTTCAACAGTCGGCTTAAAACTAGTAGTAATATGAGGGTGCTCAATTGCTTTTTCTAATGTTGGCTGAACTTTTTGAAACAAATCGTCTGGTTCAAGAAATAACCCAGCGTATACGGTTTTTTGTCGGATTAGCTCAGCTTTTCTTTCTGCTTCAGACATAAATTCGAAGCCTTTGGTCCTTTCCCAATCAATCAAATCATCATTATAAATTATGGCATGTGAATCCCAAAAATCCTTGCTTTGTTGTTGCTCTTCCTCAGTCTGTAAATTAGGGTCCCAAGGCTCCCTTACAGAACCTTCACTCACAAAACTGGTAATCAGTTCATAGACATTTTTATCTTGAATAGAGTGATCCTTTTTTAGAATTACAATCACCGAATCACAAGGCTCTGCTTCACGGTTTTTTACCATTGGAGTTTGCCCGCTACGGCCTTTCCTATAGACTTTTACAATATTATCTTCTGGCCCAACCTCCACGCAAGTTTGTTCACCCACGGGATGGTCAAAAGTCACCGTTTCTTTTATAAAATCTCTTTCATCGGTGTCAATAGTGCTCAAAGCTTCACTGAGCAATTCAGTAGTAAGCCCGCCTTCGCCGTGAAAGTGACTATCGTCTCTATCGTACACTTCCGCACCGTCTTCGGTTTTTCCCAAAAAAACTTTAACTTTTTCTTGGTTAACAGATTTCTCGTTAGAATTAGCTGTCGTTGATTCTTGATTCTCTTTTGGCTCTAAATTTAATTTTTCCATTTAATGCTCCTGAGAAAAACTCTTTTTATAAAAATTCATCATGATTTTTAGAATTTGGCGCACAGCTTCAGCTATCACGGGACTGGTAATAATAGTAGATATTTGCGTTTCGCCGTAGGTGCAAAATGCGACTTTGTCACCATAAGCCCAAATCTCTGCTGGCGCATCATAATCCTCTTTTGGCATCCAAGTTCGCTCGAAACTCCAAGCATTATCAGCTCCAGACCGGGCGTTTTTAGTCGCTTTTGGCGTTACCGGAGTCAAGGCGTAAGTATGAATTCCTAGGAGCGCTCTTTGTTCGCGATAATTTTCCAGGAAATCATGGTTTTCATCATTGTCATGCCAAAAGCTTTCATCGGCAACCGTACGCAAGAAGTAGACATCTTTTTTGACTCTTAGAATATCTTTGTAAACTTCCTCCAGACCTTCTCGGCCTTCTAACGTTCTTGCTCCTGGCATTTCGTTATTAGCATAAAAAATATCAAGCAGCGACGAGATATTATCTTTAACAAATTTTTCATTCTTCGCCACAATTTTTCGCCGTTTTTCGGCCAGCACCTCTAGAGCGCTTGGGTTCAAAACTCTGTAGCTCGCCTTTTTATCATTAGTCTGCTCGATTAGACCTAATTCTACTAATTTTTTTGCCACGGCATAGCAGTTTTCACGCGACAAGCCAGTTCTATTAGCAAGCTCCGTCGGTGTCATCGCCCCCTCATTTAATAAGCTGTTATAAATTGCAGCCTGAGCCTCATTTAATCCCACTCTTTTAAGAATATCCATTTCTTCCATACTTTTATTCTATCATATATCAAAAAAATCATTAATGAAAAAGGCGGACTATAAGTCCGCCTATACCAGTAAACATGCTAGGAAGGTTTTGGCTTGGGGCCATACTTCCAATGCTATTCGTCGTTCCTTATCGTATCCCTACGGTTTGGTTAACGAAGCGTTTCGTTGTTGTTGAGCCATGGACACTCCCAAGTAGGTCTCACATTTTCTGATGGCTGGCCGGCCACCGTACTCGTGCTCCTCTACCCGGGAGTTTGCTACGCCCATGTGTGCTTGATCAGGAAACCTCGTGAAAGGCACTGAGCACACACACCGAGTTAAATATGACCAGCGGAAGCTCCGCCAACTGGCCCGGAGGTCAGAGATACCTTTCGGTACTTAATACTGCCTTGCTACTAAACTTCGCAATGCAGTATGATCATATTAATCAAACGAGGTTTCCTCGTTGCCACCCGGTACCACTTACCTCCTGCCCTTTGGCAGGTTTCTGAGGCCCCCTATAGCACCTCTGTGCTATAGGCCAGAATTGAACATTAGGAAGCATCCCTGTAGCCTTGACGGCTCAGGGAGCGCGACGCCATGCAGCAGTTTCAAATGGGTTGCACCCCACTGGCTTACTACCTTCTCTCCTTCTATAAAACGCCTACAGGCGTCACCCACTTGGGCGTAGAAGGCCGTCACCGTATCCTGTTCTTAGGCTTGTGTGCTGTACAACATAGATAGTCCTTACTATCGGACTAACCAAAACGCTCAAACTACACAGTTTTTACAATTCCCTTTCGGGGATTGCATAGAGATTTATTGCTAAATCTCTTCAATACTTACTATCACATACGGAGGCAATTCTGCTCTTGATAGCTTTCTTGTTTCTAGCTGACTAGCAGCCTTCTGTGCATCCAGCCAAGGTAAGGGTCATAGCCCACCTCTACAACTGGTTTAGCAGTTTACGATCGTCTACCAAAAGCAAGCTTAAGGTGACGTATCAACGAAACCCGCTTCAAGTATTTCGTTGATATGTCACCTTAATACTACCGCATGAAAAATCAGTGCTTTGTAGTTATTCGTTTACTTTTTTTTAATTTGCTTTTGCGTGAAGTTTTATCAACTTTCGCAACTGTCATAAGTATACAATATTCTTGACAAAAAGTAAATAAATTATTTCAAATAAAAAGAATAACAGAGGTAAAAAATGCAAAAAAATGTAAAAATAACTTTTACAATTAGCCACATAACTTAATTCATGCTATACTTTTCCTATGAGCATTATAATTCGTACTGCCACTATGGCAGATCTAAAAGCTATTCAAAAACTTGGGTTTGAATTATTAGATTTCGAACGCCAGAATTGGGATCCAACCCTAGACGTTGACTGGCCTTTCAGCGAAGTAGGTAAAGCTAGCTATGAAAAGGCTATCAAAGAAAAATATACTATTATTACCGAAGCAGATGGTAAGCCGATTGGCTATTTGATTGGCTCCGTCAAGCCGTCAATGAAAGACGGTGCTCGTCATATTACTGCAGTGCAGCTTGAAAATATTTATGTAGACCAGAATTATCGCAGAAGCAATGTCGGTAAAAAACTCTTTGAAAGCTTCGCTACGTATTGCAAAAAACAAAAAGCCGACGTAATGAATGTGATGGTTAATGCCAAAAATAAAAACGCGATTTCCTTTTACGAAAAAGTCGGCTTTTCACCATCCCGCATTTCTCTTTCTCAGGAATTATGATAGCATTAAAAAGCCCCGGTTGTTAACCAGGGCAAGTGGTATTCTTTTCAAAGCGGGCTAAAAGCCCGCTTCCCCCTGCTACTATTTCAGAGCGGAAAGGCGGTTACAAATAGTAACGACATCTCCTTCTGAAAGATGGGCGAAAACAGCGTCATCGCCATTGCAGTAGCAACAGAGTTTGCCATCCCTTAGGGCAACAACCGTCCAATCGGCTGGACCCTTATGGTTCAGCGACGAAATGGAAGCAGCGTACCCATTAGAATAAACAACTCTGTAACAATACCCAAATTCACTTTCAGTCTGTTTCCAAGAAACAGCCTTAGAAGTGATTATGGAGATTGTTTTAGGGGAGAGAGGATAGTTCGTCATTTCGACGCCCTTTCCAACCGTGGCCTTCACGCTAAAGCGCTATAACCATAAAAGCGGCACCCAGCTTCCTTTGGAAGTGGGCGGAACCTCGAGGGCCCTTTTCGTTTTTCAATAAAACAAACCTTTTAAACTGCCAAGCTGCATTTCTGCAAACTTGTTATGATTATACAATAATCTTGACAAAAAGTAAACATACTATAATAAAATATATAATAACAGAGGTAAACTGCTCAAAAAATTGTAATACTTAAATTTACAATTGCAAATTTTTTTAATTTTCATTATTATTCACCTGCTAGAAATTGTTTGGCCGGCTCCAGCCCATAAACATAGCATGACGAATTCTCTTCAATTATGGAATCATTTAACATTGGATAGCGTTTCTTGTAAATTTCTTCTGTTTTTGACCAATCGTCAATAGTGAGCGGCTTGCCAGATTTTAATATTGATAATTCTGTTTCCGATAATGGTTTTAAAAAAGCAAGCGAATAACGTGTCCCATCGTCATTTTTAAAATTAAGGAAAAAAGATGGGTCAAACAATGCCGCAGCCCCACTTCTATTCCCTTTTAGATATACTAAATTATAGGCATGAAACTCTGAATTCCGAGCCCCAGTAACCAGCTCAGCATCATATCCAAGTAGTTTTAATATATTGTGAGCTAAACCAGCTTTTTCTGAACAAAAAGCCACCTTACGTTCACTAATATCTTTGATAGATACTTTTCCGTCATGGTTGTTCAAGTAAACATCCATTCTATCAAATCCAACTTTGTCTCCTGAAGGCAAATAATTATCAATTTCGTAGTAGATAGCATTACAAAGAGTAGACAACGCATAGCCACCAGATTTATGCAAGTTAGCCAAAATATCCCTATATGGATTCATATCATCATAAACCAAATCAGGGTTACTGCCATCTGGCAGAACTTCAGCAGATTTATAGTGAATTTTCGAAGAAATGAATTCTCTAAAACCATCCGTAAAGTTTTGCCCAACAGTTTTTTCATCAGTTTCTTCCTCAAATATTTTTATCCTTTGTTGCAAGAAAGAGTCAATTTTTTCACTCGTGTCCAGGTCTTCGGCAACAATTTTCATTATATCAGCAACAGAAACGTCAATTGGTAGATTAATCTTATTCCTATCATCATAATTAGGCATAGACCCCAAAACTTTTTCTGCATCAGTTTTTTCAGTCTCTCCCTTTTTATTCAAATTATTCTTTGAGCCATCTTCGTTCTCCATTTCATCATTGTATCATGTTTTCATGCTATCTTAGATAAAATATATAAAAAAGCCCCTGATAATTTCAGGAGCAGGTAGGTCTCAAAGGCCTAGTTTTTAATGATTAATGCTATTCTTTAAAGTAGCATTGTTGTTAATTTGCGGGGGAGTTTTTCCGTTTAAAGGCCGGAAAAACTTCATAAAACCACCTTTTGCACTCTCACATTTTTACCTCTGTGAGTCGGTTTGTGCTAACCCTCACGGTTTTAATGTCCATAAGTACATGGTTATAAGTCACCACCTCCTGCGCTTTGCAGGTGATCCTCGATGGAGGCTGTATTAAGTTGTATGGCCAAAGGCCTTGGCTACAGGAGGTCGCCCACCTGGTAGTCTGCGCTGTGAGACACGCTCACCACGTATTTGCCCAATTTAGGGTCGAAAACTGCGATTGCAGGGCAAATGTGGCACAAGGCGTGCGCCAGTACGACAGCTACAGGAAGCGACGCCGGACCATTCAGAAGTATGGTTTTGCCCATCACTTCCTCGCTCACAGCCTCGACGGCTGCTTTTGCGTCTACAACGATCTGGTCGTTGCTGGCCGGCTCTCCAAAGCCAATCTTCAGAGTTGCATTATTTTCGTTCATCTCTACTACTTCTACATTGTATTTAGCCATTACTCTTCCTCCTTGGATTCAATCTGATAAGGTGCTTTTTTCTAACTGTTCCAAGTATACAATATTCTTGACAAAATGTAAATAAATTATCAAAACTAAATAGAATAACAGAGACAAAAATCGCTTAAAAATGTAAATAATACTTTTACAAATAGTCTTTATGATAGTACAGTCTCAGCCGAAATATTATAAACAATACTAATTTGTGCTAAAATTAACATAAGGATAAAAGAAAGGACAAAAATGTCTGAAGAATTACCTCAGAGTTTAAGAAGAGTAGATAAAATAGATAACGAGACACTTACGCAAGTTGCCTCTTCTCCAGAAACAAATCCGCAAAACAAGGAAGTTGCCTTTAAGGAGATAGGTAAACGTTTAATATCGGGTGATTATAATTCTGAATCTAAAGAAAAAACTGACGAGACATCTTTAGAAAACCAGGAAGACAACTATGAGAAAGAGGAACAATTTGCTACAGACAATCTAGAAGACGATCCTTTCATAGAAAAGGTGAATCATCCTGATAGACTTAAGACCGAAAAGGAAATCGAAAAAATTGAACGAAAATGGCACGACAAAGAAGAGGATATCGAACGTCAAAAAGAAAGAAATCTTAAAGACATAAATAGACATGACCGTTCTTCTCAGGAGCCAGATGTCGAACCTGCCGACAAAATTGAACGTGCTCTAGACAAAGCTGATTTTCGTTTAAGAAAGCACTTCACAGATTATTACACCGAAGGCGCCATTGACAGCCTTTCCGAAGGAAAACTAGAAGTGAATCCCCAAGGATTTATCACGGCGGGTTTTATGAATACTGAGAGACCAGGTCTTGACAAACAAATTCCAGAGTCTCAGCAGGAGCAATTCTGGACCAATTACAAAATTGATGTAATCTCCGAAAAAGTTAAGGACTGGAATCAACTCGAAAATATTAAAGCCGCCGAAAAAATAGCCATTGAAACAGCAATCGAAAGAGGAGCTTTTGTCAAACAAAACGGTATAGATCAACCAGAACAAGTACGCTTTGCTTTGCCAGTGCTAGAAAAGGGCGATGGACCACTCCAAAACTTCATGCATGAGTATGATATAGACTTAGAATCTGAGGAAAATAAGAAGCGCTCTTTTGAAGGTTTTGTCAATATCATTGAAGCGATTAAAAACCACGACGATGCTAAAAAAGATGGGTTCAAAGCATTAGATTGGTATTTTGATAATTTCGATTACGAAGACGGTTTTAATAAAGAAAATGGTTTTTTAGATCGTATGCTAGGCCAGTCATCTATTGCTGATTGGCAATGGCGGCAAACTCTCTTAGACTACCTTCAATCTCGTAAAGAAAAATTTGACGGAATTGAGAACAAATCTAGTGGCCAGAAAATGGATGAAAATGAAGCAGTTGAGCCCATTGAGCCTATTTCTCAAGAAGAGTATACTCAGGAACTCGCCGACTATCTTGATATGACAATGGAAGAGCTTGATAATCCTGAGGCAGCAGCTAACTTTCTCCTAGGGAAAATTTTACCTCCGGAACCGACTATTAGGAGTGAACGAGATAGCTCAAACCAAGCTCATGATAAATATCGTTATCCAAAATCTTTTGGGCAACAGAAAAAAATCACAATATTTGCCGCGTGGAAAGTACTGCAGTATAGTGGTGAAGATATAAAAGCCGAGCTTAACCGTGAATCATGGGCTGACGGTGAGAACTATACTTATCTCAGATTTGGTTGTGGGTTCGATAAAGACATGGTTGAAAGAAACGGTGGGTATTCAGACAGGCACCAACTCCCATCAGAAAATCACGTTATTATTGAAAGTGATTCCCCAACTTCTGCTACTTATATATGGTACGGTCAAGGAGATACCTGGCAAGATATTTTCATTGATCATTATAAATCCTATGCCAAGCAACAACCGGGAGTTTCTTCCAAAAATCACGATCATAGTAGACTAGCCATTGAACATATGGTGGAAATATTTAATAGTCTAGGCATAGATTTAATTGCCTTATCTAAAAAGATTAAAGATAAAACTAAAAATGCTGCATAGAAAAAGCCGTTCTAAAGAACGGCTTAGCCTACATTGACTGAAGCTCACAAATAATAGCACAAACGCCTAACATCTCTTCTTCAGAAGTTTTAATACCGGTCTCTTTTTCAAAATTATCCGCGGCCGTTTTGAACCAATCTTTTACACAAGATTCAGAATAATCCTGCTGATCAGAATGTTTTTTCTGATTCATTATTTTTTTGCATGCTTCGTCAAATTTGATGATGTTATTACCTTTCATAGGTTCAACACCTCACCCTCCTTGATGATATTAAAATACAACTAGCCATAAAAATGGCAATAATACTTAAATTATAACATAAAAGTTTTTCTAAGTCAATGAATAGTTTCAATACAAAATATAAAAACCGCCCTATCGAAGGGCGGTTTTTTTAGTTAGATATCGTTATTATTTTGCGTTTCTCTTCTCGATAATATCAGCAGCTACATTCGGTGGTACTTCTTCGTAATCAAAGAGTTCCATCGAAGAAGCAGCGCGACCTTGCGACATACCACGGAGATCGCTAGTGTAACCAAAGAGGTTGGCTAATGGACAGAAGGCTTTAATTAGCTTAGCGCCACCATTCAAATCTTCCATTTCGTCCACGCGACCACGGCGCGAGTTAATATCGCCGATAACGTCACCCATGAATTCCTCTGGGGTAGTAATTTCCAGTTTCATAATTGGTTCAAGCAGAACTGGGTTGGCTTTTTTAATACCTTCGCGCGTAGCAAGTGAACCAGCCAGTTTGAAAGCGAGTTCAGACGAATCTACATCGTGATAAGAACCATCATAGAGCGTAGCTTTCACATCTACTACCGGATATCCTGCAATCACACCACCCGCGAGAGTTTCTTCTACGCCTTGTTGTACTGGTTTACGATATTCCTGTGGCACCACACCACCTTTAATCTGGTCAATAAACTCAAAGCCCTTGCCGGCTTCGTTCGGCTCAAATTTAATCCAAACATCACCATATTGACCACGACCACCTGACTGTTTAATATGCTTACCTTGAGCCTCGGCAGTGCCGCGAATCGTTTCGCGGTAAGCCACTTGTGGCGCACCAGTATTCGCATCTACGTTGTGTTCTCTCTTCAACCGATCGATAATAATTTCTAGGTGTAGCTCACCCATACCAGAAATAATGGTTTGACCAGTTTCTTCATCGGTATGGACGCGGAAAGTCGGATCTTCCTCGGCCATCTTGGATAGGCCGATACCCATTTTTTCCTGATCAGCTTTAGTTTTTGGCTCTACTGCAATTGACACTGGAGGATCTGGGAAATTGATGGATTCTAGATGCACCGGATGTGCTGGGTCACAAAGCGTGGTACCAGTAGTACATTCCTTGAGCCCCACTACTGCGGCAATATCACCAGCGGTGATTTCATCGATATCTTCACGTTTATCGGCAAACATTCGGACGACTCGACCGACGCGTTCCTTGTCACCAGTCGTAGCATTAAGAATATAAGAACCAGATTTTAGCACACCAGCGTAAACTCTTACAAAAATTAATTTACCTACAAATGGATCGGTTGCAATCTTAAAGGCTAGAGCTGTAAGAGGCTCATTATTGTCAGCCTTACGCACGATTTGATCGCCAGTTTTTGGATCAGTACCCACTGTTTGGCCTTGATCACGATCGAGCGGTGAAGGAAGATAATCTGCCATAAGGTCAAGCACCTTTTCGACAATCACGCCGCGACCATCGCCACCGGTTACAAGGAAGAAATCACCTTCTAGTACGCGCTTACGTAACGCTGCCTTTAGTTCCGCTTCAGTAATCGAATCTTCACCTTCGCTGAAGTATTTGTCCATCAAAGCTTCATCAGCTTGTACCGCCTCTTCAATCAACATTGAACGGGCATTTTTGGCTTTCTCGACCATGTCGGCTGGTATTTCACCCACTTTTAGCTCATGGTCAGCGTAATCTTTGTAGGTATAAGCTTTCATATCGACTAAATCTACTACACCGCAGACATCTTTCTCAAAGCCAATAGGCAGATGAATCGCCACGGCATTTTTAGAAAGACGTTTGTGAATTGAATCGAGCGACTTATAAAAATCACCGCCAGTCTGATTAATCTTATTTACAAAACAAATCCGTGGAATGCCGTACTTAGTAGCCTGGCGCCAAACTGTCTCAGACTGAGCTTCCACACCCATTTTACCATCGAATACTACTACGGCGCCATCGAGTACACGGAGAGAACGCTCCACCTCAGCGGTAAAGTCGATGTGCCCTGGGGTATCGATGATATTTATTTTGTGGCCTTTCCAGTAAGTCGTCACCGCGGCGGAAGTAATCGTAATACCACGTTCCTTTTCCTGCTCCATCCAGTCAGTAGTAGCCCCACCAGTGTCACCTTTCACTAAGTCAATTTTATGTTTTAACCCCGTACGGTACAAAATTGCCTCTGAGGTAGTAGTTTTACCCGCATCAATATGGGCAATAATCCCGATATTCCGCAAGTTTTTGAGATCCTTAACTTCAGCAGTCATATGCTCCTTTACAATTATTGATTTTTTGATCCTTTTAGAAGATTTACACTCAAAAAGATACAACTTCTGTCTTAGTTTAGCATATTTTTGGAAAAATTAAAAGCCCCAGTATGAGATTGGGGCTATTAGAAAAACTCTAGAGCGACGTGAATCTATTATAAAAAAACGAAAGCCCCAGCACCAAATTGGCGCTAGGGCTATAATAAAAAGAGGAGAACAAACTTTGGTCAAGATGATCGAATCTTGGAGGTATCTGGTGCATCCGAGATGCACCATATTCTGAACAAGGTGAAATACACAGCTTCTCTTTTACTCCGGCGTGTGGTGACTCATACTATCTATTTTTGCCATAAATCTGGCGCGGTGGTCCCTTATGCTCGGTAGTTTTGTTATGGGATATAATTTGTTCTTGTTCCCCTCTTTTTGGCAGGGTTAATGTTCTTGCCAGTTTTTTAATAAAAACTAGCACAAAAACTCACCTTTCTAACCTAATTGTATCATACAATAGTTATTTTGTCAATAGTTTCCGCAGTATCTCTTGAACGGCAGCTGGATTAGCCTTGCCGTGAGATTCTTTCATTACCTGACCAACTAAAAAGCCAATTACCTTTTCCTGTCCATTGCGAAAATCATCTTGGGCTTTTTGGGTTTCTGGCTTTGCCAACACTATTTCAACAATTTTTTGTAAAGCCCCCAAATCATTCTCTTGAACCAGGCCAAGCTCTTTTGCGATATTTTTCACTCCACGCCCCTTCATTTGCGGATCAAACAGCTTCAAAAACACTTCCTTGGTTGCCGTAGAAGATAGTTCCTTTTTCTCGTTCATCTCGGCAAGTTCATTCAAATCTTTAGAAGATGGCAAATCATTCAGATATTCCGCCGACTTTTCCTCTGCTAGTAAGACTGAGGTAAATAAATTAGCAATGAGAGCCACTCGTGAAGACAACCCCTTCTGGGACGTATCGCTTCGACCCGTCGTCACGGGCGAAGCGCCCTCATTCTCGGTCGTAACCTCCGAAAGCCCCCCAGAATTACCTTCCCGAGCGACTAGCTGATTTAATTTAATCATCAGGTTTGGATAGTCGAGCAAAATCTCTAGGATATCTGGTTTCAGCACGTCGCCAAAATTCTCACGATAATCTGACGGCATTAACGGTAATTTTGCTGATTCTTCGTCAATAAACTCTTGTGACAAATTAATCGGCGGTAAATCTGGCTCTGGCATGTAACGGTAATCCTTTGCTTCCTCTTTAGAACGTTGGCCGGTTGTCTCGCCACTAGCATCGTTCCAACCTCTCGTTTCCTGTACTACCTTTTCGCCCGCATTCAGAATTCGAGTTTGACGTTTAATTTCGTATTCCGCCGCTCTTTCCACCGATCTAAATGAATTGAGATTCTTGATCTCTGCACGTGTGCCTAGTTCCTTAGCCCCCTCTGGCGCGAGCGAAATATTGACATCAAATCTCATATTTCCGTTAAATAAATCACCATAAGTTACTTCAGCGTAGCACATTAAGCGCCACAATTCTTTACAGTAATCATGAGCATCTTTCGGCGAATGAATATCTGGCATTGAAACAATTTCGATTAATGGTGTATCCACGCGGTTCAAATCTACCAACGAATAATTCGCGAAATGAGTTAACTTGCCAGCATCCCCTTCTAGATGTGCATGCTCGATGCGAATTTTTGTCCCACTAGGTAGCTCTACAAACCCCGGGCCAATAATTGGTTGATAAAACTGGGTAATTTGATATCCCTTAGGTGAATCTGGATAGAAATAATGCTTGCGGTCAAAGCGTGAAAAAGCGTTTATTTCGCAGTGCATCGCCCGACCAGCTCTAATCGCAAATTTTATCGCCTCACCGTTTAGGCGTGGTAACATGCCAGGCAAAGCATAATCCACTGGCGAAACGCACGAATTTGGCTCTTTGCCACGCGCATCATTATCTACTTCCGAAAAGAGCTTAGTCTTAGTTGAAAGCTGGACGTGACATTCGATACCGATAGTTGGAACGTATTTCATTAGATGGCTCCTAAATCTTTTAGTGCTTGTTTATAAATCGCTAAGGCGTTAAAAGCCTGTTTATAGCTTATCTCTAGATCAGATTCGTGTGCGATAGCGTTTCGGAGTTTATGTGCACGCCATACTGCATTAATGTTCGAGAAGCGCCCTTCACATTTTTTAAGCCTATCGCCCATCGTCTTGCCCGATATACCCATTTCCATTAAAGCTTTGTCTAGCAGTTTATCACTATCAATTACAGTAGTCACAAAACTCGCAGGGTTATCTTTTTTGAGATGATTTTCAATCTCTAAAAATCGCGTCTGGTAGACTTCTTTATTAAAAACGTAGCCGTGCTTTCCTGTTAATACGATTGCTAAAAAAACTAAAACAGCCACAATTAGAATAGCTAACAAAAACGTAATTACACCACCATCCATTATCTAAGCTCCTTTGCGAATTCTATCAAACTTTTATCGCTTCGCCTTGGGCCAATTAGCTGTAACCCAACTGGAAGCCCCTCTTTAGACTTTCCTGCTGGTACAGTTAGTCCAGGAATACCGGCTAAATTCAATGGTACACTCATCACGTCTTCTAGATACATCGAAACTGGATCGTCCACCTTTTCTCCAATCTTAAAGGCTAGATTAGGTGAAACTGGTGTGAGGATGAAGTCACACTTTTTAAAGGCTGCCTCATATTCTTTTATAATCAGCGTACGAGCCTTTGCGGCTTTTAAGAAATATGCATCATAAAACCCAGACGACAAGACGAAATTGCCAATCATAATACGGCGCTTGTTCTCCGGCATAAATCCTTCATTACGCGTATTATTATATAGTGCATCTAAATCTTTCGACTTATCAGAACGGAAACCGTAGCGAATACCATCGTAGCGTGAGAGATTTGAAGCAACTTCTGCCGGCACAATAATATAATAAGCAGCCAAGGCATATTTCAAATTCGGCATCGAAAGCTCCACAATCTTATGTCCCTTTTTCTTCAAGTCATCACACTTCTTTTTCAGCGCCTGCCGAATTTCCGGATTTACCGAATCGTTATCAAAATCTTTAATAATACCAATCCGGGCACAGGAATCAGGCGATTTGGGAGCGTTCGCGACAACGGGAGCGATCGACGAAGCGAGCCCCGTGACGACGGGCGCGAGCGAGGAGGCTCCCGAATCGCCTGATCCTGCGCCCGTATTATCATTATAATAATCTGGTAACGTCGTTAAATCTTTTGAATCTTGTCCAGAAGTGATAGACATGAGAAGATCCATATCTTCTGGTGTTTTAGTGAAAAATCCGATGCAATCCGTTGACGAAGCCATCGCCACTACACCATAGCGTGAAATAGTGCCAAAGGTTGGCTTAAAACCATAAACACCGTTAAACGAAGCTGGCTGACGAATTGAACCACCAGTATCCGTGCCAGTTGCAAACTCCACGATATCTAGCGCTACCGCTACTGCCGAGCCGCCAGAAGAACCGCCAGCTACTCTAGTTTTATCAAAAGCATTTGAAGTTGGGCCAAAATATGAATTTTCAGTAGACGAGCCATGCGCAAACGCATCTAGATTGGCTCGGCCAATCATAATTGCCCCTTCTGCTTCGAGCTTTGCTACCGCTGTAGCCGTGATGGGCGATTTAAAACCTTGCAAAATATGTGCCGAAGCCGTTGTTTCTCCTTCAGGACTGAGAAAATTATCCTTTAATGCATATGGCACACCCGCCAAGCGCCCAACTTTTTCGCCTTTTTTGATTTTGGCATCAATTTCGCGTGCTTTTTTCAAAGCTCCTTCTTCATTTAAAAAATTAAAAATATGGTAATCAGCAAAAAACTTGGCTTTTTCCAAGGCATCTTTTACTAATCTTTCAGCAGAAACAGTTTTGTTAGCGGTTTTCATTTACAACACCTTCGGCACCTTAATTTGATGATTTTCTTCTTCTTTCGTCAATGCGAGTAAAGCTTCCCGATTAGCTTCTTGTGGTAGAATTTCGTCGTCTCTCCAGACATTCTCCATTTCAAATACCTGATAAGTAGGCTCTACATCCTTAGTGTCTAGTTCATCTAATTGAGAAATATATTTTATGATGCCTTGCAAGTCTTTTTTTAGTGACTCTGTCTCTTGGTCAGATAAAGAAAAATCTGACAAACTTGCCAAATGTCTGACATCCTCGCATTTTACGTCCATACCCTAATTATAACATAGAAAAATTGGTTATTTCACGTTTTTGAAGAGTTTTTTCTTGATATAGCTAAACACCGGTTTAGCTTCTTCTAAGTCGAGAAAGTAACTTGCCATGAAGTATGCTATCACCGAAATCACTGAAATCACTAAGAATTTTGGAATCGTGATTACGAGCGAAGTATCAGTTGCCATCAATGGGATAAATTTAGTCATAGAAAAGGCTACACAACCAGTTACTACGGTAGCGATTAGCATCCTCACAAAAGCTCGCCAAAAAACCTTATCCAGAAGCTCACTATGTGAACGTTTTTGTAAGATATAAAGCAATATGATGATTTCCACAATTGCTCCTAAGGATTGCGCCAGACCAAGCCCATCTACGCCCCAACTTAAAGAATAAAACCAGACCGATAAAATAATCGTAAGGCCGATGGCAAAAATCGAAACGATGAAAGGTGTTTTAGTATCCTGGTAGGCGTAAAAACCTCTTGAAGCAATATGAAAAACGCTTCGTGCAAAAATTGCCAAGCACAAAGTGCCAAGTACCGAAGCAATGGTTCCATTACTATCATTATTGCCGATATTTGAAATAAAGCTTGTCACGTAGCCTCGCCCAAAGAATGCAATAATCGAAACTGGTAAAGCAATCCATATAATTGTTCTTAAAGCTCGTCGAAAAGTTTCGTTAAATTCCTGTTTGTCGCCGTTACCAAGTTCCTCGGTCAATTTTGGGAAAAAGGCGGTCGAAATCGCCACGCCGATTAAATTAATCGGCATTTGATGTAGCGCTGAAGCTTGGTTAAATGAACGTACGGCCCCTACTCCCATACGTGATGATAAGTTTGTATTGACGATACCATTGATGTAGTCAATTCCCTGGTCCAAAGATCTCGCTGGCAAAAGTTTCAAAATTGAACGGAATCCTTGATTCTTCCAGTAAATCTTAAACTCATAGTCCATACCTAGCCCAAATAGACCAATTAAGGATACAATTAATTGCATCACTGCACCAAGGATCACGCCAATTGCCACGCCCATAATGCCGCCTTCAAATAGTTGAATTCCAAATAAGTTGATACCACCAGTGAACCAGGTAATGCCGATAATTATGCCAATATTATATATAGCAGGAGCAAATGCATAAAAAACGAATCTTCCGACCGCCTGCTGTATCGAAGTCACCACCGTAGCAATGCTAAATAGGAATGGGTTAATTGCAATCACCCTCGTCATATTAATCGCTAGTACCATCCCAGACTCGTCTAATCCTGGGCTCACTATATATCTAATCAATGGATCCGCGAAAATCATTATTAAAACACTCGCAATCAATGTTAAAATTGCGAGTAAATTAATCGCGCTAGATGAAAGCTCCCAAGCGGATTTTTTATTGCCAGAAGCCAATCTTTGGTTAAAAACTGGAATAAATGAAACCGCCAATGCCCCAGAAGTTAGTATAAAAAACATAAAATCTGGAATCGTAAAAGCCGCCGTGTAAGCATCAATACCAGTTGGATACGTACCTAGATAGTTAGAGTTTAACAACCGATCGCGGAAAAGCCCTAAAAGGGCCGAAATCAGAGTTGACGATGCCAAAACAATCGCCGCTGACTTTACCGACAGCTTTATATTGGCAAGCGCCACGACCGAACGAAACCGAAATCTCAACATATATATAATAATAGCACATAAATAAATTTTATGGTTTTTTGGAATTTAGTGTATAATAATATACATGGTTAAGAAAAAATCCGAGGTGATTTTGCCTTCCAAGCTTTTAAAAAGTCGGAAAACCAAAAAAACCTCATCTAAAACTGCGAAAAAAAATATGAATCTTTATTCTAGCCTCAGCTATAAGCACAAGGTTAGAAAAGAAGCTGATGCTAGACGACACGCTGAAGAATTGGCTAAGCTCCCCAAGGAGCCGGTCAAACGCTTCTTTGCGAGACTTCATCCGAAACGTGTTTTTAAATGGTGGTTTTCTTGGCGCGGTCAGAAAGCTATCCTCAAGTTTTTTGCTGCTAGCTTCCTAATTCTGATCATCTTTATTGGTGGGCTCTTCCTTTATTTCAAAAAAGACCTTGACGAAATTCGCCTAGACGAAATGTCAATTTCTGAAACCGTTAATACCTATCTAGATCGTAACGGTGAAGTTTTGTGGCAAGATACCGGTGACGAAGATTATCGTTTGGTGGTTGATGCAGAAGATATTTCCGAATATATGTATCAAGCTACGGTCGCGATTGAGGATAAGAACTTTTATAACCACGCCGGCGTGGATTTTGGCGCATTAGTGCGCGCGACCTTCTCTACTTTAGGCGGTCAAGGCGTGCAGGGTGGTTCTACTCTGACTCAACAGTTAATCAAACAAGTTTATTTCTCGGATGAAGCTGCTAGTGCCAACCGTGGTGGTTTGACACGTAAAATCAAGGAATTGATTCTCGCTATCGAACTAGAAAAAATGTATAACAAGGATCAAATTCTTACGATGTACCTCAACCAATCACCTTATGGTGGTCGACGTAACGGCGTAGAATCAGCCGCTCAGACTTATTTTGGTAAATCTGCAAAAGAGCTTACCTTAGCTGAATCGGCTTTACTCGCTGCTATTCCAAATAATCCAGCAGTCCTGAACCCATATAATACCTATGGTAATGAGATGCTCATCGAACGCCAGCATAAAGTCTTGGACGACATGGTCACTATGGGCTATATCACAGAAAAAGAAGCTAATGAGGCTAAAGAAGTAGCTGTACTTGAGACTATCAAGCCAGAATCTAGTCAATATGCCGGCATGCTTGCCCCACACTTTGTGCTAGAAGTTAAAAAGACTCTTGAGGAAAAATATGGCATTCAAACTATGCGCGCTGGTGGTTGGACCATCAAGACTACACTCGATTTGAGGGCGCAAAGAATTGCCGAAGATGCGGTCAAGACTGGCACTACTCATATGTACAAAAACCGCAGTGATGATCTAGCCCTCGTTTCACTCGACGTAGATACCTCGCAGGTAATTGCGATGGTCGGTTCAGTAGATTTCTTTAACGGTTCTTTCGGTGAGGTTAATGCTACGACCGATTCACTGATTGAACCAGGTTCCTCAATCAAGCCGATTCTAGACTATTCGCCACTCTTTATGCAACGAGAAGGTGTAAATTATGGCCCAGGTTCTATTCTAAAAGATGAAAACATTAATCGTCTATATTGTGCTGGTTCTACCGGCAAGTGCTCTCTTACCAATGCTACTGGTTCTTTCTACGGTAATGTTTCGATTCGTTTCTCACTTGGCCATTCTTTGAATATTGCTGCGGTTAAAGCACTATATATTAATGGTATTGATAATTCTCTCGAAATCGCTCATGAACTAGGCGATAAGTCATACTGTGAAGGTCGCGACAATTATGGTCTTTCCATTGCTATTGGCTCTGGTTGTGGTGTCCGTATGGTGGAGCACGCCAACGCTTATGCTTCCATTGCACGTGGTGGGTCTTATCGAGACATTGCATACGTCCTAGAAATGAAGAATTCTTCCGGCGAAGTAGTCGAATCATGGTCTGATACTGAGCCTAAACGGGTCGTTGATGAGCAAGTTGCCTATATGATTTCCGATATTCTAGCTGATGGTAGTGCACGCTACGGTATTTACGCTCCAGGTGGCTCACAGAGCGCCGGTTACGTAATTCCAGGCGTCTGGACTGCCACTAAAACTGGTACTACGACCACTTCTAACGCTAACGAAACTAAGGATTCTGTGATGGAAAGCTATTCTACCGTTGTTTCTACCTTCGTTTGGAACGGTAATCACGATGGTCGTGGCGTTTCTTCGAACACCCACGATATTGCTCGTTATACCATCGCTGAGTACATGAGCCGTATTCACAAAGAAGTTTACGAGCCAGACGGTCGTTGGAAATCTGGAGATAAACCAGTCAGACCTGAAGGAATTAAAAACCTTACCATCAATGGTAAAAGTGATATTTGGCCAAGCTGGTTCAATGCCACCAAGAACTCTGGTGTGATGAAAGAAAAGTTGACCTTTAACCGCTATAATCATCTGCTAGCTTCAGATTGTACGCCAGAAAACTATAAGATTGAAGTAGAAGTTACTAAGACGATTGACCCAATGACTGGTAACAGTGTCTACAGTGTACCAGAGCCATATAACCGTGATAAAAATGATACTTGTGACTATACTCCGCCACAATTATCACTCTCAACTACTGGCTGTAAGATTTATGCAAATATTAGCAGAGGTTCTAGTGATTTGACTGGCGCGACCATTTACATTAATGGCGTAGAAAAGGGCGGCGTCTCGCTTAACGGTGGGCCAATCTACACGTTGACCGGTGACGAGACTTCAGCTCGCCTGGATGTCACCGATGCCGCTGGCTACGTAGCTTCAGGCGAAATAAAACTTCAAGCTGCAAGTTGCAAACAGCCAGAACCTGAAACTGATTCTAAATCTACCGTAGACGATAACGCTAAAAAAGATAAACAGTAATTAACCTCGTAAAATCTTAGCAAAAATCATTTTGCCAGATGAAGTTTCGTGTAGTCTTTCAAACTCTACAGTTATTTCTTTACCAATCTTTCTTGATGCATGCTCAACTACGACCATAGTACCATCTGATAAATGCCCCACACCTTGACCACGATTAGAACCTTTTTCCGTGATTCTGAGTTTTGTTTTAGTACCTGGCAAATGTTCAGTTTTTACGGCTAAAGCTAAATCATTAATGTTAAGAGTATCAATTTTTTCTGCCTCAGCTACCTTAATTAAATTGTAATCAAGAGTCATTATCGTGCCCTTGTTTACTTTTGCGTACTTAAGTAACTGTTCATCAACCTTTTTTCGTTCTGTACCATCGTCAACAATATCAGTATTAACTTCTATCACACGTTCTAATTCCGAGACATTATTTAGCCCGATGCGTGCACGGTTGCGCTTCTCGTTATCCTTGCCATCGGCTAAAAGCTGCAACTCTGTCAGCACACTTTTTAGTATAATTAAATCTCCATCGATAAAACCAGTGCGCGCAATATTCAGAATACGACCGTCAATAATTACTGAAGTGTCAACATAAATTTTTCGATTGCCACTTTTAACTGGCTTAAATTTTTTAAGAGCGATGAAAGTAGTCTCCAATAAAAGTAAAAGGTGAGTTGATATAAGCAATGCGTCCATAGCACAGCTATTATACCAAATCTAGACCATATTTAACAGCATGTAAATGATTTTGCTCTAGAACAGCCTCATATTTTGCTACTAAATCTAAGCGTTTTTTAAGTTTGGCTACATCAATTGCTAAATCATAGCGTGAGGCAACATTACGACGCAACATTTCAAATGGCGTAGTGGTGGAACCTTCTTCATTGAACCCATGTACGCGCAATCTCCCTCTACTAGTATAGTTTTCTAAAATATTTTCCAAGGTTTCTGGATAACCATGGAAACTAGCAATAATTGGCTTATCATTTGTAAACATATCAGAAAATTTCTCTTTTGACAACTTATTGTTGATAGTGCCAATTGCGCGATATGACAAAGCATTAATGCCAACAAAACGTATTCTAATACCAGGTAAATCATTCTTCAAAATTTTAATTGCTTCAATTGCTTCATGCGAAACAATATCTCCAGCTGCCGCAAAAACTAAATCAGGTTCTCTATCTGAAATAAATTGAAAAACTGAAGCTCCTCCATTGTCAAACTGGAATTTTGCATGATGTGAATCAATGTAACGCGGCCGATCGTTTTTATCAAATGTTGTAAGATTTACAACATTCTCAGAATTAATCATAAAATGATATGCTTCCTCTGCCGCCACATCATCAATCGGAAAAATACAATTAGCTAGGTTTGACGGAACGCTTAATAACTGCGAAATTAAAGCTGGCGATTGATGGGTAAAGCCATTATGATCTTGTCGCCAACAAGTAGAAGTCGCTAGCAAATTAACCGCTGGCACTGGCTGCCGCCAAGGTACGCTTTGTGATTGTTTAATAAACTTAATTTGTTGCAACAATTGTGCTGTAACAATCGGAAAGAATGCTTCATAACTCCCCATCATGGCTCTCTCACCGTTCATCAAATGCCCTGTCATTACCGAAAACAACACATTTTCGGACAGCATCTCGACAATTCTACCATCTGGAGCTTCTGGCAAATCCCACGGCTCCGTCTTTAAACTGCCCCAAGCTCGTTTTTCCACTTCGAACATCTGATCAAATTTATTTGAAGTAGTCTCATCTGGTGAGAAAAAGTAAAAATTAGGATCCTTTTTAAATTCTGCAGTCAAAAGTTCGCCAATTTTCTTCGCTGGTGAATATTTCTCGGTGCCAGGATTCAATACTTGATCAATCATATTTGCTCTCCAGAATCATAATTCAATGTAGTGGCGGCTTGAAAAACATCTTGGAATAATTCTCTTGGCTGGTAACTTTCTAACCATTCTGCCAAAGTCTTTAATTCTTCCCCATCGGTCTTTGGGTTCTTCAAAGGAATTTGGTGCGCTTCGTGATGAGCGTTCGGCCCGCCCTCACCCTTCTCTGTTTGCATGATATAAAACGGAGCGGCGGTTTCCTCTCTCAAAGCCGTTTGAAAATCTTCTGTGTCATCACCTTGAATCCATCTTGGCGTAAAACCAAAACCACGAATCAGCTCATTGATTTCACGTTCTGATTTACGCGCATAAATAGAAGGCGCCGAAATCTTATAGCCATTTAAATGCAAAAATGGTATTATTTTACCATTTTTGGCACTGTCAAATAGATTGTGCAAGTTTAATGAATCTAGTGCCGTAGCAGTTTCTAGTTCCCCGTCGCCGATTAAAACCGCTATAGTCTTTTCGGGATGGCCCAAAGAAAGTCCATAAGCATTTGCGAGGGCATACCCCAGTTCGCCACCTTCAGTAATGATGCCAGGAGTAAACGGACTGGCATGGCTCGGAAATCCATCTGGCCATGAAAACTCTTTGCAAAGATATTCTAAACCCGCTAAGTCTACTGTAGCTTTTGAATCAACTTTCTCAAGTTTATGATCTAACCATAAATTAGCATTTAATGCCGGAAATCCGTGGCCAGGACCTAGCACAAAACTATAATTTGGATCTTCACTATAAACGCTTTTTAAATTAGCGTATGCCACGTTGATACCATGGCAAGTTCCCCAGTGGCCAAGTAACCTTGGTTTAATATCATCAAAGCTTAGTTCTCTTTCTAACAAAAAGTTATTTTTTAGAAAAAGTTGAGCTACCGAAAGGTAATCGCATAATCTAATGCGCTTTTCAATCTTTTCAATCTCAGCAATGCCCACCGCGCCCATATCTATTATTATACCGCAAGCACATTATAAAACAAGTTTGAACAAACTTATTTTTTGGTTTTTCCTTCTATAAAATCTTTAATTCGTGCAATTTCATCACGTAACGCTGCGGCTTTTTCAAATTCCAAATTTGCTGCTGCTAGCTGCATCTCAGACGACAACTGTTTGATCAGCGCCGGCAGTTCATCCTTTGGAATACGTTTAACGTCAAGTTTACTTTCCTTTTCTTTCTCTGGAATAATAGCGCGTAAACCTTTCGAAACTTCCTTTTGAATTGAATGTGGCGTAATATGATGTTTTGCATTATATTCTTTTTGTATTTCACGCCGGCGATTGGTCTCAGTAATTGCCTTTTCCATACTTTCCGTAATAAAATCGGCGTACATAATAACTTTGCCTTCCTCGTGCCGGGCAGCCCGCCCGATCGTCTGGATCAAAGCCGATTCGGAACGTAAGAACCCTTCTTTATCTGCATCTAGTATCGCTACGAGCGATACTTCTGGTAAATCCAGTCCTTCGCGCAGTAAGTTAATTCCAACTAGCACATCATACACTCCTGATCTTAAATCTCGGATAATATCGCCACGCTCCAAAGTGTCCACATCAGAATGAATATAAGCCGTCTTTACGCCACGATCCTTTAAGTGATCAGTTAAATCTTCCGCCATCCGCTTAGTTAGAGTCGTAATCAAAGTCCTTTGACCCTTCGCGATGCGCTTATCAATCTCTTCCATTAGATCGTCAATTTGCCCCTCGCTTCCACGTACTTCAATTTCCGGATCAAGTAGGCCAGTTGGACGAATTACTTGCTCAGCTGGTTTTGGTGAAACTTCTAATTCGTACTCACCTGGCGTAGCTGATACGTAGACTGCCTGATTAATATGTTTTTGGAATTCACCGTACGTTAAAGGCCTGTTATCTAGCGCCGATGGCAATCTAAAGCCATATTCCACTAGAGTTTCTTTGCGTGCATGGTCGCCGTTATACATACCTCTCACTTGTGGCAAAGTCATATGCGACTCATCTACAATCAATAAAAAGTCTTTCGGGAAGAAATCGAGTAGCGTAAATGGGGGCTCTCCAGGCTTGCGTCCTTCTAGGTGACGCGAATAATTCTCAATTCCCTTCACAAAACCAGTTTCCTTGAGCATTTCAAGATCATACTTAGTGCGCTGGGATAGTCTTTGTGCTTCCAAAAATTTATCGTGACTTTCAAAATATTTCAAACGTTCTTCATACTCTGCTCGAATCGTAATCAGGGCTTTTTCTAGCTGATTCATTGGCGTCGCATAGTGCGTATTTGGGAAAATGTGAATATGATCTGGTTTTTCTCGCACTTCTAATGTCAAAGGATCGACAATTTTGACGTCTTCTAAAGTATCAAATCCAAATTCAAATCGATAGGCAAACTCACCGTTGGCCGGGAATAGGTCAATAGTATCACCCATCACGCGGAAGTTACCGCGTTCGAACGCAATATCGTTCCGGTGGTACTGCATATCCACTAGCCGCCGGATAAACTCGAGTTGAGACAGTTGGGAGTTTGAGGCCAGGGGGTTTGCGATATTACCTTCGAGGGCATTTCGGAGTGCGGCAACGCGAGAATTAGCGCTGGCCGCCCGTGGCGACGGGCCGGCCGGACGCGTGTCCGAGGAGGTATTGTCGCAAACCCACTTACCATCAATTTTCCAGATCGGTAGCGACATCTCAGTATAGTGCTCCGGCGAACCGATGCCATAGATGCATGACACCGATGCGACTACGATGCAATCTCGCCTTGTGAGCAGAGCCTCCGTGGTGCCGTGCCGCAGTCGGTCGATTTCGTCATTGATTGCTGAATCTTTTTCGATATATGTATCGGTCGAGGCAATATAAGCTTCTGGTTGATAATAATCAAAATAACTTACAAAATAATGGACTTCATTTTCTGGAAAGAAATCGCGGAACTCGGAATATAATTGTGCGGCTAGTGTTTTATTATGTGCTAGGACTAGCGTTGGTCGCTGAGTTTTTTCAATAATGTTCGCCATGGTAAAAGTCTTGCCAGAACCTGTCACCCCAAGGAGCGTTTGCTCGTGCACACCACGATTAATCCCGTCTACGAGCTGTTTAATCGCAGCGGGCTGGTCGCCGGTCGGCTTGTACTTTGATACCAACTTGAATTTAGCCATCCTTCTTATTATATAATATATGTATGAAATATACTATTACCGTAAAGCCGGGCTCTAGCCAAGAGAAGATTGTTGAATCAAGCCCAAACGAATTGATTGTCTATTTGCGTGCCAAACCCCATGATGGCGAAGCCAATGATGCACTGATTAAACTTTTGTCTAAACATTTCAAAATTCCCAAAACCACCATCAAAATTACCCACGGCGCTAAATCACATACCAAAACTATCGAATTCTAATCTTCTTTTGATTTCATGGTTGGGAATGGCACTGCTTCCCTGCCTGGCACGCCTTCAAGCAGCCAGAAGTTACGTTCTGAATTGCCCCAACCACAAGCTGGTGGCATACCATATTCTAGCATTTCGACAAAATCCATATCTAGCATCTGAGCTTCCTCGTCACCTGCATCGCGCGCGGCTTGCTGCTCCTTGAAGCGAGCTAATTGATCTAGCGGATCATTTAATTCCGAGAAACCATTTCCCATTTCCGTACCGGCGATAATTGGGTGAAATCTTTCCGTTACTAATGGGTTCTCCACGGATTTCTTTGCTAATGGCGACAAAGACAGTGGTTCTTCGATTAGCCAATACGGCCCCGCTGAAGTTTTGCGGATTAGTTTCCATACATCATCAATCAGATGTGGCGTACTGGTGTTTTCGAGTTTACGTTTGAAATCATCGCGCGACAAATCCTTTGCATACCAGTTATCAAGCAAAATCTGAATTAATTGTTCACGATTAGGATCAAACACATCTACATCAAATTTTTCGCGTAGCAAATCTGCATATTTGATTCGAGGCCATTCACAGTCTAAATCAATGTCAAATCCATTAACTCTGAATTTCAACGTGCCCCAAGTTTCACGCGCTACATATTTAATCATTTCTTCATAGAGTTTCATGCCGTCTTCATAGTTTTCATAAGCTGCATACGACTCAAACGCAATATGTTCTGGCAAATGTTCATCATCTACGCCTTCATTTCTAAATCTCGGCCCAATGTCATAGACTTTTTCAAAGCCGCCACCCAGCAAACGCTTCAAAGGCAACTCGTGTGAAATGCGTAGATAAAAGTCTTCATCTAGTGCATTCATATGCGTCACAAATGGCGTGGCATCCGCTCCACCCGTAGTATGCTCTAGCACCGGGATATTTACTTCAATGAATCCGTGCTGATTCATAAAATCTCTTGTGGCTTGCCAGAATTTGGATCGACGCACCAACCTCTCGCGTACCTCTGGGTTCACATTCATATCGACATAGCGTCTACGGTAACGCTCTTCCTTGTTTTCAAACTTTTCTGGCAAAGGTCTTAGAGATTTAGTTAAAAGCTTCACAAAATCAGCAAATACCGAAATTTCACCAGTTTGTGATTTATCTACAGTTCCTTTTGCCTCAATAAAATCACCAAGGTCCAAAAGTCTTACATCTTTAGCGCCAAGCAATCCTTCTGATGCTTCATCAGCCGCCTTCATAAAAATCTGAACCTCGCCTGAATAATCCCGCAGTTTAATGAAAACTAGCTTGCCAAACGATCGAATCGCCACAATACGTCCAGCTACCACAACCTCTTGGCCCTTCTTTTCATCAAAATGATCTACTACGTCAGAAATCTTCGTATTGCGTTCTGACTTAGACGGATACGGTTCGATGCCCTTATCACGGAGTTCACTTAGCTTTCTTAATCTTTCGTTGCGATAATCTTCAAGTAACATAAAGTTATTATAACATAAAACAAAAACTTTTCACCTCGGTAAACGCGAGAAGGTTTTATTTTATGTCTAAAATCTTTATTTTTTTGTCGTTGAACTCAAATGTTTCGCCAGCCTTGTGCCCTAAAAGGGCTTTTCCGATTGGCGATTCGTTAGAAATTTTTCCTTCTAAGGGATTTGCTTCAGTTGGGCCTACTACAGTATATTCTACTTTACGTCCACCCATATCTAAAGAAACGGTTGCACCAAGGTCAACTTTACTTTTACTACCACCGCGAATTATTTTGACATTTTTCAAAATCTCTTGAATCTCTAAAATTCTACCCTCAGCAACTTTTTGCTCATTTCTAGCAGCGCTATACTCTTCGTTTTCCGATAAATCACCGAAAGAACGTGCAGTAGCAATCCGTTCTGAAATTGCTGGGCGGTTTTTAATTAATTCATCCAATTCTTTTTCTAATTCCTTCTTACCTTCAGCGGTAAGGCTCACACTTTTTTTAATCATTTTAGACTCCAACTTTTAGACTATGTCTAGTTTACACGAAAACTTTTTTTAAGTCAATATTTACCCCACCCCAAGTACAAACAATAAATAAAAAGCTAAACCATTTTTAATCATATGCATCAAAATATCTACATAAATAGTGCCAGTTACTTCGCGCATCAAGCAAAGAATCACAGACATGGCAAACACGTTTACGCCAACATTCCACTGCAAATGCATAAATCCAAAAGTCAAGGAGACCAGGAATACAGAAATAATAACTGACCAAATATTGGACATAGTTTTTGACAGTTTGGCCCTCATTTTACCATAAAGCCATCCTCTGAAAATAATCTCTTCTGCAATTGGCGCCACAATCACTAAGCTAAAAAAGGCAACAAGCTTATCTATACCGCCAGCATAAACACTATAGCCTATTTCTTGGGTCTCCTCTGCGTCAAACCATGGCAAAAGCTGAGTAAAGAGTGAAGTCAGAATTGAAGCCAGAATAAAATATGCTATAAATCCCACCAAAGCTAGACCAATATCAGTCCACGACAAAAATCCGCGTAGCCCGAGCTCAGTCTTGTCAATCATTTTTTTTGGAAAAGGTTTCTTTTGCAGTTTTGCTTTAATAACTGACGGGAGCCAAATTATAATAATAATTGCTAGAGCATAAGACAATGCAGACACGATAGTTAAAGGGACTGGCTGATTAACTTTTTCTCCTAGCAACAATACCATTATCCTTGCAATTACGATTTGTGATGCAAAAACTGCAATCAGAACAAACAGCATCATCAAAAAAGCCATGCCTAAGCTTTTCAATATGCTTTTATAGTCAGAATGTTTTGTCTTTTTCACCGCACAATCCTTACGATATCTAGAATTGTCACAATAAAGATTAATGCAAGCAGTACAATAAATGCTCTCGATACAATTTTTTCTTCAATTTCTCTAGTTAGCTTTTTCTTGCGTAGCTTAAAGATAGTAATTAACACCCAACGGCCTCCATCAAGTGCTGGAATTGGCAAAACGTTCATACAAGCTAGTGAAATTGAAATTACCGCGGCGAGAAAGGCCAAATTAGCTGGTCCTGAAGCAGTAAAAGCTGGGAATAATACGCCGATAATTCCAATAGGACCTGACACGGAATCGCCCGCGTTAGAAATTGCTTCCTTGCCAGTTTCCCTGACATCAGCATCAAAGCTTAGCTGCGAGCCAATGCCACTAATCAAGTTCCACAGCATCGTTCCTACGCCTTTAAAAGTTTCGCCAGTCACTTGTAAAGTAATTCCAGCACCCACAATCGGAGCCGACCAAGTAGAATACGACATTGCTTGTTCGCTCGACATCGTTACGCCCAGTAAATACTCTGAATCGGCTGGGTTCAAAGTTGCTGTCAATTCTTTAGTGACTGTTTTTAACTCTGAAAAAGTTGGGCAAGGCGGATCTACGCATTCTATAGCATCATCATGCCATTCTTCACGACTAATTGTGTAAGTAACTTCCTTACCCGCATTAGCTTTATTTAGCTCGGTTATCTCATCTGTCTTCCATACTTCGACGCCGTTAATTGCTAGAATATAGTCATCTGCTTTCAGCCCTGCCTGTTCCGCCGGAGAATCTTCCGCTACAGACGTAATTTTTACAGGAGTTTGATCAATCCTCGTATCCGCTTCTACGGTGAATTGATTATCGAGAAACTCTGGCATTCCTGTCCAAGCCAAAATAGTTAGTATGATAAAGGCCACTAGCCAATTCATCATTACCCCACCAAACAAGATTTTTGTCTTAGACCAGTAACTTGCCTTGCCAAAGGTGCCTTCCCTAGTATCGGCCGCTGACTCGCCATCCATTTGGCAAAAGCCGCCAATCGGCAACCAGTTCAAACTAAAAATCATTCCTCGTCCAGCTAGCTCACCAGAATCATCGCCTTTCGAAATTACTGCCTTAGTGATTTTATCTTTTTTCCACTCTGACCGTCTATATCTGCGCCACTTATTAGTTTTTGGATCTTTAATCCAAGCAATGGCTCTAGGCGGGAAGCAAATGCCAAATTCTAGTACCCTTACCCCGTTTTTTCGCGCCATCAGAAAATGGCCAAATTCGTGTGCAGTCACCAAAAACATCAGCACGAACAGTCCGACGACTATGCCAACAAAGATATCCATAAGAATTATTATATCACTTTCCAAAGCGCCGATTGCGCTTTTCGTATTCTTTTACAATAGTTTCAACATCAGCTGCTTCCATATCTGGGAAGTATTTCTTAATAAACATAAACTCTGCATAAGAAGCTCGCCACAACATAAATCCTGAAATTCTCTCTTCGCCTGAAGTCCTTACTACCATATCAATATCTGGTATTTCCGGATGGTACAAATTCTGGCGAATTGACTCTTTAGATATTTCACCTTTCTCTGCAGCCGCCTTCGCTGCATCTACAATTTCTTGTTCACCACCATAATTAAAACAAAAGCCCACAGTAATATCTTTACCTTCCGCAGTGATTCGTTCGGCTTCTTCAATTGCTTCTAATAGTTTCGGGTTAACATGTTCCTTAGAACCTAAGATTACCATTCGCCCATTTTTTTCGACCATCTTTTTTGCGTAACTTAGAATTTTAGTTTCCGCTAGTTTCATAATATACGAAACTTCTGCCTGGCTTCTACCCCAATTTTCGGTACTAAAAACGTAAAACGTTACATATTTGATACCAACTCGTCTAGCAGCATCTACTATTTTTTCAATCGCATCTAAACCCTTTTTGTGCCCTTCAATTGACGGTAAACCATGTTCTTTCGCCCAGCGTCGGTTGCCGTCGGCAATAACTCCAAGATGTGTAATCATAATTTCATTATCTCTTCCGATTTAGCTTTAAACTCGGCATCAACTTTATCGCTGAATTCCTTAGTAAGATCATCAATTTCTTTTTCAGCTCGCTTTTTGACGTCCTCGCCCATTTCGGTTGCGTTCTTTATCGCCTTTCTAGCGTCTTCACGAATATTTCTTATTGCGACTTTAGCCTCTTCAACTTTGGCCGCAGCATTTTTGACGATTTCTTTGCGTCTATCTTCCGTAAGTGGTGGAATTGGCACTCTAATCACTCTGCCATCATCAGCTGGATTTAAGCCTAATGATTGATCTGCTCTTACTGCCGCCACAATTGCCTGAATCCCGGACGGATCAAACGGCGTAATTACTAGCAGAGTAGCATCTGCTGCCGTTACATTTGCGACCTGATTTAGCGGCATAAATTGTCCATACATCTCAACTTTGATTCCAGAAAGCATATCTGGATGTGCTCGCCCCGTGCGCACTTTTTTCATTTCACCTTCAAACCGTTCCAAAGCCCCTGTCATTTTCTTCCGATCTTCGTTTGTGTCAAACATAAATGCTCCTTTATTACCTTTTAATTATAGCATACAATCAAAAAAGCTCGGCTCCCGCCGAACTTTCTATTCTTTCACTTCCGCTTCAATTTTATCTTTTGCTTTGGCCTTTTTCTCAGCTTCTTTGGCAGCTTTCTTGGCTTTATTTTCTAGTGCTTCACGCAATTTCTTAGCCTTTTCGGCCCGCGCCTTAAAGCGATCAACACGACCTTCGGTATCGATAATCTTTTCTTCGCCCGTGAAGAAAGGATGACTTGCCGAAGAAATCTGCACCTTCACTAGAGGATATTCCTTGCCATCTTGCCATTTAATAGTTTCTTTACTTTTCGCTGTGGATTTAGTCAAAAACGAAAAGCCAGCCGCTTCATCTAGAAAAACGACCTCACGATAATCTTTAGGATGTAACTCTTTTTTACTCATAATTGTTCCTATTATATCAGAGAAATTAAAAATTGTAAAGAAAAAGGCGGGTTTAATTCCCGCCAGATAATAATTATCTAAGTACGTCAATGTCATTTACGATTTCGTCAATAAAACCATACTTCAACGCGTCATTAGCTGTCATGCAAAAATCCTTTCCTTCAATCATATTATATTTTCGGCTAGTCATTTTGCTGTGCTTTAATATGAACGGCTTGATCAGATGTTTTCTTTGACGATCTTCAAACTCTACCTGATCAATAACTTTATCAGTTGATCCGTCCGCATACATAAAACCATCGTGCATCAGAAATGTAGAATAAGGTAAGGAAAAACGTTTATGCCCAGCGATACATATTAAAAATGCCATCGAACTGCATTGCCCCATATTAACGGTATAGACCGGAGTTTTGCTCAGCTCTATCGCCGAAATTAATCTAAAGCCTTCAGATACATCTCCACCTACACAGTCAATAAATAGCCAAATAGGGTCACGTTTTTCTTGCTCTTTAATATTTCTATCATAAGCGTTTATATCTATGATGAAATCTGCCATCTCTCCTGCAGTCAATGGGCCATTTGGATAGTATCTCTCACTTTCATAAATTGCTTGTATCTCACCATTCAGGTGTAAATACCTTTCGTCTAGTTCGCACATATTACGAAAATCTCGAAAGTCGCTATTCAGAAGGGTTGAGACAGAACTCTCGACTTGATACGGATAGCCGCCTTCAGCTGCTTCAGCGTCGTTGCCATTTGCTTCGGTGTTCTCATCACCGTTTTCTTGGGTGCTACTATTTGCCGTTGTATTATCCTTATTCATCGTGGCTTCATCTTCCATTTTCACACCTCCTTTTAACGTACTACTAGATAACTATCTGTACTCTATTATACTAAAGTCCGCCTTACTCGCAAGCATAGGAGTTTTGGTTGTTGCATCCTTTCTTAATCTGTGTTATAATTAACCCATTATTAATTTAATGAAACAGTTTTTGGGAGATTTCCTGGCCAAATGGTTCGGGCCCAAAAGCAGTGAGAAAGGAAATCCATATGGCAGTAAATGTCGATATGAAGGCTCTCCTCGAGAGTGGTGCTCACTTTGGGCACAAAACCAGCCGTTGGCATCCAAAGATGGCTCCCTATATTCATAGCAAGCGTCAGGGTGCACATATTATAAACCTAGAAAAAACCGTCGAAGGTTTAGAAACGGCTTTGCCAAAAATTACCGAAATCGTTAAAAATGGCAAAAAGATACTTTTCGTCGGTACCAAAAAACAAATCAAAGACGCCGTCAAAGAAACCGCAGAATCAGTTGAAATGCCATACGTCACAGTGCGTTGGATTGGTGGTGCACTTACCAACGTTGAGACCGTTAATCGTCAAATCAAAAAGTTGAAAGATTTGGAACGTAAAATGGCTTCTGGCGAAATCGAAAGCCGTTATTCTAAATTGGAAGTTCAAAGATTTCAGGAAGAAATCGACCTTTTGAACGAGCGCTATGGTGGTATCAAAGAAATGAATGAACAACCAGCAGCCGTCATCGTGGTAGACGCAAAAGAAGATAAGAATGCTGTTAAAGAGGCTAACGCCCTTAATATTCCAGTCTTTGCATTAGTTGATACTAATGTAGATCCAACCAATATTGATTACGTAATTCCATGCAACGATGATTCTCTCAAAGCGACTAAGTTAATGCTTAGCTACTTTGCTGAAGCAATCAAAGAAGGTAAAAAATAATAATTAGGAGGCAAAAATGGCAGAAGTCACAATTGAACAAATTAAAAAATTAAAGGAACTCTCTGGTGCCGGTTTAACCGATGCAAAAAAGGCATTAGTCGAAGCAAAAGGTGATTTTGATAAAGCTTTAGAAGCAATGCGTAAAAAAGGTCTTACCAAGGCTGAAAAACGCGGTGATCGCGAAACTCGCGAAGGTTTAATTGAGTCATATATTCACGATGGTCGTCTAGGCGCAATCGTAGAAGTTAACTGTGAAACTAGTTTTGTGGCTAAAACTGACGAGTTTAAAACTTTAGCTCACCAACTTGCAATGCAAATTGCATCAATGAATCCACTCTATGTTTCCGAAGCAGACATCCCGGAAGCAGATCGAGCGAAAAAAGTCAAAGAGCTAGAAGAAAACTTCAAAGGCCCAGCCAATATGAAAGATAAAATTATTGAAGGCCAATTGAAAAAAGCCTTTGCTGATAAAGTTTTGATGAGCCAACCTTATATTCTTGATGATACTAAAACCGTAGATCAATTTATCAAGGAAGCAATTGCTAAAACTGGTGAGAATATCACCGTGCGTCAATTTAAGCGCTTAGAGCTTGGTGTAACTGAGTAATTGGTTCAACAAAAATAAACCGTTTTAAGGGCGGTTTATTTTTTTGTCAAAAAGTTAAGTCAAAATTTGGGCGCCCTCGCAGTATAAGCGCCCAAATTAATTGTGCAGATCACGAAAAATTGATTAACGACTATCTAACGTTTCTTGCTCTTTTGGCCTCTTTTAATAATAAAGACTGCGCCACTAACACCGACTATCAGAAAAGTAATTAAGCCAGTTAAAAGATAATCAGACCTAGAGATATTTAAACCATGGAACAATCCACCAGTATCTGGTGAACCAGTGTTTTTGTTGTCGTCACCACCAGTGTCTGGCACCGGTATAGTACTATAATTATAATAAAGCGACATCATTTGATAGAGCTCATTGCCGTGACGATCATAGGCTGTTACTTCAATTTTATATTTACCAGCGGCAAGCCCATATTTAGAAAAATCTAAATCGACAGTTTTGGTCGGTGCTTTCACCATGATTGGCGATGGTTTTACTAATTTTCCACTTGCGTCAAAAATATTAATCTTAATCGTAGAAACTTTACCGTCTCCTTCTGGTGTACCGTCATCAGGCTCATAATCTAATACGATGGACGGTTCGCCAGTTTTTTCATCATCTACTACTTCAGCAACCACTGGCACGTAAGAGAATTTAATACTCGCTTCATCACTTACTCCATCACGGCCTGTTCCTTTTACAGTCAAAACATAATCACCATAACCAAATTCACCTATAGAGAAATTCAAATTAAGCGGTATAGTTCCCGGTTGGCTAGATGTTGGCTGGTCAACCAAGGTGACAGTGTGTTTTGTCCCGTTTTTATCCGTGTATTTTGCAGTTACTACGAGATATTCAACATTCTCGTAATTGATTGCGATATCCTGTTTTGGGTTGACAATCGTCTTTTCTTTTTTTAGGTTGCCGGTGATTTCTACATTTGGTGTTTCTCCTACCACTCGAATTATAACCGTATCGGTTACGCTTGATGCAGCTAGCGCTTCTGGCCCCGGCATGGATGCTGCAAAAGCCGTAACTGCTACCACCAAAAATAGCCCAAGCAATCCTAAGACCTTCTTTTGTGTTTTTTTCATACTCTGCACTCTCTTTTATATTTATTTTTCGTTTTGGTTTTGTAAAGAATAACTTCACCAGGTTAATCACGCACTTAACCTAGAACGACGTTCTTTACGCTTCCTGACGGTGATTATAACCCAAGTTATAATGATTGTCAATAGGATTATGGTTATAAGTATCAGAGGTAAAGGATTTATAAATATTAACTTTTCCACAATTTGAGGGTCTTCACCACCTGCTTTCACGGTCCAAGTTGCTCTATAAATACCAAAACTAGGCGTTTCTTCCCACTCATCAGAAAGAACCAATTCAGTTTCCGGAATTACCGAGATATGCACTCCACCATTTTCAGTTTCATAGCTACCGCCACCAATAATAGGATCCACTTTCAATACACCTATAGCGCTAAAATCTACGTTCCCATCGTTTTTTACCTTAGCTGAAGCAAAAATATTGTCGCGTCTTGCTTCGCCATCCAATACATTTTGTTCAATTTTTAAATCAGAAACTTCAACTGAAATATTCACCTCTCCTTCTGTAGAACGTCCGAAAACTATTAACCCAGGACTAGCCTCAGTTTTAATACCGTTAGCATCAGTCGTAGGGGTTAAAGCGTGTGCAAATAGCACTGCGTATTGACCACCCGCTGGAATGCTTTTTGGCGTAGAAACGCGGTAATGTACTTCGACTTTTCCATTAGCCTTAACTTTAAAAACAGGCTTTTCTACCCACTTTCCGCTAGCATCTTTAAATGAAATCCATCGCGTAATTTGAGTGAAATTGTTTTCATGGCTAAAACCGAGTTGGTAAGCGTTAGTATCTTCAGAAAAAACATACGAGTATGGCGCAGCGTAAACTTCTATATCAATCTCTTTTTTGCCATCATTTTTAACTTCAAAAGAATTTTCGTAAACTGAAGATGATGAAAGCTGAATTACATCACTAACCGGAGAGATACTAATGCTAGTGCCAAAACTCTCTTCGGATTGTTCTTCTTCTGTATTGCCTGATTTCTCTTCTTCTGCATAAGTTAGATTAACTAGGCTAGTGCCAAATACTAACATCGAAAGCAAAGCTATTAATAGAGCGCACTTGTTCTTCATTTACCTCCTTAGTTTTTCAATAACTACAGCGTAAAAACGCATGGTGCGCGCGACTGGACTTGAACCAGCACAGCCGTGATTGTGGCCACTACCACCTCAAGGTAGCGTGTCTACCAATTCCACCACGCGCGCAATACTATTATTATAGCATAAAATTCACTTATGGGGTTTTATTTTTCGCAGTTTTAGACACAGCCCACATGTCGATGTCCGAAAAACGATCAATTGCCGTAACTAGCCTCATATTATTACCAAAAGTTCGCACGTTCTTGTTGTAATAGTAGGTCAAATTTGGTTGGTATAAACCAATAGCAGGCACACTAGCTACCCAATAATCCAACAAAGTTTCATATTTTTTCGCTCTTAAATCATCATCTAAAGCGTCCCTTGCTCCTAGGATCAAATCATCGACCATCAAATTACGATAATTCGATAAATTTAGTCCTGTGCTGCTTGCCTGTGAAGAATGGAAATAAGGCAAAAGATCTGGATCGGTGCCAAGCTCAATGTCATAAACCAAAATGTCATAACTACGTTTCGCTATAACATTGCTAATAAACTCTTGATTTTCTTCATAAGTCGTAAGATCAACTTCGCATCCCAGATTCTCCAATTCTTCTTTCAAAACCTCCGAAACTTGTGGCAAATAACCGGAATTTACCGTTACGAGATTTATTTTCAGTTTTGAATCTGGCGATAGCTCCTTGATTTTATTTTTAGCAGCTTCAACATTGCGCTCAGGTAGTTCTGGATATCTTGATAGTTTGATTTGCGATTTTAAAAGTGGATAATCAAGAGCCTGAGTTTCGGGAGCTGCAGCACGAATTTTATCTATGTTAATTCCCTGTCTAATAGCAGAACGTAACTCCAAGTTTTTAGTTGTCACACTAGACATATTGAAAAAGATAAATGCCCCGTAATTCAAACTAGAGTTCTTCATAATAAAATTGCTAGCTTTGACTTGCTCAGTCTCTTTGCCAGATAATTCCGCCGTGGCTGTTACTGAACCGCTATTTACAGCTTGGATAATCTCATCTTTCGTGCCGTAAGTATGTACGGCAAAACTATTTAACAATGGTCTGCCCTTATAATAGTAAGGATTAGCAGATAGATAAAAGACTTTTTCTTCCGTGCTACCACTAGATTGCACGGCATTAAAACTAAAGGCGCCAGACGTAACTGGTGCAGTTGAAAAACTATTTTCAACTAGGTTTTGCGGTTCAGTGTTTTCTAAGATATGCTTCGGCACAATTGGAAAGTTCAAAGCCGTGATGAAATCAGCATAAGACGAAGGCAAAGTAAAGATGATAGCATCTTCTTCATTCTTTTCAACTTTTACTTTTGCTAAATTAGAGCTAAAAGTGCTATTCACTAACGGATTTTTAATTAATTCGGTAGTGAAAATTACATCATCACTTGTTAAGGGTGTGCCATCAGACCACTTAAGGTCATCGCGTAATTTTACAGTCCATACTTTTCCGTCCTCACTTGGACGAATCGACTTAGCTAATCCAATTCCCGCATGGCCAGAATAATCTATCGTAGAAAGCGTCGCAAACATTAATTTACTCAACACTTTTTCGCTATTGGTAGTCGCAAAGAGCGGGTTCAAAGAACTTACACTGCCGAGTGTCGCTTCAGTATAAGTCCCGCCGTCGCTAAACACATTCACGGCGTAAGAACTTCCAAACCAAAAAGCCTGCGTAATTGCAAAAAGAATCAATGCTCCAACTAATAAACACCATTCCAAAATTAAAAGTCGTACGTTTGCAATGTGCGAAAAACGCTTCACTAGGTTTTCCTTAATATGCTCCTTGCCCTCTTCCCCTGCTTTAACTGAAGCACGCGAAAACTTCCTTAAAAACCTTTGCCCACGCTTTTGAATCGAATTTTTCATATTATGATGGAATTAATAATAAACCTAAAATTGCTGATACGAAAATGACCACAAAAACAATTGTGGTAATAAACAATGATTTTTCAAGGCCACGACGAGTGGTATAGAGCTCGCCAGAGCTACCAAAGCCTGCACCAAGCGAAGCCCCACGACGTTGCAATAAAATCAAAACTATTGTCAGAAAAGCCGACACAAATACTACAACTTCTAGGAAACTTCCGATTTGCATAAATAACTCCTTGTAAGACTATTTTAGCATACTTTTTCTTTTCAGTAAAGAATGATACGTGATTGCAAAACGGTGTGCTTCCTCATCAATGCGGGCAATTAGTCTTGCTATATGTGAACCCTCTGGCAGTTCCACCACATCCTGCATTCCTGGGATTATTAATCTGACTGGTGCATTGTGCGAGTGATCACCAGACTTATCGCGACCGATGATTGGAATTTTATAAGCTTCGACTAATGGTAGAATTGCGTTAACTTGTGTAATTCCGCCATCTAGAATAATCAAATCCGGAAAATCCCATTCCTGATGCTTTAGCCGGCGCGAAATCACCTCGGCTAAGCTTTTTAAGTCATCGCTTTTAGAAGTACGAACTTTGAATTTACGGTATTCGTCTCTCGCCGCAGCACCATTAATAAAAACCACCATGCTGCCTACCGTGTTTTCACCGGACTGGTGCGAAATATCATATCCTTCAATACGGCGTGGTGGTTTTTCAAGTTTTAATAATTCTTGCAGCTGCTTTAAAGCCTGGTCAGATGAAATGTCTAGAAATTCTTTATCCGAAAAGACGATTTTCTTTTTTAATTCTTTTAATCCTTGCAATTGATCACGCGCTTCTGCTGCTTTTTCATAATTACCTTTTTCCGATTCAGATTGCATGGATTTTTTTAAATCAATTAGCAATTTTTCGCGATCCCCTTCTAGGTAGCGAATTAATTTGCGCAAATTGTGTTTATAATCCTTGGCTGTGATTTTGCCAATCTCGATACCAGGCGTCAAACCTAAATCAGTATCCAAAGTTTTTTTACCAGTATAAGGTTTGGTATAATACGGAAAAATACGACGTAACATTCTCACGGCTTTTTCAACTACCAATTTGCCATAGAATGGACCGATATAAGTTGCTTTATCGTCGGTTGGAGTTCTAGTAAAACTTAAATACGGCACTTCCTCATTCATAGTGATTTTAATGTAGGAAACGGTTTTATCGTCACGTAAAAGAATATTCCATTTTGGCATATAGCGTTTAATCATCTCGGATTCTAGAAATAGTGCATCCATTTCGGTATCTACTACAATCCAATCCGTATCAGCAATTTCGCGTACCAGTGCTTCGGTTTTCACATCTTTTTTAGATTTTTGAAAATACTGACGCACGCGGTTTTTGAGTACTGCGGCTTTGCCGACATAAATAACCTCCCCTACTGCGTTTTTATGAAAATAAACCCCCGGACTAGCCGGGAGTTTACTGAGTTTTTGTTTTAAAGACTTGTCCATCTTTTAATTATACCATACTTATGCTAAAAAGTCAATTTTAAGCATCGTTCTCGATGGTTAATCGTCGTCGTCATCCCACTCTATGTCTTCGATATCAACTGTACCACCAGAAAGTGATGAATAAATCTTGGTGATTACGGTCATCAAATCTTCTGAATCGGTTGGTTCTTCGACACTAAGAGAGCTTGGATAAGATAGACCAAAATCTACAGTTACTTTAGAAGTGCTGTCGGAACAATCCGTGTAGCATTCAGCATCATCCGGGCAGCAATCATTAGTGACGGTCTTTTCAGTGAAGACTCTCGTAAAGTTGTTGTCTTTATCTAATTCTACATATATATCTGGTAATTCACTTAAATCACTACTACCTTCAGTGAATGTGCCACCACTTTTTTCAAAGCAAGTTTTCATTTTCTTGACAAAATCAGACTGCTTATAGTTTTCGGCAAATCCCTTAGCTGATTCTTTATCAATGACTAATTTATAAACTGGACCATTGCCCTTGCTAGCGACAGTTACGCCTTCAGTAGTTGAAGTGATAAATGGACTCTTGCGGTAAGCATCGGCCAAACCGTTGTTGCCAGTTTTAGCTTCTTCAGCAAGGTCAATCAAACAACTCGCTTGGTTGTCTGTGCCCATGCTACTCATAATTGATTTGATTTCTTCAGCTGAAACCTTGAGCCATTTGCCTTCGAGCGATTCAATAATATCACCGAACATGCTAAGGTAATAGGCAGACATGGCACTACTGCTTACGTCAGTAGTATCGCTGACCATGTCAATATACTCTGAAAGCGTATCGGCAATACCGTTAATCTGGAAGTACAAATCACCATCTTTTGTGCTAATGCCAGCTAAATCAAATGAAATAGACTTGCCACCGTTTAGCTCAACTGCCAAGTCAGCTTTTACAGAATTAGCTGAAGATTTAGTATCAATTTCGGAGCCAATCTTAAACGTCATACTAGTGATGGCCGAATTGTCATCACTTGACGCAACTTCCATTGAGCCATCAACCTTTACATATTGTGGAGCATCGCCATTTGCAATCTTTTCAATAGCTTTCACCACTGGATCGCCACTACCACCAGTTAGAAGTATTGCTGCCGCAGTTGCCGCGCCAGCTAGTACAAGAACTGCCGCAATAATACCAACAATCAAACCAGTTTTTTTCTTTTTTACTGGTTCTGCTGCAGGCATTTCGGCTTTTTCCATAGGTCTAGCCGTTGGATCAACTGTGTTTTGTGCCCCAGTTGTCTGAACAGACTTAGCTGGGCTTACACTTGAAGCGCCAGTCCCAGTAGTCGGCTGGGTTTTTGCACTTTGGTGCAAGGGATTTGGCGTCTCCCCGGGTTTTTCGTCCATAAAAACTCCTCACTTATTATTAATTAAAATCATTATAGCATAAGCTATTTTAAATACAATACGTGATATAATGTGGTTATGGATAATTTTACGATTGAAAATATTAAAGCAAGGCAGGTACTAGATTCGCGTGGTAACCCTACAGTCGAAGCCGAAGTATATTTAAAAGATGGTGGTTTTGGACGCGCAATTGTGCCATCTGGAGCTTCTACTGGCAGCGGTGAAGCCCTAGAACTACGCGATGGTGATGAAAAACGTTTTGGTGGCAAAAGCGTTTTTAAAGCCGTCTGGAATGTTAACTCCAAAATTCGCGATGTCTTAGTTGACAATACTGCCGATCCACGCACGGTAGACCAAATTATGTTAGATCTTGATGGTACGCCAAACAAATCTGGTTTGGGAGCAAATGCTATTTTGGCAGTTTCATTAGCCAATGCCAAGGCCAATGCTAAAGCTAGGCAGATTCCCTTTTATAAATATGTGGCTGAACTAGCTGGTACTTCAGACCAAATGTCGCTTCCGATGCCAATGATGAACGTCATGAATGGTGGCGCGCACGCAGCTTGGTCAACTGATTTTCAGGAATACATGATTATTCCTCGTTCAGCTGGTAACATTGCTGAAGCCGTACAAATGGGTGCCGAAGTTTTTCATGCTTTAAAGGATGTTTTAAAAGAGCGTGGCTATCCTACCACGGTAGGTGATGAAGGTGGCTATGCTCCATCCGTGCGCGACGGTGATAATGAGCCACTTGAATGTATCAAGCTGGCAGTCGAAAAAGCTGGTTATCAACCCGGTAAAGACATTGCTATTGCTATGGATATTGCCGCGTCGGAATTTTACGATAAAGATCATTATGTATTAAAAACTAATGGTGATTGGAAATCATCTGATGATCTGATGAACTGGTATGATTGGATCATTAACAACTATCCAGTCGTATCTATTGAAGACGGTTTGGCCGAAAACGATTGGGGAAACTGGGCAATTATGACTAAACGGTTCGGCTCAAAGATCCAACTTGTGGGTGATGATTTATTTGTTACTAATGTCAAGCTACTCGAAAAAGGTATTAAAGAAAAATGCGCTAACGCAATTTTAATAAAGCCTAATCAAATCGGCACTTTAACTGAAACTATCGGCGCAGTAATGTTAGCAAAACAGGCAGGATATAAAACCGTGATGTCACATCGTTCTGGCGAAACCGAAGACGTTTCCATTGCGCACTTGGCGGTCGGTTTAGGCACCGGCCAAATCAAAACTGGTTCTTTATCGCGCACTGATCGCGTAGCTAAATACAACGAGCTGATTCGTATCGCCGACAGTAATTCTCGTTTAGGATTAGCCCAACCATTCTAAGACTTATTGTTCAGGCAATGCACCATTATTTTTGAGGTTTTCTTCAATTTCATGCAAAAGTTCAGGATTTTCATTCGCTAATTCAGCAGCTTCACGAAAACCATCATAATAGTTCTCGGAGACTTTCGGATGGCCGATTTTATTTGCAGCTTGCACTACTTCCGTGATGTCGTTTGTGATTCTAAAAATATGAGTATCTTTTATATTAATTACTTTTAGAAGTAGCATCTTTCCAATCACCCTATCAAAGGATTTCCAATAGTTTTTGCCAATCAAAAAGACTGGCATTCTAGGCATTTTACCTTCTTGCATCAAGCATAGTATTTCTGATAGCTCATCCATAGTACCGAAACCCCCTGGGAAGAAAACAAACACCTTAGCAGCCATCGCTAGTGAGACTTTGCGTGCGAAAAAATATTCAAAATTAATATATTCTGTAAGATAAGGATTAGGAAATTGTTCGTGCATCAAAACAATGTTCAAGCCAATCGTGCGACCACCAATTTCGTATGCTCCGTGCGAAACGGCTTCCATGATGCCTGGTCCACCACCAGATACTACCGTGTGCCCATTTTTTGCTAAAAGATACCCTAGTTTATAAGCCATCTGACAATATTTATTATCTTGTGGTAACCTAGCCGAACCAAAAACCGTTACACCCTGTGGAAAGGATCTCACTAGCTGCAAACCACGCCCTAAATCTTTTGCGTAGGCGTTTGCGCGTTCCAAATCAGCAATTGATAACTTTTGTAATAATTCTTCTTCTGCTTTTATCATAGCGTTCCTTAAATTTTTTGAATTGGCATTAAATGCAATTTTTCCTTACCCGTCAAAATACCAGCATTGGCCCCTAGTTTACTAACCACAGCTGTGGAATTAGCTGAAGCAAATACTAATGAATCTTTGAAGGATTTACCAGCCGTAAAGTGGGCCAAAAATCCAGAGCCAAAAGCGTCACCCGCGCCAGTGGCGTCTTTAATTTTTGCGTCTTCGTAAACACCAAATCGATACGTTTCGGTGCCATCACTCGCGATTCCTCCCATTGCACCATCCGTAATAATTATAATTGGGACATAATTACCGAGATGGTACAAAAGTTCAGTGAGGAGTACGCCTGGTACAATTTTCCCCGCTTCAGATTTATTAACATTTAAAACGTCAACATACTTGAGTAGTTTAACTAGTTTTTCGGTCTCTGTCAATTCTTTTACACCAGGATTGAACATGATTTTAATGTCTAATTTTTTCGCGTATTTAAAGAAGCGCTCCAAAGTATCCATATCACCCCTTAAAGTTGTCACGTAAAGCCAATCTGGTTGCACTAGTTCCAAATCTTTTTCAGAAAAATTACCAAACTGTTCGGATGCTCCTCGACAAGTCAAAATTGTCCGCTCGCCACTTTTTGCATCTAATAAAATTACGGAAGTACCAGTAGTTTTGCGCTCCAGAAAATTCAGATAGCTACTATCAATCCCTTCACGGTCTAAGACTTTAATGATTGCTGCTCCAGCCGAATCGTGCGCAATATTTCCCATAAAAATTGCTTCATGACCGTGCCTGGCAAACGAAATCGCTGAATTAATGCCGCCACCACCTACTTCGTAAGAAATCCTGTCAATATCGACTTTCGAGCCGACCAAAACTTCACCAAAAATTGCCGACTCACCAATTTGTGTCGAAGCCAAATCGTCACGGTCCACCAAATAGATATCTTGTAAAGCACTACCAAGAGAAACGATTCGCGCCATTTACAAAACTACTCCGTTTTTATCAATTTCAGCGACCAGTTCCTGGAAAGTTTGGGCAGGATTTTCGGATTGGGAAATTGCCGAACCCACGTTAATCACATCTAGGTCAGCATGTGCTAACGCCCGGATATTAGTCATATTGGCTCCTCCGTCCCAACCGATTTCAATTTCCGGCTTCATATTACGGACCAAAGGAATTTTTTCCATTTGCATCAAATCTGCAGGTGAACCCTGCACGCCGAGCTGCCCAGCAAAAATCAAAACATGATCAGCTACATCAATATATGGCTTCACGTTGCCAGGGAAAGTTGACGGCAAAAGTGCAATCCCCACTTTAATGTTCGCATCTTTTAATTGCTGGATAGTCGGCATTAAATCTTCACTTGCTTCAGCATGTAAAATACAAAGCGTCGGATTCAATTTAAGGATAGTATCGATATGCTCAGAAGGATTAGTCGCCATTAAATGTAAATCTGCCTCCCAGTTTTTTGGCCACCATACATTTGTAATATCAAGTGTTTCGGTCGGAGCGAATTTTCCATCTGTCACGTCAATTTGCACTCTACGTGTAAACACATTAATACGCTCAACTTGAGCTCGATAATCTTGTTTATTATCAGTTAATATACTTGGTACGATCGAAACCGTTCTAATCATAATCTTCCCTTTCGTCTAAACGATTAATCCGTCTTACGCGACGTTCAATAGTTTTGAAATCTGTATTCAAAAATGTCAAAGCAATTTCTTCCATGGTCTTTTCATCCATAGAATGTGCCGACAAGCATAATACGTTTGCGTCCTCGTGTTCGCGCGCCATTATAGCTGATTCGGTGCTATCACAATGTGCTGCGCGTATTCCTTTAAAACGGTTGGCTTGAATTGTCATGCCATGTGCCGAATCGCAAGTCAAAATTCCCATCGTACCAGGGTTTTCTCGTACATTTTTAGCTACCGCGATAGCTGGATCATTAAAATCATCTCCTTCAACGTAGCTATAAGCACCTAAATCTGTTGTCTCAAAACCTTGTGCAGCTAGGCACTCTTTCAAATAATTCTTTTTTTCGAATCCTTTATAATCCGCACCCAAATAAACTTCCATTTTATACCTTTCCAAAATCCACAGCTAATTCTACCAAACGATTGGAATAGCCCCATTCGTTATCATACCAAGCTACAATTTTAATTAAATTGCCACCAACTACATCGATTAACGGTAAATCGACGATGCAAGAATGCGGGTCACCAATGAAATCTGACGAGACCAATTCTTCATCACTTACATCCAGAATTCCCTCATAGTACGGTTCTTTGGCTGCTTTTTTAAATAGGCTAGTCAATTCTTCTTTAGTAGTGTCGACTTTTAATAAAGCGGTGATATCTGACAAAGAAACTACCGGAGTTGGCACGCGGATAGAAAGACCAGCAAATTTGTCCTTCAAACTAGGCACTGTCAAAGCTGCGGCTTTGGAAGCGCCAGTAGTAGTCGGAATGATGTTTGCAGCAGCAGTTCTGCCCTCACGCAAATCTTTAGCTGGAGCATCCAATACTCTTTGAGAAGCTGTATAAGAATGCACGGTTGTCATCATAGCTTTTTCAATACCATATTCATCTTCCAAAATTTTCATAATTGGTGCAATGCAATTAGTCGTACAGGAAGCGTTGGATAAAATTACGTCACTATCTTCAACTACTTCTTCGTTTACACCGAGCACCACGGTTTTTGCGCCCTCGCCTTTGGCTGGAGCAGAAATCACGACTTTTTTAGCACCGGCTTTAATATGTGCTTTGGCATCTTCTGGCTTAGTGAATAGACCAGTAGACTCTATCACTACATCTACGTCCAATTTTTTCCATGGTAAATTTGCTGGGTCCTTTTCGGCAAAAACAGGAATTTCGCGAGTATTTATGATAATAGAATTTTCAGTAGCATTAACCTTCTTTTCATAGGTGCCGTAAGATGAATCGTATTTAAGAAGGTGAGCCAAAGTATTCGCATCCGTAATATCATTAATCGCAACGACTTGGACATCATGTCGATCCAGCAAAATCTTTAAGGCATTCCGCCCGATTCTACCAAAACCATTAATTGCTACTTTTACCATTTTGCCTCCTAATTCTTCTTATGTCTATTATAGCACATAAACACAACAAATGGGGCTAAAAACATTTGCAAGACAGAAAAGTTCTTTTCAGAGCATAGACTTGTTCGCTTTCAACATGCAAAAACGATTTTCGACAAGAATAGTATGCATTTTTAAAAACAACAAAAAACACCTTATCGGGACATTTCGGAGGTTACGACCGAGAATTAGGGCGCTTCGCCCGTGACGACGGGCCGAAGCGACCCGTGTCCCAATGAGGTATTTTTGTTGTTTAACGTGCAAAGTGCGCGAAAGCACGGTTTGCTTCGGCCATGCGGTGACAATCTTCCTTCTTCTTAAAGGCAGCACCAGTTTCATTGTAAGCATCTACGATTTCGGCCTCAAGACGCTTCGCATAAGGCATGCCCTTACGAGCACGTGCTGATTGTACTAACCACGAAAACGCAAAATGAAGCTGTCGGTGTCCAGCAATTGGAAATGGAATTTGGTAGTTAGCACCACCAACCCGACGTGACTTCACTTCGAAATCCGGTGAAATGTTCGCAATTGCTTCTTCAAGTACTTCTACTGGATTCTCAGACTTTAATTTTTTCGCAGCTCCTTCAATTGCGGCATAAACTGCACGCTCTGCAACTTGGCGCTTGCCATTGAGCATGGATTTGTTAATCAATCTTTGTACCAAAATTGATTGATATCGGCGATCAGGATTTACTTTTCGCACCAATGATTTAGTAGTTTTACGCGGCATTTACTTTCCCTCCTTCTTGGCACCATATTTAGAACGGCCTTGCTTACGACCTTGTACGCCTTGAAGATCGAGCGTACCACGCACGATGTGATAACGCACACCAGGAAGATCTGGCACACGACCACCACGCACTAATACTACAGCGTGTTCCTGCAAATTATGACCTTCACCACCAATGTAAGCCCAAACTTCCTGCCCATTGGTTAAACGTACACGGGCAACTTTACGCATTGCGGAATTAGGCTTCTTTGGTGTTTTGGTAGTAACTTTAATACACACACCACGCTTTAATGGTGCAGCGGTCTCAATCCGCTTGGTCTTCAAAGTATTCACAATGGAACCAAGGGCTGGGGATTTCGACTTTTTGATAGCCTTTTTTCTAGGCTTCCTAATCAACTGATTAATAGTTGGCATTAAAATATCCTCTTATTATATATTATATATGGTGCTCAGTTTCTTACAGCAATCAAAACCAAGCTGAAACTCTTTGAATTATTATATCACACTTAAACTAAAATGTCTATTTTTTGTTAACTTTTACTAGATAGTTTAACGTTTCTTCAATAATCATTCGATTCTTAATATCCATTTTAACGTTAGGATCTTTTAAGTTTTTGAGTGCATCCGGTGATTTTTTATAAACATCCTTAAGTTCAGCAATTTTTGCAGCGACTGCATCATCCGAGACGGTAATTTTTTGTTCAACTGCTAAAGTTTGCAAAGCTAGAGAGGCTTTCACACGCGTTTCAGCTACTTTTCTAGCTTCTTTTTCCCAAGATTCTTTAGTTTGACCATTTTGTTTGAGGAATTCCTCAAATTCAAGGCCCTGCGTGGTGGCATTTCTAGCAATATCCTCGCGAATCATTCGCATTTGATCATCAATTAAAACTTCAGGGGCAGGCACAGTAGACTTTTTCACCAAAGCATTCACCAAATCGTCTTTATACTTTTCTTCCAATTTATGTTCATTTTGCGCTTGTAAATTTTTAGCAATGTCTTTTTTCAACTCATCAAGCGTCTTAAATGGGCCACATTTTTTCGCCATTTCGTCATCAATTTTTGGCTTTTTGATTTCGTTTACTTGTTTTAAAAGTACCTCAAAGACTGTTTTAGCTCCCGCTAAATCTTTTACGCCATAATCTTTTGGAAAAGTAAGCTTTATTTCGAACTTATCACCTGGTTCGTGGCCCACAATTCCCTCTTCGAAACCAGGGATGAAGGTTTTAGAACCAAGTGTTAAATGATAATCCTTTGCACTACCACCTTTGAAGGCTGTACCATCTTTTTTACCCACAAAATCAATAATTACTTCATCCTCCATCGCTGCGGCTTTTTTGACAGCTTTTTTCTCGGCAAAAGATGAAGCCAAATTGTTTAAAACATCTTTAATTTCGGCCTCAGCAACTTTCACTACTGGGTATTTGACACCTAGATTTTTGAAATCGCCTAATTTGACGTCTGGGATAATATCAGCTGTGGCAGTATATTCGACCATTTCGTTTGGTACATATTTTGTCACATTAACGTTAGGCAAAACTAAAGGCGATTTTTCGACTTTTTTGAAAGCCTCAACCACGGTAGCCCGTACCGCAAAATCAACCGTTTCAGCATTTAAATCATTTTCAGGAATAAATTTTTCTGCCACTTCTACCGGCACTTTCCCTTTTCGAAAACCTTCTACACTAATTTCTTTAGCTAACTTTTCTAAAGCCTTTTTCCTAGCTGGCTTTAAATCCTCTGAATCTAGCGTAACAGTCACCTCAACCCTAGAGTCAGAAATCTTTTTTGACTTTGCTTTCATAAAAACTCCTATTTATTATATTATACCATAATTTTCGGTAAAATCTCAGAGCGAAAATGTGTCAAAGTGAATTTCGAATTGGCGCCGAGTTTAACGTCCGGATTTAAAATATTATTACGGTCAAACAATTTTTTAATATCACTATACAATTTCTTTTCCGGTTCTAACATCGTAGTGTTAGTTACTACAGCCTTTAATCTACCTTCTGGCACCCCACCAGCCAACTTTCCGCCTTCACGATTCACAATAAACGCCCCTGCCCGAAGGAAAGTAGTAGCTTTCTTATTAAAATCTTTGTTAGATAAATCAAACTTCGGTCGCAAACTAAAAATCGAACTGCTCAGCGAGCCAAAAATCTCCATTTTAAGGTTTAGCTTTTCTTCAATTAACTTAATGTCTTGCAAGAAAATCTTCAAATTATGTCTTGGCAAATAAAAATCTGTCAAAATCGGCACGCGTTCGCCATTTTTAACATAGCTAAGATAATTAATTAGAGAATTTTCAAATTCGTTCAAAGTTGGTAAATCATTTTGCGACTCGAAAACAAACTTAGCTGTACGCGGAAATTCTTCTTGCATATTCATGATTTTTTTTACGTTCCATTTGGCTTTTTCATCGAAATTCGCGAATACAACATAGCCATCCTCAAGCTTTTTGATCACGCCATCCAAATTTTTGCCTGTTTCGCGCGCCTCCATGATAATCTTTAGATCATAAAGGTTCAATTTCCTCGGTTTTAAGGCACTAATAGCATCGGCATATTTAATTGCCTGGTCAATTTCTTTAAAAGTAGCTACCACGCGCTCTGGTTTGCTATGTAGCGGTATAGCTCTCAAAATTACTTCCGAAATAATGCCAAGCGTGCCTTGAGCTCCAAAGAAAAGTGGCATCAAATCCAAAGTTTCTTTTTTAGGCACTTCACAAATCGAAGGATAACCAGCCAAACTATGGTTTTCTTGACCGATTTTTTCAATTAAATCGTGATTTTCTTTAGTTAACTTAGCCATTTTGCGATATAACTCACCTTCAAAAGATTTTTCTACAGCTTTTTTAGCCAAGGCGTATTTTTTATAGCGTTCTGTTTGTAAACAATCACCGTTAGCAAGTACTACCTCAATTTTTTCGACAAAATTAGCGATGCCACCATATTTACCCATGCACTCATCGGCCTGACAATTTGAAATTAATCCACCAATCGTTTCTTCCCCTCGACCATCAATCGGAATAGTTAAACCGGACACCGACAAGGCCGTATTTAGCTCTTTTAATGTAATCCCAGACTGGACTCTTACAAGTCTCTCCCTCGTGTCAATTTCCAAAAGACGGTTTAACTTTTCGGTAGAAATTACCACGCCACTTGAAAGATCCGCACCTGTGGTGTCTAGCCCAGAACCTCGTGCAGTCACAGTTACGTTAATGTCTTTTAAAGCTAATTGGTTAAAAAAACGTACTAATCTCCTAATGTCGTCAGTAGATTCTGGCAATGCCACAAATTTTGGTTTAATTTCAAGTGCAGATTGATCTTTCGCATAAGTCTCCAAAATTTCAGGATTGTCAAAAACATTACCGACTATCAGCTGATTCAGATATTTCGTTATTTTCCCCATACCTTTTATGATTATATCACAAAAACTAGGCTTTTTTTCTGAAGATTAAATCGATTTCCAAAGTTTTGCCACTAGGCCCGAATAGTACTGGTACGAAACCAAGATACTCCATATGCTTTTTTTCAATATATTCTTCCAGGATTTCCCGATGTTCTTTTAAATTTGAGTTAATCAATTTGTTGTTTGCGTATTTTAGCCTTACAAATTCCATAATGTCTCCTTATTTAGTTGGATTTTCGGCTGCGATTTCTGTTCCTTTAGTGGCTTCTTCAGGTTTCTTTTCAGGAGTTTTCTCTTCTTTTTTGACCTTTTCTTCTGGCGCTTCTTCATCTTTCACTAGCACTGCACGAATATCGGAAGTATTTTCCCAAAGCCCAATCATTATCATCATCATTTCCATTATCAACCTGAGGAAGATATTGCCAAAGATGATTGTCAAAAGACCAGCGCCAATCATCGGCAAAACTAAATCCTCTTCTCCAGAAAACATTACGATTATTCCGTAGATTGTTATTAGTATCGAGAAGAACAAAAAGGCAAATTTAATAATCGCGCTGATCATAATCGAACGGAAATTGAGATACTCTCGTAGCCATCTCAAAAAGCCGTTGCGCGGCGCCTTTTTCTTTTGTACCAAAGTACAAAAAATAACAATTGCGAGGATAAATGCCACTGCTAGACCAATAATCAAAACACTAGGCTTCACGTCGATTGGTAACTCGTCAACGTCGAGTTCTACCGACGAGCGCCCAAAAATGACCTGCTGGCTTTGAAGTAATAAATTCATTTTTCCCTTCCCGCTAAAACCAAGTTAAGCTTTAGCTATATTAATTACCATTATTCTAGCATAAATAATACTTAGTCACAACTTTTTTATAAAAAATAAGCTCAATCGAGCCTTTTAATTACTGTAAGATGTCTTTACGACACTCCACAAATACATTAAGCGTGGTGCCCGAGACAGGACTTGAACCTGCACACCTTGCGGCATATGCTCCTAAGGCATACGTGTATACCAATTTCACCACTCGGGCGTGATAGTATTATATCATTTTTTTTCAGAAACCAAAATCCCGAGCTGAGGCTCGGGACTAATTAGGCTTCTCTTTTTGCTAATGCTCTTGATGACAAATAGGCAGTCAAAGTGCCCAAAAGAAGCGCAATTGGCAAAATATCTTCTGGTCCAGTGGTTGGTATATCGCTACCAGCCGTCTGGCTAGGTTGGTTGGTCTGATTCTTGTTAGTTGTCTTGCTAGAATCACTACTATTATTAGTCTTGTTTTCAGTCGTTTTCTCTTTGGTTTCTTTCGTGTCAGACTTAGCTTCCTTTTCGCCTTTGTCCACTTTGGCATCCTTATTCTCATTTGTTGCCTCAGCTACAGTGGCGTCACTAGTAGTGACTTTAGTAGTCTTTTTAGTAGCCACCACGATAATTGAAGCAATCAGAATCAAAATAATTGCGACTGCAATTGTGGCGATAGCTATAATTTTACGGCGTTCTTTTTTCTCCGCCTCTTCCTGCATATACATAATAAAACTCCTTATAGCACCATTATATCATACTTTTGCTAAAAAAGCAAGATTACCCCTTAGAAAAAATCGATAAATGCGCTCCGGCATATTGATGAGTTTTAGTGAGTTCCATCCCAGCTATCTGAGGAACGTCGCCGGGATGCGATAAAATCAAAATACCATCTTTAGCTACCATTTTTGCTAAAATTTGGATTTTTGTAGCGTCATATTCGTCATAAGGCGGGTCAGCAATTACTAGGTCAAAGAGACCACGATCTGTTTCGTAAACATCACTTTTTATCACATTGATATTATCATCCTCTTTCAAACCGATTTTAGCTAAATTAATCTTTATAATCTGGCAAGCCTTGGCATTTTTCTCAATAAATGTGACTTTAACAGCTCCTCTAGATAAAGCTTCAATTCCCAGGGCTCCACTGCCAGAAAAAGCATCCAAAATAGACGCATCTTTCAAATAATCGTTCACCATATTAAAGAGTGCGATGCGTTCGCGCGCCCCCATCGGGTGAGTTCCGTTACCTGGAGTAGTAATCGAAATCCCCCTATATTTTCCTGAAGTAATTTTTAGCTTGTCCATCTTAATTCAAAGTCGTTATTTGTTGATATTTAGCGATTCCATTCATTAGCTCTTTATATTTTAACATATTTTCAGGATTTTGCAAAAATTCAATGACGTCTTTCTGGGCCTTGGCAATCAGTTTGGTATCAGACAAAGAAGCAATTCGAAGGTCCAAAGCACCATGCTGCAAAGCCCCATATATTTCGCCAGGACCACGTAGCTTTAAGTCTACTTCGGCTAGATGAAATCCATCATTAGATTTCTCTAATTCTCTTAAACGTCGCGAAGGTGCTAAATCACTGGAAGTTAAAAGATAACAATAAGCCGCACTAGAGCCACGACCTACACGACCGCGCAATTGGTGTAGCTGCGCTAGACCATAGGATTCGGCATTTTCAATGACCATTAGAGTCGCGTTTGGTACATCTACGCCTACTTCTACTACCGTAGTTGACACTAGAATATCGATTTCACCTGCCGCAAATCTTTCCATTACGGCATCTTTTTCAGCTGGTTTCATTTTGCCGTGCAAAAATTCGACTGTTTGCTGCGGAAAGGCACTAGCTAGCTTTTTTGCGCGCGCCTTGGCCGAAGTAATTTCCGAACCAAGGTTGCCGTTTTTGTCCTCAATTGCCTTACAAATCCAGTAAATTTGCTGTCCATGGGCCTTTTTGCCATGACTTTTCGCATCCGGCTTCAAAGTCAAAATTTCTTGCATTTTTCGATAAAGTTTTTCTTTAGTTTCTACCTCCGTAATAATCGTAGTATTAACTGGCTGTCGACCAACTGGCATTTCGTTTAAAATTGACACATCCAAATCTCCGAAAACCGTTAGTTGCAAAGAACGCGGGATTGGAGTAGCAGTCATCGTTAGAAGGTGCGGCGCCAGACCTTTTGGCGATTTCAAAGCGAGTTTTTGTCGTTGTTCTACCCCAAAGCGATGTTGTTCGTCAATAATTACTAAGGCCAAATCAGAAAATTCGGTATCGTCGGTGAGTAACGCATGCGTGCCAATCACAAGGTTAATCTTGCCACTTTTAATCTGAGATTTCAGTTCCGGTTTTTTCTTTGTCGCACCAGTCAGCAATGCTACTTCTATACCTAAAGGAGCTAAAAGTTGCGAAATGGTCGCAAAGTGTTGCGAAGCCAAAATCGCTGTTGGCGCCAAAATTGCTACTTGGTGGCCAGCCAGAATCGCTTCATACGCCGCTAGTGCCGCTACCATGGTTTTGCCAGAGCCAACATCACCTTGTAATAATCGGTTCATTGGCGTCGGTTTTTCCATATCCTGAAAAATATCCCAGGCGGCTTTTTTTTGCGCCCCAGTCAATTTGAAAGGCAGAAGTTGCAGAAAATCACGGATTTTTTCTAGAGTAAAAGGAATTGCCATCGCCTTTAGCTTCTCATTTTCCCTCCGATTAAGCTTAGCTGCCAGAATTAGTTCGAATAGTTCCTCGTATGCCAAATAGTCTCGTGCTTTTTGGATCATTTTTCCAGAGCTAGGAAAATGCGCATAGAACAATGCTTTCCGGCGTGTTTCTGGCTTTACCGACGGGAGCATATCTGGTATCTCAGCAAAAATTGGTTTAGAAGCTCTTATCAAACGACGAAAATCATTTGATTTCAAGGCTCCGTGTGCCACATAAATTGGGCTTAATCCACCACTTGGGTCAACATCCGATATTTCCGCGCTTGAAGGTGAAATTAGGCTAAAACGGCCATTTTTCAGCTCATAATCCCCCGCGAAATAGTATTCTTTCCCTGGAGTGAATTGCTTTAATCTGTAACTCTGATTAAACCAGACGACTTTAACTGCACCGGTCTTATCTCTGATTGTTCCCTCAGTGACCGACAAGTTTCTTCTTCTAGCCCGTCTTGAACTAAGAGAATCAATTGTTCCCTTAATCACTACCTTACCAGGTCTTAAATCAGCAATTGAAGTTGGAGCCACATAATTCTCGTAATTACGCGGCAAATTGTAGAGGAAATCACGTACCTTATGAATACCGTATTTTTTTAACACTGCGGCAGTTTTCGGCCCCACCCCTTTAAGTTTTTCCACATCCTCCTCTAAAATCATAATTTAATTATATCACACTTGCAAAAAATAGGTATTTATGGTATAATAAAAGCATAAGGGCTAATAATAGCTACTCAGTACATTGAAAAGGAGATGATAAGTTTGAAACCTATATTCTTAATGTACGATAATGGCGTAGATCAGTTAGAGAGAAAGGCAGCGGATGAAGCTGTAAAAAAGGCAGCCAAGATTTTTCAGAATCGGCCAGCTTTTACTCTGGGAAACCTGGTAAAAGTTGACGGCTATGAAATTCCCATAGATTCTTTAGTTCAGAATTCTCCAATTTTGAGGCAGACTGCCTATGGTAATCAAATTGATGTAGATGGAGTTCATTCAGCAGTTTTCAATTCGAAATTGCATAAGAATAGCCCATTTATAGGAGTTGTTTTAACTTCAAAAGATTTGACTGCCAAATTCGGCAGAAACTATCTAAACTTCTGCTTTGGTTATACGTTCGGTGATGTGACGATTCAAAGCGTCGCTAGATTCAGAGATATGTCAGATAAAAATCGAGAAACTATGATCGAAGGAGTTATTCTGCACGAACTTGGTCACGTTTTTCATCTTGCTGAAGACAGGAACAGAAGCCACACTGAGTATAATCTTGGCATGCATTGCACTAATTTAGGTTGTGTGATGAATCAGGGTTTAACTCGTGAAGCTATGCTTAAACACTTCAAGATAGCTAAAAAAATGGGTAGAATTTACTGCCCACAGTGTATGCTAGAAACAGGTTCTCAAAACTGATCAGTCTAAAAAGGCGCTTAAAAAGCGCCTTTTTTACTAACTATTAGACTTGCCGGAGTGTTCCTCGCGCCATTTATCTATTTCGCCATGATTGCCCGAAAGTAGTATTTCTGGCACCTTCATTCCCCGAAAATCGTATGGTTTAGTATACTGCGGATATTCTATATTATCGCCATCTGAAAATGACTCAATTTCAGCAGAGGTTTCTCCACCTAGTACCCCTGGTATTAATCTAACAATCGAATCAATAATTATCAGCGCCGGTAGTTCCCCACCCGTCAAAACATATTTTCCCAGTGAAATTTTATAATCTACAATCGACAAAATCCTTTCATCGTATCCTTCATAATGTGGGCACAAGATGATATAATGTGAATTTTTATCTGAAGTAGAGGCAAACTTTCTCGCTAATTTTTGGTTCCAAATTTCTCCCGCTGGTGTAGGCAAAATCACCTTAGCGTCGGGGTCCTGCGCCTTTGCCGATTCAATTGCCGCAAAAACCGGTTCGCATCTGAGCAACATGCCATCACCACCACCATAAGGCGTATCGTCTACGGACTTATGTGGCCCTAAACCAAAATCTCTTAAATTCACAAAATCAAATTCGGCCAAACCTTTTTCCGTGGCTTTCCACATCATTGAAGCTTTTAAATATGGCTCTAAAGCTTCTTGAAAAAGAGTAATTACTGTGAATTTAATCATATTTTACATATTATACCATATTTTTTAAATAAAAAAAGTGCTTGACACAATTATTTTTATGGTTTATTATAAGCTTAAGCTGGTACGCTTCACAGGGGTTCCACTGATTAATTAGTGGAGTGTGGAGACTCATTAAAACAAACAGCGGATTAAAACAAAACAATGTGCCCCAGGGTGGGCGCGCATCAGCGCGAGAGAGGCGGTCGCAAGACCACCTCTTTTATATTACTAATGATTATGGTATAATTAGCTCATGTTTGTAGACGTTGCAAAAGTGAGTTTAAAGGCTGGTAAAGGCGGTGACGGTGCCGTTTCTTTTCGCCGTGAAATTTATATTCCGAAAGGTGGTCCTGATGGTGGCGATGGTGGCAAAGGCGGCGATATTATTTTTAGAGCCGATAAAGACACCGACACCCTAATAGACTTTCGTTTTACGCCCATTTTAACTGCCGAAAACGGTAAAAACGGTTCTGGCCAACGTTCTGCTGGTAAATCTGGTGAAAATTTAGTAGTTGATGTCCCTATCGGCACAGTTGTGTATAAGGCAGCAAAGGACAAAGAGGCTTCAACTGAAAACCTCGAATCTAATCAAACCACAAACGCATCAGGGGATAATTCCTCACGTATTTTACTAGCTGATTTAAACCAGGATGGTCAAGAAGCTATTATTGCTCACGGTGGCGACGGTGGTTTTGGTAATGCGCATTTTAAGAGTTCTACTCGTCAAGCTCCCTTAATTGCCGAAGTAGGTGAACCGGGTGAAGAATTTGAAGCTGAACTTGAATTGAAATCTATGGCAGATGTTGGTCTAGTTGGTTTACCAAATGCTGGTAAATCTACTTTTCTATCTGTAGTTAGTAATGCTACTCCAGAAATTGCGGATTATCCTTTTACGACTCTCACGCCGAACTTAGGCGTTGCCACGATTGATGGCAAAGACCTTTTGATTGCAGATATCCCGGGTCTTATTGAAGGCGCTGCCGAAGGTAAAGGTTTAGGCCATGATTTTCTGCGTCACGTTGATCGCACAGCGGTTTTGTTGCACTTAGTGGATATTTATGATGATGACGCTGGTGAAGCTTATCAAATCATTCGAAAAGAACTGGAAAAGTATTCTGATTTAAAAGACCGGACGGAAATTGTGGCGCTCACTAAATGTGAAGGAGTTGACGAAGATATTATCAAAATGCAAATGGCTGCCATTTTGAAAAAAAACCAAGATGCCAAGATTTTTGCGATTTCTAGTCAAGCGCATCAAGGTTTGACAGAATTACTGCGAGAGTTAAAATCAGCCTATACTGAGAGTATCGAGCAAAGGGCTGTATCTCCGTCTTCTAAAAACCGTTCGCAGCAAAAAAAACAGCCAGAATCTAAATCATTAGACAAAAGAGGTATTGAAAAAGATGATTCTTTGCTTCCGACCATTTCCCTTAGTCGAAGTGCTTTAAAAGATACTTGGAAAGTCGAGAAAAAAGACGACATCTTCGTTGTTACAGGTGAAAAAATCGAGAAATTTGCCCGGCGCACTGATTTAGATAACTATGCTAGCCTCAACCGTTTGCGTGATATTATGAAAAAATTCGGCATTCAAGCCGAATTAACTAGCCAAGGTGCGAAACCTGATTCCATTGTTGAAATTGCGGGAAAACGTTTTTCTCTCGTAGAAGATTATTAAACCCGGACAATTTGTCCGGGTTTAGCTTATTCAGAAAAGGTAATATGACCTGTTCTATCGTTCGCGTTGTAATCAGCTACGAAATTATAGGGCTTTAAATCTTCCATTCCCTCGTAAGTTTTGTGACAATACTTATGGTTATAAGATTTAATGTCGTATTCCCTATAGTTTAAAGCAGTGACTGCCCCTCCCGGGTTTAGATCTGCCTTGCAATTACCTGCCAGGTTTAATTTCAGGCCAGAACTATCTTTATGCTCCACCTTTGTAATTCGAACATCTGTAACATACATCGGTAAAGCTACCCTAAAAGGATCATTTATTGATGAGTTGTAGCATATCGCGACTTTAAAATCGAGTCTGATATGATCTTCATCGTATGCATACTTACACGCATCAAATATTCGATCCCGACTTGGACCATCGAATATTTCGTAGTACCTTTTCACTTCTTTGATGCCCATCCAGCACCTCCTCTCAAAGAACTATCTCTATACATTCACAAAGAGACTAAAAATCGACTCGAAATTGAGTCAATATCCTAATTATATCATACTTTTGCTAAAATGTCAATCAGAGGCTTATTAATGGATATAGTTAAATCTGCCCGCAGCACCTGCTGGCACGGTCGAGAATAATACGCCATGTCTACAACCGGCATAATTTCGTTCTGAAATATTAATAGAACCATCACTATTTACGGATTCAACATAACCTACGTGTCCATACCAACCGGCATCAGTCTGGAAAATTGCTCCTGCAGCAGGAGTATGATTAACCGTTAGGCCCGCTGCTCTAGCAATATCATCCCAACGGTTAGCATTGGCTTTAATAAAGCCTAAATCTGGCCGTTTTAGCCAGCCCCAAGTTGTACATTGACCACCACCTAGTCCAGGATTACAGGATAGGTTAGTTCGAGTCGAAGAGTCACCGAGGTAAGTATAGGTATAAGACGTACCGGTGCGATAGCTCCTTCTGGATGGTGCTACATATTCCGGACGCTCAGTTTCTGGTAAAGTACCACCTTTAATAATAATTCGAGCCCCCTCTGAAAGCCCAGAAACTTCAAGATCATTCATCGCGATAATCTCATCTGCCTTAGAGCCGTATTTTGCCGCAATCGATTCTGCAGTATCACCAGATTTCACGGTATACACGATACCAGAAGTACTTGGGATATATAAAACCGTACCTGCTGCTACATCAACAGTCTTAAGACCGTTTGACCAACGAATTTGATCTGCAGTGGCATCGAATTTTGCCGCTATGGTATCAATATTCTCGCCCTCTTTAACTTCATACTCTATTACACCGCGTGAAGTGTTGACATCTGTTACACTCGGTTTTTCGAGCTTGCCAAAGGTAGTTAAACCATGATTGTAAATGGAATTTGCTGACACGTAATTCGAAGCAACATCGGCTGCACTGGCTAAACCCAATGCATCCGAAAGATCAGCTACGACATAGAGTTCTGACATTTGATCTACGGAGACATTATTATCACTATTCGCAAAAGTATCAAGACTCAGAGTAGAGTCCTGATCTTTTTTATCGAGAGAACCGAAAAAAACTAAGGCTAGTGTCACGACACCAACCAAAAAGTATGGTAAAACTTTACCCAACCGTTCCGAAACTATTTTTTTCTTCTTTGTCATAATGATGCGTTACAGAGGTTTTGGCAATGGCTGTAAATATTCTGAATATGCTGTTCCTCCGTATAACTATAATACATCACACCATCGTCTCCTGTCAAGAAATAAAGATAAGTTGTATCCGATGGGTTAGCTACAGCCAGGAGCGCCGAAAGCCCTGGATTCGAAATTGGTCCACAGGGCAGCCCCTGACGATTGCGGGTATTATAGCAAGAATCAATCGTTAGAGCGCTCTGATTGTCTTGATAAGTTGTTCTTTCTGGATCAACAACATCTAATGCATAAGAAACGGTTACATCACTCCCTAGAAAAATGCCGTTTTCAAGTCGCGACATGAATATTTGTGCTACAGTTGGCTGGTCGGATGACGGAGCTTCTTTTTGCACAATCGAAGCAAGAGTAATGCCCTCAAAAAGAGATAATCCCTGTTTTTCATAGGCCTCTTTAAGATGGTTTTTATTAATTACGTCATTCATCCCATCTAAATATTTTTTCAAAATATCTTTTACAGGGGTGCCATCATAAAATTCGTGTGTTTCGCCAAACAGATATCCTTCTAACGTAGCCCCCTTTGGCCGATCTTTTAAAAACGAATAATTATAATTTGTGTCAAACGCCTCTTCGACTTCCTCGTTAGAATAGCCTAAAGCCAATAAATTTTTCTTGATGTCGAAAACCGTTTCGCCTGGTTTAATTGTAAAATTGAATCTCGCTTCTTCCATTTTACGCTCTTGCTCTGCATAATACTCTTGACGTTCTCGGCGACGAATTTCTCTTATTACAAACATAGTTGCCCCAGTCACTAGTAAACCCATAATCACTAGTATAATAATCGCTGAGGTCCATTTAGTAGCTTTTTTCATTTTATGCTTAGCTTTTTTGGTCTTCAACTTCACTTTGTCAGCTTCCTTTTTAGTTATATTAGTTACTGTTTCACTCGCTCCAACTACTGCCGCTTTAACGTTCTCCACTTTGCCTGATTTTTCTGAAGAGATGGGCTTCGCTGGTATTGGGTTGCTTTCCATCGAAACCGTATAGCCTTCCAAAAAATCTTGCAGAATAATCGTCGCGGCTTCAGTATCAATATCACCTTTTTCATATTTTTTCTTACGAGCTTTCAACCTTTCCTCCGCCACTACTGAAGTCAAAGATTCATCCTGAAACCTAATATGTGCTCCAGGAATCATTTCGGTAAGTTTTTTAGCAAAATTACGTGCATAAAGCGACTGAGCGGTCTCATTGCCTTCATTACTGCGGGGCAGACCCACTACAAAGAAATTAGTACTATTTAGTCTTGCTATCTTATCTAGTTCCTGCCATTCAGTACCATTTACCTCGACAAAACCAACTGGTACCGCAATTCTAGTGCTAGAATCTGCTTTTGCTACGCCAATTCTCTTTTCACCAACATCTAGTCCAATCACTCGCATTTTTCAACAAAATTCTCAATTAATTTTTCTTATCATCCGATTTTTTATTATCGTCTTCACCGTCTTCTTTATTTTCTTCGTCGGAATTTTCTTGCTTGATTTCATTGCCATTTTGATCTTTTACTTCAAACTCTACACCAATTTTGTTTGGATCGCCTGGCACCGACATCACCCATGGGAACGAACGATCAATTTTTACATCCGAAACCCCATAGATATCTCTAATTTCACGTTGAGCATCACCAAGACCTTTACCTTTAACTCGGTCAACTACTTCACCTTCGGTAATTTTTGGCCCTACGAAATACTGAGCTTTTAGTTTATTAGTAGAACCGACTTTAATTTGGGAAAGATTCTCAATATAAATATCCTTAATTTCGTAAATCTTCTGATCATCTTCCAAATCAGCTTTTTCATTTATAAATTCTTCAAGCTTGACTTTATCAATGACATAGACTGAGGCTGAAGTAGTCATTTTAAGGGTTGGTTTGACGCCTTCCTTCACTTCTTCGTCGGCTGCAGGAGAAGCAGTGACCGCTGAAGTAGATTGTTCAAAGCTAGCGTCAATGATGTAATAATTGTCGTCAATAGTCTCGTATAGTTTCTCTTTATTCTCTTCTTCTTTAGCATTAGTGATTTCTGATTTCGCTTTTTCAATATCAGATTGCTGCACCACAGTGATAAAATCATCCGTACCGCCACTCATCGGTTCCCCAGAATAAACATTGACTGAGGCCACCGTGCTCCAACCAGTACTAGCTGGCTCAATGTTATATTTAGTGCCTCCTTCTACCGCAGTTACTGGAACCTTAGCAGAAATTCGACATCCAAGATCAATGATTTCTTGTGCATTGTCTTTATTGTCACAATCTTCCTTCCCGTCGCCGTTATACGTAAGAGCAACGTTATTATTTGCAGCATAAGATAATCCAGAAATAGTGAAGGTTGAACCAGCATTAATGGAAACGCTGCTTTGAATATTATATGGGAAGAATGCGAATATAACTACTTCTCCATGTGCCTTTTCGCCTCGGTTCTTCTTTCCGGTCGCTTCAAAAGTAACTTCTTGAGGCATATCAATTTTCTTTTGTTCAAGGTAAAACTTACCCTCTTTAGCATCTTCTTGGCTCAAATTATCCGTAAAAGTAATACTTTGAGAAAAACTCTTTTGGTCAGTTTTAATCGCTACCGCAATATCCACAGCTGGTGCGATTGCGAAAGCCCAAACCAAGAATAGTATCAAAAACAAACAACAGATGCCAGCCGCAATTGATAACTTCTTATGATCCTTAATCCAGTTTATGAATTTATTGCCAGATTTGTTTGAAGACTTCTTAGCTGGTTTCTTCTTAGGCTTTTCTTCCCCCTCTTCTTCCTCTTCCTCTTCTTTTTCTTCTACAGCTTCTTCTTTTTCATCTTCGGTATCAACTGTACCATCAGACTCCTCCACTAACTCATCTTTTTCGGTCGTGTCGTTGTTCTCTTCGGCAGAAACTTCTGGTACGCTAGGCGCTGATTTTAAATCTTTAGCTACCGGAATTTTGGCCGCTGCAGCCAATTTAATAATTGATGGATCAACTGTTACGAGTACTACCGTTTTTTCAGAAGTTGTGCCAGTTTTTTCAATTAACTTGATATTCACTACGCTTCGAAAGACACCAGCTTTCTTAGGCGGAACGATAGCAACGATTTTTTCTTTTGAGTTTTCAATCTTTAGAATGATGTCAGTGATATCATCCTCAGGCTCAATATAAATCACATCTTTATTCATACATAGAATTTTACCACATTTTTTAAAGCTTGTGTTAAAATAATATATAAATGAGCTTATTTAATTCTAAAAAGCCGAAAAATCCTACGTCTGATCAAGCGGCGTTAGCTGAGGTCGTCCTGAAATATATCCACGATGGTGTGATTATCACTGACAAAACTGGTGTAATTCAGTTTATTAATCCTGCGGCCGTCACGATGACTGAATGCGGCGCGCCAGACAAAGCCTTAGGTCTAGATTATGGGCTAATTGTTAGATTAGAGACTAAGGAAGGTCGCCCTTTTAATGAAAATGAAAACCCTCTCATTCAAGCTATGAGCACGGGCCAAACTCTCGAAAGTGCACAAGTTGCTTTAATCCCTAGTCAATCCGAAAAACGCATTCCAGTTGCTCTGTCAGTTTTGCCAGTTGAATCTGCCGAACAAAACCGCATCATCACTTTTCGTAACATTACTAAAGAACTTGAAGAAGAGGGTGAACAAACTGAGTTTATTTCTACAGCTTCGCATGAAATGCGTACGCCGGTAGCTACGATTGATGGTTATCTTTCACTTTGCCTTAATCCTCAAACTGCAACGCTTGATGAACGTGCTCATGGTTATCTAACTGCAGCTCAGGCGGCCTCAAAGCATCTCGGCAAACTTTTTCAAGATCTTCTTGATGTGACCAAACTTGATGACGGCAAAATTCGACCGCATTTTGAACCAGTCGAAATGGTTGGCCTAGTCAAAACAATTTCGGGCGATTATATTAACCGTGCCAAGGAAGCCAAAATCAATTATAGTTTTGGCTCTGACAGCCCATCCGATTTTAGTCAAGAACATCACATGAGTCAGGTAGTTTATGGCTTTGTCGACAAGAATTTTATGCGTGAAATTCTCGATAATCTAATTGAAAACGCACTTAAATATACGCCAGAAGGCGGTTCTATTTATGTCAACGTGAGGGGCGATGGTGACCGTGCGCTTATCAATGTCACTGATACCGGAATAGGTATTTCTAATGATGATCTAGCTCACATCTTCCAAAAATTCTATCGAGCCGATAATTCCGATACGCGCGAAATTGGCGGTACTGGTCTAGGCCTTTATTTAGTCAAACAGCGCGTAGAAGCTATGGGCGGTAAAGTTTGGGCTGAATCAGCTTTTGGTGAAGGGTCGACTTTTTATGTTTCCCTACCACGTATTACTAGTGATGAATATGAAAAACGTATGATTGCAGTTAGGCAAGCTCAAACGCAAGAAGCAATGATGGGGGCTCAGCAAGCTGTTCCACAACCAGTTATGCAACCTGTTTTGCCATCCGCCCCACAAACTGCTCCACAGTCTACTCAACCACCAGTATCGCAATTCGCCTCTCAGCCTGCTCCACAAACAGCAGTTCAACCTACTCCTCAACCAGTTCCGCAAACGGCTGTTCAGCCTGCTCCTCAACCCATTCCGCAAATCAACTCACCACAACTCACTGCGCAACCAGTTTCACCACAGCCAGCTCCTGTTTCCAAACCGCTAGCCCAGACAGTGCAGGTCAAATCGCCTCCCGTTCAGACAGCTGCACCACCGGTGACAGCAGCGACGACGAATCCACCAACAGTAAATCAAAATATTAATAATAACTTAAACGGAGAAAAAAGATGAGTAAAGTAATGGTAGTAGAAGATGATGCATCTTTACGTGAAATATACAGTATTCGAGTTACCGCAGAAGGCTATGAAGTAGTTACAGCAGGCGATGGTGAAGAGGCTTTGGCAATTGCCGTACGAGAAAAGCCAGATTTAATTTTGTCAGATGTTATGATGCCGAAAATTTCCGGTTTCGATATGCTAGATATCTTGCGGTCTACACCAGAAACCGCAAATATTAAAGTCGTAATGATGACGGCGCTTTCAGCTGAAGATCAAAAACAACGCGGTGAGCGTTTAGGCGCCGATCGATATTTGGTTAAGTCTCAAGTTGGAATAGAAGATGTCATTAACACAATTCATGAAGTATTAGGCGATAAAGCTGTCGCCACGGGGACCGCTCCAGCTACACCAGAAGCTGCTCCAGCAACACCTGCACCAGCTCCAGCTACACCAGAAGCTGCGCCAGCCGCTCCACAAGCCATGCCAGAAGCGCCAGCCACTCCAGCCGAAGCGCCATTAACTCCTGAAACACCAGCCGTTCCAGAAACTCCGGTTGCTCCAGCTGCGCCAGAAGCACCAGCCACACCAGAAGCTAATCCAGCACCCGCTATGCCAGCTGAGCCAGCCCCAGCTACTGCACCAGTCGAACCAGACCCAAACGCTATTCCACAGGCAGACGATGAACAACCAGCAAATCCGGCTCAATAAGTTTTTAGCCGAACGTTTAGGAGTTTCTCGCCGCGAAGCCGATAATTTAATTGTTGCTGGCAGCGTAACGGTAAATGCTAAGCCTCCTATTTTGGGCGCTAAAATTGACAAAAACGACAAAGTATGCTATAATAAAAAAATAGTTCCGTTTCAGACGGAATTTTCTTATCTCGCATTTAATAAACCCGCCGGTTATGTTTGTTCTCGCAAAGCCCAAGGTTCTGCTCCTACTCTTTATGAATTATTGCCTCAAAAATACCACCATCTTAAAACAGTTGGCCGTCTCGACAAAGATACCTCGGGGTTAATTCTGCTCACTAATGATGGCGACTTTGCTTTTCAGATGACTCATCCCAAATTCCACAAAACTAAGATTTACGAAGTAGAATTAGATAAACCTTTAGAGCCATTACATCAGCAAATGATTTCAGATTATGGCGTGATGCTAGAGGATGGCCCTAGTCAGTTTACGGTGGTTCATGATGGCAATAAATACATCGTCACTCTTTCCGAAGGGCGTAACCGACAAATTAGAAGAACTTTTGCTGCTCTAGGATATAGAGTTGTCAAGTTACATCGTACCTCGTTTGGCAAATACGAATTAAACGGCTTAGCGCCAGGTAAATGTGCTATAATTAAACCATGAGTACAATTCTAGCTTTAGATATTGGTACCGAATTTGTGAAAGCTATTTTAGCCAAACCGACCAAAAAAGGCGATCTGGAAATATTAGGCATTGGCAAAGCTCGTCAAGTTGAAGGTAATATGCACGCTGGGGCCGTGGCGGACATCCCGGCCGTAGTCAATGTTTGCGAAGAAGCCTTAGTTCAAGTAGAAGACCAAGCGGGTGAACGTGCCGATTTGACGGTGGTAGGAATTGCTGGCGAATTGATTAAAGGTGACACCACGATAGTTAATTATAATCGTAAAAATCCAGATAAGCCTATCACCGAATCCGAAATGCAAGAAATCATCAAAAAAGTTCAGCAAAAAGCTGGTGAGTTAGCCAAAAAAGCCGTCGCGCTCGAGACTGGCAACGAAAATGTCGAAGTCCGTTTAATCAATTCAGCGATTGTTTCGCTTACGATCGACGGCTATAAAATTAGCAATCCTATTGGTTTTAAGGGTTCCGACGTAGTTATTCAATTCTATACCGCCTTTGCTCCTCTAATTCACGTGGCTGCGATTGAAAAAGTTTGTGCAGAACTAAACCTCGACCTGCTTACTGTAGCAGTTGAACCATTCGCGGTTTGTCGGGCTTGTTTGGGTGACGATTTAGACTCTAACTTTTCTGGCATTGTAATGGATATTGGAGGTGGAACTACTGATATTGCTGTGGTAGATGACGGTGGCGTCGAGGGGACCAAAATGTTCTCAATTGGCGGACGTAGTTTTACTCATCAAATTGCAGAGTCATTAGGGGTAGATTTTGAAACTGCCGAAAACTACAAGTTAGACTACGATACCACCAAACTTGATGACCGCGTCAAAGCCAAAGTCGAAACAGCCATCTCGCGCAATCTCAGCGTTTGGCTGACGGGCGTAGAGGTGGCACTCGAAGAATTTGAAAACACTGGGAGCTTACCACGCAATATTCTGCTCTGCGGTGGTGGCGCTAGCTTATCCCTATTGCAAGAAAAACTTGCAATTTCTGATTGGTATGAAGGGTTGCCATTCTCACGTCGTCCAGTAATCCATTTGATCGATGTGAATGATTTACCAAATCTAATCTTAGACAGTAACTCTAAACTCGACCATTCCTTTGCTACAGCTTTAGGTCTACTCCGCGTGGGTGTAGACACCCTTGCTGGAGCACCAGAAGAAAACAAGCTCAAGGCTAAAATCAGTAAACTTCTGCAAAAATAACCCCGTTGCTCCGTTGTAATTTTTACAACAATTATTCAAGTACAGCTTTAATGCGTCGCACTCCGGCTGAAGACGATTCTTCCTTTTTAATCTTGAAGTGTCCAATTGCACCAGTGTGTTCAACATGAGGCCCACCACAAACTTCGCGTGAAACCGGATGTTCAAAATCTCCAATAGTATATACTTTCAATTTGTCGGGATATTTATCCCAGAACTGACCATGTGCTTTTAAGATATTTTTAGCATATTCTTTATCGTATTCATCAAAAACTACCGGTAAATCTGCTTCAATCCAAGCATTTACTTGGTCCTCTACCTTTTTCTTTTCTTCATCGGTCATTTTATGATCAAGATTGAAATCAAATCTTAATCTTTCGGCCGTAGTATTAGAGCCTCGTTGAGCAATATCAGGAGAAACTAACTTCTGTAAAGCAGCTAACAGCAAATGCGTCGCAGTATGATATTTAATAGTTTGTTCACCGTGATCCTCCAAACCACCTTTGAACATGCCTTTCGACGCGGTTTGCGATCTTTCGCGTTGTTCTTTCAAAGCAGCTTCGAATTCTTCACGATAATTATCAGTTAGTTTAATCCCCTCGCGGTAGCATTCCTCCACAGACAGCTCCATTGGGAAACCATAAGTATCTTGTAACTTAAACAAATCTTGCCCTGATAACTGAGTTTTTTCAGACTGCCGAGCCATTTTATGAAGTTCTTTCAAACCTTTGTTTAAAGTTTTTCTAAAGGCGCTTTCTTCGTGCAACATCACTTCGAGGGCTTTCTCGCGCTGAGTTAAAATCGAATCAGATAAATCGACATAGATATCCGAAACTACAGGCACAATCTCGGCCAAGAAATTAGTCGCAATACCCAGGTCTAAAGCACGTAATATGGCTCGTCGGAGTAATCTTCGCATTGCATAGCCTTGCGTTTTATTTGAAGGCACTAATCCTTGGGCAGCTAGTAAATATGCACCACGAATATGGTCGGCAATCACTCGCATTTCATCAGTATTATTGTCGTATGATTTGCCAGAAATCTCTTCAAGTTTATCGATAATCGGCTTTAAAAGGGAGATCCTAAATATATCGAACGAACCCATCGCAGCCGCCGCAATTCTCTCTAGCCCACCACCAAAATCCACATTCTTTTGCTTTAGTTCGCTAAACGTACCATCTTTTTCACGCTTATACTGCATAAATACGGAGTTACCAATTTCCATAAACCTTGCTCCATCTGAAGCTGGATGCGAAAGCCCGTATTTTTCTACATCTTGTTTATCTTCACCAAAATCATAAAACACTTCTGAATCTGGCCCGCAAGGATCACCGATTGGCGTAGATTCGCAACCACCGCCACGGCTCCACCAGTTTTCGTGATCATCATAGAAGAAAATTCGTTCGCCTGGCTTAATTCCGCGTTTATCCCCCACTTCAGCTGATCCGATTTCGGCAATTTTTGCTTCTACGCCAGCTGATTCAAAAACCTTTTGCCAAATTTTAGCAGCTTCCTCGTCCTTTGGAATACCATATTTTTCGCTACCAATAAAACAGGTCACGTAAATCTTGTTAGGATCTAATCCCACAACCTTTGTCAAAAATTCAAAAAAATGTTGGATTTGCTCTTCTTTAAAATAATCTCCAAGCGACCAGTTTCCTAACATCTCGAATACAGTTGTGTGTCTAGGGTCACCCACATCATCAATATCCTGCATCCGAAGTGATGGCTGCACATCCGTTAATCTTTTACCTTCAGGATGAGTTTTACCTAGTAAATACGGCAAAAGTGGCTGCATTCCAGAGCTAGTGAAAAGTGTAGTTGGGTCGCCTTCCAGAACTAGCGGTGCTGGCGCAATTACCTTATGGCCATTTTTGACTTGAAATTCTAAATATTTTTTTCTGATTTCATTTGCGTCCATACAGATTATTATAACATATTTAGTTGACAATAATATGTTACCGTGCTATTATAATCATAAGTAATATAAAAAAGGAATTTTTATGGCACAAGCAAAGAAAAAAACTGCAACCAAAACTGCGAAAAAAGCCGCTCCTTGCAACAAATGTCGCAAAAAGGCTTGTACTCGCACCAACAAATGTAAAGGTATCTCTAACCAAGAGCGTATGCACATCTATATCATTACTGCAATGGGTATGATTGCTGGAATCCTTCTCTGTGCAAATGCAGCTATGCTAATTATCTAATCAATGTTGATTAAAAAATCAGCCTCAAAGGCTGATTTTTTATTCTGTAATAATTCCGCCACCAAGACACACCTCGCCATCATATAGTACGGCAGATTGCCCAGTGGCAGGGCGTTTAATTTCGTTCTCAAAGTGTAAAGTTTTCCCATCAAAAGTAGCTTTAACTAGTGGTGCACGGTGTCGGAGTCGGACTAAAACACTAGACTTGATATCTTTTTCTTTAGCAGAATTCAAAGATTTTTGTCTCAAAAAGATGTTCTTCAGTTTTAGCTCTTTCGTCCAAATTGCTTCATGATTGAGATTTTTTGAAACATATACGACATTTTCTTTAACGTCTTTTTTTACTACATAATAAGGCAAGCCATCATTTTCCACGCCCTTTTCACCGTCTAAATATAGTCCGTGTCTTTGACCAATAGTATAAAAAACCGCTCCTTCATGATAACCTAGCACCTTTTTTGTTTCAATTTCACGAATTTCTCCTGGTTTAACCTCGATGTACTCTTTTAGAAAATCTTTCATCCCCACTTCGCCGACAAAACAAACTCCCATCGATTCTTTTTTATAGGCATTATGGAGCCCATTTTTTTCGGCAAGCTTTTTTACATCTGGTTTTAGCATCTCTCCAATCGGAAAAATTGTATGTCTCAAAGCCTCATCGGAAATACGATAAAGAAAATACGTCTGGTCTTTATTCTCATCCACGGCTCGTGCCAGAGCCACAGCCATTTCTCGCCCCTCATCGCTTGCACCTGTCGTCACAGGGCTCGCTTCGCCGTTAGCTCCCGTCGTCGCGAATGGGTTTGAAATGTCTATAACCCTAGCATAATGTCCAGTTGCGATAAAATCAGCTCCAGCTCGCCTAGCTCTTTCATAAAATAGCTTAAATTTAATTTCTTGATTACACATAATATCAGGATTTGGCGTATTTCCCTTTTTAAACTCGTTAAGCATGTATTCTACGACTTTTTGATGATATTCCTTTTCAAAATCCCACACTTCAAAATCAATACCTAGTTTCACCGCCACTCGCTTGGCATCAGCCAAATCTTCCGCCCACGGACACTTCATGCCAGGTAAATCTTTTGACCAGTTTTTCATATAGACGCCAACTACCCGATAGCCCTGCTCCTTTAGAATAAGAGCCGATACGCTTGAATCTACGCCGCCACTCATCCCTACATAAACTACTTTTTTATTGGTTGCCATGGCTATTTTTTATCCTTTGGTATTCAGCTTTAACTGTTTCATTAATGATATTCGCAGCCTTTTTAATTTGGCTTTCATCATTGGTTTCACCTAGAGAAATTCTTAGCGATCCAGCAATTTGCGTATCGGTTAGTCCAATTGCTTTTAACACGTGTGAACGAACTCCTTTGGAGGCGGCGCAAGCTGCTCCTGTCGCCACATATATTCCTTTTTCCTCCAGTAAGAAAACTAACCTTTCTGCGTCTAAACCGTTAAAACATACTACTATAAAATTATCGAGAGAATGTTTTTTATTAATTAACTCATAGTTTTTTAGCTCGTCTAGAAAAACTTTTTTCAAATTGGCATATTTTTTACGATTTCCATTTATATGTTCCTTAGCAATTTCGATTGCCTTTGCGAAACCAATCACACCCGGTACGTTTTCGGTCCCACTTCTCAGCCCGTTTTCTTGCCCGCCACCAAGTGTTAACGGTTTTAACTTTGCCCCATGTGAAACATATAAAGCACCCACGCCCTTCGGCCCATAAATTTTTGCTGAATTAATTGTTAAAAGGTCAACACCTAGTCGTGCTACATTAATATCTAACAGATTGAGCGCCTGTGAAGCATCCGAATGAAATAACAATTGTCGTTTAATACCACGTTTTAAACGATCCAATTTGATTTCTCGAATTAATCTAGCAACATCTGCTAAAGGTTGGACTGTGCCAAGTTCATTATTGGCTAAAGCTACGGAAATCATTTCCGTCTCGTCGGTAATTTTATTTCGTAAATCATTCAAATCAATTAAACCATTTGGTAAGACCTTAATCGCCGTGCCACCATGTTCTTTAGCTACTACCCGGATTGAGTCATGTTCAGTTCCAAGATATAAAACGGAATTTTTCTTCGAAGCGGCCGAAAAAGCCAAGTTATTCGCTTCGGTCGCTCCAGCGGTAATCACTAAGTCTGATGCCTTGGCACCAATAGCATGTGCGATAGTAGCTTTAGCTGCTTCATAGTCCGAGGCAACTTTTTTAGCAGGAAGATACGGTGCCGAAGGATTAAAAAAATCATCAGAAAAATATGGCCTCATTTTTTCAAGCACTCTTTTATCAACCGGCGTAGCCGCAGCGTGGTCCAAATAAATCATAAAAATATTATAACATATTTATTGATTTGTCACAAACCTGTGTTCTTCGCCATCTGCCTTCAAAACAAGTATTCCGCCAGATTGATCAAGTGAGTAATCATACTCGTTTTCCAGTTCGTATAGCCAATCTGTCTCAATTTTCAACTTTCCGTCTTCAAGTGCCCATTTGAATTCATAATCATTCTCGTGCCCGTTCGTAGTTAAAGTCCCCTTACCGATTTCGGTAAAATCCCAGACGACCTTATCCTCGTCTTCTAAAGTCCATTTTTCTTGCGCCACCAAATATTCAGCATCGTCCATAGAACTTCCTCTATTGATTCCCAAAACTAAGAAAACAACACCGACAATCAACACAATAATGCCAAGTGTGAATGTAATAATCGAAATTATCGTCTTTTTCTTTTCCATAGCTTCATTTTATCATAAGAATAAAAAAACGCCAAAAACTAAATTTTGAATAACTTTTCAGTATTTTTAGTTGTAGCCTTTTCAACGGTTTTATAATCAAGATCTAGTTTTTGACTTAGCCACTCAGCAATTTCAAAAATATGACTAGGTTCATTTTTTTCACCTCGCACTTGCTTTGGTGCCAAAAAAGGCGCATCAGTCTCGAGCATAATTCGTTCAAGCGGAGGCATTGGCAAAGTTGAATAAGTCGCCAAACCATTTACACCCACATAAAAATCAGTCTCATCTAAAATTTGCCTTAAAACTTTTTTACTGCCAGTGAAAGAATGCACCACCCCACGTGCCTTAGGAAAGTTTGCCACTATCGGAAAGAAATCTTGAAAAGCACCGCGGATGTGAAACGATAATGGCAAGTTGTTATCAATTGCCAGCTGTAGCATCTGCTCGAAAAGCTTAATCTGCGCTTCCCGATCATATTCATCATAGTGATAATCCAGCCCGACTTCACCAATCGCGATAGGTGACTCGTCCCAAAGAGAGTTGCTTCCTAGTTGCTCATCCCTTGCGAATTCGGGATGTATACCATACGTCCAATACACGTTTTTATGTTTTTTTGCAAATTCTGCTGCGGCCAGTGAATCTTCGTGTGACGTACCGATACAGACAATTTTACCTATTCCTTTTTCGTGTGCACGTTTTAGGCACTCTTCTGCCTGTTTGGCGCTATAAAATTCCCTGTCGTGCAAATGACAATGTGAATCAATTAACACGATTTTCACGCTTTCTTTTAATTGGATCGAGCTGACGTTTACGTAATCTCAAAGATTTTGGTGTGACTTCCAGTAATTCATCGTCTAACAAGAAATCCAAGCACTGCTCTAATGACAGTTGTGTATATGGCGTCAGCTGAATTGCCCCATCTGAAGCGTGCGTTCGCATGTTAGTTAATTGTTTTTCGCGACAAACATTAATATCTAAATCCGTCTTTTTATTAGAAAGTCCCACAATCATTCCCTGGTAAACGTCTACTTGCGGCGGAATATATAAAACCCCTCGTGCCTGTGCGCCGTCTAATGCATAAGCCGTTGAAACTCCCGCTTCCGAAGCAACTAGGGCTCCGTTCCGCTCCGGTTTGTAGCGCCCTTCTACTTGTCGATAGCCAGATGGAATGCTCGACATAATCGCTGTGCCTCTAGTCTCTGTCAATAAATTATTACGAAGACCAATCAAAGCCGCCGTAGAAATCTCATAGACAAACCTAGTAGTGCCAGTTGTGGTGATTTCTTGAGATTTTAGTTCTGCCTTTCGAACACCTAGTTCTTGGCTGACAGCGCCTACGAATTCTGGCGCTACTTCTACAGTCAGCTCTTCCATTGGCTCGCACTTTTTGCCATCAATTTCTTGGTAGACTACTTCTGGGCGTCCAGCTTCTAGCTCATAGCCTTCACGCCTCATTGTTTCAATTAGGACCGAAAGATGCAGTTCACCACGGCCAGAAACTTTATAGCCTAAGCCACTCGGTTGTAATCTTAGAGCGATATTCGTTTCGAGCTCTTTTTCTAACCTTTCTGCAATTTGCCGTGAAGTCGTAAAATCGCCTTCACGACCTTTTAACGGTGAGGTATTTGGCCCGATATAAATTGAAAGTGTTGGTGCTTCGAGGGAAATTCCTGGCAAAGCTTCAGGGTTGTCACCAGTTGCAATTGTATCGCCAATACTAGCTTCTGCCACACCCGTAATTGCCACAATATCACCAGCAATTGCTTCAGTCACTTCTTCTTTATTCAAGCCACGATAGGAAAAAATCTGATCAACTTTTGAATTGATGCTCTCTACTTTATCTCCAGAAGGTTTTAATATCTTTACGCCCTGTCCTTTTTTTAGCTTTCCTTTAAAAATTTTGCCAATACAATATTTACCAAGATAGCTATCACCAGCTAGCGCTGCGACTAGGAGCTGAGCATCTGCACTGTCCGATTCAACTTCTGGTGCCGGAATATCATTAATGATGGATTCAAAGACTACATGTAAATCATCGTCAAGCTCGGTAGTCTTGCCAGCACGCCCTTCACGCGCAATTGCATAATAAATCGGATAAAAAAGTTGTGATTCGTCAGTTGCAAGCTCCAGAAAAAGACTTTCGATTTCGCTTTTGACTTCTTCGATACGTGCCGCTGGTTTATCTATTTTATTTATGATTACCACTGGGCGTAAATTGAGCTCTAAAGCTTTTTGTAGTACAAATTTGGTCTGCGGCATAGGACCTTCCTGAGCGTCTACAATCAAAAGTACACCATCCGCCATATTAAGAGTACGTTCTACTTCACCACTAAAATCAGCATGTCCAGGCGTATCAATAATATTGATTTTATAACCATTATAATAGACACAAGTTTGTTTAGCAGTAATTGTAATGCCACGTTCGTGTTCCTGGTCCATTGAATCCATAATCAAGGTCTGAGACATTTCGGCTTGATTATCGCGAAAAGTATGCGATTGCTTCAAAAGACCGTCCACCAAAGTGGTTTTTCCATGGTCTACGTGAGCGATAATCGCCACGTTCCGAATTTTATCTTTGCTCAGAGTCATGACGGCAATTATAGCATAAAATCGCCATTACCGCAACTACCACAAGCGCTACAATTACACTATAATTCGAAGCCGTTGATGCGCCAGATTCGGTCGACATAGACGCACCAGTCTCTGGTGAGTTAACCGTGCGTGAAGCGATTGCATAATTAGAAAAGCTTGAAGTCTTAAAGGTTAGAGTTTGCGCCACTGAATCATAAACCGTTGGGATTACTTCGTAGGTTCCGTCATGCTTTTGGTGTACAATCACAATTTCATTACCATCTATACCTTCGTCTAGTTGCAACGTAATAGTTGCCTCTTCATTTAAATCTCGAATTCTGTCTTCCCAAGCTTCGTCTGTATTGCCCTTATAGGTAATATTATAAAGAGAAATGTCGAGAAAAGTCTTAATCTTAAAATCACCTGCAGCATCTTCGAACCCAGCAATTTCTTTATCACTTAAGTCAATGTCATGTACATACAAACGCGCTGTACCATGATCGAGTGTAGTTTGATTATCACCTAAATCGATTGAACCATCAATCACTAAATCGCTCGTAGTACTTACTTCGTCGCTCATCTTAACTACATCAGCATTAAAGTATGCAGCACCTGCTGGCACAGTAAAGGTAAATTCCCCTACGCCATCATCACTCACCGTTAATTCAGCCATATTAACATTTAATACCTGATAACCGTAATCAGGAATAATTCGCATTGTTACTCTAGCTCCAGCTGGAACCACCAACGAACCATCGTCATATTCTACGGTAGGATCAGTGCCATATTCTACATATCTCAGGATGCTCCCAGCGCATTCATCATCTTCGCTCATTTTACAACCCATCCCGCCTACGTCTTCTCGGCTGCTAACTGCCGAACAGTTGTCTGTATCAACATTGCAAGAATAGGTCATGTCACCTAAAGTATACGATACGGCCACAAGCTCAATTTTAGAATGCCCGATGTAATTAAAGTTTGGTATTTTGTTGCCATTTTCGTCTAGCAAATAAATGTAGTTCCCATTTTCATCTCTGAGAATTCGTCCATCTTCACGTGCTACTTCAAATTCCTGCTCAGGATCCGCTGTCCAAAGGAAGTTACCAATAAATTTATCTTCGTTATTTACTACGCCGAGATTAATTGTGTAAGTATCATCATTTGCTTTTGGCACATTAAGCCTTATAGTAACCATCTGATTAGCATAATGCTCAAACCAAGCTGCTTCGTCGCTATAGTCAAACGGGAGATTGTACGGTGTATTATTAATAGTAATTGGACCATCGAATTTTTGATGCCACAAAGTTGCAAGACCCAAATCTATATATTCATCATCATCTGCACCATTATATCTCCTCACAACCTGGCTACAATTTCCACCGTCTACTGCATCTTCATTGCTGGGCAGATACCAACCGCGATCACTATTTGCATTATTAATACCAAAGGAAGCATCTCGATGATTTTCACCACAAATCTTTACAGTGGCAAGCATATTCCCTTCGCCACCATTATCATTATCATTATGGTCTTCTGAATACGGATTTAGAGAAAGATGGTCATGCTGGACTGTAGTGTCGTAAGTAATCGTAAAAGTGTACTTGCGATGGGTCCCGTTCCAATCTTCACTTTCACCAGCTTGTTGAACTGCATATTCACCTGCAATACCACCGCCACTACGCACGCCAATTTCTTCCTTTTTTTCGTCATTTGGTATATGAAGCTCCAGAGCAATAAAATAGCGGCCGTCATTAGACAAATAGGTATCATTAGCATTCCAATCATCGCTGCCAACTTGCATAGATGCTACCCAATCAGCGTTACTGTCTACACTGATACCAAGCTCATAGTCACCAGTACCATGCTGCGTGGCATAAATCCTTAACATAGGCGAGAAAACTGCCGCAATTAAGGCCAGGACTACACCTAGAACCATTGATTTACCGATAATAGATTTTAAATAATCATTATTACTTGAAGATTGTTTTTCATACGATGATTCTTTTTCTAAGTCAATTTTATCATTTAAAAAGTGCTTATGCAATATGAAAAAACAACCGAATAGTTAATGAATTATTTTAAAATATGGTATAACAATGTTGATATGGCTAACCGAAAAAAACGTTTAAATCCTGCTCATACTTATCAACCCAAGCGTTGTTGGGTAGGTGATACGCAAAAAATTATTTATGATTCTTTAGAAGAAGCGGAATTAGCTGCTAAGGTTGCCGAGCACGATCATCATTCTAGTAAGCTTAAAGCTTACAAATGCCCTTATGCTGATCATTATCACTTAACTTCAGTTTAATAAAAGATTTAGTTCGAGCCTGTATTTGGTGTTTTTGGTATGAGCGACAAATCTGGTGCTCTCATTTTGATAGTTTCTTTTGGCTCAAGCATGGCTTCAACGCGGCTAGCATTCTTTTCGTTTCTTTGGCTTAAATCTGGCTCTAGGCCAGAATTATTTGTTTCCAAAGCGATAATTACTGCTTCGCCACGCACATCTTCGCCCATCGGTACCAGCTTTAATTCATTTTTCGCATTAGGGTCTAATCCAGAAACAGTGATTTCGTTACCGTTTGTCATCCCAAGAATTGAATCATTTAATAGAACCAACGTCTTGATGCCAGTGCTATTAAATTTAACCGTGATTTTGCTTTCAATTTCTTCTTTTTTGGTAACTGTGAGAATCGGTAAAGTCGCTACGCTACTAGTTTCTTCTACACGCGGTAACGTATCGTAACGCTCCATGATATAGTCCGTTAAAAAGCTTAACTCATCAAAATTAGTTACCACTTTACCATCGGTCGCAGAAGCTAGCATTTCATAAGTGTGTCCGACAGCATCGCTAGTTATAATATAAAAATTCACAGGATCAATTTTTTTACTTAGCGCTACTACTTCATCAAAGCTCATGCCGTCACGGTCGGGTGACAAATAATTTGCATCAGTGAGGACCACTAAAGATTTAGTCGAACCATATTTCCATTTCAGACTCGACATTACATGAAAAGATGCAGAGAGTAATGATTCTGGTGTATCACCACCACCATCAGCCTGGATATTATTCAATTCAGTTTGGATTTTTTCTAATGTACAAGTATTAAAATCACAATGCTGCACTGGCGTATATGGGTCATCTAAGTCACGGTAATCATACAAGGCTACTCGTCCGCCAGAAGAAAGAGTTTCTTCGGCTAGCCTTAAAGCTTCATTTTTGTATTGCTCTATCATGCCTTCCATTGAACCAGTTGAATCAATCAAAATGGCAGTATCGTGCGGTGATGAAATGGTATTTTTTATGTCATACGTTTTTGTAATTTTATCAAAGATTACTCGCGAGGCATCTTCATACAAATCATCTGCAATATAACCTAGATGATCACTAACGCTTAAACGTGAGCTGCAGAAGATATCACGTTTGTTGCACCATGTGCCGACTTTACCAACTAACGCTTCTGGCTCATATGGGATATACGCTCCAAGTAGTCCAATATACGCCTGACAATCTGGGACATATTTGCGATAATCAGACAAATTATCGCCTCGACAGGCTGCTGGCATTAGCCCTTCCCCTTCCGGTAAGTAAATTTTAGGGTCTCCAAAAGTTGCGGCGTAGATGATTTTATTTGCGTTTAATTTTTCCAGCGATTTTGATACCACCATAGCACCCTGTGAATACCCGCCCAACACATATCTAGTGTTTGGACAACTGCTGGAGTTCACAAGGTTACTTAGACTGTCTACACCAGCATTGACGCTGTCACCAAATTCATAGGCTTCACCTGCCCCAAACAATGCTCCCACCGTAGTGCTAAGTTTATCTAGTCCAATTGCAACTGCGGGATAATCTAAGTCAATGAACTCATATTTTAAGTCAGTGGTTTTTAATTTAGTTTCGATAGTGTTTTTATATTCTAGATAGTTTTTATCGCTCCACCTTTCCCCACCCGATCCCCTCGCAAATACTACTCTAAGGTCTGGACAGCTAACGGCTTCAACTACAACTCGTGGTATGTTTATGCTAGACAAAAGCGCTAGCGTAACCGCAAAATAGCGAATTTTAATATGATAATTTTGCCCACCCGAATTTTTAATTCGGATTTTTCCTCGCATATTTCTCCTATTTTTAATAACGTGAGATTATAGGCATAGGTTAATATATTATTCAACCCCCCACGTTTGCTTATGGTATAATAGCAACATGAGTACACAGAAAGATTGGGACGCATACTTCATGAGTATCGCCGAAGCAGTAGCACAAAAATCTAAAGATCCTTCATCCAAAATGGGGTGCGTGGTTGTAGATAAAAACAAACGCATTATTGCGACCGGTTACAATGGTTTGATTCAAGGAGCCGATGAAACTAAAATGACACTTTCTGAACGTCCGATGAAATACTACTTTGCTATTCACTCTGAAATGAATGCCGTGTTATTTGCGCATCAAGATTTGACTGGATGTACGATTTATAATCGTGTTGCTACTTGCGAAAATTGTCTTAAGTATTGTTTACAAGCTGGCATTAAACGTTTTGTTTACAAAGATTTACGTGTGCATTCGCATTCTACTGATCCAAGTAAGTCTATGACCAATATCGAAACCGATGAAGCCGTGATTCGTCTGCTTGCTTCGATGCCAGAAATCGAAACTCTAAACCTCACTAACGGCAAAACTTACACCCAAGATATTCTAGATTCTTACGACAAGGATTCTGCTGAATATCAAAGACTTTCCAAATGGGTCTAATTACCACTCAATTGGTTTCATATCGTGTTCGACTAAAAACTGATTGCATTTCGAAAAAGGTTTGCTACCAAAAAATCCGTTAAAAGCTGACAGCGGCGAAGGGTGTGCCGATTCTAAGACTAAGTGTTTGGAAGTATCAATTAATGCCTTCTTATTGCGTGCATCTCTACCCCACAGAATAAATACTAAATGTGGCCTAGTTTGAATTAGGTATTCAATCGTCGCCGTCGTAAAAGTTTCCCAACCTTTGCCACTATGCGATTTGGGCCGGTGCGCTTCCACAGTAAGCACGGTGTTTAAAAGTAGTACGCCTTGTTTTTGCCAATTCGCTAAACTCCCGCGCGGATTTACATGATGCCCTATGTCGTCATCGATTTCTTTATAAATATTGATTAGTGACGGCGGGATCGGCTGTGAATTTGGTACGGAAAAAGCCAACCCTTCCGCTGCTCCCGGCGTGTGATACGGATCCTGGCCTAAAATTACTACCTTTACATCATTCAAATCTGTAGCAAAAGCACGAAAAACCAAACCTTTAGGCGGAAAAATCGTTTTATGCTCATATTCTTCGTGCAAAAACGCCGCTAGCTCCTTAAAATACGGCTTTTCAAACTCTGCTTTTAGAAACGGCTTCCAACTCTCATGCATACAATTATTATATACCCTTTAAAATATCTGCGCTATAATTATAGTATGTATATAGTGATTGAAGGGCAGGATGGTACTGGTAAATCCACTCAGGTGGAGCTTTTAAAAAAATACTTTGAAAAGCAAGGTAAAAAAGTCGTGATGATGGAAGAGCCAGACGGTGATTTACCGCAAGCGCATGATCTCCACGATATGATTCTCACGCGTGGTTACAATCTAGAACCACTCACGAATGTTTTATTATTCACAGCAGCCCGCGTTGAGCTATGGAAAAAAATTGCCGAGCCAGTTTTGAAGCAGGGTGGCGTGGTGATTTCCGCTCGCAACTATTGGTCTACTCTAGCTTATCAAGGTTACGGTGAGGGTATTTCGCGCAGCAAAATTATTAGGATTACTAAAGATCTATTGCCAGAAAAATATTTCAAACCGGATTACGGTTTTATTCTTACGGTATCAGATGAAGAAAGATACAAGCGTCAAAAAAATCGTGGTAAAGCCACCGAAACCTTTGAAAAAAAACCGAGCGATTTCCAGGAGCGTGTGGACCATGCCTATCCCAAAATCGCCAAAGAGTTTAGCCTACATCTAATTGATGCTTCCGGCACCATTGAAGAGATTTTTGCAGAAATCACTTCCATAATCAAAGAATAGATTTTGGCGGGTGACGTACTTTAGGAAAAAAGTCCGGCAGGACCCGCCATGACTATTCACTGAATTGTGAGTTGTACAGTTCCGCGTAAAACCCATTCAATTTGAGCAGCTCTTCGTGCGTACCTTGTTCTACGATATTCCCGTCCCGCATCACCAGGATTAAATCCGAATTTCGAATGGTCGAAAGTCGGTGTGCAATCACAAACGACGTACGGCCTAAAGTTAGTTTTTCAAATGAATCTTGAATTAACTGCTCGGTCCGCGTATCCACATTTGAAGTTGCCTCGTCCAAAATCATCATCGGCGGATTAGCTACCATTGCTCGCGCAATCGTGAGGAGCTGTTTTTCACCAGCCGAGATATTATCCGAGTCTTCCGATATTTCTGAATGGTAAGCCTTTGGTAAAGCTTCAATAATATGGTTCACGTTTGAAGCTTTTGCTGCGCGTTTAATATCATCCAGCGAAGCTAATAAATTGCCGTATTTTAAATTATCTTCCACTGTACCATTGAAGAGCCAAGTATCCTGCAGCACCATACCAAACATTTGCCTCACATCAGATCGTTTCATTTCACTCGTCGGCACGCCATCCACCGTAATGTACCCACTGGTTGGTTCATAAAAGCGCATCAAAAGATTAATCATTGTAGTTTTTCCGGCACCAGTTGGTCCTACAATTGCTACCTTCATGCCAGGTGTAATCTTAGCTGAAAAGTTCTTGATTACTGGTCGTCCTTCAATATAGCTAAAGCTCACATTATGAAATTCTACTTCGCCTCGAACTCTATCGACAGCCTTAGCTGGATTTTTATCCGGTTCCTCTTCCGGCTCATTCAAGAACTCAAAAATTCGTTCTGAAGCCGCGAGCAGTGCTTGTAAAGTAGAAGTAGTCGAAGCAATTTCCGTAATTGGGCGGTTAAACTGCGAAACGTATTGGATGAAAGCCTGAATATTGCCGATGCTAATTCGTCCTTCAATCACAAACACCCCACCTAACGCGCAAACTGCCACGTAGCCTAAATTAGTGAAGATATGAGTCACTGGAAATGACAATGATGAAAAAATTTGCGCACGTCTGGATACTTTTGTTAATTTATCATTCACTTTAGTAAACTCATCTAAAGCATCATCCTCATAGGAGTTCGACTTAATCACAATTTCACCAGAATAATCCTCTTCAACCTCACTGTTTAAAACACCTAACGTACTCTGTTGCTCACGGAAATACTTTTGGGCGTATCGCATAATTTGACCCACTACGAAAACCGAAACTGGTACCACAATAAAAGAAATCAACGAAAGCGGCACGCTAATAGTTAGCATCAATACCATTACGCCAACCAGTATCGTAATAGACATTGATACATCTGCGATTTCCTGTGACATAGATGTGGTTAAAACATCTACATCATTAGACATTCTAGACAGAGTGTCTCCATATTGATGTTTGTCGAAATATGCGATTGGCAGTTTGAAAATTTTATCTAGTATTTTTTCACGTACTTCTTTGGTGTATTTGGCCGAAACTACAGCCAGGATAAATGCCTGCCCATAATTTAAGGCAGCAGAAGTGAGAAATAATATTATAACTAGAATAGCTTTTCCACCTAAAGCCGACCAATCTATGTTAGGGTAGGTGTTTACCGCAATCGTGGTCATATCACCTAATATTTTCGGGATAAATAGCCCAAATAAAGCTGAGCCAACAGTCAAAAGAATTGCAACTATGATTGAAAATCTATGCCCTTTTAGTGACTTCAAAAACATTTTGAACGAGGCAAACATACTTTTTTTGTTTGGCTGATTAGTCATATTTAGCCCTCCCAGCCATCGCAACTTCTTTTTTGAATTCTGCTTCGGAAAGCTGTGATTTAACTATTTCCTGATAGACCTGACATTTTTTCAATAATTCGAAATGCTTCCCCTTCCCTACCACCTTACCATTATCAAGCACGATGATTTGGTCGGCGTCTTTTATGGTACTCACCCTTTGCGCTACAATTAAAGTAACCGTATCATTAGTCACTTCTTTCAACGCTTCTCTAAGTCTTGCATCGGTCCGCATATCCAAAGCTGAAAAAGCATCATCGAAAATAAAGATGTCTGGGTTTTTACAGATTGCCCGAGCAATTGATAGACGCTGTTTTTGCCCACCAGAGACATTAGTCCCACCCTGTGCAACGTGGGAATTATATTTATCGGGCAGTTTTTCAATAAAGTTTTCTGCTTGCGCGATACGTGCTGCTTTTTTCATTTGCTCATCCGAAGCATTAGGTACCCCAAATTTAATATTAGACCTCACCGTTCCAGCAAACAACATGCCACGTTGCGGTACAAAACCAATTTTTGCGATTAAATCTTCTTTAGCATAATTCTCTACCGGCAAACCGTTTACTAAGACTTTTCCGCCAGTTGCTTCGTAAAACCTTGGTACTAAATTAATTAATGTAGATTTACCAGAACCAGTTGAACCAATAAAAGCTGTCGTCTCACCCGCCACGGCCTTAAATGAAACATTATCAAGAATTTTTTCTTCTGCTTCCGGATAAATAAAATCGACATTTTTAAATTCTACTGAAGCAGTTTTTTCTGGCATGCCAGAAGTTTTCTCGCGCCAACGAATTCGCATTGGTTTTTTAAGTACCTCATTAATTCTATGTGCTGATACGTTGGCACGCGGTAACATCACGAATAACATCGACATCATCAAAAACGACATCATAACGAAAGTGACATATTGTGCAAACGCCGTCATATTACCGAGATATGCAAAATCTTTAGACAAAAGTGAAATTCCTACCCACGAACAAAGTAGCGTCGTGCCATTGAAGATAATATTAATCAAAGGATTCTGCAGTTCCAAAATACGATCAATAAAAATTAATAGTCTAGTGAGTTTGTCATTAGCTTTTTTAAATTTAGTTTTTTCCAGGTTTTCGTTATCAAAAGCTCGTACCACTTTTAGACCAGTCAAATTTTCGCGCGTAATAAGTGTAATTTTATCAATTAAATTTTGGAATACTTTAAACTTTGGCATCACAATTGAAATGATTGTGATGGCTGAACCCAAAATTGCTGCCGCACCTACCAAGATGATCCAACTCATATCCGGTGCCGTTTGAATTGCCATTATGATCGATATTACCAAAAACAGCGGTGCTCTCAGCATGATCAAAAAAATCATGATCATTACATTTTGTACTTGGTTTACATCATTTGTGGTGCGAGTTAAAAGTGAGGCAGTGCTGAAGCTCTTTAGATCAAGCAAATTAAAATTAATCACCTTAGTAAAAATCGCGGTACGAACATCACGCGCAAAATTCGTACCCACTCTAGCAGCGAAATAACTAGATACTAACGAGCCGAGTGCGGAAATTACCGTAAGGCCAATCATTTTGAGACCAGTCATCCAAATATAATTAGTATCGCCGGTCACAATACCATTATTAATAATATCTGCCATTAGAGCTGGTAATCTTAAAGTAGTATAAACTTGCAAACCAGTTGCTAGAAGTAAAATAATCACCTGCCACCAATATGGCTTCAAAAAACGGAATAGCTTAAACATATATATTAATTATAACACTAACTACATTTTCCATTTTTTAAATCTGACACCATTCCACGAGCTTTCAGATAATGTTCCAAAGAGTCATATTCACCATTATTATATTTGCCAGTTGCTATTTCTGTAGCCGGGACCACACCCACATATCGATAGTGCCAAGTTTCATATAGTCCAGTCGTACCATTTGCGTCGACGTTCAAAGGCTCGCTCATTGAACCACCTGCCCACTCAGCTGGAAAACGATCAATAAAACCATATTTATATGAGTTAGCATAAAGCCATTGCCAATCAATGTGCTGATTGTAAGTATCTGTATCAAGTTCAGTGCCATAAGCCGGATCTAGAAGATCGCAAGTTAGTCCCGTATGATGATCGGAAGTGCCTGTAGCTGCGCACAGTCGACCACAAGTCGTGCCACGTGCACGATAACACGAACGCGTCTCGAAGGTATGCCCAGGATAATCCGATTCATATGCTTTAACCATTTGGTTTAAATGCTCAGCCGCTTCAACAGTTAACAAATTGTCGCCATTGTAAGCATTTCCTTCAACAATTCCATAGCGTGATGACACACTTACGAGTTGTGATTTTTGTGCGTCGATATAACTAACCTCTACCGGAAAATTTGGGTTAATTAGCATTAGGTTGCCAAAACCCAGCGTGCAATTCCCTGAATTATCAGGCTGGCTGTTGGCCGAAGTAGAATTCGTATCGGTGTTTTTTTCTGTTTCCTCCACTGGCTGAACATCTTCTTCAACTACAGACTCATTCTCCTCATTTTCCTTAGTTTCTGTATTCAACATTCCGCCATGATTCCATCCAAAACTATGCGCTAATCTTTCACCAAGAGTTGGTACCATTTCGTATTTTTCTGCAGTGACAGCTACATTATAATCATACTTTCCAACTCTTACTTTAAGCGAGCCATCCTCACCATCCATAACGAGATCAACCTGTTTATCCGCCTTTTTCCAACCGATGACTTTCAAATCATCATTTGCCGTGATTGCTACTGGACCAGTCCACCAACTATCATAATACCCAACGGTTTGGCCAGTAGTTATTATGGTTTGTTCTTTTATGAGGTCTTGCATTGCAGTTGTAACAGCTAAACTATCGTCAAAGGATTGCAATCTAGTTGGTGCGCCAAGTAATGCGGTTGTTATGATATGCCCCCCCTCCAAATATCCAGATACTAAGCAGTATCCTGAAACATCGCCGATAAAACCTGTTTTGATACCAGAAATTCGATTCTGGCCGAGTATTTTATTAGTATTTTCAATCTTGCCGGCTATAGGTATTTCATATTCAGCCGTGCCAACTATTGTGCTAAGCACTGGATTTGAAAGTATTCTTTGTCCAATCATAGCTAAATCAGCAGTTGTACTTGTGGTACTAGCATCAAATCCACTCGCATCTACTCCAATGGATGTGTCGGCAATTCCCCATTCTACAAGTTTAGCGCTAGCAAAGTCATGATACTGTTCCATTGAACCAAACGCCCATATTGCGAGCGAATCAGCCATATTATTTGAGGAAGCTAAAAACACTGCCATTAAAGCGTCATATTCGCTAATTTTTTCACCCACCGAAACTCTCGTATTTGATCCATCGTGAGCAACATACCATAAATATCGCTCGTACATTTCTTGTGTAATAGTAATAGTCTCGCCATTCTCTCCAGCATTGAATGGTTTTTGTTCCATAACCATTAAGCCCAGAATCATTTTAGCAGTACTAGCAGTGGGTAAAACTTTTTTCTCATCGCTCATCTTGTGCGCTATATCATTATCAATTACTACGGTGTAATCACCATAATCAAGGTTAGGAAGCGTGTCTAAACTTTCAAATTCCGGTAGCTCATAAATTGTATTTACAGTTAGTGTCGTATCGATAGAATTTACACTAATAAAAAGCCAAGTCAAAAAACCCAGTGTCAAAACACCAAAAAACACCCCGATAATTCTTCTTGGCGTTCGTAAAACCTTATTTCTTCGCTGGGACCTTTTGCGTTTCAATTTTACGCTCTTTTCTTCTTTCAAGGTTCATAATTCCATATGTTACTAGTCCCATGATGATGTAGATATAGTACGAGAAGAAGCGCCACACCAGCATCGCCCAGAAAATATAACCAGAAGAAAGCGCTGAAAATACCACATAAAATGTGCCTTCAGCTGCACCAGCGTTACCCGGCGTCGGAATAAAGTATACTGCTGAAGTCACAGCAACGGTCGTAACGAAACATGGCAAGAAGTCCACGTTACCACCAAAAGCAGTCAACACAAAGAATGGAATCATCGAAACAAGAATATGAAAAGTAACCGATAATGCCACAGTCTTTATAAACAAACCACGAGTTTTCAAAATCAGACGTACGCATTTAGCATATTCATTAATTTCATACTCGACTTTCTTGGTAGTTTTCTTTTGATTTTTTACAATATGGATTTTGGCTAAAAACCTAACAATGATGTTGATCAATTCAGCTGTTGCTTGCGGTAAAAACGTCGCAATCATCACTGTCACTGGCCAAAAAGCATAAAACAAAAGCCCGAAGCAAGCCGTGCCAATCAATACTGCATTATTAATTGATGCACTGCCAAATAAGAAACAAATTATAGCAATGATGATAAAACCAATTTGCCCAGCAATCATGGTAAAAACCGGAATCGCAGTCGACTCGCCATCCGGTAGTTGGCTATTTTTGCGCATATAATAAATCTGAAACGGTTGTCCGCCAATCGCCGCTGGCGTGATACTATCATAATATCTACCCAAGAAATAAGTGCGACGCGCTACTTTATGCGCTCTTTTCACGTTAAAATCCTTTTTCGTCATCGAGCGCATTATTAGCACATATTTACTAATTTCAGCGACCATCGCCAATGCGAAACAGATTATAGGCGGTAACAAAAACCACCAATTAATTTTTACTTCCGAAAGCTCTGCAGCATTCTGGGAATTGCCAAATTCCGAAAACGCCGTAGCGGCAATCACGATAATATTAATCAATACAAAAACCACGATGAGAAGTGGTTTTTTCATCATTTTTTTAGGAATCAGTTTTTTGTCGTCAATATCTGGTTCTGGCTGTTTTGGTTCTGACTGTTTCTCCGCCATGATTAGTCTCGAGCTGCTCTTATATTCGGTAATTCTTCAATTAAGACTCTAATACACCCCGCAATAGGTATAGCAATGATAGCGCCAAGCAAACCAAACATATACATGCCAATTATGATGGCGCACAATATAATCACAGGTTGTAATTTTAAAGCATTCCCCTGAATCTTTGGCGCAATAACGTTGTTCTCTATTTGAGAATAGACTATATAAATCACCATGAAAATCACTGCTGCAGCCCAATTAGAAGCCAGCAAAATCAAAGTTACAATGGTACCGCCAATGAACTGCCCAAACATCGGTATTAAGTAGAATAGCATCGTAACCATCCCCATTGGGATAGCCAGATCTGAAGAAAAGCCCATAAATATTGAAAGCAAGAAAACAATAATCGCCGTAGCACAACCATCGAGTATCGCTACCATAATTTGCCTAGAAACGTAAGTCGATATTACATCTGCCATCTTCGTAATCAGATTCCTATATTCCTTAATCCCCTTGCGATTATCATCTGACTCAAATTTACTCCACAACATATCCATTAAACCTGGTCCTTCTAACAAGAATAGCAGAGTCAAAACTAATATTAATGCAATCTTCATCATAATATCTGCTATGCCACTAACACTCGATATCAAACTATTACCGAACACGCCAAGCAGATTATTTGAGAGCTCCATTAAAGCATGATCAATCTCACTATGCAAATCAGCAATACCAAAGTTCTGACCAAGTTTATTAATGCCATCCCATCCGCCAAAGGCACTTTCAAAGGTATTTGGGAAATTCTGAATAAACTTTGTGGTTTCATTAACCACTACTGGGCCTACAATTGCTACAATTGCAAGAATTACTAAAACCACAATAAAATATGCGAAGACCGCCGAAATGGTTTGATGTTTTTTATCTTTACCAAAAAACCGCGTGAAAATTCCATTTACCTTATAAACGAGTGGCCTTAAGGCCAATGCTAAGAAAATCGAGGCTCCAATTATGACTAATCCAGTTAAAGCCTTATAAATTACAAAAATTGATAAAGCTATAAGTAGCGGTACCATCCAAAACTTTGCAAATGTTTTTAAATCCGTTTCAATTTGTTTAGACATCAAACCTCCTTATGGATTAATTGTACCATAAATGATATAATTGTGACAAATGAAATTATTGATGCATACGTGCTGTGCGCCGTGTAGTGTGTATTGCATAGAAAGATTAAGATCAGAAGATATTGAACCGACTTGTTTTTGGTACAATCCAAACATTCATCCGTATATTGAATACAAAATGCGTCGCGATTGTCTCAAAGAGTATACTAAAAAAGTTGGCGTGGAATTAATTCTACACGAAGAATATGGGCTTGATGATTTTTGTAAAAATGTTTCTTCCGACATCCAGAATCGTTGTGTAAACTACTGTTACCCCAAACGTTTAGGCGAGACCGTGCGTTTTGCCGTCGAAAATGGCTACGATGCTTTTACTACCACCCTTTTAGTTTCACCATATCAAAAACATGAAGAACTCAAAAAAGTTTGCGAAAAACTTGCAAAAGAGTCTGGTCTTGAATTCGTATATCGTGATTTTCGGGTGGGTTTTCGGGATGGTCAAGCCAAAGCACGTGAAGCAGGACTATATATGCAAAAATATTGCGGTTGTATTTTTTCTGAAGAGGAGCGCTATCAGAAGCAAATTGCGCGAGACCAGAAAAATATGTTATAATATGTTTTATGTTAGTATCAGATTATAATTATGATTTACCGGAGGAAAGAATTGTTAAATATCCTCCGAAAGAACGTGGCACCACTAGACTATTAGTTTTAAATCGCTATACTGGCGAAATGAAAGATTCGTATTACAAAGATTTTGCCGAATACCTAAATCCCGGCGATGTTTTAATTCTGAATGATACGCGTGTGATGCAGTCACGTTTGTTTTGTGAACTACCAGATGGTCGCAAACGTGAAATTGTGGTGCTCGAAAAACACGGCGATGAACCTCAACGCGTGATGTATCGTGGTAAACTTCACGATGGCGATGTGCTAACTGTTTCTGGCGAGAATTTCGTTATTTCACATATTCTCGGTAACGGTATTGCAGAAGTAGAATCTGATACACCGCTAGCAGAACTTGCCGAAAAATATGGTACGGTTCCCTTGCCGCCATATCTCCATCGCGACGCCACTGAATCCGATAAGAAACGTTACCAAACTGTATGGGCTAAAAACATGGGTTCCGCTGCTGCGCCTACGGCTAGTCTTAACATGACAGAAGATTTACTGCAAAGAATCCGTGACAAAGGCGTTATAATTAAATGCTTAACTTTACATGTTGGTCTTGGCACGTTCTTGCCAATTCGTTCTGATAATGTCGAAGATCATAAAATGCATTCTGAATGGTTCCATATTCCGACAGAAACTGTCGAAGCGATTAAAGGTGCTAAGAAGTCAGGCCATCGCGTAGTGGCACTTGGTACTACTGTAGCTAGAACTCTAGAATACTTTGGTAAAACTGGCAAAACCGAAGGCGAAGATGATATTTTCATCTATCCTGGTTTTGAATTCACCACCATTGATGCTATACTTACTAATTTCCATGCGCCAAAATCAACCGTTCTGATGCTCGCTGCTGCTTTTGCGGGATGGGACCACCTACATGCCGCTTATGATCACGCCGTTCAAGAAAAATACAATTTCCTAAGCTACGGAGACTCAATGTTCATATGCTAAAATTTGATATTGAAAAAAATATTGGGCTGGCTCGAGTCGGCGTGATTCATACTCCGCACGGTGATATAAAAACTCCCGCTTTTGTGGGTGCTGCCACACGTGCCACGGTAAAAGCTCTTACCATGCAAGAAATGGATGAACTTGGTTCGCAGGCAATTTTAGCCAATACTTACCATTTGATTTTACGGCCAGGTGTAGATTTAATCAAAGAAGCTGGAGGACTAGCAGAGTTTAGTAGCTGGCATAAACCAACTTTCACCGATTCTGGTGGTTTTCAAATTTTTTCTTTACCAGACGTTAAAATTACTGAAGAAAGTGTCAAATTCAAGTCTTATCTTGATGGGCGAAAATTTGAAATCACGCCAGAATCTAGCATGCAAGCTCAGTGGGCAATCGGCGCAGACATCCACATGGCCTTTGACCACTTAGCAAAATCTGAAAAATATCAAGATATGAAGGAAGCGATGGAGCGCACTCACCGCTGGCTAGATCGCTGTATAGCTGAGAATACTAAATTAGCCAAACAAGCCACAAAAAATCACGAAAAAGAACAATTCCTTTATGCTGTCGTACAAGGAGGAGATTTTCTAGATTTACGCGCCGAATCCGCTAAATATTGTGCCGACAAAAATCCAGATGGCTTTGGTATCGGTGGAGTTTTTGTTGCAGACGGTATGGATGAAATACTTAAAACGGTCAATTCGATTTTACCAGTGGACAAACCACGACATCTCCTCGGCATGGGCGAAGAGCCACGTGATCTATTTATTGGTGCTGAATTTGGCTGTGACACCTTTGACTGTGTCGGACCAACTCGTATGGCTAGAAATGGCTCATTATTCACTTTAGACGGACGAATTAATATCAAAAATGCTAAGTTTGCCCATGATTTTACACCTTTAATGCCAGATTGCGACTGCGAATGTTGCAAAAACTACACACGCGCTTATTTACACCATTTATTTCGCACTGATGAAATTACTGCCAAAGTTCTCGCCAGTATTCATAATGAACACTTTGTAGTAAGTGTTGTCGACAAAATCAGGTCCAGCTTGCTAGACGGCACGTTTGAAACATATAAAAGTGAATTTCTCGCTCGTTATTATCATAAATAAGGCGTTAAATTATTTCAAATATTCCCATACTGTGCCATCAGCCGTATCGCGCACGGCAATTCCTTGACTAGCCAGTAAATCTCTGATCTCATCCGAGCGGGCAAAATCTTTTTTAGTACGCGCTGATTCTCTTTCATGAATTAAATCGTATTGTTCTTCAGAAATATTTGGCGTAGATTTAATTAAATCTAGCCCAAACAAATCGTCAATCTTTTGCCAATCTTCAAGTGACCAAGTGGCATTATCAATCATCGCAAAACCTTCCGGTGAATTGAGATTATTGCTCACTTTTTCAAGTACATCTGCAAAATCGCGGTCAGATTCTATGTCACACTGATGGCAATACGCAATCTTATTTCGCCAATTCAAAAGTCGCGACTTAGCTGCTTCCAAACTTTCAAAAGTAAAATTGCGCGTGCCTTGATAATGGCCTGAAAGAACCCACATTTTATAATCTAACGGTGAAAAACCACGTTCAGATAGTTCAGCTAGCGTGTAAGTATTGCCTAGTGATTTTGAAATCTTCTCGCCATCGATGGTAATAAAATTACAATGTAGCCAGTAACGCGATAATTCCTTGCCAGAAACAGCAAAGGCTTCAGCTATTTCATTAGTATGATGAATTGGAATGTGATCAACCCCACCAGTATGTATATCGATTGGCTCGCCAAGCTCTTTATGAATAATTGTGGCACATTCTAAATGCCAACCCGGATATCCTGGACGGCCTAAATAATCCCAACGCATCGCATGTTTTTCGCCCGGATGGATAAATTTCCAAACTGCAAAATCCGAAACGTTTCGTTTTTCGTCGGAGAATCCTACTCTAGCCCCAGCTTTTAGCCCAGCTAAATCCAATCTTGCAAAATCACCATATTTTTCAAATTTAGAGGTGTCATAATAAATCCCATCAAAAGTCTCATAGGTAAAACCATTCTCCGTCATTTTGTCTACTGCCGCTAAATCATCCGCAATGTAATCCGTTGCTCTAGCCCAAAGCTCCGGTTCGGTCAAACACAAACTATAATAGTCTTTTTTGAAAGCTTCAATATAATAATCCGCAATCTCATAAACACTTTTGCCTTCACGCGCTGCACCTTTTTCGAGTTTGTCTTCTCCTTCGTCCGCGTCTGATGCTAAATGCCCCACATCCGTCAAATTTAGCACTCTCTTTACTTTAAGGCCATTCAATTTCAGGGCTCTAACAAGCAGATCCCAGTAAATGTAAGCAGTCAAATTACCGATATGTGCATAATTATAAACTGTCGGACCGCAAGTATAAATCTTTACTACGTCTGAAATCGGCTTAAAGTTTTCAATTTTTCGAGTAGCGGTGTTATAAATTTTTAGCATCCTGCATTTCCTCCAAAATTTTTACTAGTTTTGTATACTTATCACGTGTGACACCATGCCGACCATCGGTTCTAATGGCAGACAAATACTCAGGATTAGTTTTTAAAAGTTTAGGTAAATTATAGTGAGCAATAAATCGATCAAGGCTACCATATATCAAAATGGTAGGCGTTTTTAGTTTCGACAAAACCACATAGTTTTTTCGGTCCAGTACAATATTTTCCATTGATGCGCTAAAAGACTTTTCTTGTAGTATCTCACGGTCTTTCAAACTAACAGCGTCTTTGAATAGCTGAATTCCTTTTTCAAAAGCTGGGTTTTCTAAATCGTCCTCAGTATAAACCGGTGGCGAAATCAAAACCAGTTTTTTGACAGTATTTTTGTAGGTATCTGCATATCTTGTTACGATGAAAGTGCCAAGTGAGTGTCCGACCAGCACTAAAGGTGTTTGTCCTAAATTTAGTTTTTCGATGGAATTATACAAAGCTTCTAATTGGTCTTTGTAATCATAGTTGAGTTCATCGCTTTTTAAAGATTGGCCAGAACCAAGCAAATCAAACGTCACAAAACGTATGTTTTTCAAGCTATCAACGTTTTCTAAAAACTTCAATGCATGGTTAAAAGAGCTTGAGTCGGATGCGATACCATGAATCATCACCACAACTAATTTTGGATGAGTTACTTGACGGTCGTGTGTTTTTTGGAGTGACAATTCTCTGCTAGGCATTCTCTTCCAGCTCCGGAATTATTTTAATTAAATCTTGCATTACTTCATCATAAGTAGCATCGTAAGTGCGAAAGCCGGCAGCCAAAGGATGTCCGCCACCACCGAAATACCCAGCAATTTTTTCTGCAACTGGGGCTTCCGAAGCACAGCGGATTTTACCGGTTACCTTACCATCCGGATACGTTTTAATCGCCACCGCAACTTTTACACCCTCAATTAAACGCATTTCCTCTAGAATTAATACATTTGGGTTATACTCTTCTGAATACTCCCGAATATCGTCCCAAGTGATATGTACAGTCGCTAACTCACCGTCAAGCGAGTATTCTATCCTCTTTATTAAGTCAGCTTTATAGTCTAAAATACGTGGCGATTTTTTCATAAATTCTCGACGTTCATCTTCGAGTATAGAAACATCTGCGCCTAGTCTAGTTAAACCAGCCGCAACATCAAAAGTATCGGCTGTAACTGAGGCACTAGTTAATCCTAGCGTATCAGACAAAAGTCCCTGAAAAATTGCTTCCGCTGCTTCCTTTGAAATCGTGTAGTTTTGATCTTTAGCAATTTTATATATTAAGTCAGTACAGGATGGCAACGCTTCTATAATGCTTTCGTGTGGGAAACTAATATCGTCTTCTGTTTCGTGATGATCTAGAACTAGCACTGGCGCATTAAAAAGACAGTTCTTAATTGCGGTGTCTTCTAACAATTTCGACAAAAGAATCTCTGCTGCCGTGTCTACAATTATGTAACCATCAGATTTAAAGTCAAATTCATTGGTTACACGTGACCAATCGGCAAAGTAATGTAAGTATTTAGGTATATCAATCGGACAGTATAAAGACAACTCTTTATCCTTTAACAAATAGTCCAAGGCAATTGCACTACCCAGCGAATCGCCATCTGGATTTTCTGCCTGAATTACACACAACCGTTTTTTATCCTTCAAAAACTCATCAAATTTATTATACATATTAGTATTATATCATGGTAAAATAGACATATGAATATTTTTCGTGCCGATAAGAAGTTTGAGCGTTTCGAAGACGTTACTCCCGCGATTCTGAAAAAAGAAGGCGTCAAGCTGCTTCTTTGCGATCTTGATAACACTTTGCGTCTCCATTCTGAAAAAGAGCCGGCGAGTGAACTACAAGATTGGGTAGAAAATTGTAAAAAAGCTGGCGTCAAAATTATTATTATTTCCAATAATGGCCGCAAAAAGATGATGCAGAAATTCTGCGAGCCGATTGGCGTAGATTGTGTATGGTGGGCGCGAAAACCTATGAGCACTAAACTTACTGAAGCCATGGCAGACTACAAGTTCAAGCCTTCAGAAACCGTCATGCTAGGCGATAAACTTTCGACCGATGTTCTAGCAGCACGTTTTGCCAAAATTCGGGCCTGGAAAGTTGAGCACAGAAGGGATATTATCTAATGACTGGCCCTACCTACCTTACTATTTCAAGAATGGTTTTTTCAACTCTTTTTCTAACGTTTATCCTCATACCAGAAACCTGGTCCAAAATCACTGCACTAGTTTTATTTATTATTGCCGCCATTACCGATAAAATTGACGGTATTTGGGCTCGCAAGAAAAAGCTTGTCACCGATCTCGGGGCTTTTTTGGATCCCCTGGCCGACAAAATGTTAATTAATCTTGCATTCCTTGCATTAACCTACTATGGTGTAGTGCCAGTAGCAGTTTTTGCAATTATTTTAGTGCGTGATTTTGCAGTTGACGGTATGCGTATGATGGCCGCCAGAAAAGGTGTTACTATTTCGGCCTCATTTTATGGCAAATTAAAAACTGCCACTCAAATGACAGCGCTAATTATCCTATTATTTAACTTTATAGTAAATATCGAACTCATTACTATCCTTGGTAACATCGCTCTCTACTTAGCGCTTGCGCTTACCATTATTTCAGGTATGGATTATTTATATAAAGGCTACCGTAAATTTATTAAATAAAAGTCGAAATCACTAATAGTACCGCTGCAGCAAAAGCGGTAGAATCAATACGATCAAGATAGCCACCATGCCCTTCTGAACCCCCTACGAGTACTTCTAATTTCTCAAAAGCTTTGTTTTTAATTAAGATTTCATTGGAATCCTTAACGTTGAATTTGCGTTTAAGGAAGCTTTCGAATAGATCGCCCATTAAAGCTAAAGGACCGCATAATAAGTACATCCAATCCGTGCTAAAGGCGCCACGTATAGCCATTAAAAGCGTGACTATACCTATAGCCATTGACAGCCCAAATAAAGTGCCTTCCCACGTCTTATTTTTCGAAATTTTAGGGAACGGACGAGATTTACCAAAGAGTTTACCGCCAAACATTTTGCCAAACAAATATGCAAAGACATCATATCCTGGCACACCTAGAATAATATACCAAAAATGTGAAACATCTATCTGGTTAACAAACAATGTACCATAAAACAAAAAACCTAGCTCAACAATGGCAAGAATAGTATTGTCAAAGGAGCTTTTTCGCTTGAAAAAACTTAGCAACTCAACTGCAGCGACCGCAGCAAATAATGCAAACATGATTTTAAATGGTTTACCATCAAAAGTGTAAAGCCCTAAAATCGCTACCACAAACAGTGCAAGTCCCACGATTATTCGCACACGAAAGTTTTTATCCATATCTCGATTATAGCATATTATCATCCGAATATGGTAAAATATAACTATGCCTTTAGAATATCTTTATAAAAAAATTAAGAACACTTTGCGTAAGATCGACATGAAGATTGAGCGCGCTAAATATAGCTATATTGATAAGTTGCCTCACGATATCGAATATTTTGATGGTGGCCTCTATGATGCGATTTACGAGTCATCTTGTAAATGGCCTCATAATACCGCTCTGGAGTATTTTGATACACAGGTTACCTATAAAGAATTAATCAAAAAAACCAATAAAGTAGCCGCAGCTCTTAAAGCCATCGGTGCCGAAAAAGGTGAGCGGATTACAGTTTGTATGCCCAATACCCCAGAAGCCATTTATATGTTCTATGCGATTAACGAAATTGGCGCGGTTGCTAATATGATCCATCCACTTTCTTCTGAAAAAGAGATTGAGGATTATTTGAACCAGGCTCACTCTAAAATTATGCTTTGTATCGACGTTAGCTATCCGCGAGTCGAAAACATTATCAAAGACACTGAAGTTGAACAACTCGTAGTGGTTTCTCCTACTCGTTCGATGGACCTTTTAGTGCGAGTAATTTATAAACTAACCAAAGGTCGTAAAAACCACATCAAAAAATCCCAGCGCGTCATCACGTGGGATCAATTCTTGATGCGAGCTAATAAATTCGTCGGCAATCCTCACGCACGAGTAAATGCTAAAGACGATGCCGTGATTCTCTATTCTGGTGGTACCACTGGTAAACCTAAAGGCATCATTCTTTCGAATTTGAACTTTAACGCTCAAGCACTTGGTGCTAAGTATTTAGTCCCAGAGCTCTTTAGGCCTGAGTATTCTTTTATGGCCTTTTTGCCAAATTTTCACGCCTTTGGCTTGGGCTGCTGCATCCATATGCCATTATACTTTGGTGCTCGGACCTTTCTAATTCCTCAGTTTAATCCTAAAAAGTTCAAGAGTTACATTACAAAGTATAAAGTTAATATTCTAGTTGGTGTGCCATCTGTTTTCGAGTATCTTACTAAGATTAAATTCAAAAAAGATGACCTTAAGAAGGTAAAATTTGTAGTATCTGGTGGTGACATGATCAGCATGTCGAGCAAAGAGGCAGTTAACGAGTTTTTGCATGCTCACGGCTCTAGGGCCTTAATTGAAAACGGCTATGGGCTAACTGAAGCCTCAGGTGGTTTCATCTTCTCACCACCTAGTGTAGCCGAGGAAGCAGATGCAATTGGCTATCCGCTACCTGATAATGAGGTTATTATCCTCGGTCTCAAATCACAAAAACCAGTCAAAAATGGCGAAGATGGTGAGATTTTGGTCCATGGTTTGGCTGTTATGAAGGGTTACCTTGATAATCCAAAAGAAAACGCCGCTGCCTTTATTACAATTAATGGCAAAAAATATTTACGAACTGGCGATATTGGCTATATGGATGATAGCGGTCTAGTGCACTTTCGCTCTCGTCTCAAGCGCATGATTATCAGTAATGGCTATAATATATATCCTTCAAGCATCGAAGACGTTACTTTGAAATGCAAATTGATATCTAGTTGTGCTGCTATTGGTAAACCTGATAAGCTAAGAGGTGAGAAAATCGTGGTTTATGCAGTTTTACAAAAAGATGCTTCAGAACACGCTGCCAAAAAAGAGTTGAATAATATTTACAAAAAATATTTAGCTAAATATGAAATCCCACGCGAGATTCGTTTTATTGACGAAATGCCAAAAACTAAACTCGCTAAAACTGATTTTAAAGCGCTAGAACAACTTTAAATTATAATTTAGTTCTATTCTCAAGTGCCGCACCAAGAGTGATTTGATCTGCGTAGGATAAATCTACTCCGAGTGGCAAACCACGTGCTAGCCTAGTTAACTTCAGATTAGGATTTTGCTCGTGTAGCATTTTTTCCAACAGCAGTGCCGTAGATTCGCCTTCCACTGATGGGTTAGTTGCAATAATCACTTCTTTTACATCATCATCATTAACACGTTTAATTAATTCCCCAATATGTAATTGTTCAGGCGTAATGCCATCGATTGGCGAAACAGCCCCCCCTAGAACATGATAGGTGCCCTTGTAGGCATTTGTTTGCTCTATGGCATAGATATCCAGTGGCTCCTCGACGACTAAGACTGTAGTTTTATCACGGGATTCATCCGTGTAGAAAGGAGAGTACTCTTCATCAGCATCAATTAAAGCAAAAGTAACAGGACAAGTTTTGACCTGTGTATGCAATTCCTTAAGTGATTCAGCTAAATTTTCAGATATTTTTGCATCAGATTTAAACAAATAATAAGCATAGCGCTCTGCCGTGCGTGGTCCCACGCCAGGAAGACGCCCCAAGGCTTCAATCAAATTTGTCAGCGCCTTTGGCAGCATTACATCCCGCCAATGCCAAGATTACCAAGGCCGCCCATTAGAGGCTTCATTTTGTCAGTTGCAATTTCCTGTGCTTTTGCAAAACCGTCACGCATGCAGTTTTCAATCCAACGTTCAAGTTCGTGGATGTCATCAAAATCAATCTTCTCTGGATCAAGTTTAACTTTTTTCACTTTTAGTTCACCATTGATTTGTACAACCACAGCCCCATCACCAGCTTCAACCTCAACAATCTCGTTTTTTAGCTCTTTTTGAGCCTTACGTAGTTGATTTAATAATTTCATTTGGTCCATTGTTTGACCCATATTACTCTCCTTCTTTCTCTGAATAAGTGTATAGATATATTATATCAGAATTATCGCGTTTTGGCGATGTAATAATACGCGAAAGCTCATAGTCTTTTTCCGAATCATCTAATTGCCCCATCACGGCAATCTTCTCATCTTTTTCGACTTTATCAACTATTTTTAAATCAGTTGATTTTTCCAGAATTTTATAGAATTCAAAATGTTCTTTCACTAGCAATTTCTCGTCAGTTAAGCTTTTCTTAATAATGGCTAAATCATCGGAAAACTCATTTGCCACGCTCGGATTATAACGGTAGCCGTTAATATACTGCAAAAGCGCAGGGATAATCATAATACCAAATAAAATAGTTAATGGCAGTAAAGCTGAGATTCGAGCATAAGGATTCTCTGGAAATAAACCATACCACTTTTCAAGTAAGTATTTAAGACCATGAGCAATAAGAATTGAAAATGGCAAAATAAAGAACACCACCGCATCAGAGTTAAATCCTGTGATGAAGAGACCAAAAACAATTAAAATCGAGGCAATTGAATTGCGAGAAGCAAAAAAACCTTTGGTCGTAGAAAATAGACCAATCAGCGCTAAAGCAAAAGTCGGCAAACTAATAAGTGGCGATAAGAACACACTCTCCACGCTTGAATGCCATGACAAAAGTGGCGCTAAGCCAGTTAAGATATTATTGAAGAAATTACCAACTTGGAAGTCTTTTGCGAACAACAATTCAAGAATCGTGCTTGGGTGATGGAAGATACTTATTCCAATTACGCCAAAACCAGCAAGAATAATTAAAATTACTAAGCTAAACGGAATTTTTGGTAAGTTTTTGACAATGAAACGTAGATGCGGTTGTGCCAAAACAAATATTACACAGAACAATGCAAAATAAATCATATAAGGCGTAAAGAGCGAAAATAGCATTGCAATAGAAAACATGAAACTGTATAACGGTTTAGGCCGTTTTTCACCTTGAATCTTTGAGCCAAGCCACAAGAGTAGCGTTGGCCAGAAAACTAGCATGATTAAAGGTGTACCAGAACCAGCTAAGAACAAAAACGGAGTGGAAAGCACGATCAAACATGAAGCAAGCAACGAGACGTTACTCTTAAACCACCGCGAAAGGAGTAACATCAGTAATAGGCCCAATAAAAGACCAACGATAACACTTGGTAACTTAATCGCATAAGGCGACAGCCCTAAAAAGGTAATTGAGTATTTTTGCAAAATTCTATAAGGTAGATCAACTAAATCACCATTTAAGACGCCGTCCTTGCTTAAATAATAAGAACTGGTGGCAGATTCGATTTCTGCTTCAGATAAACCTTTTTGTGCGATAGTTGGGAGCAAAATAAGAAGAAATATGAAAGCCAAGCCTAAAACAATATAACCGATGACAAATCGATACCGATACAAAAAAAGTTTAGAAATGATAATTTTCTTCACCTTATCATTATATCATAAACAAAATCAAAATGGCAATTAGAGAGTCGAGCATTACTTGTGTGGAAAAAGGACTCCTAACATGATACGAAAAAATCTAATGTTCTTTGTCGAGTGACATGAAACGTAGTAATTCCGGATGGAAGTAGAGTTCAATTTTACCAACTGCGCCATGGCGATGCTTTGCAATCAAAAGCTCCGTAATGTGGGTTTCCACATAATCGTCATCGTTTTGTTTATAATAATCTGGACGGTGCAAAAATAATACCAGATCAGCATCTTGCTCAATTGAACCAGATTCACGTAAATCTGATAGTACCGGTCTAGGATCTTCGCGACCAGTCACATTACGTGATAGCTGCGCTAAAGCCACCACAGGTATTTCTAGTTCACGTGCTAGTATCTTTAGGCCTCGTGAAATTTCCGTCACCTCCTGTACGCGTTGGCCTTTATATCTATCAGAACCAGCGATTAATTGCAAATAATCCACTATTATAATGCCAATGTCGTTATGATCATGCATCGCCCTTCTTGCTTTGTTCCTGAGTTCCATCACGGTCATAGAGCTAGTATCATCAATGTAAATCGGGATTTCATCCATTTCACCCAAAGCATCACCAATTTTTTGGAACTCCTCATCGGACAAATTGCCAGTTCGCATTTTCCAGTTGTTCACACCAGAAACGTCAGATATCATCCGATCGATAATCTCGCTCGCGGCCATCTCCATCGAAAAGAACAACACGCCCTTTTTATTAATACTGGCGATATTATAAGCTAGATTCTGCGCCAAAGTAGTTTTGCCCATTGCTGGACGTGCGCCGATTACAATAAAATCGCCTTTTTGGAAGCCAGCTGTTTTACTATCTAAGTCTCTAAAACCAGTTTTTAGGCCACGCAGTGCTCCTTTGTTTTTGTGTAGTTCTTCAATTCGATCAAAAGCCTCAGCCAAAAGATCATTCATCGCTACATAATCACTTCGGATGACTTTATCAGAGACTTCAAACAAATCTTTTTCGGCTGCATCGATTAAATCATCAACTGGCGCATCATCAACGTAGGCTTTGTTAGCGATTTCGGTACCAGCTTTAATCAATTTCCTTCTCATTGAGGCTTTTTCCACTATTTCAGCATAAGCTTTAGCGTGAGCGGCAGCTGGTACGAAATTAGAAAGTTCAGTTAAATATGGTGCACCACCAACATCTTTTAGCTTTTTCTCAGACTTTAGCTCTGACGTAAGAGTCAAAAGGTCAATCGGCTTATGTTGATCGTAGATATTCATCATGGCCTGAAAAATAATCTGATGTCTTTGATCATAAAAATCATTGGGCTTCAAAATAGTCAAAATCTCCGGCAAAGTACCATCGGAAATCATAATCGCACCAAGCAAAGATTTTTCTGCTGTGATGTCTTGTGGCGGTACTCGACCGTCAGCTTTAGAATGGGTTACCTCCTCCATCATTTTCTACCTCACCACCCATTATATCAGAAATTCGATTTAAAGTCTCGTCTTTTTGCGCTGAACTTGGTTTATCACTTTCATCGTGAATACAAATTTTAATTTTACCAGCAGCTTCCACTAAAATTTTCATATTATTATCACGAGATAAAATACTTTTGATAATTTTTTTCATTGGGAAAATATGTAAAGTTTGGCCATCAAATTCAAATTCAGTTTTTGCTAATTGCGAATAAACGGCATCACTCAAAGCACGCACCTTTTCCAAGTATGCCTTCCAGTCAAAAGACACAGAAGGCTGCTCTTCTTCAGGTGCTGGCAAGCTAACACTCTTTTTCGAGGACAATTGTAGATTTTCTCGCTCTGAGACGTGTATTCCTGACGCGACCGAGGAAGCTGTCCTCAGGGCAGATTTACCCGGCTCGCCAGTGTATGACGTAGAAGGCGAGAAAGTCCGTCCTGAAAAAGAGTGCTCGCTTGGACTATGCGACTGAGCTAACGCAACCAATAGTTTGGCTTCCGCAAAAGGAGCTTTGACATCGGTTAGTTTTGCTAGAAGTGGTAAAAGTTCAGGCACTGGTTTTTCGATAATAGAACTAATCAATTCCTCGGCTAAGGTTTCGGATTTCACACCAGAAGATAACAAATCTTTTAATACTGTGGGTATTTTTGAAGTATCATCGTCGATATAGGCAGTTAATAGCTGATCTATCATTTCGTCTTGTGGTAAGCCCATCGCTTTGATAACCATTTCTTTTGAAATATCTTTAGTAGTTAACGTTGAAATTTGATCGAGAAGGCTTAGGGAGTCACGGAAAGAGCCTCCGCCATGCTTTACCACCAGCTTTAAAGCCTCATCACTGATTTTAATTGCTTCCTGATCGGCAATTTTTCTCAAATGGTCAAACATTACTTTGTTATCTGCTAACTTAAAAGTGTAAGTTTGTGCTCGTGAAGTAATCGTCACAGGTACTTTATAGGCATCAGTAGTCGCCATGATAAAAACAGCGTGTTCTGGTGGCTCTTCCAGAGTCTTTAGAAGCGCATTGAAGGCTTCTTTGGTGAGCATATGTACCTCATCAATGATATAGACCTTGTATTTGCCCGTCGTCGGCGCAATCAATACTTTCTCGCGCAAATCTCGTATATTGTCAATGCCACGATTCGAAGCTCCGTCTATCTCGATAATATCAACATAATCATCCTCGAGTTTGTAATCGAAATGGTTAATTTCGTGGGCCAGAATTCTTGCAACTGAAGTCTTACCACAGCCTCTAGGGCCAATCAAAAGATAGGCGTGACTAATTTTTCCAGCCCTCAATGCTCCAATTAAAGGGGTAGTCACTTGTGGCTGACCCACTACATCCTCTAGTTTTAGCGGTCGATACTTCCGGTACAAACTCTTCATATAATACATTATAGCACGTCATAAACGACTATAGATATAACAGATAATAATTTAAAATCAAACTATAGTGCAGCTTCCACTGCGGCCCAAGTGGCGTCCTCGTTCTTTACTGGAATGGTTACGGAAACTTGCGAACCTTCTTTCAAATGGAAATAAGTAACTGAAGCATACAGAATTTGATATTCTTTACCACCGACTTCCACAAAATACTTATCACCATGGTGAGTCAAAGTACCAATTACGGTCTTACGTTCTACAGGGCCAATCTGCTTGTAGAGGAATTTCCCATCTTCAGTAATGGTCAGCTTCATAATATCACCCTCAACCAACTTCGACTTGGAAGCATAATTAGCTGGTACTGGATAATTCTTGCCATCTGGACCGATCATAATCTGGCCATCAAAAATTCCTTCAATAATCTTACCTTCTGGGGCAGAAACCACTGTGTCTCTAGGTGCAGTAATCACTTCTCCATCACCAAGAATCGAAACCAAAAGCTCCTTTGCAGCAGACAAATTAGTCTCAGCTTCACTCAGTAAGCTACGCAACCTTTTTATTTGTTTTTCTGGTATTTCAGACATACCTCGCATCCTGTCTAAATATAATATCATTATTATAATATATCCAATTGGGTGCAAAGTCAATAGTCTTTTTCCAAAGTTTTCCACTATGATAACAGATATTTAATCAAAAACGTTGTAAAAAAAACATAAAGCTCTAGCTATCTTGTTTCCAGAGCCCAGTATGCTTTTCGCCGTGATAAATTGTGGTCGGAATACCTTTCACATTTAATTCTTTTTCTACAATCTCACGGTTTTCTGCCATTTTTGTAGTAATCTCTGGATAGTCAGAAATTTTACGAATCTCTTTTACTTCACTATCTTTCAAACCAGCTGCCTTGAGCCATCCTTCTATAACTTTTACAGCTTGTTCCGTAGAATAATCGTCATTGAATTTATCTTGATAAGAAATACCATCGTCATCTTTTCCAAAAAAGATTTTGTCAATAATCTCTATTGACAGGCCAGACTTAACTTGTTCGGTCGCAAACATATATTTCACAATCAACTCAGAATTTTTAAATTTATAATTCCCTTCCGCATCCTGAATTGCAAACGGCACCAATCGTACATTATATTCATCAAAGAAACCGGCTTCTTTCTGATTCCGATACGAAGACATACAAACCACGCAACCTGGATCAAAAATATCAACGGCTGTTTCTTTATCTTCAGATTCAGAACCGCCAATATCAATATAGTTAAAATGGTAATCGTCAGGGTTATAGGTTTTGAACTTATCCGGTATAGCTTCAAATATTTCCCCCCATTCTGTAAACCAGCGACCAGTTGCCTCAAGTGGATTAGTCGGCTCCGATTCATCAATTGAACAAACTTCCGCTCCTAGTGAGCAAGAAGAAGGCTTCGTCACATTGCAGGAGCCAAAAACCCATAGCGCCAACAAAGATTTGATAGCGGTTAAAATTGCCCAAACAGTCACCAAAACAATTATTACCGCGACAACCTCAATTAAAATTGAAAGAGGCTTTGTCCACTTGGGGTGTTTTACAATTACACGACTGAGGATACTATTTTTAATATCCTCTTTGAAACCAATTTCACATTTTTGCAATCTGACTTTTTTCCAAAGACAACTCCAAGCTTTTTTCATAGCTTTGGTATAAGATTTCCATAGCTTAGGTTTAAAAATCGAAATAATGGCTACAAAAAGACCGATTAGAGCCAAAATAATAAAAGCAGCTATACACACCATAACATTATTATTCTATCATTAGAAAATAATTTTTTCCATAACTTTTTTGATTTTTTCGGTATCTTCAGGTGAATTATGAAAACCAAAAGAAAAACGTACTAGTGGCGGTAAATGTAGCACGTGATCTAGATAATAATGCACACAGAAATAACCCGTCCGCGCCATAATGTTTTCGTGCGATAAAGCATTACCTAATAAATGCGAATCCAGACTATCCACATAAAATGACATTGTTGGATTTGGCCGTTTATTTACTAAATGTACCTTATCTGAGCTAGACAAAAAGTCAAAAATCGCCGTGTAATTCTCTTCTAATCTTTGCCAATCTTTTTTGGATCGACTATTCAACCAATCAAGCGCAGCACTAAGTCCAATAATTTCGCCCCACGCTTGCAAACCAGATTCAAATCTGGTATATCGGTGTTCTTTATTGTTAGCAGAAAGTACATAGGAATCCTTCATTACATCGTCTACCATGCCACCACCCAAAAACCTAGGCAACATTTTAGCATCTAATTCATCACGCCAAACTATTACACCCAGCGAAGGCGCATACATTTTATGGGCCGAAAAACATATCACGTCAGCCTCCACTCCACGTACAATATCGACAGAATGTGCCATAGTCTGCGCTGCATCAATTATTACAATACCACCTGCTTTATGCACAGTTTTAATCAATTCTTTAATATTTAATAATTTGCGTCCATCAAAATTACTCGCACAGTTAACCACCACCACGGCTTTTTTAAAGTCGTAATCGTCTAGATTAATCGAACCGTCTATATTTCTTTTCATTACTTCACGCGGTAAACCAGTACGATCCGAAAAAGCAATTGAAGCCAAAAATGGCGAATTATGCTCGATTTCGGAAGTCATAATTTTTGAAAAATATTTTGCATCTAATTGCGATAGAACCAAGTTGATGCCATAAGTCGTATTAAGCGTAAACGAAGCAGTATATTTTCTAACGGGTAGTTTTAAAAATTTCAGGACTTTTTCTCTCGTCTCTTCTACTTTTTCGTCAGTAATAACGCCCCATTTATACTTTACACGTTCACCACAAGAATTATGCTTGGTATAATAGTCATCCACCGCGTTAATAACTGGACGTGGCCTTAGACTTTGGCAAGCCGCGTCTAAATAGACCTCTCCTTCATGTAAATAGTCAAAATCTTCCATGATTCCATCATATCGTAATTCTTGGTTTTTCGCAAACAAAAAATGACACCACTAGGTGTCATTTTCTGCAAATCGGCTAACCCATTTTATTATGCTAATTCGACAGTAGCACCAGCTTCTTCAAGTGATTTCTTCATCGCCTCAGCGTCAGCTTTAGCAACTTTTTCTTTCACAGTAGCAGGGGCGCCATCAACGATAGCTTTAGCTTCACCAAGACCAAGACCAGTAGCTTCCTTAACAGCCTTGATCACAGCGATTTTTTGAGCACCGGCGTCCTTCAAAACGACGTCGTATTCAGATTTGCCTTCATCGGCAGCAGCGGCACCAGCATCACCTGCTGGACCAGCGGCAACTGCCACAGCAGCAGCGGCTGGCTCAATGCCATATTCGTCTTTAAGGGTATTTTTAAGTTCATTTACTTCGAGAACGGTTAATTTAACCAATTCTTCGGCTAATTTTTTAATATCAGTAGCCATAATTAATCCTTTCTAATTAAAATTGATTGCTAATTTGCATGTGCTTCCAAGCCAGAAACGATGCCAGAAAGTCCGCCCGAAAGAGCTGAAATGCTGTCGGTAGCAGGCGACAAAAGTTGTGCCACCACTTGAGCAATGAGCTCGTTCTTTGTCGGCATAGCCGCTAAGACTTTTACTTCGTCCTCGGTCAAAGCTTTACCAAGGTCAGAAAAACCGCCCATTAAGTTTAATGCATCATGTTTTTTAGCAAATTCTGCTAAAACTTTTGCAGGTGCAACTTCGTCATCTTGAGATACGGCATAAAGTAACTGACCGGTTAAGCCAGTTGTATCAGTATTTTTATAAACGGCGATTTGCCCCATTGCTACACGCACTAAGCGATTCTTCACGACCTTGATTTTGACGCCAGCTTCACGCGCGTTTTTACGCAATTCCTGAAGCTCTGCTACGGTTAAACCTTGATATTTAGCATAAACCGTAGCTTTAGCGCTTGTCAAAAGCTCGGTCAAATCAGCAACCAATGTATTCTTTTTATCCTTTGAAATTGCCATAAAAAGTTCCTTTGGTTAATTTAATATTTGGTTAGCCAACTTGTTAAATAGCGTCACCAAACTAATATGTAAGAAATATCCTCGGCGACATAATTAAGGAATACTCCCGTCGCTGTCTTTGGTAACTAATATCATTATAACACACCTAAACACTAAAATCAACTAATTTAAATGCTTAGTACTGGTAAACTGGAAGATGCCACCAATGGCTGCAATACCGATTAGAATTGGCCAATAAAAAGTGTCGAAATCGATTTGTGGGAAAAAGGCAAAAATTGCTAAAGTTAAGCCATAACTACCAGCAAGAGCGCTAGCTACAATAATAGCTGGTTTGAGCAACATTACCGCTATTCCACCTGCGGCTACGCCAATTACCCCACCAATAATCAAAGTAGTTATGTCAGTGCCAAAATACTGAACAGTAATTAACATAGTTATAGCAAAAGCAATCAAAGATACACAGACTTTTTCAATCGAAAAACCAAGCAGACCGAGCAAAAGAGCACCCGCAATCGGCAACAAATTCTGATAAAGCTCACTGCTTGCGACTTCTTGCACATTTTCGTTAATAATTGGCATCAAATAATTCATCAAATTGAGCCCAATCAAAAACCAAATAATGAAAAAAGCTATTCTTTTAATACGATAGCCAAAAAACAATACAGCTAAACCTAGAGCGATAAAAATCAGGCGCTCATATAATTCCATATTTTGAATTTCTTCCATAAGCTTATTATAACATACGAAAAACAAAAAAGTGTCTTTGGGGACGGGGTCGCTCCGGCCCGTCGTCACGGGCGGAGCGCCCCTCGAACCTCGGTCGTAACCTCCGGATCGCCCCAAAGACACGATTTTTGTTTTCTATAATATAGTTAGTTGTACAGATTCTCAATTTGGATCGAAGGACCCATAGTTGTCGTCATATAGACAGATTTGACATAGGTGCCTTTAAGAGAAGCTGGTTTTTGAGCTTTCAAAGAGTTAAAGAACGCATTGGCGTTTTCAACTAGTTTGTCAACTCCAAACGATACTTTACCAATCCCAATATGCACAATTGCTTGCTTATCAACGCGATATTCAACTTTACCAGCTTTAGCTTCTTTTACAGCTTTAGCAACATCCATCGTGACAGTACCAGCCTTCGGATTAGGCATCAAGCCTTTAGGCCCTAATAGTCTAGCATATTTACCAAGCTTTGGCATGTACTGCGGAGTAGAAATCAAAACATCAAAGTCAATCGTGCCCTTTTCGAGACGCTTCAAAAACTCTTCGTCTTCGGCGATATCAGCACCAGCAGCTTTCGCGGCTTTGCAAATGTCGAGTGGTGCAAACACTGCTACCTTTACAGATTTACCGTTACCATTAGGAAGAACCAAAGTGGTGCGAATATTTTGGTCGGCTTGTCTCGGGTCTACACCAAGACGTACGTGAATTTCTACGCTTGCATCAAACTTAACTGGGTTAGACTTAATAGCTAAGTCAGTAGCATCTTTGAGAGAATATACTTCACCTTTTTTGATTAATTTAGCAACCTCTTGATATTTTTTGCCTCGGCGCTCGATCTTAGGGCGTGTAACAGGAGCAGCACCCTTCGGTTTAACAGTAGCTTCCTCAGCAGCACGTTCTTTTTTGCGCTCTTGGCGTTCCTCTTCAGCTTTAACTTCTTCAATATGTTTTTTGGATTTTTTACCAGACTTTGCAAAAGTTTCTTTAGTCTCATCGATATGCTCTTTAGCTTCTTCAATACGTTCTTTGGCGTCTTCTTTCACAGCTTCTTTGACACCCTCTGCAATGCTATGGGCTTCCTCTAAGTTGTCTTTTACCTCTTTCGCGGCTTTTTCAACTTTTTCCTTCACTTCGGCCACTTTTTTAGAGACTTCAGCTTTAATTTCTTCCTTAGTTTCTTTGACCGCTTCAGCAGCCTCCACCTTAGTTTCTTTGGCTTTTGCCATCGTATCCTTTCCGTGGTGATAACGAGCAGATGCTCTCCCAACCTTAATTATTTGCCATATTATAACAAATTTACGTTTAAAAAGCAAGAAAAAAGGGAGCATCCGCTCCCATTAGATAGGCTACTCATTGCGCTTGCGTCTGTCCTGGCGCAGATAATAACATTTTTCTGCACTCATGACATAACATCTGTTTTTTCCAAGCGTAAGCCTATCATCATAGTCAGAGATAGTTGTATATATTTTTCTTAAGAAGAATTCGACATAATCATCGAATGCTTCTACTATCTCTAGTAACTCTTTTTCGGATAGTTTACAAAGATATCTTCTAGCATCTCCATAACTATCCATCATCAAAAACTTCATATTTGGGCATTCATTGAACATTATTCTAAACAGATAATGTCCAGTTTTCAATTTAGCTTCTTTCATCTCCTGCCATTTCTGGTCATAAACTTCTGAAAGAAGCCTAAATTCTTCATGATGCTCTTCCCATCCTTTTAGAAGTCTCTGTTTTAACTGTAAATTTGTTTGTGAATCTTGCATATTACTACCCCCCAGTTCTCATACCAAACTAGCAATACATCCCTCCATTATATCATACTTATGCCAATCTGTCAATATGAGATAAATCTAACAAAAAAACGGGCCTTTGAGACCCGTCTTTTTAAAAAACTTATTCTTCGACTGTCACGCCCATTGAACGTGCAGTACCAGCCACAATCTTAATTGCGCCATCGATATCAACTGCGTTCAACTGATCCATTTTCTTTTCGGCAATTTCTTTGAGTTGAGCTTTGGTAATTTTGCCAACCTTATCTACATTTGGCTTGCCAGAACCTTTGTCAATCTTGATTGCCTCACGAATCAAATCATCAACTGGTTGACCAAGTGATTTCCAGTCAAAAGAACGGTCTTCGAATACGCGAATATGTACAATCACGTTTTTACCCATCATGTCCTTGGTGGCTTCATTAAATGGGTTGATAAAATCCATCATGTTCAAGCCCCATTGACCAAGTGTTGAACCAACTGGAGGTCCAGCGGTTGCTCTACCGGCTGGAATACGTAATTTTAGATTACCAATAACCTTTTTTTCTGCCATAAATTCCCTTTCTAGTGCGTAACTACCTTATTATATCATAATTGTTTGACTTGTAAAGCATCTAGCTCAACTGGTGTTTCGCGACCAAACATCGAAACCATCACCTTGAGCTTACCCTTAGCTGCATCAATTTCCGAAATTGAACCGTCAAAGCCTTTAAACGGACCGTCAGTAATCGAAACTACTTCGCCCACTTCATACTTTACGGAGAATTTCGGGTCTTCTACGCCCATTCGCTTCTTGATTTTGGTGATTTCTTTTTCGGAAACTGGAGTTGGCTGAGTGCCAGTACCGATAAAGCCAGTTACTCCTGGAGTATTACGGATGATATACCAGGTTTCATCAGAAAGTTTCATATCTACTAGCACATATCCTTGCAAAATTTTACGGTCGACAATTTTACGCTTACCGTTTTTAATTTCGATTTGCTTTTCTTTTGGTACAATTGCCTCAAAAATTTTGTCTGCCATTTCAACCGTATTCACACGTTGGTTAATTGAATCGGCGACCTTGTCTTCATAGCCAGAATACGTCGAAATCGCGTACCACGCTCTTGTATCATTATATCTATTTACTGCCATTTTATCTCCTTATCCTAAAATTAAATTAAATAACCATGAGAAGAACAAATCAAGTAATGAAATAACCGCAATTAAAATTGCCGTATAAACAAAAACTGCCAGAACCATCTTCCAAGTGGCTTTTTGATTAGGCCAACGAACTTGCCGAATTTCACGCCATGAATCTCTAAGATAGGTGAAAAACGCGACAAAAGGACGAATCAAAATAAACGGTTTTTTCTTAGTATTGCCATCAGCTAGTTTTTTCTCAGCTTTTTTTAGCTCTTGGCGTTTTACTTTTTCAGTTTTTTTGTCTTTTACAACTACTTTTTTACGAGTAATGGTCGGCTCCTCATCCGTATCTTTACGGGGAGAATCGCTTGCCTTAATTCTGGTAATTTTTGCCATTTAACTCCTCTTTATTAAAAAAAGTCTGATACCAGACTTGTCAAGATTTTACTACGACGGGAACAAAAAGTCAAGATAGTCCTGCATCATTCTCGCACCAGAAGCCACTGGTAAATATGCATCTAATTGTCGTTTAATAGTAAATTCCAAATCAAAGTCGTTTTGATAGATTTCCGTTGCCTCTTCCATCCTTTGATAAAGCATATCGAGTTCTTCATCTTCCGAAGCGCCAGAAACATTCAAATAAGAATTAATTGAAGCATCGGCTACGCCACCATCATGCGTAGAAATCAAAAGATTTAGATTAGCGATATCTTTCATCCAAGACGTACCACAAGCCTCTAATCCCACGATCGGAATGTTAATCGCAGCGTTAGCCCCACAAGACAGCCCGTAAGCTAACTTTTCGTCATAATCCGGAAAATAGAATACGTGAGTTCTCAAATAGTCATCTTCTGAAATAGTTTTTAAAATCTGTTTTAATTTTTCATACATAACGGAATCACCAGTATGCACGCGACCAGCTAGCACATAGTAAGCCCCAGAATTTTCGAGAATCGTCCTTAAACGCATCGGCTCCCTAAATGGCATTTCCGGTCTTTTATAATCAACAAAACGACGCCTAAAATCAAAGATGAAGGCATTCTCATCAAATGAAACAATATCACCATTTTGATTTGGGTATTTTTTCAACACTTCATTTAAGATTTTACGCCCATTCTTTTTGAAATCACGGATTAAAGACGCAGTCAGTCGATCGACTTGGTTTTGAAAATTAGGCATTGGCATGGTGTGCTGATCGAGAATTTCTGTTTTTTGATAATAATCCATAATCTCCGGCATTACCCAAGTTTTTAGATCAACACCGTTAGTAATAGGCTTAAATTTAACTTTGTTGCCGGCAATATCACGATAATTCGCTACTCTTGTGTGTAGTTTCGAAACTCCACTCCTTAATTCAGCTATCTCGATCGTCACAGAAGAGAGTTTAATATGGCCGTTGGTGAATTTATCAGCCAACCATTTTTTTACAGCCAGAGACTTTACATTTGGAAAAACGAATCGTTCAAATTGATCTATTGAGAATTCAGCCTCAGCGGCTTGCACAAGTGTGTGATTAGTATATAAAGTATGCTTTCTGGTGTAAACCACCGCCTCATAAAAATCCATGCCATTTTTGACTAGTTCATCCAGTCTGGCAAGCGCAGCAAAAAAAGTAGCCACCTCATTTAGTTGCATAATTGCAGGCTTCAGACCGAGTAATTTCAGCGCTGCGTAACCACCGAAGCCCAAGCTGACTTCTTGATACAGCCTATGATCTGAGCCACTCAGACCAGAGTAAAGCTCACCAAAATTTGGCTCAGTAATAGCGATAATGCGTGCGCTCTTAAACCGTTTTTCAATCACATCCAAATGACAAAGCGTGTCACAACATTTTACATTAACTTGATCAATTAGCTTAAAACCGTAGTCATGATAATTCATCTTACGATGTTCATCAAATAATTTGCCGTCTTTCATATATTGGTGTGTTTCAGAAGGGTAAAAAGGAGTGATTAAAGCAAAAGGAATATTATTATCATCTGCCACTCTAAGTGCATCCGCCGCTAGCATGCCTAAGCCACCACCACCACGAATCCCATCCTTTTGATCGTATAATTCTATCGTCCAATAAGTATAAGGTCGATCAGGCTGCAAAGAGCGAGTCAACTTTTTGCGTTCCAATGCCTCATTAAAAATCTCCACATCCTCAATATTTTCTAGCGGATGGTAAAAATATGGACTATCATCACTGTATTCGTTCATGCTTATACTTATTTTAGCATAAAAAAAAATTTAAAGCAGAACTTCTAATGGTTTTAATACCAAAATTCGTGTGGTAATTGATCGGCAATACGTTGATGGAATTCAAGGTCAAATCCATCTAAGCGAGAAACATGTTTTTTAGTAAAGTATTTCTTACGAATATAATCAGCCGTCATCAGCTTACCAGGAACCAAACGATATTTTTTGCAAAAATTAAGTCCACGACTATAATTTTTGGGTGGGATTACTGCCATCGGCAGAAAATCACATTTCATCTCAGGATCGTCATATAGTTTTACGGCAAGCATAGACATAGTAGGAATGATATCCTCTTTACCATTAAACTCGTCTTCATTCTTAAAGACAGTAGCTTGTCTAGTTGCAGAAGGTGCCACAAAAACTACACCGCCATTTTTCAATGCATCATGTGATAATCTGGTGTAAATATCTCTGAAATCACGCTTCAGACGTTTTGCAGACTCGTACATCTTGGTTCCCTTTTTTAGACCCATTTTTGTCCAAGTTGAGGGAGTAATTGTTGGTGTAATGATTATTCCTAGTCGCTTAATTCGATCATAGTTTGGTGCTAAAGATTCATACCACGGTAGATTAACCGGAAAATACATTGGTTTATCTCCCATGATGTCTATTTTCATCACTAGAATTCGAGCAATTTCGCCAAGGCTGGGATGATTAAAACCTATTACTAAGCCATTTTTTTGATCGTGCGGCATCCCAGTGTAAGACCCGGGTGTAATTTTAGAAAGAATTCTGACTAATTTTTTTCTAGCTGCTTGATTATGCTTTTCTGGCTTAGATTTAGGACCAGTAGTGCCAAAGAAATAATTAATCGCAGTATTACAAGCTTTACCTACTGGGACCATTTCCTTCCGCAAATTCTCTGCACCTAACGAAGTCAGCAGAGAGTAGTTTTCATGTTGGATTTTATCGATTACCTCTTCGGCTGTAAGATTCTCAAGTTGCTTTGTCGTAAAAGTCTTTTTTTTCTTTGACATGAAATCATTATAACATAAAACCTGACGTTCCAAGAACTGTTTGATAATTGAGAAAACAGTTAAACATAAATATAATTAATTTCACAAAAAAAGACGATATATGATAAAATGACTCGGAGGAGAATAATATATGAAAGAACTTTTCAAAAGAACAACCACATCAATTTTAATATCATCAGTTGTTGCCTTTATATTAGGATTGCTGATGACGGTTATACCAAATATTTCATTACAAGTGATTGGAATAGTATTTGGTATTTACATAATTGCCCATGGTATAGTATTAATTGTACTTGATTTCATGGCTCACAATATTTATGTTCCGTTTCAAGGCATAATGTCGGGCATTTTGTCTATTATCGTGGGGATCATTTTGGTCGCAATGCCAAACATCTTATCAACAATTTTTGCTATTGCACTTGGGATTTGGATTATCTTATCGAGCGTTAACACTATCAGTATTGCCATTTCAACTCGCAAGGCTGTTTCAAACTGGTACCTATGGCTAATGCTCGGAATCATTGATTTGATTTGTGGAGTAATCATTTTATTCAATCCATTTGCATCATCTATTTCAATTGTGATGCTTGGTGGAATTATCATGATGATTCACTCTGTAATCACTTTTGTCGATACTATTATGATTAGAAAAGATGCTAAAGAAGTAGCAAAGGCACTTGAAGAAAGCATCAAAGAAGCGAAATAGTATTCAAGATTAAACCAAAAAATGGACCTTTTATAAAGAAGTCCATTTTTTTATTATGGTTGTGCTATAATATAAGCATATGCGAGAGTGTTGGAGCTGGCCCCGATGATGCGGGCCGATAAGAAGATTTTATTATTCGTCGCTCTTGTATATTCTAGCCTAATTTTAACGAATCAGGCAGTTTTTGGTGCAACATTATCAGTATCTATTACGCCAGACTCCGCTAGCATGACAATGTTACCTGGGCAATTTAATACCACAACCCAGACTATTTCTATCACCACTTCTAATTCAGCTGGATACAGAGCCAAAATTGCCACTATCGGTACATCGTCGGCACTTATCAATCAAGTAGATGATTCAAAAACAATCCCTACTTTTACCTTGCCTAGTGGTTCTAGTAGCATACCAGTTGAGTCACTCGGTGAGGGTTATGGTTATAGTATAGATGATGGAGCAAATTTTTACCCAGTTCCAGAACCTTCTTCTTCGCCAGTTGAATTGTTCCATACCACTTCCGCTGGAACTTATAATCATGCATTGCTTTTCGGCGCAAAAATTCCTCTAAATACCACCGCTGGTACATATAGTAATACCTTTAATATCATGGTAGTTGCTAATTTGGAGCCATGCCCAGCCGATAATATTTGTTATTATGGCAATGAGGATGATGGGACTGGCACTATGGAAAATCAACCGGCCAGTTCTAACTCAGACATCACCTTAATCGCTTCTAATTATTCTCGTTCTGGCTACGGTTTTGCTGGTTGGAACACTGCAATCGACGGTAGTGGCACTAATTATGGCCCAAATGAGGCAATTACGACTGGAGATCTTTCACTTGAGGGCTTACAATTATATGCTGTATGGGTTCAATCGTCTGATAATTTACAAGAATGGAATGGATGCGATGATCTAAACCAAGGAGAAGTTGTCGCCTTGACGGATACTCGCGATGGTAACACATACGCTGTGACCAAATATGCGGATGGACAGTGTTGGATGATGGAGAACTTGCGCCTAGATTTATCTGCCACCGACTTAATAATTAGCAATCAAAACACTAACAACCCGACCGCTGATTTTATTAATACCATTAATAACACTCATCCTGCTTCAACCAACAGCTTTTGCGCTAATAATAATGCTACATGCGTAAATGGAATACTGCATAACACCAATAATATCAATCGAAATTTAACAGCTTCTTATGACGCCAATAATACTTCTAGTTCATGGTACTCGTACGGCAATTATTATAATTGGCATACTGTGACTGCCGGTAATGGCGATTATGAAGACTCCACTGCTGGTGCCGCGGTAAATGGTGATATCTGCCCATCACACTGGAGACTCCCAACTGGGCATGGAATTGCTGACGATCTTGCAAAACTAGACATAGCCTATGGAGGCAGTGGCGTCAACCAAAAACCGGAAACTCCAGCGGTAGGACTCGCTGGCTCAATACGTTGGCGTAAATATCCATTAAATTTCATATATAGTGGCGAGCAAAAAGGCGGTACTGCTTCAAACCGAGCTTATTCGTCTAGTTATGCTACACAAAGCATTGCTAATGTAGAGCGCACTAACAATCTCTGGCTTAAACCTGATTCTGTTTTTATGAATTCCAATATTACCTATAAATATCGTGGACAAACTGCTCGCTGTCTTTTCAAAGGAAATCCTAATGTAATTGGCAATATCCATTACGATTCTAACGGCGGAACGGGCACTATGGCGGACGAAACTAATGTTAATTTCAGCGCTGCAGTGGCCGCAAATAATGAGTTCACAAGGGAGCATAAGACTTTCGTTGGTTGGAACACTCAGGCAAATGGTAATGGAATAACTGTAGCAGAAGGTGGCATGGTTGCTAATGCCGCTGAAAGTCTGTCACTTTCAACCGGTGACACATTGACACTTTATGCAATGTGGGAGTCGGTTTATAGCTTGGTTTACGATGGGAATAATGCTGATGCTGGTTCCATGACTTCGGTGACCGTAAACCCGCTCGAAATCGGCAAACATCGTCTAATTGCCTCCAACTTCTCCCGTTCTGGCTATGGTTTTGCCGGTTGGAGTCTTGATAGTAATGCTGGTAGTAAGCTTCTGAATGGTCAATCCGTTTCAGTTTATGGCCCCGATGAGACTATTACTGTAAACAGTGCTTTCCTTAACAATGCTGATCCAACAACAAACCAAATTACTCTATATGCTGTATGGTTACCCGAAGATTCCACCTACACTATGCAGTCATTTGATGCCACTGAATGTAATGCTATGGGCGTTGGTGAGGTCATTGCACTGAGAGATACACGTGACAATGATACTTACGCTGTAGCTAAACTAGAAGATAGCCATTGTTGGATGATTGAGAATCTTCGTCTTGATCCTTCCACTGTTTCATTTGATAACAGCAACACCAATTTACCTACTGCGGATTTTGTTGACGATGCTCCAGACTCCGCTACGGCCAATATCCTATGTAACACTAATGATAGTGGTTGTATAGATTCGATTCGCTTTAATTCAAATAATATCAATCGTAGCTTACCACCGGCACATAATACCAACACAAATAATCGTTCTTGGTATAGTTATGGAGTAATGTACAACTGGTACACCGCATCTGCTGGCAATGGCACCTATGCCATGAATAGTGGCAACGTGGCTGGAGATATTTGTCCAGCTGGGTGGCGCTTGCCAACCGGCGGGACAAATAGTGAATTTACTGAACTTAACAGATTGGCTAATGGCAATGCTACAAACACCACGGCGGGGCTAGTTAAATTCCCTGACAACCTTATCTTTTCGGGAGATTTTAATTACAATGCCCCAGGAGGGCGCAGCGGTTACGGGCGTTACTGGAGCGCTACTCCAGACGGTACCAATAACGCCTTCCGACTCGGAATTGCTACTAGCGCGGGAACATTGGTTACTCCAACTGGTTCGTGGAATAAATGGGATGCATTTGCTATTAGATGTATAGTTAAATAAATAATAGTAGCAAATAAATTCGCATTGAAAATGAAATTTCATTTTACCATCTCAAAAAAAATGGCTGGGGCAAATTAAGCAGGCATTAACAATCTACAAGGAAGATATCCGCAATAAACTAGATAACTTCAATCCAGAAGGTTAATCCACCACCCTCTTTAGATTAATTATATCATAGATCTGTTGTTTTACTATTTTGTTGTGAGAAACATTTCTTCAATGCGTTGTTTCAAATACTGTTCAATCTCATCAAGGCTAAGTGAAATTTCATTTCTAAAATATTTCAAAATCATGTAAGTCGCACCGTCCGTAAAGAATGCAATATCAAGATCGAGCATTGGCTTATTAATCGAATGTTCACGCAAGATTTCTTTAATAGTTTTTTCGATTTGGTGATTAAGGTGAGCGATAAAGACCATTGGCGCATCACTTAAAAATAATTGGCGATAAAGTTCCTCATGCTCGGCCAAAAATTCAAAAATCTGATGAAGATAAATCGGATAGTCCTCAACCGATGTTATCTTTTCTGCAGATGAATCAAGAATAGAAATAAAGTCGTTTTCGAGCTCCTCGGCAACTTCGAAGATATTGTCATAATGCGCATAGAATGTTCCACGTGTCACTTCTGCGCGAGCGGCAAGATCCGCAACGGTGATCCGATTGAGTGCTTTCTTTTCTGCAAGAAGTTCGGCAAAAGCCGCTTTAATTTTCTCGTGCGTACGCTTTTTTGAACTATATTTAAACTTTTTCATATGAACATTATATCATACATCTGTATAAAATTAGACATTTGTATAAAAAATGTCCTTCGAAAAGTTTAGGAACAGATATAAAATCATTGGTATAAATTAAAAAGGTCATAAAATGAAAAAGAAAATAACAGATTTTATTGTGAATCACTGCTATGTAGTGCTTGCTGTTATGGTCGGTATCGCCGGGCTCTCTGCCATTGTTTCACAAAACGTCAAAATTAATCACGATATTATGAAATATATGCCAGAGTCTTCTGAAACTACTCAGGGAAAAAAGATTATGGACGAAGAATTTGGTGATGTTGCAACTTCGAATTATACAATTATGTTTGAAAATCTTGATGATTCTGAAAAAGACTCGATGAAAGATTATTTTGAAAGCGTTTCTGGCGTCAATAAAGTAAACTATGATGATACTAAAGATTACAACCTTGAAAAAGATGGCATAAAATATACGCTTTATTCAATCGAGGTCGAAGGTGAAGCTGACGCCGACAATGCAAAAAACGTTTATAACGAAATTCATGACCATCTCAAAAACCAGAAAGAGGGAGCAAAAAATCGCTATACATTCTACGAAAAAGGTGATGTTGCGACTTCAAATGGCTCCGTTCTCAATATTGCAATTATTTTGATTGCTGTCGGCGTAGCAATGCTCATTATCACTTTAATGTCTGAGAGTTTCATTGAACCATGGCTCTATCTTACTTCAATTTTAATTGCTGTCCTCATCAATAAAGGCACAAATATTATTTTCCCAAGTGTTTCGCACATTACTAATTCTATCGCCGCGATTCTTCAACTTGCATTATCGATGGATTATTCGATTATGCTTGCTGAGCGTTACCGTCAGGAGCGTGAAAAGGATAGTAACAAGAAAGAGGCGATGCGTGCTGCGCTTTCACATGCTTTCGGTTCAATTTCCGCAAGTTCTGTTACAACTATTGTCGGTCTTATTGTACTCATCTTCATGAGTTTCACAATTGGTCGCGACATGGGCCTCGTCCTTTCTAAAGGCGTCCTTCTTTCACTTATTTCAATTTTCGCAACTCTCCCAGCCTTCCTTCTCTTCTTTGATAAATGGATAATGAATTCAAAGAAAAAAGCGCCGCGTTTTGATATGACTTTCCTAGGTCGCTTTGCAAACTTTACTCGTCATATTGCTGGGCCAGTTTTCCTTTTGATTCTCTTTGGCTCAATGATACTTAAAGGCAATGTTGGCATCGAATATACTGGCGCAAACAATAATAAAATTGGTGAAATTTTCGATGAAACAAATCAAATCGCAATTATTTACGACAATTCCGATGAAGCTCGCATTGCAAAAATCTGTAAAGACTATGACAATGTTGATAAAGTCAAAGAAGCGCTCTGCTTCGGTAACACAATTGGCGAGCCAGAAAAATATGATGAATTAAAAGCAAAAGCCGACGATCTCGGTGCAGACATGAATGTTGATGATTATCTCATCAAAACTCTCTATTACCACTACTATGATCCAAACGAAACTAATAAAATGACGCTTGAAGAATTCGTGAATTTCATTCAGCAAAATATTATGAATGATGAAAATTTCAAGGATGACGTTGATTCAAATATGAAATCTAAAATTGAAAGACTTTCAAATTTTGTTGTGTTTTCGAAAATGAACCAGGAAAAATCACTTGGAGAACTTGCCGAAATTTTTGAAATGAATGAAGGCTCACTTAGAAAGGTGATGGTGCTTTATGGCAATAACGAGAGAAATTCTGATCTTGGAAAAGCTGTAACAAATTCAAGAGTGACACTTTCTGAATTTGTGAATTTTATGAATAACAAAGTTTTGAAAGATCCTGAATATTCAGAAGAAGTTTCTTCAGCTGCAAAAACAAAGTTGAACCAACTTCAACCATTTTTGAATAAAAACAGTATTAATGCTAAGACCGATGCTGCTGGACTTGCAGAGATTTTTGGCGTAGAAAAATCTAGCGTAGAAAAAATCTTCCAATACGAAGCGTATCTGAATCATATAGATGAAATCACGGAAATGCAGAATACTGCAAAAGCAAAAATTGAAACCGCAGTAAGAGAAAAAATTGCTTCACTTGTTGAAGACAAAATTACTGAACTTGTGACTGAAAAAGTTACAAATACTTACATTGAGACTGGCCACATGATGACCGACGAAGAAAAGCTTGCATACATAAATACAATCAAGGAAACTGTAACCGAGCAAGTGACTACCGCATCAAAAGATACTGTTGTGTCTGCGGTCACTGCTGCCGCGCAACCACAAATCGAAGCTGCGACGAATGCTATTATGGCTCAGATTACAACCGAAGCCGCTTCAATTAAAAATTCGCCTGTAGGATTTGTCGATTTTATTCTTGCGCACCAAAACGACGAGAAAGTTGCTCCAAATTTAAATACTGAAATTAAGACTAAGTTAAATCTTGCAAAAACCGTGATGAGTGCTGTAAATTCTGATAAGAAATTTACAAGCTCAGAACTCGCGGGAACCTTTGGTCTCGACCAAAATCAGCTTCGCTTACTTTACGCACTCAACTATTTTGAAAATATAAATAGAAATCCAAAAATGAGCATTAAGACCCTTGTTGCTTTCTTAAATGAATCGGTTGTAAATGACGCAAAATATGGCAAAGAACTTTCGGGCGATCAGCGTCAAACTCTTTCAACTGTTACCGACCTTATGCATCGCTCAATCGAGAACGAATCATACGACTCAAAAGCGATGTTCAACCTCCTTAGCTCCCTTTCTGGGAATCTTAAAAAGAATCTTGTCGACCTTCTTTATATGTATCATGGCTCGCTTTATCATTACGACAATAATTGGACAATGAGTATTGAGCAATTCGTAAATTATCTCCACGGCACAATTCTGAAAGATAATCGTTTCAGCGATAAAATTGATGTTAATAAACGTGCAGATATCGAAAAAGCCAATGATAAAATTGCTGATGCGAAAAAACTTCTTGTTGGCAAAAACCACTCGCGTGCAATCCTAAACACCACACTTGCTGAAGAGGGCGAAGAAACATTCGCTTTCATCGAAAAGTTAAAATCAGACATTGATAGCGAGAATGCCCACGTTTTCGTAATTGGTAACTCGCCAATGGCATATGAAATGAGCAAAACCTTTAATGATGAAATGAACTTCATTACTATTCTCACAATGATTTCAATTTTCGTTGTTGTTGCCTTCACATTTAGGTCACTTCTTATTCCATCAATCCTTATTCTCATCATCCAGTCTGCAGTTTGGATTACAATGTCGATTCTCTCAATTACTGGTAGCTCCGTCTATTTTATCGCTATTATTATCGTCCAAGCGATCTTGATGGGCGCAACGATCGATTATGCAATCTTATATACAAATTACTATCTCGAACATCGTAAAAAGAAACTTGATATCAAAAAAGCTCTTATTGAGTCTTATAACAAATCCGTTCCGACAATCATTACTAGCGCATCAGTGCTTGTGATTGTGACCTATATTGTTGGTTCGTTCGATAAACAAGGTTCAGCAATTGCCGCAAAGATCTGTGTCACCGTCTCTGAGGGTACGCTTTGTGCTGCAATTATTATTCTCCTAATTTTGCCTGCACTTCTTGCAACTTGTGACAAAATAATCTTGAGAAGAAAGTCTGAATAAGTTTTAGCTGAGCTAGGACAAAGAACCGTACGATTCCTCATCTTAGCTCAGCTAAGGCTGGACTTTTTGTTTCGTTTGAGGACACCATAATTTCGCAGCATAAAAAATAGAAGCGCAAACGCCTCTTTTCTATTAGTTTTGGCTAGGGTGGAGGGATTCGAACCCCCGAATGGTGGGACCAGAACCCACTGCCTTACCACTTGGCGACACCCTAGTGCTATTTCATATTATCATATTTAAGGCAAAAAATAAAGCCCGAGACTAAAATCCCAAGCTTTATCATGATTGGCTAAAAGTCCTCATCGTCGAATTCAAAATGACCATCTGAATCAGTCCCAGAGACAGAAGAATGCGACACAGGGGTCGGTGAATCAATCGATTCTGGCGCTTCCTTTTTAATAACGAGGCGTTCGATATCAATTGCCTCGTCAGGAATTTGCCAAGAAACTGTCGGACGAATTTCACATATAGATTGTATCGCATGAATTAGATTCGTCATATTCATTTCATTGACCAATTCCCTGTACTCATCATATTCCATCTGATCACTTCGAGGTTCGTTGCCTTCTCGAGAGCTACGTTCTCCGTCTTGAAAACTATGAGAATCGGTAGATTCTCTTTCAGAACTAGTCACGATATTCCTGCCTGAATATCTGTAAGCTATCAAATTCTGGTTCTTAGCCTGAAAAGCATAAGAAGTTTTGTAGGAAACAATCTCAAAGATAAAAAGAAACAGAATAGAAACAACGATGAAACAAGCCACCACTACATAAGTAGCATAATTTTTCTTGTCCATATTATACCTCCCCTATAATATAGCTATTTAAATATGCTATAAGCTAAAATCAAGCTTATGCTTATATTATATCACACTTATGCTAAAAAGTCAATAATAATACCATAAAAGCTATTCACTTCGTAAAGCTTCTACCGGATCCTTTTTCGAGGCAGAACGCGAAGGAATAACGCCAGCAATTAAGGTCAGAATCACAGATAGAATAATCAGAGAAACAGCTGTCGTCGGACTCAGAGTTGCAGATAGAGGGATATCACCCGTAAAATGATGCAGAATTAAATTAATAATCGGAATTAATAGATACGAAATCACGATCCCGAATATTCCAGACAAAAGCCCGATGATAAACGTTTCCGCATTAAAGATCGAAGAAATATTATGCTTTGATGCCCCAATTGCCCGTAAGATACCAATCTCTTTAGTTCTCTCATATACCGAAATATAAGTAATTACCCCAATCATAATAGAGGAAACAATCAAAGAAATCGATACAAATGCAATTAATACATATGAAACAGCATCTACAATCGTTTTGACAGATGACATCAAAACGCCCGTCGTGTCAGTATAATCAATCACTTTATCATCCTCGCCAAGAGATTTCATAGTTTCATTATAATTATCCAAAAAATCTAGAAAATGCGTTTTACCATCAAAACTCCAAAAATAAAAAGATAATCTAGTAGGGTCATCTAAATCCTGATAACCCAGTGCTGATAGATTGGTGGCCAGGGTAGACTTTTTCTTAGTGAACATTGCCGTAACTACACGTGAGAGTTCATCTTCGGAAAAATTCAATTTAAACGCCCCAATAATCGCATCTTGGTCAACTTTAAAGGCCTGAGAAAACGAGTTAGAAAGATAAGATGTTAAATCGCCGACTTTAGAAAGAATGGCCTTTTTCATCTGAATTTCAGTTATCGGAATAGCAATCGCCTCAAACGCAGCTTCTACTTCTACATTGCCTAAGTACATGTTTAATACTTGATTATAAATATCCTCTCGCATCATCATGGGATCAGTCTCAGGGTTAAATGGCATTCCCGCCATTTGCATCGCTACGGCATAGCCATTCGCATAAGCGTTCAATAACCCATTTAATAACCCCTGGTAAAGCTCAGCGAATTTATCAGACGGAATTAAATATTTCTTTTCTAAATCTTTGAAATCTTTACTAGCGATAAATTCTTTAACCTTTTTCTCAATCTCAGACTTTTTAAAAGTACCTTTACCATCTAAACCAGCAACTTTTACTCGCAAATCATTAGCTAGAGTTTTAAATTTTTTGGTTAAGTCATCTTTAACAGGCGAAATATCAGCTGTAATGTCATTTGATATTTGATTGATATACTCACGTGTCTTAGCCGAAATGGCATTTTGATCTATAGTCACCCCAAAAGCCTGTTTCAGTTTAGCTTCGTCTACCGAAACTAAATCCGAAAATTCAAAATTATAGTCATTCCCTTCCTCGCCGAATTTAGTATTTGAAAAAATATCTAGTTCTGGATTGTCCAATTGTTTTTTAACAATTTCGGTTTTGGCAGATTTATCAATAATATGCGTCACTAGCGACGGCAAATATGCCACACCACTGCCAGCGCTCAGCATTTCTGAATTCATCACCGAAATTCCTACAATTTTTAATCTCTCAGAGTTATCATACACTTTTTTCATATATGCTTCGTCGCTACTCATATCTTCATAAACATCGTATTTGCTATTAAATTTGTAAGTATCAGTTGCCGCGACCAAACGCAAGTCGACATTCAATATATCGTCATAGCTAAGTTCCAAAGGTTCGTTTTTGATTTCGACATTTTCACCACTCATAATTTTTGAGACGATTTTGTTTAGTTCATTAGTATCATGAAAACCGAGTGAATAAGTCAAAAGATCCGAAATTTCGCCTTCATTCGAAAGTACCACCATCAATTCGTCGTACTTTTCCGGGTAACGACCAGCTAATAATTTAGTATCATTTTCGAGATTTTGTTTTTCGTATTGTTGATACACTGAAGTCATAGATGAATAATTCCTAAGTAGAGATGATTCGCCAACCAGCGAAGTAAAAAGCGTACTTGGATTCATTTTGGCAACTCTATTGGTTGCATCAATCGTATAGACCATTGGATCTACGTTATATTCATATTCCATCAAACGAATATCACCATCGAGCTCGTTTTTGTGGGCCTCTAAATAATCTTTAAAACTAGATAAGTCATTATTTGAAACTGTACCAAGAGTCGAAGTTAGGATTTGATTTTCTTTTAACCTCCCTTCTACCGCCTTGATATCAGAGTCACCAGTTAAACTGAGCAAAATTCCAGTCATATCAGCTGATTCTTTCATCAAAGCAAGCGGATAAGAAGTTAGAGTGTCCTCCTCGATTTTATCAATGTAATTCTGAAAACCAGTCGAAACCGCCGAAATCAAAGCAATACCAATAATACCAATCGAGCCAGCCATTGCCACCAGAATAGTTCGTGCCTTTTTTGTCATCAAATTTTTTAAAGACAAACTCGCGGCAGTCAAAAAAGTCATTTTGGTCTTTTTGGATTTTTTCTCTGCTTCAACTAAGCTCAAGTCGGTTTTGATTTTACCATCGTAAGGATTAGAGTCAGAAGTAATTTTTCCATCCTTCAAAGTAATAATACGTGTAGCATATTCATCAGCAAGGTCTGGGTTGTGAGTTACATTTACCACAAGCTTAGAAGCCGAAATCTTTTTTAACAAATTCATGATTTGAATAGAAGTTTCTGAATCAAGAGCTCCAGTCGGTTCATCAGCTAGTAAAATATCTGGGTCATTGATGAGAGCACGAGCAATTGCTACACGTTGCATTTGCCCACCCGAAAGTTGTGCCGGCAGTTTATAAATATGTTCCTCTAGGCCTACATCTTTCAAAACTTTCTTAGCGCGACGAATTGATTCGCGTTTTTTGATACCACTTAATGTAAGGGCTAAACGCACATTTTGCAAAACGTTTTGATGCGGGATCAAATTATAGCTTTGGAAAACAAAACCCACTCGGTGATTACGGTAAGCATCCCAATCTTTATCTCGAAATTTCTTAGTAGATTTTTCATTAATCACCAAATCACCACTTGTATATTGGTCTAACCCACCCAGAATATTCAAAAGAGTAGTTTTACCAGAACCAGATGGGCCTAGGATTGCCGCAAATTCGCTCTCACGAAAATTAATCGTCACCTTATTCAGAGCCAGACGTTTAATACCGCCAGTCTGATAGACTTTCGTCACACTCCTAATCTCCAGCATATGATAAAATTATATCATAAATTAAAATTGTGGATAAAATAAACATAATTATTAATAAAAAAGTGGTATAATGAAGGAAAGGAGGTAAATGCAACTAATTGTAATGCTACTAGGCACAGTATCGATATTAACTTTATTGTCCGGAGCAATTATGTTTTTTGGAGCTTCAAAAGGCAACAAGATTCGTTCGCTCTGGTTTTTTGTCGCCGCAATATTTGCCACACTGTGGATGAGTTCAATTATGTTTTTCATGGCTGCAAAGCCCGAAAAAATCGACACCATAGGTTGGCACGTTAATTGGACATTCATCAGTGCAATTTTTCTCGATGCGGCTTTCCTTGGCTATGGTGCTTGGCCTAGAAAATATGGTAAACCAATTACGCTAGCCTTCCTTTTAATTAGTACTATCATTAGTGCAGCAATTTTAATCAGTCCAAGCTCTTTGTATTCTGAGGTAACTCTCACCAACGTAGGTAATAGTGTCACTATGAATATGGGCTTATTATATTTTAGTTATATTGGCTACTTTGGTGCAATCGTACCAGTAATTATTACAGCCTTCCTCAATCAATTCTTAAGGACAAGTTCAAAAAGAAAGCGGGGTGGTGATCTAATTACTATGGCTAGCTTTGGTACCTCGAGCGCATTGGTCTTGATTTTTAACCTCATTTTGCCACTATTTAATAATTGGAGTCTAATTTGGATTGGGCCGCTCGCTCTAGCAGTTACAATTATCGGCGTATATTATACGGTTCTACGTTATCGCATGATTAATCTTTCTTCAATTTGGTTGCGTCTATTCTCGTATGTGGTAGTAGTTGCCACAATAGCTATTATATATATGATTATTTTCTCAGTTATATTTGCCGCATTATTCCGCGGTTCGGCCCCGTCAGCAGAAGTAATCATGCTGAACTTTATTATGATTATCATCTTCGTCGCTTTAATCCCAGCTATGGGTAGTCTCATGGAATATATTAGAGCATTAATTTCCGGTCCAGAACCAGAAAAAGGTAAAGAATAGATGGAGCAGGGCCAACACCACTCCAAAAAAATGACCATCCTTCTGTCGATCAACGCGGCAGCGGTTCTAATAGCGGGTGTTCTAATCGCCAGTGCAATTTGGCTAAATGGTGGTCTAACCTTCCGCGCCGTCGATGAAAGATCGGATACCGTAGATGATGCAATCGGCGAATTGGAACTGCTAGAATCTGTTAGCGACTCCAAAGCAAATATTAAAGATACCAAAACTCTAGGCAACGATGATTATATCTCAACGGCTAGTCACGAGTTCGATAACACACCAGTACCAGCCGGCGAATTATGGAACGAAAGTGCCATTACTATTTATGCAACGCCAGACATTGACCTATGTGTAGGTGGTGATTTGTCTGATCTTGGCGAGATGTACTGGCAGACTTCAGACACGAGCGTGATCTCTGGTTTTTATAACTCTGCACGTACTTGGCTTGGGTTTAATGATGAAACTTGCCGTTATCCTAGAATTAGCGGTATTGGTACGACTACTATTACAGCTGGCACGTATGATGGCCTAAGAAAGGATTCAATTACGGTTACGGTTATTATGCCACCAGCTGATCAATGGAAACACGAAGTCCTCACTTTAGTTAACAAAATTAGAACCAAGAATGAACTTGAACAGCTTAGCTGGGGGTATACCTGCGAGGAAGCTGCCGAAATACGAGCCAAAGAAACTATGGTATTATACGCTCATAATCGCCCAGACGGTTCTAAATGGTCCACGGTTTGTCCAGTGCCTAGCTCTGGCGGAGTAAGCGGCGAAAACCTTGCAATTGGCAATGCTGCCGTATCACCAGCTACAGTTGTAGCACTCTGGATGGGCTCCGAAACGCACCGTGCCAACATTTTAAATCCAGATTTCACCAAACTAGCAGTTGGTTTTAACTTCGAATTAGATTCTGATTACAAAACCTATTGGTCACAATTCTTTAGTACTTATTGATAATTTTTCAAAAAATGATTCTCTATTTCTGTGCCAAATTGGCGAATCTTTTGAAATGGCACGCGGTTCGACATCACCACAACAATAAAGTGACGCTCCTGTTTTGGAAATTCAACAATTGCGGCATCATGATAAATATTCCAGTTTTTAATTTTTGGATTATAATCCCAACCGACCTTATTATAAACTTTTGCCTTAGAAAAACCGCTTGGCAAACCTTGTCGCCAATCATAAGTTGTTTCAGGCTGATTTAAAAAGGAATCTTTCATTCTAGCCAACAAAGTCTCATCAGTAATATCTTTATGATAATAAAATAATTTCATCATCGCTAGAATATCCTTCGGATTAGAAATCAAACGCAAAATGTCTGAATTTGAGATTTTAAAATTATCCTTAATGATCGTATCAAGCTCATCCCGACCAATTTTGTCCCACAAAGCCTCTGCACAAGGAGAGTATGATTCACGAATTGCCAAATCTAGGCATTCAATCGTAGAATATCCAGTAGAGGCAACTCTATCGCTAGCCTGCCATTCACCAGATTCTAATCTGCGGTAGCCTTCATAGACAACAAATAATTTATAAAGTGAAGCCGTGCCATAACTTTCGTCCGGATTATACTCACCTACCATTTCGTCTCTTTCTAAGTCATAAATTAATACACTTTTATTCCCACCAGCTCTAGAAGTAAAAGTATCAATTACAGGCTGGAAATCAATCTTTTGATATTCTTTCACTGGTTCTTCGACTGTAGGGTTATCTTCTTTTTGTTCGCTAAAAGTCATTAAATTACCAGTATAAAACTGATTTCCAATCAAAAAGCAAAGAATAAAGGTAAACAAGGTCACCGAAATACCAAGAAATAGAAGCGAAATCACTAGTTTGACACGAAAAGCTAAAGAATTTTTTTTCTTTAGGGTCTTACTTTGATCAGTCTTTCGAGAAACCATTTGGAAGTTTCCTCATCTAATAGTTTTGTTTGCATACTAGCATCGTAAATCGTTGGTACGATTTTGGTCTGGAGTAACTTACCATTATATAAATAATGCGCTAAAACTAAACTTCGCGTAGTACCCGGCCACCAGATTTGATCAAAAAACAAATTACCCAAGCCATAATAAATGACGCCATTACCATAAAGCTCAAAAGTCTGTGGTTGATGCGCACTAGTTCCCACCACCATATCAGCGCCTAGATCAATTAAATGACGGAAAAAACCTACCTGATCGCCTGCCGCTGAGTTTGCTCGATCGCAAGTCGGATCCTCATATTCTGAAGCATAAGCGCTACATTCATAATATTGAATGTCTACAACTACAAAATTACCTCGTTCCTTCGCAGCTGTGATTTCTTTAGTGGCATTTTCTTCATAATACTGATTAGCTCCAGGAGTAGCATCATAGGTTGCTCCACCAGTCGACAAGTTATAAGCAAGAAATGTGATATTGGAACCTTTTTCATTAATTAAAAGTGGAATCGCCGCTTCTTCATCAGTTTTACCACCACCGACTATTTTTATGTTGTTCTGATTGTAAATATCGATACTATTTCTGGCAGCCTCATCACCACAGTCTTCGTTGTGATTACCAGTTAGTTCAACAATATCTAGTCCAATACTAGTTAGAGTATCAATGAATCGATTATCAGAACAAATATTGTCACCATTTGCCGCGTCAGTGAACGAAGATTCATTTGAAGTATGAGTCAGGTCGAAACTAGACAAAAAACCAGCAATTTTTTCGCTAAAATACTTTCCATCTCCTACTTGTCGCATTTTGGTATTCATACCACGACTTAAAGCGGTCACGCCAGTTTGAGCAAAAGTTAAAACCGAATCCTTTGTGGGGAATGTTTTCGAAAATTCTTCCGTCAATAATGGCTTAATTTCCTCATCAAATTTTTCCGAATCGAATTTAATTACGCGGAAGCTTGCTCCACTGTCAATTTCATCCAAATAATATTTATCATTCATGCTAAGAAGTTTTTTATCATAAGAAAGCTCAGAAATTGGAATCATCTGCACAGCTTCTTCCGGAAACTCTTTCACATCAGTACCGACTGCATAAAAATCCGTTACTGGCACCAAAATATCATAAAGTATCTCACCCTTGCTCAGCTCAGGTTTAACATCATTATTATATGCTGAAATATGTACGTCCTTATCTAGCTCTATTTCTTCCGTAAAAATAGATTTCAAAGTATCAAGCTCAGCCTCGTTCAGACTATCATCATAATATACTATGCCAGGAACTTTGAATATTCCAGTTTTAGTAAAGAATTGGAAACCGAAAAAAGCACCGGTTAACACAACAACGAATAACACCACCGCGAAAAACGGTTTAAACCTCTTTTTTCGTATTTTCATACGCACTTATTATAGCATAAATTAGATTAAATAGATGTGATATAATATTCTTATGCTTAATTGGTTTGGTAAAAACGAGGTCGAAAAGGACATTCTTTCTCCCAATGGGCAAATTTGTTGTCGTTTTATTCTGAAATCTGGTGAAATTTCCTATGAAGTTTTTAAAAATGGTAAACCAGTCATTAATAAATCCAAACTTGGGTTCTTAATCTCTGGCGAAACGCCTTTTGACCATAATCTAAAATTAATACGTGAGCAAAAGAAAAAGCATACCGAAACTATTGAAATGCTATGGGGAGAAGATCGTTATATCCCGAATGACTATATAGAAAGCTCTTTTTATCTCGCCGAGAACAAGGAACCAAAACGTATATTTACCATGCGATTTAGAGTGTTTGACAATGGCGTAGCTTTTAGATATGAAATTCCAGCCCAACCTAAATTTAGTCAAATCTCAATTGAGGATGAACTAACTGAGTTTAATTTCGATCTTAATTCCCTGGTCTGGGAAATTCCAGCTTATCAGCCGGATCGTTATGAATATAATTACGAAAAAACCTTCGCCTATACTTTAAAAAACTCTGTACATACACCTATGACATTGAAAACGCCAAAAGGCTGCTATGCCGCTTTACATGAAGCGGCCCTTTATGATTATGGTTCTATGACGATTAGATTAAATGACAACGGGAAACTACAGTCAGACATTACTCCGCTTTCTGATGGCACAAAAGCACACGTGCTCTTGCCATTTCAAACTCCATGGCGAGTAATTATGCTAGCAGATTCCGCAATTGAACTTACAACTAATCGCATGATATATGTCTTAAATGATCCGCCAGCTGGGGATTTTAGTTGGGTAAAAACACTGAAATTTATTGGTATTTGGTGGGCGATGTATGTAGGTGAATGGACTTGGGCTCCAGGAGAACGTCATGGTGCTACGACCACGCATACCAAAGAATATATTGATGCAGCAGTCAGATTAGGCATTTCTGGCTTATTGATTGAGGGTTGGAACGACGGTTGGGAAGGAGACTGGTTAGAAAATGGTGTTCATAATAAATTTACAGTTGCAACCGAAGATTTCGACCTAGAAGAAGTCACCAACTATGCTCGCTCTAAAGAAATCGAGATAGTTGGGCACCACGAAACAGTAGGCTTTATAGATAATTATGAATCGCAATTGGAAGAGGCATATGATTACTACGCCAAGAACAATATTCATTATATTAAAACTGGCTATGCAGGCAGCATGATGACTATAAACGGTCACCGTGAATATCACCATTCACAATTAGGCGTAAGACATTACCAAAAAACCGTAGAGTTAGCAGCAAAAAAACATATATGCCTTGATATCCACGAACCAATTAAAGGAACTGGCATTGAAAGAACTTGGCCTAATTTATTGTCACGCGAAGGTGCTCGTGGACAAGAATATGAAGGTGGCGCACTTAGTCCCTCACACGCTTGCTATCTACCATACACTAGATTATTGGCTGGCGGAATGGATTATACGAGTGGAATTTTTGACTTAGAGAACAGTGTCAAACGTATTTCCACGACACTAGCCAGACAGTTAGCTTATTTTGTAACAATTTACTCAGGAATGCAGATGGCGGCCGATCGTCCATTTATTTATGAAGAAAGATTCCATGACGAATTTGATTTTATTAAAATGGTCCCAACTAATTTTGAACGTACTATACCGATAGCGGGTGAAATTGGTGAATATTATGTAGTAGCTAGAAAAGACTATAATACAAACGACTGGTATATCGGTGGAGTTACAGATGAAAATGCTCGTAATGTTTATATCAAACTTGATTTTTTGGATAATAAAAGCTACAAAGCGTCTATTTTCGCCGATTCAGAAGATGCTCACTATCGCGATAATCAATTTGGCGTTATTAAACAAGAAAAAACCGTTGGCAAAAACGACAATCTCGATATTTATATGGCACCAGGGGGTGGATTTGCTATAAAACTAGAGTGTTTAGATTGATTTAACTGCTTCTACAATTAAACGATGCGTTGCGTCACCACCTTCTAATAATTCACCCGCACAAGTCATCAAAACTAGTGTATCGTCATTCGATTCAGAAAGAATTTCTGACATATTAATGTTTTGTTTTTCTAAAGTGTTAACTTTGATGACTTTGTACATATTATTACTATAATAAACTGCGTCATTCAATTGTATTGCATTAAGGTTTGAAAAGGCTGTAGTAGAGTGAGCAATTAAAAGAGTTTTATTTTGATGATTGGAAAAACTGCCAACAATCGAATTTGGGGTTTCTAATTCATGGTTGTTTAATTGTAGTTCAACTACTGGAGTATCTAAACTAATACTTGGAATCGAAAGGGTTGCATCATATTCATCCTGGACGGCTTCAGCAGGTTGTAAACCAAAAACAATATACGACAAAAATGCCAGAGCATAAACTACCACAAAAACAACATTGAAATTTAGGCGTCTTTTTAATTCCACACTCTCCTCCTTAAACTAATTATAGCATAAGCAACAAAAATGCAACAGTATTTATAAACCCGGGTTAAACATTTTCAGCTTTTTTTCATGCATTTTATAATTATGGTCATGTTCACCTACTTCCTGCCAAAAAGCTTTAGAATGATCCATGTGATGTAGATGCGCTAATTCGTGCAATATCACATAATCACGCAAAATTTCAGGGACTTTCATTAAGCCAATGTTTAAAGAAATAGTTTGGTTGGAAGAACAACTTCCCCACCTGGTGCCAGCATGAGACAAACGACATTTACTGTATTTGTAGCCATATAATTTAGCAAAGTATTCCAAGCGATATGGCAAATAGGCTTTTGCCTGCTTCATTAACAACTTTTTTTGATAGTCACGTGATTTTTGTTCACGAGGATCTTTAACAGGTAATTTTTCACGTATTACTTTTCGATTAGAATTTAAAAATCTTTTTGCCAAAAAAAGAGAAGTGTATTTAGGCACTGACATAGCCAACCTGCCAGAAGTCGAAACACTAAATCTCACGCCATGCGCTAGTGGACTTTTTCGTACAATAACTTCACCAAATTCATCGTCTTTTAAAATCATTTTTTCGTTTCGGCTAAATCAGCAAGACCAGCTAAAATATGACGAGTCTGTGTTTCAAAAGTATGTTTGCCAGAAAGAATAATCGGTCGCTCGGTCTCAGTAGGCGCTTCGATAACAGAAACTGCTTCCTCATAAGCTGATTTCGCTTTAGAGACAGAATGGAAGCGGATTTTCATCCGATTACGAATAGTAGCGACATCAGTCTGTACCCAAATTAATGATGGCTCATAGCCATGCTCACGTAAAGCATTCCTGATTTCAATGCGGTCTTTTTCAGTTTCTAATTCACCTTCTAGCAAAATAGTCTGTCCAGTCCGGCCAATCAATTCGAGAATTGAGAGGATATTTTCACGCGAAAAACCGTTATCTTCGCGAATCTTAGTTAAATCATAGAATGCTAGACCAAATTTTGCTGCAAATTTTTCTGCAAAAGTAGTTTTACCGCTGCAAGGCGCACCAAATACTAATAAAGCACGCGGTATATTTCTTCTATTACCTTCCATCATGATTCCATTGTAACACACTTTTAGAGTTTTGTGGTAAAATAATAAATGTGCACCGAAGGGGTGTAGCTCAGTTGGTAGAGCAATGGTCTCCAAAACCATGTGTCGCGAGTTCAAGTCTTGCCACCCCTGCCATCAATTCACTAATTGTGGCGTGTCATTCACAAGAATCTAAAACCCCACATAAGGGATTTTTTATTATTAAAGTTTTACACAACTAATTTTATTAAATTACATGTTGCTAGGAGCCAGAACTTTTTAATTTAAGCTTTTTATGCTAAAATTAAAAATGATGAAAATACTTATGCTCGGATGGGAACTTCCGCCACATAATAGTGGTGGCCTTGGCGTAGCCTGTTTAAACATGGCTAGAGCGCTTGCCAACCGAGGTGCAAATATTGATTTCATCTTGCCGTACTCTGCCAAGCATCCTCACACCGAATTTATGCACGTTTATGCAGCTACAAAATTAGATCCGTTGTATCGCTACGGTGGCGGAGCATATGAATCCTTAAAAATTACAGAAGAACTAGTCCCTACGCTCGACCAAAAAGCCGTTTTATCAATCCGCGAAATCCAAAAAGAATACTGTGACTTTGTCGAAAAATACCTCATGACTCATCAACCCGATATCGTCCACGCCCACGATTGGCTTACTTATGAAGCCGGAGTGATAGCCAAGAAGGAATATGGCATACCGTTAATTGCCCACGTACACGCCACGGAATTTGATCGTGCCGGCATGAGAAATGGTAATCCTCTAATTCACGAAATTGAATACGAAGGATTGATGATGGCAGATCGCATTATTGCCGTTTCTGAAACTACCAAACGAGTTATTCACGAAAAATATCACATCCCGCTACAAAAAATCGATGTAGTTTATAATTCCCTTGATCAAGAATATGATAAAAACACTTATCATTTCGAGGAATCAACTTATCGATATGTCAAATCAATGCAAGAAAAGGGTTATACTGTCGTCGCCACAGTAGGTAGGTTCACTATTCAAAAAGGACTTTCTAATCTAATGCGCGCAGCTGCCCTTGCCGTTTCAAAAAATCCGAAACTACTCTTCATTTTTGCGGGCGACGGCGAAGAAAGAAATAAGCTTATTAAGCTATCTGCCGATCTAGGCATTGCTGAAAACGTCATCTTCACTGGTTTTATTCGTGGAAAAAACTTAAGAGATATTTATTCCCTTGCCGATGTCTTTGTGATGAGCTCAGTATCAGAACCATTTGGGCTTACCGCACTCGAAGCCGCACATCATAACGACGCCTTGATTCTTACTAAACAATCCGGTGTTTCAGAAATTATATGGTCAGCTCTTAAATATGATTTTTGGGATACCGAAAAACTCGCAAACGAAATTCTTGCTATTGCTGGTGACGAACCACTCAAAACAGAATTAAAAGAAAATATCAAAAACGAATATCGTAAAATTTCATGGGATCAAATTGCGAAAAAATGCTTAAGGATATATAATAAAGTAAAACAAAAGGAGGTTATTTAAGTGCGTGCGATTTGTCTGTATTTGCATATCCACCAGCCTATCCGCTACAAGGAATACTCCTTTTTTGATATTTCCAATAGCTCAGACTATTACAATGGCGAGTACAACGATCGAGAATCCAACGAAAGAATTTTCAGAAAAGTTACAGAAAAAAGCTATCGACCGATGCTAGCTCTACTTGAAAAAAATATCAATAAACATACAGATTTCAAGGTCTCCTTTTCAATCACCGGCACTTGGCTAGAACAAGCCGCTAAATGGGAACCAGATCTCATCGAAACCATTCAGAGAATGGTAAAAACTGGGAAAGTCGAAATTATCGATGAAACGTATTACCATTCCCTTGCATATTTTTATAATTTAGAAGAATTCGAATCTCAAGTTAAAAAGCATCATGAAGTAATCGAAAAAATCTTTGATATCTCACCCAAAATTTTCCGAAATACTGAGTTAGCCTACAATGATAGTCTAGCCAAATGGGCAGAAGAAAACGGTTATAAAGGTATCCTAGCCGAAGGTTGGGACAAAGTCCTCGGTTGGCGCAGCCCGAATTATGTTTATCGTCCGTTTAATTGTTCCAAAATCAGATTACTACTCAAAAACTATCGTTTATCCGATGATATTGCATTTCGATTTTCAAATAGAGGCTGGAAAGAATGGCCTCTGACCGTAGAAAAATACCAAAACTGGATTAATTTGGACTGTATCCACGGCAATCTAGTTAATTTATTTATGGATTTCGAAACTTTTGGCGAGCACCAATGGAAAGACACTGGGATATTCGATTTTATGGATCAATTCATTAGTAGTTGGTTAGGAGAATATGAAAACAAATTCGTCACTGCCTCCGAGGCTTGTGAACTCATGGAGCCGGTCGATGAAGCCTCGATGCCAGAAACCATTACATGGGCTGACACCGAAAGAGATTTATCTGCATGGTTATCTAATTCTATGCAGATTGCAGCCATGGAAGAATTATACGCACTAAGAGAACAAGTTTTGTCCACGCAGGACAAAAAGATTATTTCTGACTGGGAACATTTAACTACTTCTGATCATCCTTACTCTATGTGCACAAAATACTGGCACGATGGTGATGTTCACGCCTATTTCTCAGCCTACGCTTCACCGTACGAATCATTTATGTATTTCATGAATGTTATAAGAGATATAAAATATAGAATTGCAGAATCAGAAAAATAAAAAAAGAAGCATCAAAGATTAAATTAAGAAAATCTTTAACGCTTCTTTTCCTTAACTTCGTTTCGACCTAAGTTTTTCTTAGTTTCAGTAAATACAACATGCTTTCTGAGCACAGGATCATACTTACGTAACGAGAGTTTGTCAGGAGTGTTCATGGTATTCTTCTTTGTATAATAAATACGAACACCCGATTCCTCGGAAACAAGACCAACCAGTTTTCGTTTAGTATTATTCTTTTTTGCCATAACTTAAAATATTGTACCACAGAATAAAGAAAAAGGCAAGACTAGGTCTTGCCAGATAAAAGTTTATGTAGCATAAGGTTTAGATAGCGCCGCAAGTAAGCACGTGGATGGCAAGCTCAGTTTGAGTTAAAAACGGCCTTCCACAACGCGGACAACTATAAGTAATGCCACGTACCCGTTCCGACAAAATATTTTTTACAAAAATATTTCGTACCAGCATCTTCTCACCCCCTTTCAAAAGTGCAAAGCTACAATAAACATCGTTATAGTACTATTATTTATTGTTTTTTGCAAGCAAAAGCAAAACAAAATTCTTAATATCTTTAATCCCGAGATTTTGGTTAGGCATCAAGAAAATATCCTTATCTTTCATAAAATCAAGCGAAACCACCAATTTATATACTGCATTAATTAAACCTAAAAGCTCCTTTTCGTCTTCAGAATTATATTCATAGACTTTATCGTAAACCTCGCCATCTTTATCTGGTGTAACAAATAAAATATGACCTTTGGTAATTTTGTACTTAGCATATGTCGGCGAATTGTTTAAAAGAAGTTTGTAAAATTCTAGTTGCAACATATATCTATACAGAGTCATATGGCTTCGCCAGTTCTCTTTATGATAATTTCCAGTCTTGTAATCATAAATCTCAATCGTTTTTGCATGATCATCTATTATAATATGGTCAATTTTACCAGTAATAGGCACGTCATTAAGTGAAATTTTTTCGGAAGCTAAATCTACTTCAGCCTTGCCATTATAAATAATATCTTTAAAACCATTTAGAGCCGTCAAAAGATCTTCTGGACGTTTTTCACGTATATCCTTCAAAACGTCCGTTGGCAAATCTTTCTTTTCCAATTCGTCCAAGAAATATTGCAAAGCCTTCTCACAATCCAAATTCTCTTTAGTACACTTTTCAAATACTTTATGTAGTAAATCACCATAGGCAAGCGCTTCATTCTCTGGCGGTTGCGGAGCTCTCAAAATAAATCTTTCAAAAAATCTGACTGGGCCAGCATAGGCAATATCGATAAAATCAGTCAAAGCAGATGCCGACATCCGCCATTTTTGAGACCTTTCAAGATAAAGAGTTTGCATATCTGGAGTAAGTTTAATATACGGATCCAACCAATTCTTTAGATTTTTTTCGATAGCAGGAAGAGAATCAATTTCGTAATGCAGATTTACTTTCCCAATCATTGGCGAAATTACATCGTCACCATCTGCATATTCTTCCAAATACTCTAAACGATCAGGACTTTTACCATTAAAATCATGTAGGGCATTTGTAATATAAATTGAATCTTTTGCCCTGGTAAGAGCAACATATAAAACACGCAGTCGTTCGCCATCAGTCATGCCAGTATGACGAATAAAAGTTAAGTTTTTCGGCAGAGACAAAAGATTATTATTCCCCTTTCCTTTACCCCAAGCCATGTGATCAGCTGAAATAATAAAGACATGTTCAAATTCTAGACCTTTCGCCTTATGTGCCGACAAAATCGAAACAGCATTGTCGGCATCACGATAAGGCGAAGTCGTATTTAATGGCATATCAGCTGCCTCATAATCGTCAAGTAAACTTATTAAATCTATTAGTTTCAGACTTTTTTCGCCAAAATGGCGTTTCATTAGACCCCTAAGAGAAGCAATATTTTCGTATAAAGAAAATGCTTCAAAATCATTCTTCGTATAATAAGAAAGAAATGTTGAACGGTAATTATTTAGCTCCAAAGCCCCAATCACATAATCCAGGAAAACCTCAAAAGGTTCATTGAACGATTTAGCTACTAGCCCAGTTAAAAATTCTGCCACTTGCTTTATTTTTAAGTCATCTGTCTCCATCATTAAGTCAAAAACAGCTTTTTTATCCTCACGAGCTTTCTGTACTAATTTCACTACCTCAAGCATCGGCAAATCAAAGAATGGATAAGAAAGAATTTCTAGAATTGAAACTGTCGAACGTTGATTGTTAGCAAGTTCATAAACAAAACGTGAAATAGTTAAAATTTCGTGAATCTTTTCATCTTCAAGCAGATTGTCTTTTTTTTCATAAGCAATCTTTATTTCAGGATAAGCTTTTAAATATGGTAGAAGTGGCATAAAGTATTTAGTCTTGTATGAAATTACCGCAATCTGGTCCTGAGAGACGCCTTTTTTAATTAGTTCAGCGATTTTCTTTGCCACAAAACCATATTCCATATCAGAAGATAAAAATTCATGTCGATAAATCTGAGTCTTTTCAGGAGATTTCTTGTGAGAAATCAATTCCTTATCCGCAAAACGATCAGGAGCTTCATTAATAATCTTACGTGATAAGTCCAAAATTTCCTGCGTACTACGATAATTGTCAACTAAAGATATAACATTTGCCTCATAATGTTTCTGGAAATCAGATAAATTAGTTGAAAGCGCACCTTGAAATTCATAAATCGCTTGGTCATCATCGCCTACCGCCATAATTAGGGGCTTCTCGTAATCCGTAAGTTCCTTAATAATTGCAAATTGACTCGGATTTGTATCTTGAAACTCATCAAGCATGATAAATTGATAACGCTCCGATAAAGTAGCTTTAAAACCAGCATCAGCTTGTAAAACCTTTAAAGCCTCCTGAATCATATCATCAAAATCAAACCAGCCGTTTTTATGTAAAGCATCATCATACTTAGACATTACATTGGCAATCGAAAGAAGTTTTTTATTAGCAACTCGGTCTTTTAATAAATAGTTTCCTCGTGGACCTTTCTCAAAGTAATTATCCTTCCACTCAGAAAGAGGCTTAATCTTTTGTTCAGACTCGGCCTGACAAATTGCCGTCTTTAGATCTTTTGCTAGTAAATTAATATTTCTTTCTACTTTTTTCAAAATCGGTTTAGTATCTTCGTAGTTTTTCAATAGCTCATAAATAGGCAAATAAGCATTCTCATAGGAAAATTTATAATTTCGTGGCACTATTTCGTTTAATAAAGGCGAAATCGCATCTGACAAAACTTGAGAATCTTCTATATTTTGATTAGCAATTTTTGATAAATCATTTGAGCTAAGACCAGCCGATTTAGCTGCTGAAATTACCGAAACAATATCCTTTACGGCATCGCCCTTCAAAATATCACGACCATTTAAGTCATTCTGAATACCTTTTACAACCTTATAACGAGTCACTTCATCAATCGCGCTATCAAGGTTACGGTCATAAACATCCGAATAGTTTTTATATTGAAATAAAATATCCGAACCAAAAGCATGATAAGTGTTGATATTAACCTTCATAGCGTCATTGCCAATCGTAATCTTTAAGCGTTCCCGCATATTATTTGCGCCAGTTTCAGTAAAAGTCAAACACAAAATGTTATCTGGATTAGTGTCAGTGTTTTGCAAAATATAAGCTACTTTTTCTGATAATAACTGCGTTTTGCCAGTTCCTGGACCTGCCAATACTAAAAGAGGACCGTCTAAGTACTCTACAGCTTGTCTTTGTCTCTCGTTTAGTCGCATTTAGAATTCCTCCAATAATTCTTGCAAAAGCAAAGCTGAATCAGGTACCACTAATTCACCGCGTTTGATGCGCTTTAATGTAGTTAGACTCTCGACTGTGCCGCTTAATCCAGTATTAATATTCTTAAATGTATTCAAACCATAAGTATAGTTTCTAGAACCAGGGCTACAAGTTAGAATTAAGTCCTTCAGACCGCAAGAAAGACGCATCGTAGTCAAATTAGCGCCATTTTGCTCTAAAATCATTCCCATTTCATTCGCTGCATTAAATATGTAGTCAGACATTTTTTTAGTATTAGGTTTTAAACCTCGAATGCCGGCTAGTAAAGCATAGACATTTTTTAAAGCTCCACATAAAAGTACACCCTTCTTGTCATCAGAATAATCAAAAGAAAGTTGTGGCGCAGCAAATAAAGTTGAGATTTTATCGTCAGTCGCCGTTAAGCTAATATTTTTACCAGACTTAAAATCTTTAGCGAAACCAGCTCCAGAAAGAACCCCCCAATTTTTAAAAACAGTAAACGGCCGTTCCGACAAAAAACCTTTAGTCGCCACGATCAGAAACTTATCTTTGGGCAGATGTGGCAATAATCTCACTGCAGTCTCAGACGGTACCACAAGCACCATCGCTTTCGCACCAGTAACAGCATCTTTTAAGACTTCTTTTTCTTTCAAGGGATCATAATAATCAACGTCAAAACCATTTCCTGCTAAAATACCACCAAGAGCGGTCCCGTACTCACCTGCACCTAATACCACAATTTTTGGCATCAAATTTCTCCTATCATTTTTACCGATTCTTTTTCAGGTAATTCTTCAACACCTTTGAGCTTTCGCTCAATTGAACGAGAGGTAGTTTTAGCAGATTCAATTTTATTAGCTGATTCTTGTAGTTTCTTTTGAACGCCTTCTAGAAGCTCCGAAAACTTACCGAATTGGGTTTTTACTGCACCCAAAGTCTGCCAAACTTCAGCTGAACGCTTTTCAATTGCAACCGTACGAAACCCCATCAAAAGACCAGAAAGCATCACAGGAAGCGTCGAAGGAGACGCAATTGTAATACTATATTTTTGCCTTACTTCGTCCGAGAGACCAGGTATACGAATAATTTCGGCATACAAAGACTCAGTTGGTACAAACATAATACCAAAATCGGTAGTGGCTGGTGGATCAATATATTTAGTTGAAATCTTTTTAGCTTGTTCTTTCACATCATTACTTAGGGCCTTTTGAAAAGTCAAAATCTCATTTTTATCCCCATTATCATAAGCCGCAATCAATCTCGAATAATTCTCCACCGGAAATTTTGAATCAATTGGTAAAAATACATCAGTTTCTTTCCCTGGCATTTTCACGGCAAATTCTACACGATCGTTCGAGCCATGCTTAGTAATAATATTCTCTTCGTATTGAGTTTTATTCAAAGTATCCTCAATAATTGCACCAAGTTGCACTTCACCGTAAATTCCACGCGTTTTCACACCCTCCATTACTTTCTTTAAATCACCCACACCAGTAGCTAGATTCTTCATCTCGCCCAAACCTTGATACACTTGTGTTAGCTGAGTGGAAATTGATTTAAAACTTTCATTGAATCGTTTTTCAACTGATGCTTTTAGCTTTTCATCAACGGTTTCTCGCATTTCTTCTAATTTTTTCTCATTACCGTCTCTTAGCTGTTCAATACTTTTAGCATTATTAGTTTGCATGCGATCCAAGTTTTCAGAAATTTCTTTACGGTTTTCGCGAAAATTTCGGTCAATCACAGGATTTATCTTTGAAATTTCACCTTCCATGCGAATCAAGCGCTCTTCCATCGCTTTGTAATTAGCTAAATCTTTTGATTGAGTTTTTTGAGCCAGCAAAAGCACGATCACTACTATCAAAAGTAAAATTATAATTACCCCTAACGCACCTAAAAACATATCCATAAACCTAGTTTACCATAAACTAATCAATCCGTAAATCTAGATAAAACTAATTAGACTCGTTGTCTTTATGCTGTTTAACGGCCGCAGCAGTAATAGCAGTGCCAGCAACACCCACAGCAGCCGTAGCTACAATCAAATCAACTGCCGCCGGCGATTCATTACTACCCGCAGATTCTAAATGAGATTCAATCACACCAAGTGGCTCAATATGACCAGATTCTGAATCGTCTTCAGGCTCCTCCGTGCTATTACTATTATTATTTATTACATTCCCACCGTTATTATTTACACTGAGCGGGCTTGATTGTACCGCAGGAGCTAGATTATTCCCACCATTTCCACCATTACCGCCATTTCCGCCGCTTATAGAAGTGGTCATCGCAGCCTTAAAGTTCGCAATCAAACTCGCACTCGCATTTGGATTCTGATTATACCATTGCAAGATTTGGGCATTAGTTTTTACATAACTCATCATATAGACAAACTTATTAGCATTATTGGAAGCTTTTAGCTTGTAATACCTAGTCCTATCGAATAATCCCGAAAGGTGCGTGAGCGAGTACTCTTGATACCTCTCCTCATCTGGCACGCCGAGAAGACCTTCGAGAAGATATGCTACCGTGCCAGTACGGTCAGCACCCACACGACAATGGAAGTAAATATTTTGAGGATTATTAGAACTAGTAACATCCGTCATAATTCTCGTCACCGCGTTCCAAGCCTTCATATAATTTGAGTTTGAGTTATTTTCATCGCCAGAATTATATTCAAATTCATAATGAATCACACTTAATAAATCATAATTAGACAGATGAGTATCGGTAGAATATTCATCCCCAACATTAATTTCTTCAGTAATGCCGAGATTGGTTAGTGTCGAAGCTGATTCACTACCTAGCTTTTCGCCACGGAACAATTTGCCATAATTGACATATGCATCCACTGTGCCATCGCCATCAGTATCAGCTGGTAAACCACCAAGATCGCGCACATTTCCAATTGTACCCGCATCTATCCAACGAGTGCCATGATCTGAGCCGTTAGACTTTACGGTTACATATCCATAAACTGAGCTATCACCATCCTTTACCCATTTATAAGTGTTACCAGGAATCAGATTATGAATCACACCAGTTGAGGCATCAGCATAAGTCACCTGCGCACCCAAAGTCTGGTTATTGTATAGATACACATTGACAGGAGCATTGACTGTAGTATCATACGCATCTGGCTTTCCACAATTCGTTGAACCATTCGCCCAAGCCGTCGGATTTGGTGTAGTAGTTACCGATTCAGTATAACTGGTCACCTTACAATCATTAGTCTCAAAGTTGTTCTTTAAAGTAGACCAATATTGTACTTCAGACAATTCACTCGTATCACCCCAAGTCGAACTATTAATTGGAGAAGCCTGATTAAAGGTTGTAATACCTACCGGACTTTGAACCCACTGGTTAACAATAGCCTTATATCCACGCGTTGCATCATTCGACACATCAAACACCACAGGGGTATCAGGATCAGACACAACTTCGACTTCAATTGTTTTAGTCAAACCAGAAGTCGTACCAGTCATAATGATATCTACAGTACCCACACTCACGCCAGATACTACGCCAGTCGAAGAATTAACAGTGGCAATTGATGCATCATCAGAACTGAATGTATATGGCTCCAATGAAGCAGAATTACTAACTTGAATTGTCAATTGATGACCTACCTGAACAGTTAAATCATTATTCGCAATCACTGCATTTGTCACATCAGAAGCAGCAGGCGTATATTTCTCAATCAATTTATATGGCACTACAATGGCTGGGCGCACCATACTGCTACCAGAAGAACTTGTACTAATATGGCGGTTAGTGCTACCAGAATGGATACGATATTGAGTGGTATCTTCTTTCATTAGCCATAATGCAGATCTACCACCACCATCATAGGCAGAATGCTCCATGAAGTAATCACAGACCAAAAGGGAATCAGTTGCGTTCATTTGGCTGAGAGTCTTGCCACAAGCCGAGGCAATCTCTTCACGCGCCGTAAATCTAGCAGCTTTTCCAGTCTCTTGCTCAACCAAACCAGGATTATCCCACGCACCACTGGTGTTCGCTGGAAGTTCCGAAAGGGCAGCTGTATAAGAGAAAATTGAATCGTTAGATGTACCAGCAGCCCATGCGCCATTGTAATAGCTATTCCAGGCCACCAAGACTGCATTATTACTTGCATCTTGACTTACATAGTAGAATCGCTCATTTACAGCACTATAGGTATCATCATAATCTACATCACAGTTATAAGCATCGCCACCTTGTGGAATCGAACTATTAGCAAGTTGGCCATATTTCACATTCGTATCATGAACATGAAGATTCGAATCTGAAGTCTCTAGTTTACAAACAATCTTCTTAAACTGAGCATGATAAGTTTCATTATTCGCAGTCGGTACAGTTGAACCATTTACAGCAGTACCACCATTTGCCTCCGTAAACCAACCCATAAAAATTTGATCTGGATCAGAATTGGTTGGATCTGGCGGAATATTATTATTGCCAATCTCACTCCCAGCGGTTACCGTAACGCTAGAGCTAGAAGATCCATTATGAGGTTCGAAGTAAACCGTATAAGTTGTAGGCGCAACCGCGGTTACAGTTACGGGGATATCAACATAAGTTTGCGAGCTTGTGCCGGTCATTCGAATCGAAGTATTACCAGCATTTACACCAGTTACTACGCCAGTCGTTGCGTTCACTGTAGCAACAGTAGAATCAAGTGACGCAAAACTATAGCCTTCAATCTGCGCCGAATTAGTGACCGTAATAGTTGCAGTATTTCCCTCTTGCACTGTTATACTATTGCTATCAAAGGTCGCTAACGCTACTGCACCCAGCCACTGAGCATGATAAGTTGTACTACCACCCGGTTCGGTACTACTAGTTACAAGCGTGCCATCATGATCAGCTGTATACCAACCTTGGAAAACATAATCAGTGTAAGTCGGATCATTAGCAGGATAAACATCCGTTAGATCGTCGCCAGCATCAATTGTCTCATCCCAAGAAGCAGTCCCGTTATGCGGATTAAAGGTAATTGTATAATGAACTACGGGTTGAGTTACTGTCACAGTCACAATTTGGTTCGAAGTATTAGACGAAGCCCCTGTAATCGAAATATTTGTAGTACCGGTTGCCACAGGAGTAACCACACCAGTTGAAGGATTAATTGTCGCAACACTTGTATCGCTTGAAGAGAAAGTAAATCCTTCAAGCTCCGCCGAATTAGTCACCGTTATGGTTGCAGTGTCATTAGCTGGCACCGAAATGCTATTATTTGCGACTGTCGCAAGCGCAACGGTACCTAGCCATTGAGCATGATAAGTCGTAGAGCCACTCGGTTCAGTACTGCTAGTTACAAGCGTTCCACCACTCTCAGCTGTATACCAACCTTGGAAAATATGATTATTGTAGGTCGGATCAGTGGAAGGATAAACAGCACTTAAATCATCTCCAGCAGTAACTGTTTCATCCCAAGAAGAGGTTCCGTTGTGCGGATTAAAAGTAATTGTGTAGTCTGGTGAGGACCAGATTTCAAGCATATTCATCGGTATCTCAATAACTGGGCGAGGAGCATTATTACTACCGCCAGTATTCGGATTCACATTGCCAAGCGACAAACCAGTAGTATGAATTCTTCTACCACCACTAGTAGTACTGTTAATTTTTTCAAGCCAAATACCATCTATCATATTTGTATTGGCGAAGTTAGATTTCTCCATCAGATAATCACATTGCTTAGTCTTTAAGCCATTCGCACTTCCGCCACACGCAGTTTTTACTTCCGATTCCTTCATGTACCTAGTTACCTTATCATTAGCTTGTGCTATTAAGTTAGTATTCCGCCAGGTGTTAGAGTCTGGAAGCAAAGCGTAAGCCGCATCGTAGTTTATACTGACATCAGATATATTCTTATACCAAACTAACACAGCATTGCCACTATTCGTACCTAGATAGTAGAATCTTTCTGACTGTTCGTCGTATTCATTATTTGCATTAATATCGCAAGTATATGCAATACCAGGGACAAGCGTAGAATCTTGTGGAACTTTGCCATAAGTAATTGTTGCACCATTTGCATAATTATTACTAGTTCGACACCCTGAACTAGTTCTGGCACAAGTTTCTGTGTGGAGTGCCGTAGGATCAGCAAGCCTACAAACATTTGTCGTTACTATCCAATTTGCAATAAATTCCATATTATCATCAATCGTGAGTGAAGTAGTGAGTTTAGTCCCAGTTCCATTTGCTCCAGTATACCAACCTTCCAAAGTATAACCACTTCTGATTGAAATAGGCAGTTCACTAATAGTTTCTCCAATCTCCACGTCTATCGGATCTACGCTCGAACCCTGCCCAGCATCAAATGTAACTCTAGCCATGCTGTCACTTACAGTTACACTAATAGTTTTGGTAGTATGAGACTTCGTGCCCGTCATTGTAATCGTCGTCGTCCCCACGTCAACAGCAGTTACTAGACCAGTAGTAGAATTAACCGTAGCTACTGAATCATCGCTCGAAGAAAATGTATATTCCTCAAGTTCAGCCGAATTCGTCACATTAATTGTCTCAGTTCCATCCACTGGAAGAGTAATAGAAGAATTGCTAATCTGTGCTTGAGATACTTCTTTTAACCAAAAGGCATAGTAAGTTGCATCACCATGTGGTTGTGTCTCAGGAGTAGCAATACTACTACCACCTGATGTCGTGTACCAGTACATTAAGACATAATTAGTTCGCGTCGCAGTTGGTAATGTCCCCAAAGTGTCTCCATCAATAACCGCATAGGTGGTTGTTGTAGGAGTACCGCCATTGCCATTAAATGTAACATGATGTATAGTTTCGCCAAAATCACCCAGCCTAATATACATATTACTAAGTGTGGCTTCGATATATCTAATTGCATTCGTACAGACGCCATCTGTAGTGTTGCCAGTACAATCATCACCCGGGTAGGCCCCAAACCAAGTATTTAAACCAAATTGTTGATCAAAACTAGAGATGTCTTGAATCTGTTGTAGCGAACCGTGGTTAATACTAGCATAAATTACACCATCAAGTCGATAAATGCTAATATCAGCAGTATTTGATGGCACAATTATTTCAGAGCCACTGCTACCAGAATGGCCAGAAGTACTTCTAATTTGAATATCATTTCCGCTTCGTCTGACAATCATACCTGGAGCTTTCCCATCATAAGGTGAGGCTGAAACACTAGACGACAATTTATCGCTCACAAAAGTCTGTTGCTGATCAGCTAAACCATCATTCTCACTCGGAACGTAATGATCGATTGTAAAATGAACCTCATAATCTTTTTGATAGTTTGCGGTACTATATAATGCAATTTCAGTATCAATAAATTTGTCATTAGCATATTGCTGACATTCTGTACCGGTAATGTTACCATTGGTTGCAGCATGGAACTCACATGCACCCATTTGTGACCAAACCATCGGGAAAGAATCATTTAACCAAATTGCATATAAAGTAATATTCGTCGCACTTGATGTCTGATCAATCGGATAATCGCCTCCAGCATCATAAGTATTACCAGAGCATAAATAATCACCCGTCGAAGAATCAACCGTTGTAGCAACGTCACACCACCCACCAAAAGACATATCAGCACTAGTTATAGTTGGAATCGCACTACTAAGTTTGGCGTAACTCTGAGCTGTAGGCGTTCCACCATCAATCGTTAACGCTTGAGGATTAGGCAAAGGCATATTAGTCACTGTCTCAGAAGTATTATTGTTGTAGGTCACATTATAAGTAATTGCATTGGGGACGATGCGAAAAACCAAAGAATAAGTATAAGTACCATTAGGCATATCTTGGTTAACTCTCGCGCCAAATGAAAAATCATAAGTGTTATCAGTAGCATTAGCTGCGCTAGTGACATCAAGAACCAAGCCAGAAGTAGTAGGAGCAGGCAAATAATCCGAGTTCTGAACTACAGTATTTACATTATTGTTAGTAGTAATATATTGGCTAGGCTTAAAGCCCCATTTATTATTATATGTACTACTATTAGTGAAATCAGTCTCAGAAACCGAAGAGCTAATTGAAGTAATCTCATGATTCTCATTATCGACTAGACTCGTCGAATTGGTCGCAGCTTCTACAGACAAAGTATAACCCGTAAAATTATCAGTAGAAATTCCCAACGTCGAATCGACCGACTTAGCAAATTGGCCTTCGGCAGTTGGCAACATTGAAATAGAAAGTAAGCCCGTATCATAATCCACACTAAGAGTACTCTGTCTAGCAATGCCAGAAACAGAGCCAGAAAGCGCAAACGATGCCAAAAAAATGGCAAAAACACTTACCAAAAACAGTCTAGGCCTGCATTTCACACAGATAAACTGGTATAAAATCACCACACTCTCCTGTTTCCTCGCTTTATTTATATATAACCATTATAGGACAAGAATTTTTAATGCGCAAGTGCTTTTAAAACATTTTTCCACAACAAAAAGTATGATATAATTAAAAAGCGCCGTGATAGCTCAGTTGGTAGAGCAATCGCCTTGTAAGCGATAGGTCGCCAGTTCAAACCTGGCTCACGGCTCCATAAAAAAACTCCCTCGAAAGGGAGATTTTTTATGAAAAATGTATTTACTTATTCCAAGATTTTACAAGTTTTGCATTGTATTTCGACTTGTCGAAACCAAGAATCATTAGAAAAATGCCTTGAAGTAAAATCAAACCAACCGCAAAGCCAGTTCCATGTCCAAACGCTTTAGCAGTACGAATCGAATAAAACACGCTTACGACAATTGCGAAGATCGACATGCAAAAAGTCAAAAAAGCCGCGAAAACACCAGTACCCGTTGAAACGTTAATTGTATCGACAGTCGTACCTTGGCCCATCAAAGATGTGATAAGACTAATAACAAAAGACACAATCAAAAGAATCCAAAACCATTTTTCCATCGCCACAATCTTATAAAAAATATAAGTATTATAAATCGGAATCAAACTCTTCCACCCTTTTTCGCCGGCTTTTTCAAAAACCTTCCAACCAGCAATTACTAATAATATGTAATAAAACAAAGCAAAAATTGAAATGGTTACTAGCATGCCACCGAGCAAACCTCCCAAGAAAGAAGAACCATCCCCTCCAATTCTTATAGTTGTTTCACCAAATAGATTCATTTATTAACTCCTTATGTTAATTATGCTTATTATAACACATTTAATAGTTTTCAGCTTTTATTTCAAAATAGCTTTGTGGATGATTACAAATCGGACAAACTTCCGGTGCATATTTACCGATTACAATATGACCACAATTACGACAAACCCAAATCGTATCACCATCACGAGAAAAGACTTTTTTATCCTTTACATTTTTTAGAAGCTTGCGATATCTTTCTTCATGATGTTTTTCAATTTCAGCTACACCCTCAAACTTTTTAGCTAATTCTTCAAAACCTTCTTCACGTGCAGTCTTAGCAAAGTCAGCATACATGTCTGTCCACTCGTAGTTTTCGCCATCTGCTGCCGCTTCAAGGTTAGTTTCCGTATCTTCAACTGCACCGCCATGCAATTCTTTGTACCACATTTTAGCATGTTCTTTTTCATTATCCGCAGTTTCCAAAAAAATAGCAGCAATCTGTTCATAACCATCTTTTTTTGCCTTGGAAGCAAAAAAAGTATATTTATTACGCGCCTGCGATTCACCCGCAAAAGCCGTTTTTAAGTTTTCTTCAGTTTTAGTCCCCTCATACTGAGTTTTCATTTTAATTCTCCTCATTTATTAATAATTAAATACAAGTATAACCACCATCAACTGGCATAATAAGGCCAGTAACATATGACGCTTCATCTGAAGCTAAAAATACTGCCGCAGCATCTAATTCACCAGGCTTTCCATATCGTTCCATTGGTACATGAGTCTTGGCAAATTCTTGAAATCTCGGCGTATCCAAAACCTGCTTGGTTAGTTCAGTCTCAAAATAACCAGGACAAATTGCATTGCAAGTAATGCCCTCCGTAGCAAGCTCGGCCGCCACTGCACGCGTAAAATTAACAACCGCGCCTTTAGAAGCATGGTAAGCCACTGTGTGAATTTCAGTATTTCCTACTAAACCATACATTGAAGCAATGTTGATAATTCTACCATATTTATTTTTCTTCATAATACTCGCAAACGCACGCGTCATTTTGAAAACGCTTGTTTCATCTGTAGCAATCGTAAAATCCCACTCCTCATCTGACATCTCTAACACACCCTTATCTTTCGAAGAACCCGCACAATTCAAAAGTATATCAACTCTGCCAAATTCTTGCTCAGTTTTTATGGCAGCCGCATTGATATCTTCCGAAGAAGTTACATCGCACTTAATTGCGAGAACTTTTTCGGCTCCAGCTTCTTCTAGCTTTGGCTTAAATTCTTCCAGCCTCTCCATCCGCCTAGCCAATATGACCAGCTTTGCACCTTGTCTCGCAAATGCCAAAGCCATCTGTTGGCCAAGCCCAGAAGAAGCTCCCGAAACAACGGCTACTTTACCCTTTAAATTAAACATTCTATCTCCTTTCTTGCTCTCATTATAGCAAATTTATGCTAAAATGGTAGGCATGGAAAAAACCCGCAGCCAAACCATAGTCAAATCAGGGTGTCTCTTTATTATAACTAATTTTTTATTAGCTATTTTCAATATTTTAGTTGGTCTATTATCGAATTCATTAGCAATTATTTCCGATGCATTGCACAGTTTAATCGACGGTATTGCTGGGCTTCTAGTCATCATTAGCGAAAAACTAGCCAATCATAAAAAATTGAACGCAAAACGCGAAGCAATCGAACGAACCACCACAATACTTATTGCACTCATCATCATCGCAACCGGAATTCATATAATCGTCGAATCCATTGAAAGTCTTTCCGAAACCGAAGCACCAGATTATTCTGTAGCAACTATTATAGTATTGATTGCTAGCATCTTAGCCAAATACACCCTTGCTTTCTATCTGAAAAAAACTGGCCAAAGAATTAAATCTAAAGTCGTAGAAGCCTCTGGTGCTGAAACATTAAATGACGCCTGGATTTCAATAGTAGTACTAGCTTCAGCAATTATCTATTTAATTTGGCAAATTGACGTCGAGGCCTACGTTAGTATTTTAATTGCTATCGTAATCATTATTGTCGGCCTTGAATTCATCTTCCCTCACATCTCGCACCATCATCACCATCATTTGGAATCAGATCCAGACCACGATCATTGCGGGAAATTCTAAAAAAATGGAGCCTTCTACCAGGTTTGAACTGGTGACCTCATCCTTACCATGAATGCGCTCTACCAACTGAGCTAAGAAGGCTGGTGCTGGAAGTAGGACTCGCTTCGAGCGAAGCGAGAACCGATGTCCTGCTTTTTAACGCGCGTCTGAAAGACGTGGTGCTGGAGGTAGGACTCGAACCTACGAAGCCCGAAGGCGAGAGATTTACAGTCTCTTGTCATTGCCACTAGACGACTCCAGCTTACAGACTATTATATCAAAGCACAGTCAAAAATCAACTGCTAAATCCGCTTCCTCCCTACATGCGGTTTAATAATACCAGGTTTACCATTAGCCACTTTCTTCGATTTCGCAGGCTTTTTACTAGGCACTAAACGACGTCTCACAACACGTTCCCTCCCCATCTTCGCATTAGTCTTCATAGAGCGTTTCTTCGCGGCTTCATTATCTTTAATAATTTGTTCCTCGATACGAGCAGTCGTAGCAGTTGCCGCTTCAGTATCACCCGTATTTTCATAAATTGCTAAAATTTGACGTAAAGTGGTTACCTTTGGATCTAGTTCAAATGCATTCTCTAATGCCTCAATCGCTTTTTTCGTATTGCCCATCTTCTCCTCAGCCTTTGCAAGCGCAATATAGCGCGCCGGGACATCACCCTCCAAGCTAATCGCCTGTCTAAACGCCATTGCCGCCTTTTCGTAAGCACCAGTCTCTAAATAGATTAGGCCAGCATTATGAATCGAAGCCGGATTATTATCAAGCGACTGAGCAATTTCGAAGCATTCTACCGCTTGATCATATCTCTGGCTCTTCGCATACAAAATCCCCAAACGGTTATAAGCCGCTGCATTTTTCTCATCAAACTTCAAAATCGTAAGGAGCGCTTTTTCCGCACGAAAAGGTTTTCGCTCACGCATGGAAGTCTGCGCAATTTGCCACAATTTCTTCATCTGAGCCTTATATTTAGGTGATTTATCTTCGACAGGCTTGGTTTTTGGCTCCATAGGAAAGAAAAAACACAGAAAAATTACAAAAAGAAGTATAGCAAAAATTGCAATCATAAGATCATTTTAACATAAGTTCGCTATAATTTGAAGCTTCAAATGACCATTTTTTTGCAAATTTTCATATATTCTGATAAATTTTAATAATCTTTCTAAAAAAATCGGCTTTTTTGTCAAAAAATAAGACTTATAAAGCAATTGAATAGAAGTGCTAATTATATCTAAAACATATTTTCGATCCTTTCTAGCTGCAATTTCGTCTGTAATTTCTACCAAATCACTCTTTTTTGCCACCAAAAGTCGTTTCGCTATCTGTTTTATCTTTTCATCTGCAACCACAGAATCAAAATCATTGGCATCCCTATAATAATATAGCGCCGAACGACTTAAAATAGTCGGCATCACCGCAGAAATCTCATTAGTAAGTAAAGCAAAATGAACCTTATCCTGAGGTTCTTCCAAATTCTTCAAAAAGGCATTCGCCGCCTCTTCGTTCAAAAGTTCCACAGTGTTAATAATTATTAATCGGTCAGAAAGTTGTTTTTTGCCAAGTTTTGCAATCAAATTCCGCACCTGTTCGATAGTAATAGTCTTCTTTTCTTCTGGCTGTAAAACAAATGCCCTCTTAAAATCAGGTATAAAATCGGCTGGCACCACAAAAATCGCCGTCCCATTCTTCTTCGCAATCTCTGGAATATCAGATAATTTATCGAAAAACATCTTCAAATTCCTTTGGTAAAGGCGCTTCAAATGTCGTACGTCTCCCGCCAGGTAAAGTTATCTCTAACTTTTTCGCATGCAAAAATAATCTCTCAGCCTTTTCCCCACCGTAGACTGTATCGCCCACAATCGGATGTCCCAAATATTTTAAATGCACCCGCAGTTGATGGGTTCGACCTGTCGTAGGGCTAAGCTCCAGCAACGAATGTTCATTATCCTCCTTCATCACTTTATAGAAAGTCTCAGCTGGCTTACCATTTGGGTCAATTTTAAAAGTAGTCGGGCGTTTCAAATCACGCGCCATCGGCAAATCAATCCGCGCTTCATCTAACTTCATCTTGCCAGATATAATCGCATAATACACCTTATGTGCCTTCCGATCTTGGAATTGCTTCTTTAGAAAAACTTGAGTTTTCTCGTCCTTAGCTAAAATCACTACCCCAGAAGTATCCCGATCTAACCGGTGCACTAAAAGACCATAATGTTCCAAAGTATTCTCTGGGCAATATTCACCCTTCGCCATCGACAAAAGCCCAGCTGGCTTATTTAAAACCAAAACCTGCTCGTCCTCATAAATTACCTCTGGCACTAAATCAGCGTTTTTCATAATCTGAGGTATTTTCAAGTCAATCTTGACGCCTGGCTCAAACTTAGAGTTAGCCTTTTTTACCATTTGACCATCCACCGTCACAAACCCATATTCAATAAACTTCTGCAAAGTCGATCGATTATAGCTCTTGAATATCCCGCTCATTAAAACGTCTAGGCGTACTTTCTCAACCGAAGCCTCATCTTCCGGCAATTCTTTATCGCCATTAATCACCCGAGACATTTCTGGTTTACTAAATTTTTTCCCAGTTCTAATCATTTTTACCTAAGTCCAAAGGCTTTCTGTACCTCATATAGCTTTGCATTAGCAACTTTATTCGCGTAAGATTCACCCTCATTTAAAAGCTCGTAAACTTGCTCATCTGAAATGGCAGAAAGTTTTGTCTGGAAATTGGTTAACATCGTTTTGACACTCTCTGCTACCTGTTTTTTCAAATCACCATAACTTGTTTTACCAGACCACTCTTCAACTACCTCATCTAACGGTCGATCATTCACCAAAGCCTCAATTTGCAATAAATTCGAAATTCCTGGCTGGTTAAACATATCAAACTTAATCTTGCCAAGAGAATCGGTCGTCGCAGACATAATCTTTTTGGCCGCTTTTTCTGGCGTATCATCTAGCATAATCTTTGAATTCTCTGCTTTAGTAGATTTACTCATCTTTTTAGTCGGATCTAACAAATCACGCACCCGTACACCATCAGAAAGTCCCATAAATTTAACCTGATCCGCCGTTTTCACCGGAATCGTAAAGATGTCTTCACCAAATCGATGATTAAATCGCATAGCCAAATTTCGCGTCAACTCTACATGCTGGAATTGATCTTCACCCACTGGTACATACTCCGCCGAATACAGCAAAATATCTGCAGCCATTAAAATCGGATAATCAAAAATTCCTACGTTACAACTTTCTTGGCCTTTTGACTTCTCTTTATATTGGATCATGCGCGAAGTTTCACCCATCGTCGCCACACAATTCAAAATCCAGCAAAGTTCAGAGTGCGCCGGCACATGACTCTGCCGATAAATATGCACATTGTCATTAGTCACCAAACCGGCAGCCAAATAATACTTCAAATTACGGATAATATTGGTTTGCAAATCCCCATCCACCTCAGAAATAATCGAATGCAAATCCGGCACAAAAATATTAACTTGCGCCTCGTTTGAATGTTTATTTGCAAGTCTCACCATCGGGAGCAAGGCTCCGAGATAATTTCCCAATGTTAAAACAGAGTTTGACCTTAGTCCTGTTAAAATCGTCTTCATACTTTCATTTTAGCACATTCTATGCTAAAATAAAATGATGGGGCGTTAGCTCAGTTGATTAGAGCGCTACTATGGCATAGTAGAGGTCATGAGTTTGAATCTCATACGCTCCACCACATGTATCCATTTTCTGGCGTGTCAGCCATGTAATGGAAGCCCTGAAAACAGGGATTTTTTAATGCTTTTCAGCATCGTTCTTGGTATTTTTCTTACAAAGAATGAAAGAAAAAATATCAATAAGCTACATTATAAAAAATGCAACTATCTTACACATTTTTAGCTTGCCTTACACATCCTTACACATTTTTAGCCTGCCTTACACATTTTAGTTCAAAACACCCCTCATTCATCGATAAAATAATAGTCTAAAATCTAGAAAAGGAGAGCATATTGAGTATTCACTTAATATGATATAATCAACATATGAAAAAGCAAAACAATCTGATTGCATTAATAGTGCAAAACAAAATAGCATAATTACTGATGATGAATTTAATAGAGCCGAAAGTGATCCTGTTTTAGCAATTGCATTGCTAACAAGGTTAAACAATGGATATCAAGAAGAAATAAACTGCTATGAGAAATATGACACTGGGGAGTCTGATGCTAAACTTAGTGAGTTAAGAATAAAGAAAAATGAAACTGACGCTTATATTGAATCAGCTAAAAGCTCGTTAAATAATAACACAACAAGTATACAAAGTTCGACATACCTATATTGTACTTCCAATTCACAAGTTATTATACATACACCAATTGCTATTAAATCATTGCGTTACGCAAGAAGCTAGCACATTTTTAACAGTATTATAATCATTCCTAGACAATGCAATCTGATAATCTTTTGCAATATCTCTCCATTTCTGAGCATACTCACATCTATAATATTTATTAGGTGGGTAATAAACTGATGGTCCACTATCACTCTTCTTCCTGTTTTCGGACGCTGAAACAGCCACATAAACACCTTTATTCATCGCAGTTAAACTAGCTCCATACTCACGTTTCTGTTCCTTACTCCAATTCGACCCACCATGGGAATTCACATATTTTAACGGTATAATGTGGTCAATATCAAGGTCATTACTCGTCCCATCATCCCCTCTATAAGGATTTCCAGTTAATGTAACACCAGTATACGGATCAACCCAGGAGCCATAAACAACAGTACAGCCATTTGAGGCTGTCTTTACTGCTATAATTGATGTTTGCTGTAGAATTCTGGCTCTAATATTACAACCATACCCAACATCCCAATCCGGTTGGTATTCCTTTCTCAAATATGGAACATCTATCGGTTCTGAAATAAGGACCCCAGCCATTAAGCTATCGTTGTTATTTACTGGAGTCTCCATACCAGTATTAACACTTGTACTGTTGCCTACTGGCTTTTGCTCCACTTCTGTCTTTTCTACTGATTCTTTGACCTTTATAGTTTCAGTTTCAAAAGAAGCACTTGGAGAATCTATTGTATAAATGCTACTCTGACTCTGTATTGCGCCATTTACGAATGTATAAATGCACATGACAATGATCATTAGCCAGATTAAACACCAGCCAATAAGATATATGCTTATTTTTTGATTAATCCTTTTTTTCATCGCAATATAAACTGGTGGCAACAGAATTTTCAAAACAGTCTTTGCATTCATAATAGATTTAAAGAATTGGTCAAAAAGAATTCTTTGTTTCTTCTTTTTATTCTTTATGTAAATCACAAAACATCCAATTATGCCCGCACCTATTATCAGCAATAAACATGTTACTAAAACTACAATAGCAGACTGGAAAAAATCTATTCTAAATACAGATACTTCAAAAACAGTTTCTTTACCAGTTTTGGCAATAACCTTAAAACTGAGTGTATTATCTCCCACATCCAATTCTACAGGGCTCTCAACTTCAATCCCATTTTTTTCTACCGTCATAGACACTTCATTAGAAGACAATTGGTATGTAAAGGACAACTTGTCCTTCCAATAATACCTATTCTGCAATTTGTAAGAATTATCTATAAAACGAACCGGGTTAATCCCCTCATCCAGCCACACTTTCAAGTCCACTTTTAGAGGGACTGTTTCTGTCTCTTCTTTTACCTCAACATCCTCAATACTCGTATTATCTGTTGTAGATTCATTGTCCTGGTTACTCTTTACAGTATTATCAGAATTTGATGTCGGAACAGTTGATCCAGATGAAGAATTAGAATTATTGGAGTTGCTATTTTGAGTAGTCGAACTCCCACCCACAGGCTTAGCAGAAGCATTGCAAGGATTAGTCGTTAATTCATCGTCAGGATGAGCAGCATACCATGCTCCCTTTTTATTCTGCTTCGCTTCATGCCAGTGCCCATTATGAGCTCCAAAGGTTTTTCCATTACAATGGACAATCGTGTCTGTGTATAAATTGCCTCTAGATGCCAAAACATCTGAAGCGAATAAGAATACTATCAGGTTTATAAAAATGAATAAGACAGGAAAAAACTTTTGTGCTTTCATACATAATCATGATAACACAAAAACTATAATTACAAAAAAGCATAACCACATGTTTTAAAATTATTGCTAAAATTAGAAAGCGATATCCGCCTCACGTAAAGCTTCTTTCAATGTGATATAATATCGACATACTATGTATTACATCGGATCTGTTTTAGGCTGCATTGCTATTCCAGGCATCATCTTTTGTATTGGCTTATCATATAAAAAAGAAAACATCATCTTATGCAAAAACATCATTATAATAGCGATTATTCTCTCCGCCTCCGTGATACTATCTAGCATCCAACTTTATAGTGGCAACCACAAGGATTCAATGCTTACGACAATTATATCAAATACCGTCCTTATGATTATCATGTGCCCAGTACTCGCTAGCATTGTATTAAAAAAGAAGAATGCCAGTAATTCTAAAACAACACATCCTAAAAAGAATGTAGCCAACAAAACTAAGAAACAAAAAAAACAACTCCGATGATGATCTATAGTGCTACTCAAGCTCCGTTATAACGCCTTAATGAAAAAACTAACGGCTTTAAGGAAAAACTAACGGCTTATAACGGCTTGGCCAAAAAACTAACGACTTGACAGACACTCCAACATGTGCCATAATGGCATACAAGGGCCTAGCCCTTATTTTTATATCGCATCAGCAAGCACTACTAACCGATGAGTGGCATCGCCTTGGCCAACTGAAGTTCCAGCACAAGTCAAAAAGGCTACATCATGCCCCATTGCAGAATTAGCAATCTTATTCATCAATTTTGCCACATCAGTTTTACTATATGTAGTTACAGACGCTACTCTATACTTTTTTGAACTACCGCCCTCGGTAACTTTAATTATTTCACCTACATAACGTGACTTCAAATTACCAAGCAGATTTGAAGTATTATGGCCATAAATCATCTTGCGAAATTTATAAATGCCATTATAACTAAGCTTATCAAAAGTCCGCGTATACTCTTCAACTGAGCCAATATAACGAGTCACTGTGTAATTCTGCACAGAAGGAGCGGTCGGCTGCGCCGTTGTCTTTTTTACGGTCGATGTTTTATTGGAAGAATTAGAAACAGCGGCTTGATCAGATTTTGGAGTAGAATCAACAACAGGTTTAGTTTTTAACTCAGTTTTTGCAGGTTTAGTCTCTCCCACAACAATCTGAGTCTCTTTTGAATCATTAGCTTCTGAAGAATTATCATCAACTTCCGCTGCATCTAAAACAAAACTAGAAGCAAAACCATCAGAAAGATCAGCTTCAGGTGATGAATCATTAGCCGTCAAAAAACTGCTAGAGTTCAAAACTCCGATAATCCCCGCTAAAATCATCAAAAAAAGGCTCTTCGCCATATCACACTCCCATTTAATGACCAATTTATGCTTTAATTATAGCACACTTTACTCAAAATGTCAATGCTTATAAATCAATTGTCAAAGTTTGCCAAATCGAATTTGCCTATGGTATAATAATGAAAAAGGAGGTAAATGAATAAATTCGATCAAGATTACATCGACCTTTGTCGACGCATTCTGGATAAGGGCGAAAAAATCACCAATTATAAAACTCAAGATACACGGAATGAGGATAGCTCTCTCGCTATGCCTCACCATAAAGCACAGGGTGATACTAAAGCTCAAACCATCAGATTACCACATCAAATTTTTCAATATGACCTCCAAGCAGAATTTCCAATTCTTACCTCTAAAAAAGTTGGTTTTAAAACCGCAGTTTTAGAAATCCTTTGGATTTATCAAGCTGCCTCTAACGACATCAGATGGCTACATGACCGCAATGTCAAAATTTGGGATGAATGGGAAATTTCCGAAAAAGGTGTTTATCAGGGGCAAAACATCAATCAAATCTTTAAGCAAAACCATCCCAATGAAAAAGAAGTAAATTTTGCCCATACCATCGGCACAGCTTACGGCTGGATTGTAGAAAGGTATCATCTGATTGATAATCTAATTTCTACTCTAAAAAACAACCCTGGCAACCGTCGAATGGTGCTTTCACTCTGGCAAAATGAATGGTTAGAGACTGCCGCTCTTCCCTCATGTGTCTGGAATACACAATGGAATCTCGTAAACTGGAGGCTCAATCTATTAGTTACTTCCCGCTCTTCTGACGTACCCCTAGGACTCCCCTTTAATATTGTACAATATGCCGTATTGTGTCATCTCATAGCCAGCGCAATCGGCGCTAAGCCAGGTCTTTTCACCTTTATTACCAACGACGCCCACATCTACGAAAATCAAATCCCAGGCATCAAGGAACAGATCAAACGTTACGACGAAGCTATCAAGAATCATACTCTACCAAAACCGCCCAAGCTTTGGCTTAACCCCGAAATTCATGATTTTTACGCTTTCGATAATTCCAAAGAGCTAAAAGATATCAAATTAATTGATTACGAGAATCTCGGCACCATCAAAATGCCAGTTACGGAGTAAGATGTTTAGTATTATCGCGTGTGTAGGCAAAAACAGAGAAATCGGCAAAAATGGCCAGCTAATCTATCATCTCAAAAACGACATGGCTTTTTTCAAAAAGACCACCTCAAATCATCCGGTGGCAATGGGACGTAAAACCTGGGAATCTCTCAATGGCAAACTCCAAAATCGCCAAAACATCGTCTTTTCTCGTTCCGATTTTGAAGGACCAGACCTCATCATCCACAATATTGACCGTTTTATTAGCGAAAACCAAAACACCAATGAAGAAATCTTTATCATCGGCGGAGCCAAAATTTACCAAAAATTCATCGACGTCGCGAAAACTCTCTTTCTTACAGAAGTCGACGCTACCAAACCAGATGCCGATGCTTATTTCCCAAACTTCAATCAATCAGATTTTACCCAAAAACTAATTGAAAAAGGCACTGAAAATAATCTAAAATATCAAATAATCAAGTATAATAGGAAATAAGATGGAAGATTTAGTATTTGACTTAATAAAACAAGAAAAAACCCGCCAAGAAGAAGGCTTAGAATTAATTCCTAGTGAAAACTATGTTTCCCCTGCCGTATTAGAAGCTATGGGATCAATTCTAACTAATAAATACTCAGAAGGTTACCCAAATTTCGAAGGACTCTCAGATTGGGATGAAAAGAAAATTGCTTCTGAAATTTTACCAAATTACCGCTATTACGGTGGCCAAGAAAACATTGACCGTATTGAAAGACTAGCAATCGAGCGAGCCTGTCGGCTATTTCACGCCGATCACGCTAATGTCCAGCCTCACTCTGGTGCTCAAGCCAATATGGCAGTATATAACGCTTGGTGCCAACCAGGAGACACGATTTTAAGTATGTCACTCCCTGCTGGCGGCCATCTGACACATGGCGCTAAAGTCACTCTCGACGCCAATATTTGGAATTTTGTTACCTACGGCGTAACTGAAAACGATGACATAAACTACGATGAACTAGAAAAATTAGCAAAAGAATGCCAACCCAAAATAATCTTGGTAGGATATTCCGCTTTCACTAAAATCCCAAATTTTACCCGCGTTGCTAAAATCCGCGATAAACTTAGCCAAGAAACTGGCCAAGAAATCCTACTAATGGCCGACATGGCTCACGTGGCTGGCCTTATCGCTGGCGATGTTCACCCTAATCCTTTGGACTATGGTTTCAACGTTATGACCACTACCACACATAAGACTTTACGTGGTCCCAGAGGCGGATTAATCCTTTCAAAAGGTAAAGTCGCAACACCCCTGAAAAAACCAGAACACACTCTCGAAAACATTCCAATTTTAATCGACCGCTCAGTCTTTCCAGGTACTCAAGGCGGCCCACACGACCATATCATTGCCGCAAAAGCCGTTACCTTCGGTGAAGATTTAATGCCAGATTTTCACAGCTACGCCAAGAAAATCATCGAAAACGCTGCCGCACTAGCTGACTCTCTCAAAGAAAACGGTTTCAAACTAGTCGGCGATGGCACCGAAAACCATTTAATACTTATCGACATCAAGAATAGCTATGGCATCGATGGTAAATTCTACGAAAAAGCCCTTGATAAGATTGGACTCACTCTCAATGCCAACGCTCTGCCTAGCGACCCAGCTGGCTCCTTTAACCCATCTGGCGTACGTCTTGGTACTCCAGCTATTACCACCCGTGGTTTAAATATCTCAGAAATGTCTCAGATCGCTAGATGGATGAAAGCAGTCGCCCTTATCTGCCAAGAAGCAAAAAGCATTGACCATCTCAATGACTATCAAGACCAGCTAGACAAACTCCGCTCTGCAGTCCGTGAAGTCGCCCTTCGCTTTCCATTACCAAACGATTGAAAGCTGAGTCTAATCTATAATTCTTTATATTCTTGACAAGATTATCAAAGTATGCTATAATATATAGTATAGGCTTAAAAATGGACGTTTTTAGTCGTATATTTACAGAAAGAGTCTTTATATAACTTATGCACAAGTTGTATAGAAACAAATTCTAAAGCAAGGCCGTAGCTCGTTAGACGGGTGCAAAATCAATTTTCCCCGTCGTAGCGAGGAGGAAAGATTCGTCTAAGCGACCCAATACTTGGTAACGATGTAAAAACCATAAAGGGATGGAAGTGGCAGAAATGTGTCCGGCAGTACTTTATAATGGTGTTCTATGTAGATAGCAATCTACGTAGGTGTGAACTACGAATTTCACACTCTCTTTCGGGGACATTTTCCAAAACCCCCGCGAAAGGAAAAGGAGAGAAATTCCAGTTGGCATAATTAATCGAGTCGTAAATGAGCATTACGATTTTAATAAAGAGATGCAACCCGCACCCATATTAAAAAGCTCGACGAAAAGCCAACAAAATATTTAATAAAATGATCAAAATCCCAAAAAAAGGCAGTTACAATAAAGTAACTGCCAATTTTTTGCAATAAAAAATGGTGGAGCGTAGGAGAATCAAACTCCTGACCTCGGCAATGCGAATGCCGCGCTCTATCAGCTGAGCTAACGCCCCACAGAAAAAATTATAGCATAAAAGCTCTAATTAGACAATCAAAAAAGCACTTTGAGGACATTTCGGAGCGCGGCAACGCGAGAGTTAGCGCGTTTTCCCCTGTGGCGACAGGGGAAAACGACGCGTGTCCGAAAAGTGCTTTTTGATTGTCAAAGTATTAACGCTTTGAGAACTGTTCTTTCTTACGTGCTGAACGTAAACCATACTTCTTGCGCTCTTTTTCACGTGGATCACGTGAAGTAAAGCCAGCTTTCTTTAGAACTGGGCGTAAATCTGGCGCCTCAGTCACCAAAGCCTTTGAAATTGCTAACTTAATCGCATCAACTTGCCCAGCCAAGCCTCCACCTTTGACTAAGATAGAAATATCATACTCTTTTTGCTTTTCAGCTAATGCTAACGGGTCTGTAATTTCAGCAAGATAAGTCTTATTACCAGATAAGTATTCTAGAGCTGGTTTATCGTTAATCTTAATCTCGCCCTTACCTTTATAAAGACGTGCCGAAGCTGTAGCTGATTTACGCCGACCTAATCCGTAAGTATATTTTTTCGTCGCTACCATTATTTAATCTCCTTTGGATTTTGTGCAGTATGCGCATGCTCCGCTCCAGCAAAAACTCTGAGTCTTGCTAACCGGTCAGCAGCTAGCTTGTTCTTTGGAAGCATTCCCTTGACAGCCAGTTTAATAGCTACTGCTGGATCTTTTTCAACTACTTCTTCGAGTCTTAACTCTTTCAAAGCACCTGGAAAACCACTATGGCGATAATACTTCTTTTGTAACATCTTATCACCAGTAACTTTAAGATCCTTAGCATTAATTACTACTACATAATCACCACCATCAATATGAGGCGTATAAGTAACTTTGCTCTTCCCCATCAACTTATCAGCAATTACTACTGCTAATTTACCAAGTGGCATACTGGAAGCATCAACTACCCACCACTCGCGCTTAATTTCTTTCGCTTTTTGAGAATAAGTTTTCATTATTTATCCTCCTTCTTAGCAGGTTTCGTAGCTTTCTTAGTAGATTTTGCATTGAAATTGTAATCAATCTCATCAACAAAGCTAATCGTAGCCATTTCAGAGTTGTCTCCCTTACGAAAACCAGCTCGTTCAATCTTCAAATAACCAGAATCACGCTTAATTTGTGGAGCCACTACATCCACTAATAGCGTAGCAGCCTCTAGATCATTAAGTCTAGCAATTATTAAGCGTCGATTCGCAAGACCACCTTTTTTGGCTATGGTGACCAGCTTTTCAAGACTACGACGAATCTCTTTAGCTCTAGCCAAAGTCGTCGTAATACTTTGATATCTAATCAAAGCACACATCAGAGCACGGCAAAGCGCCAACCTCTGATCGGTTTTACGGCCAAACTTACGACCACTATACTCATGACGATGCATTTTAAATATTCAACTCCGTTAACTTTTCTTTCACCTCGTCAAGCGCCTTTTGACCAAAACCTTTGAGATCCTTTAAGTCAGACTCTGAAAGAGTGACAAGGTCACGAATAGTCTTAATGTCATTATTAATGAGAGCATTTGCCGTTCTGGCTGAAAGATCCAATTCTTCAATTGGAAGCATTAAACCAGAATCATCATCATCGGCATTGCTACCAGGCGCTGGGCTGGATTCGACCTTTGTACTACCAGCTAGTGCGGTATATTGATTAACTAGTATCGCAGCAGCTTCCTCGAAGGCTTCTTTTGGCGTAATAGTGCCATCAGTATCAACCGTCATTGTAAGTTGTTGCAAATTAGTATCTTGTCCTACACGAGTGTTCTCAACTTTGTAGCGTACTCTAAGAACTGGAGTAAACACCGCGTCAATCGCAATCATATCCGAATGTACTCTAGAATCGCTGGATTGTTCTATCGTAAGATAACCCCGACCAGATTCAACCACAAAATGCATTTTGAGAACATATTTCGGATCATCAATGTGACAAATCGTTTGATTTGGATTAGCAATTTCTACTTCCGCTGGCAATTTAATATCACCAGCAATCACTCGCTTATCACCATCTTTAGAAGATTGTTTATCACCTTTAATTTCTAGGCTGAGCTCTACAGGTGCATCAGTATGTAATTTAAAACGAATATTTTTCAAATTCAACATAATGTCTACGACGTCTTCACGAATACCAGGAATCGCAGTATATTCATGCGTAGTTCCTTCAATCGAAAATGCCGTAATTGCTGCACCTTTTACGCTTGAAAGCAACACTCGACGTAAAGAATTACCAAGAGTATTACCATAACCTGGGTAAAGCGGCTTAATCACGAATTCGGCGCTAGTCTTACTTAGCTCTTTAACGCTATCAAGCTTTGCTTCATGAATATTTTTAGTTGCCATATTCTTTTTCTCCTTAGCGTGAGTAATACTCAACGATTAATTGTTCGTTAATACCAGCTTCCGCTTCTTCGCGCTTCGGAAAGCCAGTAACTTCGATTTTATATTTCTTCGCGTCGACCTTCATCCAGGAAAGTGGCGTCACATTTGCCGCTCCGATGATATTCGGAAGATTCTTAAAGTATTCGGTTTTCACCGATTTTGGACGAACCTCTAGAACATCACCCGGGTTCAACCGAATTGATGGAATGTCAATTCTACGACCGTTCAAGGTAAAGTGTCCATGTGAAACTAATTGACGAGCTTGTCGGCGAGTTAAAGCAAATCCTGCCCGATAAACTACGTTATCAGCTCGTCTTTCCAAAAACTCCAAAAGCTTCTCGCCAGTTAGACCATCAGCTTTCTGAGCCTCACCCATCAATTTTGCAAATTGTTTTTCAAGCAAACCATACATTCGACGTACTTTTTGCTTTTCGCGTAACTGAGTAAGATACAAACTACCACCTCTTACTCTTTTATCGCCGTGCTCACCTGGAATACCAGATTTCTTAGCCATCACCTTGTGCGCTTTAGGTGCCAAAGCAAAACTCTCACGACGACTCTGTTTTACAATTGGAGATATGTCTCGTGCCATTATGGTTTCCTTTCTCCCTTTGGTCGCACACCACCATGTGCAATCGGGGTTACATCGGTAATACTATCGATTTTGATACCAACCGTCGAAATGGCTCGAATCGCGGCATCGCGACCTAAACCAATTCCAGAAACATATACATCCACCGAATTTAATGCGTGGTTTTTCTTAGCAATCTCAAGAGCTTTTTCTGCTGCAACTCCCGCTGCAAAAGCCGTCCCTTTCTTAGAGCCACGAAAACCATTCGCACCTGCCGATGAAGCAGCCAATACACCACCAGACTTATCAGTCACACTTACAATAGTGTTATTGAAAGTAGCCTGGATATGCACTGCGCCACTATTTACTATTCTTTTACCTTTTTTCGCCTGTTTTGACTTAGGAGCACTCGACTCGTTAGTCTCAGGCATCACTTTTTCTTCTTCTGCCATTTTTAGTTCTCCTTAAGTCTTACTTGCTGCCTTTGGCTGTGCACCACCGACCGCGATCGCCTTACCCTTACGAGTACGTGCATTCGTACGAGTACGTTGGCCGTTAACAGGTAATTTAGCCTTATGGCGGACACCCTTATATGAATTGATGTCCTTTAAACGTTTAATATTGTTGCTCACGAGGCGTTTCAAATCACCTTCGACCCGATATTTCGCGGATATAACGTCGTTGATTTTTTGTTCGTCAGCCTCGGTGAGATCTTTCACCCGAGTGGTAGGCTCGATTTTAGCCTCCGCAAGGATTTTCTTTGAAGTAGTTCTGCCAATCCCATAAACATAAGTGAGCGCAATCCACACTTGCTTATCGGAAGGAATCACTACACTAGCTATTCTAGCCATATATCTTAACCCTGCCTTTGCTTATTCTTAGGTTTTTTCTTGTTGATAACACGAAGCACACCTTTACGGCGTACAATAATGTCATCAGGGGAGATTTTTTTAACACTGGCACGTACCTTCATGGTGTTAAAATATCCTTTCCTTTTATACTCTTGAAGTTAGAAATCATACTCGTATGATTTTCCAAATTTTACCTCTGTTAAAATTGCAGAAGAAAAATCATACTCCAGAGCGTTAATATTAATCCTTGAGTCGAAAGCTGATTCTGCCCTTTGTAAGATCGTAAGGGGTTAACTCAACCTCAACTCTGTCACCCGGGACCAAACGAATATAGTTTTTTCGCATGCGTCCACTCATATGGGCAACAATAACATGACCATTCTCGAGTTCAACCCGAAACTGGGTATTTGGCAGTGCTTCAACAACACTACCCGTGAGCTTAATCACTTCCTTTTGACTAGCCATAAATTACAGTATAATTCTACCACGAAAAAACTGCTTTGTAAAGCCCTAGTTTTCCACAAGCGTTGCACGTGTGAACTGACGTGAAAGATAAGTTTGTTTAGTACTGGACCACTCGCCAGTACAAGTAATCAAAGTCAATGATTCCACACCTTCTTCTGGCGATTTCGCAGCTGTAGACATATAATTATCGGAATCAGACAAAAGCACTGAGTTGTTCTCAACTACTTGATAATTAAAAACCAAACCATCACCTCTTTCCACTGTTAAAATATCACCATATGCTAAATCCGGAAGTCTTTTAAAAACGCCAAACTTAGTAGGGCCACCATTGTGACCATCTATCATCATCGTACCTCCCTGGCCAGGTTTGCCAGACCCTTCATACCATCCCACATCATAAATGTTTCGCGGCGTATCAAGCTCCCCTTTTGCATTTATACCCATTGGTAAAATTCGCGCGTTCTTAATACCTAGTTTTTCAATCGAAAGATATCTTGGTCGATCCGGTGCAACGACATATTCGGCAATAGTTTCAGCCGAAATTTCTGTCTCATCCAAATCATCACGGGAAGTAGTATCATCCGTTACTGCCCGTTCGCTACCTTCCTTCTCACTATAATAACTATTTTCAAAAGATACCACTCTAATAAAGAAAATCAAGAACAAAAGGCCCAAAACTGCCCATAAGCACCAAGTTAAAAGCTTGCGCCAACCCTTAATCTTCAAGCTCATCGCCAAAATCGTCGTAAGTTACCATGAGAGCCCTAGAATCTATCGACCGTAGATTCTCTAGCGCCACCGTCACTACAATGAGAAGCCCGGTACCAGAAATCGAAAGACCAAGTGGTGAACCAGTCGTCATAATAAAGATAAAATCAGAAATAAATGGCAACATTGCAATCAAACCTAGCGATAAAGCACCAAACAAATCCAAATGATTCACTACTTTACCAAGATATTTTGCTGTTGAAATTCCCGGCCTCACTCCTTCAATAAAGCCACCCTGTTTTTGCAAATTATCTGCAATTTCTTTAGTATTAAATATGATCGAAGTATAGAAATACGTGAACATAAATACCAACAAGAAATAGAGCGCCGGATAAACAAACCACATTGGAGTTATACCGTCTGGGTACAGAGTTGAGAAATTACTAGCCGAAGGCGCCGAGAAAACCGCAGTCAAAGTAGTACCGACCGTATTCTCTGGATCAAAAGTCGAAATAACTTGCCCCACAAGCGCGGGGAGCGACAAGAAAGCAGTCGCAAAAATCACCGGAATCACGCCAGCCGCAATCAGCTTAATTGGTAAAATCGATTTAATACCACCGTAAGAAGAATTACCGTGCACCCTCTTTGCATAATTAATCGTAATGATACGTTGTGCTTCGTTCAATTTCACCAAACAGAAAATTACAAAAATCATAATAATTGCAAACACCACGAATCCCCAGAAAACTGACGCTTGAACCGGGAATTCAACACCAAATAGGTTCAAATTGGACTCTCCAATTAGCGACAAACGAGTCGAAAGTGAAGTCATCATCGATGGCAATTGCGAAATAATAGAAGCAAAAATCAAAGTTGAAATACCATTACCAATGCCCTGTTCCGTAATCAATTCACCAAACCACATCAAAATCACCGAACCAGCAGTCATCGCCGTAACTGATAGTGCCCAGTCGCCAAAAGTCGGCGTAAAATCTGAAGCCACATTCGCTGCAACCGTTGATTGATAAAGAATAAAAATATATGCAATTGACTGGATAATTGCCAAAGGCACAGTGAGCATCCGTATCCACTGGTTAATCTTACGACGACCAACTTCACCATCATTCGAAAGCTCTTCTAAAGATGGAACCGCCTTCGTGATTAATTGCACCACAATAGAACCAGTAATATATGGTGAAAGACCAACTAGAATAATACTGAATGAAGCCAACCCACCACCAGAAATCATATTCAAAAAACTCGAAAAATCGGATTTATCCAAGAGGTTTGAAACAGCTTCCTTAAACGTCGCTGCATCACCCATTGGCACTGGTATTTGCGCCAAAAGCCGATAAGCCACTAAGATGCCGAAAATAACCATCACTCGCTTCAGCATGTCTTTATTCTTTAACGACTTGAAAATATTCTTGAAATGCATAAAAACCTCTTAATAACTTATCCTATAATAGCACAGTTTATGTACAAAAGCAACCGAAAATCTCACTCAGAACCGTTCAGAAGTTATAACCGAGAAAGAGCGCGCCCGCTCCGTGAAGACGGGCGCGGGCGACGCGTATTCCGAATGTGATTTTTCGGTTAATTTATTGTGCGCTAAAGATTTTCTAAATCCGCCTCTGTAGGTTCTTTCGAATCTGCCACTTCAAAATCTTCAATCGGTCTCACACCAGTTCCTACTGGAATTTTGCGACCAATAATCACATTTTCCTTCAAACCACGCAAGTGATCAACCCGACCATTAATCGCTGCATTGATGAGCACTCTCGTTGTATCCTGGAACGAAGCAGCTGATAAGAACGAATCCGAAAAGATAGACACTTTAGTGATACCAAGTAACAAACAAGTGAACGTAGCTGGCTTTTTGCCCTTTGCTTCCAATTCTTTATTTTCAAGAACCACTGAAGCCTTAGAAGTAATATCGCCAGACACAAAGCTAGAATCACCTGGATCGCTAATTTGCACTCTTGAGAACATCTGGCGGACCAAAATCTCCAAGTGCTTTGGCGAAATCTCGTGGCCCTGTGCCGCATAAACGCTTAACACATCATTCATGATATAGCGTTCAGTAGCTTCTACACCTTTATACTTCAACAAATCCTGTAGGTTCAAAGAACCAGTGGTCAACCGATCGCCCGCTTTCACGGAATCGTTCGATTTAACTACTAATTCAGCATCACCAGGGATTTCAATTCTAGAAGAAGCTGAAGGAGCTGCCACCAAAATCACTGCATCCTTTACAAGTTCCACGATACCCTTGCTAGTTGCTTTGACCGCCGGTTTCTTCCCATCCTTCTCAATCAATACATCACCAGCTTTAACCGATTCGCCATCTTTCTTAGCCGGTTTACGACCGTCAAGCGGAATTCTCTCAATCACACCTGACTGTGCCGAAACTTGGACTACATAATGATTGCCATCTTCCCAAACTTCCACCACACCATCGATTGGTGAAACGTAAGCTTGACCTTTTGGCGTACGAGCTTCAAGAAGCTCCTCAACACGCGGCAAGCCTCTTGCGATGGCACCAGAACCAGCCACACCAGAACCGTGTTTAGTATCAAGCGTTAGCTGCGTACCTGGCTCACCTAGAGACTGAGCTGCAATTACCCCAACTGGCTCATTGGCGGCCACGAGAGATCTTGTAGACATATCTACACCATAGGCTTTGCGTGGAATACCATCAACCGCCGTGGTTGAAAGGATAGATTGAATCTTAACGCCTTCAATTTTATCATCAGCTTCAATTTGTTCAGCCATTTCCTTAGTGATCAGCTCATCGGCTTCGAGATAACCTGGCACTGCCTCAGCTGTATAACGTCCACGAATTCGTGCGTTAAACTCAATACCAGAGGCTTCCGTCTCATTACGATAAACCATAAAACCTGGATCTTCCGCCACTTCGTCCGTTGTAAACACATCTTGCGATACATCAACGAGACGACGAGTTAGATAACCGGAGTCTGCAGTACGTAGAGCCGTTGAAACCTGGCCCTGACGTGCACCTCGAGTTGCAATGAAGGATTCTAGAGTATTCAAGCCTTTCTTATAAGAAGACTTCACAGGAAGCTCAATTTCGTTGTTGTTAATATCCACCATGATACCAATTTCAGCCGAAGCCAACTTGATATTCGAAATATTGCCACGCGCGCCAGAGTTAACCATCACTGCAATATCGGTATCCATTTCAGATAACTTATCTTGTAAGAAATCTGAAATCTTTTTATCAATATCACGCCAGTTGGCAATCGTCAATTTATAACGCTCTTCTTCCGTGACCAAACCGTCGTTATATTGTTGCTGAATCAACGCAGTCTTCGCATCGCCTTCTGCGATAAAGTCATCAATCTCATCATAAGTTGGATAATCATCCTTCGCCGTTGAAATTGAAGCTATCGTTTCATATTCAAATGCGAGATCCTTCAAAGCATCTGCAGTTTTAACAGTCACTTCCGGCCCGTAAAGGTCAAAGATGTCTGCCATCACCTTAGAGAGATGCTTCTTCGTCTGTACGCCATCATCGTAAGGATAATCCTCAGGCAAAATTTCGTTAAAGATTACCCGTCCAAGTGTAGTATTTCTAATCTCTTTTTTAGCAAAAACCCGAATTGGGGTCTGCAGGGCAATGATACCGTGATCATATGCCATTTCAGCCTCATAAACCGAAGAGAAAGCTTTTGGCTTACCTTGATCAACTCCAGGTTTGTCATAAGTTAGATAATAAGCACCCAGCACCACATCCTGATAAATAGCAAGCACTGGTGAGCCATCTGCAGGTTTCAATAAGTTCTTATTAGAAGCCATCAATTCTCTTGCTTCGGCCTGTGCAGCATCAGAAAGTGGTAAATGCACTGCCATCTGGTCACCATCATAATCTGCGTTAAAGCCAGAAGCTACTAACGGATGCAACTTGATGGCTTTACCTTCAATCAATCTTGGTTGGAAAGCTTGCACTGAAAGTCTGTGAAGCGATGGAGCACGGTTCAAAAGTACATATTTGCCCTTAATCACATCATCTAGTGCATCCCAGACCACGGTTTCCTTAGCTTCAATCAATCTCGAGGCAGCCCGAATATTATTAGCATACTCATTGCTAATTAACCAAGAAATCACGAATGGCTTAAAGAGCTCCAGTGCCATCTGCTTTGGCAAACCACATTCAGTTAGTTTCAGCTCAGGGCCTACTACAATCACTGAACGGCCAGAATAATCTACACGTTTACCCAAAAGATTCTGGCGGAAACGACCTTGCTTACCTTTAAGAAGGTCAGATAGAGACTTCAATTTACGGCGCCCGTTGGTCGAATTCGCACCTCGCGAACCATGCGCAGCTGAATTATCAATTAATGCATCAACTGCTTCCTGAAGCATTCTCATTTCATTTCGACAAATCACTTCTGGCGCATTCAAATCCAACAGCTTCTTCAAACGATTATTACGGTTAATCACTCGACGATAAAGATCGTTCAAATCTGAAGTTGCAAATCTGCCACCAGGAAGTGAAATCATCGGTCTTAAATCTGGTGGGATTACCGGTACCACAGTCAAAATCAAATCTACTGGCTTAATATTAGCAGCCTGCATCCCTTCCAAAGTTTTTAGACGCTTTTGAATTCTCTTTTCTCTTTGCCCTTTGACTTTTACTTCTTCAGCGCGTAATTTTTCAATCAAACTATCAAGGTCGATATCATCGAGCATCTTCTTGATAGCAGTCGCTCCCATCTCGACCTCAATCAAGTCTTCATATTCTTCTGGCAAATTGCGATACTGTACTTCCGTAATCACGCCACCCTTTACGAATGATTCTAAAGTCGTTTTCTTAGCCTGATAATCCGCCTCTAGCTCATCCATTTCTTTAGTCTGAGCATCAGCCAAAGCTTTCACATCAGCATCCTTAGCTTTGGCTTCTTTTTGATAGCGAATTTTAATGGCTTCTCGCGCTGCCATCGTCTGGTTTTCAAGCTCTTCTAAACGTTTATTAATTTCGTCTGTCTTAGCATCAGTGATAAGGTAAGTCGCGAAATAAACAACTTTTTCAATATTTTTCACTGAAATATCAAGAAGAAGCGACAAAGCAGAAGGAATTCCTCGCATAAACCAAATATGTGCCACTGGTGCAGCTAAGGCAATATGCCCCATCCGCTCACGTCTAGCGATAGATTTAGTTACTAGATTACCTTCCTTATCAACTGCCGCTTCTCGGCTTCTCACGCCCTTTAACTTAGAATCATGTGGATTGATATCCTTCGTTGGACCAAAAATCCTTTCGCAGAACAGACCATCACGTTCTGGTTTCTGAGTACGATAATTAATCGTTTCTGGCTTCGTAACTTCGCCATAGCTCCAGTTTAGAACATCGTCTCGACTTGCCACCGATAAGCGAATTGAATCAAAGTCAGAAGCACTAATGAAATTATCCATCCAAGCCATTTTACAACTCCTCTCCGAGATCAACGGTTCCATCGTCCTCGTCAATCTCTTTTATTTCGATACCTTCATCCGCCATCATCGCCTCGGCCTCCGCATCATCGAGATCAAGAATCTGTGGCTCTGTTTCTTTCTTGTGTTGATCATAGATAGACTGATCATCCTTATCTTTTTCAATTTCTCTAGATGTCTTTTCGATTGCGTCGCTAGCATCAGCTGATTCACCATGATCCAACAAATCCACCTTCAAACCAAGACCTTGCAACTCCTTTACTAACACGTTAAAGCCTTCTGGCAACTTCGGACCCTCAATCGGTTCGTGTTTGATGATTGACTCATACGCCTTTGCACGGCCGTATACATCATCTGACTTAATAGTTAGCATCTCTTGCAAAGTCGTTGCAGCACCATAAGCTTCAAGTGCCCAGACCTCCATTTCCCCGAAACGCTGGCCACCATTTTGAGCTTTACCGCCTAACGGCTGTTGCGTTACCATCGTGTAAGGGCCAGTAGAACGCGCGTGAATCTTATCTTCCACCATGTGGTGAAGTTTCAACATATGCATCACGCCCACACTAGTTCTTTCGTTAAATGGTTCGCCCGTTAAGCCATCATAGAGCTGTACTCTACCATCACGAGAAAAACCAGCTTTTTCTAGCTCTTCAGAAATCTTTTCGTCTGAGACACCATTAAATGATGGCGTTGCTACTTTATAACCCAAAGCCTTCGCCGCCATACCAAGGTGAATTTCAAATAGCTGACCTAGATTCATACGTGAAGGCACACCCATTGGTGACAAAATCACATCAATTGGCGTACCATCTTCCATGAATGGCATATCTTCTTCTGGCAGCACTCTCGAAACCACACCCTTATTACCGTGTCGGCCAGAAAGCTTATCACCTACGCCAATCTTACGCATTTCTGCTACAAATATCTTTATCTGCATAATCACGCCAGCTTTTAGCTCTTGGCCTTGCTCGCGCGTGTAAACTCTGACATCTACCACTTTACCGGTCGAAGAGCCATTCATTCTAACTGAAGTGTCACGTACATCTTTAGCTTTTTCGCCAAAGATTGCACGAAGCAATCTTTCCTCAGAACTTAACTCCTGTTCACCTTTTGGAGTAATCTTACCGACCAAGATATCGCCATTTTTCACTTCTGAGCCAACCATCACGATACCATCTTCACCTAAGTGTCGCAAAGAGTGCTCTGAAACATTCGGAATATCCCGTGTCACTTGTTCTGGACCTAACTTAGTCTCACGTACTTCCACATCGAAATCTTGAATATTAATTGAAGTCAACGTATCGTCTTTGACTAAGCGATTCGAAATCACTACTGCATCATCCATGTTGTAACCACGCCAAGGCATAAATGCCACCAAAAGATCACGCCCCAGTGCTAACTCGCCGTCAGCAATTGAAGCACCTTCAATCAAAGCATCACCTTTCTTCACCTTTTGACCACGTGCTACTACAGTATGTTGATTGTAACAACGATCGTCGTTCGTCTTCTCAAAATGTTGTAATTTATATTCTTTATCGCCACCCTTATCATAAGTTACAATTACGCTTTCACCATCTGCTTTTTTCACTACACCGCTTCCGGAAGCCATAATAAGCTGTGGCGTATTCTTAGCAATCTCACGCTCAATACCAGTTCCCACTACTGGACTATCTTGTTTCAATAGTGGCACTGCCTGTTTCTGCATTGCGCAGGCCATCAAAGAACGGTCAACACGGTTTTTCTCGACAAATGGAATCAAGGATGCTGAAACACCCAAAATTTCCTTATGTGCTGCATCAATATGAGTAACTTTTTTCGCTTCTACCTGGGCTGGCGCGCCATGTACACGAGCCGAAACCCAGTCTTCTACAAACCTACCATTTTTATCGAGTTTCACTGAAGCATCTGCAATCACCATATCGTTTTCGGTATCGGCATCCATGTAAACTACTTCGTCAGTCACCTTACCATTCTTTACTACTCGATAAGGAGCTTCGATGAAACCATATTTATTAATCTTGGCATAAGTTGCAAAGTTCAAAACCAAGCCTACGTTACCACCTTCTGGCGTTTCTACGGTACAAATTCTACCATAATGAGTCGGGTGAGCATCACGTACATCAAAGCCAGCTCTTTCCCTAGTCAAACCACCAGGCCCCATCGAACTTAGACGTCTTTTGTGCGCCAATTCAGAAAATGGGTTGACTTCGTCCATCAGCTGTGAAAGTTGTGAGGTAGCAAAGAATTCTTTCACTGCTGCCACTACTGGACGCGAATTCAAAAGCTGAGACGGCGTTACATCATCTAGGCTCGCCATCGACATTCGGTCTAGAATATTACGTTGCAAACGAAGCATCCCTAGACGAAATTGTCTTTGCACCAACTCGCCCACTAATTTCACGCGACGATTCGAAAGTGAATCAATATCATCCGGCGCTTCCTGAGTATTGTTCAAACGAATCATCTCTGCCACAATTGCAGTAACGTCTTTCATCTGCAAAGTACGAAACTCTGGTTTATTCGGCGTATCAAAACCAAGTCTTCGGTTAATCTTAAACCGGCCCACATCAGAATAATCATAACGCTTCGGATCAAAGAAAGTCCTTTCAATCATTGATTTAGCATTTTCTACTGTGGCTAAATCACCAGGACGTAATCTACGATAAACTTCAAGCAAAGCCTCACCCTGAGTCGAAGAAGTATCTTTTTCTAGAGTTGCATCAATGTAACTCTTCTCGCCATTATCAACCTTTTCAAATTGCTTTTTGATTTCAGATTGCGACATACCAAGGGCTCGCAAAAACGTAGTAACTGGAATCTTTCGACGACGATCAATTTTGACGTACATCGCACCATTTGCAGCTGTTTCAAATTCTAACCAAGCACCCCGACTCGGAATAACCTTGGCACCATAATAGTTACGAAGGCCAATCGTAGTTGCATTGAAAAACACACCAGCAGAACGAATCAATTGTGAAACAATTACCCGCTCAGTGCCATTAATAATGAAAGTAGCCCTTTCGGTCATCCAAGGATAATCACCGAAATAAATATCCTGTTCTTTCTTTTGACCTGTAGTTTTGTTTTCCAGTTCCACTAAAACATGAAGCGGCGCTTCATAGGTCGCCAAATTATATTTCGCTTCCTGTTCAGTTTCTTTTGGATCTTTAAAATAATAATCTTTGAATCTGAGAGATAACTTTTGCCCAGTGTAATCGTCGATCGGATTTAGCTCAGCAAAAACTTCCCGCAGCCCGTTTTTGACAAAGTCTGCCCACGAATCTTTTTGGTGTGCCGTAAGATCCGGAATAGGCAAAGCTTGGTCACCCTCGGTGAAGAATACTCTTGCACCTGACTTTGGTTTTGTAGCCATTCTACCTCTTATTTTATTAGTGTTATTAATCTTTTTTCGACAATTCCAGCAACAGAACACCTAAGCTCTGCGTCACAAATTGTCTCAGCGCCGAAGATTACTGCCTGCCTTCCCCCAGAGAGTCGCCAGCTCCCACAAAGTTATAAAAAACAGGGCACACTACTTCTTGTAACCAAGTTTATCACACAAAATAAAATTTCGCAAGACCTTGCTTGAACCAAAAAATGCCCAACGGCAGGCATTCTTTAGACATAGATAAATCTCTCAACTATTCATTCCAAAAGCTGACTCGCAGTTAGTTAGCTTATGTTTAATTATACACGCTTAAAAAGCATTGTCAACACGATTTTTACCTACTTTTTTACTTTTCCACAAAAAAAACTAGCCCTACTGGACTAGTTTTTAAAAGCAGATTAAATATCTAGATCATCAAGATCAGCCATCTCTGCTCTAGTTTTCTCAGCAAGTTCTGAAGAATCTCCTTCAGATTTTTCATCCTCTTTTTCTACTTCTTCGTCATCTGCTGCAACTTCCTCAGGTTTTTCAACTTCCGTCTTTTTCTCAGCCGGTTTCTCCTCAGCCTTCCCCTCACGGGACGGCGCTCCATCCTCATCAGTATTTACAATCTTCAAATTGTATCTAGCATCCTGCTTAGTACCAAGTGCTCTAAGCAAAACTCTAATCGCTTGCGCGGTTACACCTCTTTTACCAATCACACGACCTACATCACTCGGATCAACGGTCAGAGATAAAAGCACACCTTTCTCATCTATCTTACGATCTACTTCTACTCCATCTGGATTATTGACTAAAGTCTTAACGATATATTCTACAAATTGCTGGTCGATAGTAGCCATGATTCCTCCGTTTTTTAATTATAATGCTTATATTATAGCACAAAAATACGATTAATTATTTTTCAGCCGGTTCTTCTGAAGCTGACTCTTCCGCAGCTGGTTCAGCCTTCGGTTCATCCGCCAGAGCTTCCGCCGCAGCTTCTTTCGGCTGATTCTTACGTAACTTATCAGCATGTTTGGCTGCTACTTTTTTAGGATTTGGCTCTTTGTACCATTTTGGCAGCTTCACACCATTTTTCTTCAAAATCAAAGCTACGCGTGAAGAAGGTTGTGCTCCATTAGCTAAATATTTTTCCACCGCTTTTTTATCCAAAGTTAAAGCCTTGGTTGCGGGATTGTAGTTGCCGACCAAAGCAACCACGCGTCCCGAAAGTGGATGACGCTGTGATTCTTGGACGACTATCCGATACGCAGGGGAATGCGTTCGGCCATTACGTTGCATGCGAATCGCTAGCATTTTTTCTCCTTAATTATTAATCAAAATCATTATAGCATATTTCAAAACAAATGAAAAGGGGGGAGGTCTCAGACTCCCCCCTTCCATCGAAAGGAGAGCTCCGATTGCCAAGGCAAGTCCAGCAATGGAGCAAAAGGAAAATGACTCAAACAGTCATTATTTTTCAAAGTCTTGCAAACGGCAAATCTTGCCACTTTTCATTCTCCGTCTCGCCTTTCCGCGATAAGAAACTCGACGTTTCTCATCAAGCAACAGATTTAATAACCTGGCTGGCTTCGTAACAGAAGTCATCCCAGCTTGGCTACAGAGAATGTTAAATTTTTCGACTTTTGCGTCAAAAGATTTTTGACGCAAATCAATTTCATCATTGATATTCTGTAAGCGACCATTATAATAACGGTCCACCACATCTTTTACCATATGTTCTGTAGAAGGGTCAAGATAATTAGCCCTCAGCTTAATTGCTGCAGCATACTTACCGGCTGCATCAACTATAGCAAGTACAGCTGTCCAGTACAAACCAATAAATTCATCTGAAAAACTTTTCTGCTTCGACTGTTTCGAATCTTTAATGTTCTCTGCCATGTACCCACCTCCAATCTAGATGAAATCCGGCAGCAATAACTTCTAAATACTATTATATCACAAAATATCAAAAAAATCAAGCAGATAACCTCTAATACCAAAATGACTAAAAATCTACTTTAAATACTCAGTAGTATATTTTTTTACGCCTTCTTTAGCGGCCTCAGTTTGCGCTTCCTGTTTTGAATGACCTGTACCAGTTCCCTTCAGCTTCTCGTTCACGTAAATCCCCACCGTAAACTTCTTATCGTGATCTGGACCCTCTTCTTTCAAAGTTCGATAAGTCGGCGTCGCTCCATCGTATTTCTGCGCTAATTCCTGGACATAAGACTTCGGATCACGCCATGAGCCTTCTTCTATTACCTTATCAGCTTTCGAAAGAATATGTTCATTGACAATCCTTCGTGCAGCTTCATAACCTTGATCCAAATAAACTGCTCCTAAAACCGCCTCAAAACAATCCGCCAAAATCGAATCATGAGCTCTCTCTGTCCCTTTTAATTCACCCCGAGACATACGCACCAACGGCTCATAACCTAGCTCTTTGCCTGCTTCACCAATTGACTCTGTCCGAACCAAGGCTGCCCTCACAGCCGTCATCACCCCTTCTGGTATATGATATTTCCGATACAAAAAATCCGAAGAAACTAGTTCGAGTACAGCATCACCCAAATACTCCAAACGTTCATTATGTTCATGCACCGTTTTTCGATGCTCATTTACATAACTCCGATGCGTTAAAGCAGTCACCAAAAGATTAATATTGTTAAACTTAATTCCTAACTTCTCTTTTGCAAATTCCTCATATGGTGCTAAATCCATTTTCCTCCTTTTTAACCATTATATTCACCTGATCTAATTTTCTTCTTAGCAATCAACATTAATTTTTCAATATCTTCATATTCAATTACCTCAAGAGCTTCGGCAAAAGAAAACCAACGAATTCCCTTCATCCACTTCTCTGGTGTTGGCGTTTCATGACTATCTAATGCCTGTACCAAATAAATTTGAGTCGTCATTAAAACTAATTTATCTATCCTACGATATTTAAAGTGTATCTTCCCCAACCAAGTCAAAATCGAAATATTTTTCAACCCTGTTTCCTCTTCAATTTCTCGTCTCGCTGTCATTTTCGCTGTTTCACCAGGTTCAATATGGCCTTTTGGAATTGTCCACCGTTCTTTTGAATCCTGAATCAATAAAATCTCAATATCTTTTCTATCTTTAGTAAAACGAAAAACAATACCACCAGAAGTCGGTTCTCTTACAATCTCCTGAATTGCTACTTTCCGATGAAAAACAGCTGATTTAATTTTATCGAGAGTTGACTCTTTAATCCTTTCCGTCGGCAGTGCTTCTGGAACCTTTAGAGCTCTTCTCGCCGTCGGTTCTTCTGACGGTTTTGTCTTTTGGTCCATCTTGTTTCTCTTCACTAATACCTAATTTTTTGTAGGCAGTTCCTAGCACCCCATTGATAAACTTTGAGGAATTTTCACTTCCAAAAGCTTTTGCTAGTTCCACAGCCTCATTAATGGCCACTTTCGGTGGAATCGAATCCTGGCATTCCGAAAGTTCATATAGCCCCATCCTCAGGACATTTCGATCAATCGCCGCAATCGAATCAATCGGCCACTCTGGCGCCATCGGCTGTAAAGCCTTATCTAAAGTCTCGAAATTCTCCGCTACTTTATGCGCCAAATTATACACAAATTCCGTATCGCCTAATGCCTTTTCGTATGGCTCAATATTTTTTGCCACGATAATGTCCAAATCGACGCTTCCATCACCCGCTAAAGTCCTTAGTTCATACTCATACAAGCTTTGTAGAACAATTACTCTACCTAAATGTCGATTACTTGCCATTTTAATCTTCTCTTACTTCTTAGTTTTAACTTTTAAATTTGGTGTCTTTTTCTTAGTTTCAAAAGCTTTCACAGGCGAAACTTTATTAACGCTCCGTGCCAACTTCAATCTAAGATGACTCCTACGAAGCCCAGTTTTTCTCGGGCTACTTTGTTTCTTAGGTTCAGGCATTTTACTCCTTTTAGTTTAATAGATAATTTTATTAATTTTATCACGTTTTTTAGCACTTCGCAAGTTAAAAATAAAAACGCCCCGTCATTTCTGACGAGGCATCTTTGGGGCTAACACCAACTGTACTTCTGTTCCGCTTGATCTTTGAGCAACTCTCTCTCACGAGCATCGTCTTGCTCATTGATTTTCTGCACCAACTCTTTATTAAGCTTGCGCAAATCATCAATCGCCTTTGTTGTCCTTCCTTTAAAAAAGTCCAACGAGATACGATACTCACCTTTATCGAGCCTTCCCTTCTTTACACCCTCTTTTATCGCATAAAGAGCATGTAAATTGTTATAATATTCTTCTGCAAGGGATTGTACTTCCTCCTTTGTAAAATAGTATTCTTTTAGCTCATACAGGCAAATATGATTCACGACTCTTTCAAGCCAATACATCAAATCACTAAGCTGTTTTTCACAGCCTGGCCCGAAAACGTCTACTTTCGCATATTTGAATTTAATACGATAGTTCCGAGCTCCGAAGAATTTAACACGCATGCCAGGCGAATAACCAGCGAAAAAATACATTGCAAAAAGCACTACAACCGCTGACAAGGGTACCAGTGCAATCAAATAATAATAGTTGCCTTTCATTTGACCCCCTCCTTTAAACCTACTTTTGTATGAATAGAATACACAATATGATCAAACCAATCAAAATAAACGTTGCTGACACCATATCGCCCTCCTTAGCCCCAATTATAAAAGGACATAGCTTTTTAAACCTACATCCTTTTATTATATCAAAAATAGGCCAGTTTGTCAAGAATCCACCCCTTATACTACAAAATTCAATAGCTTTGCTTTTTTCACGAAAATCGTCTTTTTAATGCCATCTTTGGTGTATTTTTTAATCTTATCTAAACCAAGCGCCACATCAATGATTTTTTGTTCATCGTCTAAATCTTCAGTATTCACCTTCAAATTAGCCCGCAGTTTACCATTCACCTGTACAATTACTTCAACAGTGTCCGAGGACAAATATTTCTCATCCCACTTCGGCCACTCATCATCGGCCCCCAATTTTTCCAACATCTCTGAAGCAAGGTGTGGTGCAAAGGGTTTCAGCAATTTCGCAAGCACAATTAAGTCTTCCTTTGTTGCTCCATTTTTATACAGTTCATTCACATATTCCATCAGTGCAGCTACCGCTGTATTGAATTGACACTTATAAATATCAGAAGTTACCTTTTTGACAGTCTTATTGCGAATGACAAGATTTTTATCTGTTTTAACGACATCATCAAGCAAATTCCAGCATCGATTGAGAAAACGATACACCCCACCAACGCTTCTCGGATCCCAAGCCGCGTCTAATTCCACCGGCCCGATAAACATCTCATAGGTGCGTAATGTATCCGCTCCATAACCATCGTTAATCACATCTAGCGGGTCAATTACATTCCCCTTAGATTTGCTCATTTTCTTGCCATCAGGCGCATTAATATAACCATGATAAATCAACTTTTTAATTGGCTCCCTAAACGGTAAGTAACCCTGATCTGCAAAGAATTTGCACCAAAAACGAATATAAAGTAAATGCGCCACTGCGTGATCTGCACCCACATACACATCAGTTGGCTCCCAATACTTAATCGCTTCAGGATCCCACGCCGCTTTTTTGTCGTGAGGTGAAGCATAACGCCACAAATACCACGAAGAACAAGCATAGCCATCCAGTGTATCGGTCTCACGCGTCATTTCTTCCATATGAGTCTCACCAGTCTTTGGATCTTTTACTGGCAACTTCACTTTTAACCAATCCTTCGCCTTGGCAAGCGCCGAACGTCCCGATTTATCTGGTTTATAGTCCTTTATCTCTGGCAACAATACTGGCAACTGGTCTTCTGGGATTGCATGTGGGTTACCCTCTTTATCGTAAGCAATCGGAATTGGACAACCCCAATAACGCTGACGACTAATCAGCCAATCGCGCATTCGGTAAGTCGTTTTCAACGTACCATAAGCATCACGGTCTACCAACTCCGTCTCCACAATTGGCAGATCAAACTTTTCAGCAAATTCATGATCACGGTCATCCATCGCCGGCACACCCATAATTGCACCAGTCCCATAGCCGGCTAACACATAATCTGCCACCCAAATTGGAATCTTTTCTTTCGTTGCGGGATTAATTGCATATGCACCAGTAAATACGCCGGTTTTCTCTTTATTCTCTTGGCGTTCAATCTCCGACTTTTTAATCGCCGCAGCTTTGTAAGCCTCAACCTTGTCCTTTGCATCATCCGAAACGATAAAGTCAAGCCCAGGATATTCTGGCGCCAATACCAAAAACGTCGCACCCTTAATTGTATCAGGACGAGTAGTAAAGACAGTAATCTTGCGAGAGTCTTGAACAATTGCAAAGTCAATTTCTGCGCCTACGCTCCGACCAATCCAGTTTCTCTGCATTGTTTTAATCTTCTCGGGCCAATCCAGCGCATCAATATCTTCTAGTAATTCATCCGCATAATCCGTAATCTTGAAGAACCACTGCTTCATCTTTTTCTTTTCAACTTCATGCCCACACCGCCAGCACTTACCATTTTCCACTTGCTCATTTGCCAGCACGGTCTGATCTACCGGACACCACCATTGATACGACTCTTTTTGATAAGCCAAACCCTTCTTAAATAACTGCAAAAAGCACCATTGTGTCCACTTATAATATTCGGGATCCGAAGTATTAATCTCACGTGTCCAGTCAATCGCATAGCCCAAGCTTTTCGCCTGCTTGCGAAAATTCGCCACGTTTTCCGTCGTTACTTCTTTCGGCGAACGCCCAGTCTTAATCGCATAATTCTCCGCCGGCAATCCAAAAGTATCATACCCAAACGGCCGCATTACGTTCAACCGTTGTTGCTCATAAAACCGCGTCAAAACATCTACGATGGTAAAATTTCGCACGTGCCCTACGTGCAAACCTGCCCCCGAAGGATACGGGAACATCTCCGCCACCATCATTTTAGGCACATTTGGTTTTTCCGTAGCTTTAAAGGCTTCGGTCTCTTCCCACTTTTTTTGCCATTTTGCTTCAATTTTTAACGGGTCATATCTTTCCATATCACCAATTATATCATATAATATAGGGATGAAAATAATTTTGGTGTTGGACAACATCCGTTCGACCTATAACGTCGGAGCCATTTTGCGCACCGCCGAAGGCTTCGGTGTCTCTAAAGCCATCCTCTCTGGTTACACCCCTAGAGTGCATGATGCCAAATTGTTGCCACATCTCCGCGCCAAATTAGACCACGAAATCCACAAAACCGCTCTCGGTGCTGAAGATATGCTAGATGTTTATTCATCTGATGATATAATTTCAGACTTGAAAAATCTTAAAAAACAGGGATATCAAATTGTCGGCCTCGAAAACAATATCCAAAACGTCCCGATTTTCAATTTAAATGACTCTAAGCTGAAGGGCAAATTAAAAGATCAAATTATACTCATCCTAGGGGAAGAAGTTAATGGCATCAAAAATTCACTCTATGATATAATTGATCTTTTTGTCGAAATCCCCATGCGCGGTCAAAAAGAATCCTTCAACGTTTCCGTCGCCACTGGTATCGCAGTTTATGGTATAATGAATCTATGATTAAAGTTTATACAACAACCACTTGTCCTTATTGCCACGCCCTCATGGACTGGCTCGATGAACAAGGCATCGAATACGAAGAATTAGATGCCACCAAAGAAAAAGGCATTACTTCTGTACCAGTCACTGTAATTGGCGACCAGAAAATCGAAGGCTTTGATCGTCCCGCCATCAAGCGTGCTCTCAAAAATCTCTAAAACTTATTAGAACTGCATAAAACACAAAAAGCCAACTTAGTTTCATAAGGTTCTCTCTTTTCCTCCCTTGACGGTAGTTAGAATAAGTGGTATAATAAAGAAACGGGCGCTTTTTAAAAACTAGAGAGGGGGGAGCAAAAAATGGCCAACTTCAATATCAATAAAGCCAATTTTTGTGCCAGAATGTCATGTCGAAAATGGAACAAAATCCGGCTTAGTCGACAATTCTATCGAAGCAGATACCGACAAATAGCACAGCAATATTGGGAGAGCGAAAAGGCTCAAGAAAAGATTTCGGAATATCAAGCATTTCACGCTAAATGTGCGTCAATAGAAGAAAATGCTATCTGGAATCTAATTGATACCTATCCGCTGCCATACTCTCACCCAGAATTTGCTAATTGGGAAGAAGATGACAGTGAGGAAAATTATTCGCTAATTTCTGATCAAAGTGGCTGCATAGTCAAATATGCAACTAGCTATGTAGCCTGGAAAATATTCGAAACAACCGGCACTTGGCCACAGAAAACCTCGAAAGAAAGACTAGACGCCAAAAGATGGGTCCAGTTTTTAGCCGAAGCAGGTTATACTACTATCGTAAGTGTACCTAGCGGCAATGGTTATTTTGTTGGCATTGATCCCAAAAAAGGCGAATTTGGTACAGTGGTTTGGTACGAAGGTACCACACTTGACCACCAAATCATCTCCACAACGTATAAGAATAAAACCTATACGATTTCCAAAGATGGTCCAGCTGACTTCATCTGGGTCAAAATCAAATAGCGCCTCTTTGCCCGAGCTAATACTCGGGCTTTTTTCTTGTCAAAAACTATTTAGCTTCTTTACTACTAATTACTTTTTGATAAATATTAATAAATCGATCTAATGTCCGCTCAAAATCATGCCCCCTAGCAATCTCTAGCGACTTTTTCGAAAACCCAGTTCGCATCTTATCATCAGACAGTATTTTTACCATCGCTGCTGCTATTTCATTCACCGCACCAGGATTACAAAGATAACCATTCTTGCCGTCCTGACAAACCTCTGCCACTGCTCCTTTATCCACAGCAATTAAAGGCATCCCACAGGCCGCCGCCTCAATTAACACAATTCCCTGCGTCTCAATTTCCGAAGCTGTCGCGAACACATCACCTAAACGATAAACTTGATATAACTCCGGCGGCACAATCCTACCTAAAAAATGAATATTGGAATGCCCTTCTGCCATCTTCATCAAATGATTCTTATCTACTCCATCACCCACAATGACAAGCTGTGCATCCTTTAACTCCTGCTCCACTTTCAAAAAAGCCTCAATCAAAATCCCCACTTTTTTCTCCGGATCTAGTCTTCCCAAGTTTAATACAGTCTTATAATTTTTATTAAGCCCATATTTTTCAAATACTGCCACTGCCGGCTTTCCTGGCTTAAAATTAGAAAGATCCACCCCATTTGAAATCGCCGCCACTGGCACCGGAAATTCCGTCCCATTCTTGATTAAATTTGAAATCGCCATTTCCGTTGGCATCGTCACAAAATCACTTTTGCTCTGTCGATTACGAAAATACGCTGACAAGAGATAATTAGTCGGTTTTCTCACAAACCCAGGAATATGAAGCGGCTCCGTCAAAACTTCTGGCTGATTATGCTCCGTCGTCACCACTGGAATTCCTTTTTTCCGCGCGTAAGAAACTACCGAAAGTCCAATCGGATCCGATACCTGCACATGTACCACATCTGGTTCAAATTCGTCTAAAGCCCTTTTTACTTCTAGCTGCGGAAATACCGAAACCCTAAAACCATTCTTATATATCAATCTAGGCCATTTCAACCCCAAAAACTTCTTCTTTTCCGGTACATCATGAATTTGATCCGGATAAACTTTTGCTTCCACCGATCTTAAATAAACCGTCTTCACACCGTCTATCGTTCGCGTGTACGATTTACCAGTCTGCGACGGACATAAAACCATTACTTCTAAACCACGCTTGGCCAAACCACACGCTAAATTATGTGAAAACACTGCCACCCCATTTATTTGCGGATAATATACGGCTGTAGCAATTACGACTTTCATAACTTTTTCGCTTTGTCCATTTGTGGATCCCGCATAGCATTAATATCTTCAAAACTTCGTTCAACCACAATGTCTGGTTCAATGCCAGTTCCGTTGATTGAACGCTCTTTCGGCGTATACCAAGCCGCAGTAGTAACCTTCAGTTTCGAACCATCCGAAAAATTATGCAAAGTTTGCACCACACCTTTACCATAAGTTTGCTCGCCTACAATTGTGGCTTTTTTATAATCTTGCAAGGCACCCGCTACAATCTCTGAAGAAGAAGCTGTCGTTCCATTTACTAATACCACCGTCTCCATATCCTTCAAAATCGCCTTACCAGAATTCGAAGTCATTTTTTCATCACCAAAATGTTTTGATTTCTGCAACAAAATGTCCTGTCCATCTAACCAAAGGCTCAAAAGATCTTTCGCCGCCGTCACAAAACCACCACCATTTCCCCTCAAGTCCAGTATTACTTTCTTTACGCCTTTATCTTTAAACTCATTTGCAAATCCTTCGACAATTTTCCCAGTATCATCATCAAAACGCGTAACGGTCACAATCGCCATCTTGTCATCGTACTCTACATAAGCCGATACATTATTAATCGTCTCTCTCACCATTTTAAAAGTCTTTTCCTTACCATCCCTCACTACTGAAATCTCAACTTCTGTACCAGCATCACCTCGCACTCTTTTAGAAATTTCCTCCGTAGAAAGATCGTAAACCTCTTCCCCATTTATCTTATACAAAATATCACCAGCCAGTATCCCTGCTTTTCTGGCCGGATTATCTGGCAAAGTCCGGAGAACTCTCACATACCCATCACGAAGTCCCATTTCGACGCCAATCCCCGCTCCTACATTACCATGCAAATCATCATCGAATTGTTCCGCTTCTTCCGCATCCATATAAACTGTATATTTATCTCCCAAAGCCTCCGTCAAGCCTTTTTTTGCACCTTCGACTACATCCTCTTTCGAGAAATCACCATTATAAGTATTCGCTAATTCATTATAAACATCGTCTAAAGAAGACCAATCTACTTCAGAGTCGTTTACATTAAAACCCAAAAAGGGACCAAAATTACCAAATAAATTCCGCCAATTCAGTCCAATTATAACGCCAATTATCAAAAGAACTACCGAAATGATAATAGCATTGCCTAAGCTAACTTTTTTCTCATTCCACTCTAAATTATCATCCATATTCTCTATTATACCATCAAAAAACTACATTATTAAAAATAACCATTATTTCAAATGGATATAATTATAAGATCTCGCCTGTGCTGCCGAAATCGTCTGCGAACCAAAATCACCCATGTGATAAGAGCCAGTTAATTGGCCAGTAGACCAATAGTTATTATATTCAGAAATATTAATCGAACCATCCGCATTTACACTTTCAACCCAGAAAACGTGTCCATAAGGCCCACTGTAAAACTGGCCAATCGTACCCGCCGCTGGATCATGATCGACAGAATAACCTCGTCGCTTTGCCGAACCATCCCAGCTCTTCGCATCACCCCAGAAAGAAATCACAATGCCATAGTTTTCAAACGCTTTCCAACCAGCATAACTCGTACACTCACATAAGTACCCACCAATCACACCTATACCAGGATAAACTGAAAAGCCCCAATCTTGCTGCTCTGGACAACGATCCTGCCAATAGTAAGTATTCGCGCCAGAATAAAATCTACCACCACCATAAAGATTTGGATTCTTCTTTTGCTCAGCTTCTTCCGCCGCACGCTTCTTAGCGGCTTGCTCTTTTGCAATCTCTGTATACGCCTCAGCGTCATTTTCATACTTTTCAACCAACTCCTTCTGTTCCGCCTGCTTCGATACCAATGACGCACGCGCAGATTTCTGTTGACCTAATAAGTCTTCCACTTCAGCCTTATCTGCCTCAAGTTTTGCTTTCGTCTCCTTTACGTTATTCGCCGAAACACTAATTTGCTCCTTAGCAACTGCTTCACGTGCGGCTTTTTCAGCTAAATCCGAAATTGAATTGGCCCCCGCTAAAACTTTAATCGGTTCCGCATCAGATTCGAAATGCATATTGACTAAAAGTGTCGCCAAAGCTTCCTGTTCTTCTTGTAATTTTTCCTCAGTTTCCTCTATCTTTTGTTTCAATTCTTTAATATTTACTTCAGTTTCTGCAATTTCAGCTTCTTTCCCTGCAATCACCACCGAAAGTTCATTCACCTTCATTTGATAAGCATTTGCCGAACTCTCCGCTTTTGCGGCATTTCTATTTGCTTCCTCTTCCTTTGCTGCCGCTTCACGACAAGCTGCAGAATTTCGACAAGCCAAAGAAATCGCTCCTACTTTAATACTAGGTACCATCAAACCAATCAAAACTACAACCGAAAAGACAATTCTAACTTTTTTATTTTTCATAATGTTCATACTTATTATTATAACATAAGCATCAAGTCTTATGCAAGTATCTAGACACTGCTAAGCGCGCTGAAATCTTGCCAATCAGCATTCCAGCGAGCACGAAAGCCAAATAAACTAGAAGCAGTTTGTTTGAGTCAAGCAGCTCGTTAATCGAATCAACATTGATACCATAATTTGCCAGTTTTGGAGAAAGGAATTTGAAACCAAAATAAGAAGATGTTGCCGCAATTAAACCTGCAATAATACCGCAGATCTCTGCCTCAATCAAAAACGGACCGCGAATAAAGCTCTTATCCGCACCTACTAATTTCATCATATAAATCTCTTCACGACGCGAAAAGATTGCCATCCGAATTGTAGAGAAAATAATCAAAATCGAAATCACCAAAAATACTGCGGCGAGAATCATACCACCAGTTCTAGCAATTCTTGCCCAGGAAGTAATCGTTGCAATCTCGGCTCGATTCACATCATAAGTCGGCGCCATTTCCTTATCTGTATACTTTCTAAACAATTCACCTTCATCCACTAACTTCTTAATACTATCAAGATTATCGACATCATATACTTTAATCCGCATCGTTGCCTGCATCTTATTCACCATCATCTTCTTCATATCTTCATCCAAAATATTCATAATCTCATCGCTGCCTTCATTCTCGGCCAAGAATTTTTCGTATTCTTCTTCCGAGGTTGAAGTCTCGACTTGCTTAATATTTGGATCCTGCGAAATAGCTTCCGTCAACTTACCGAGTTCTTCTTCAGTCGTATTAGGTTTGAAATAAATCGTAATATCAATTTTATCCTTCATCATCTCGGCAGTATTTGTCAAAATCACGCTTGCCACAATCGTTACAAAAAGAATAATCAGAGTAATTGCCATTACCGCCGTCGCCGCACTAGATAACCAAATATTACGTGTAAAACCACGTGTCCCATACTTCACGATTCTCACTCTTTCGCGCACTAAATGTCGCTTTCGAGTCTTTTGCATCGTGTGTAGGTTCTTTTTCGAAACCTTCTTCAGCTTTTTCTCGCTTTCAGCTTTCTGATCTACCATATTAGATTACCTTCTTTCTTTGTCTCAAAGCATGACCAGGTACTTGAACTTTTCGTTCTGGCACCTTTGGTACCGGCGTTTCATCCAGTTTATAGATGCCATTCGCTTTTTGATCATTCACAATCTTGCCATTCTTCAAAGTAATCACTCTCTTTTGCAAATTATTCACAATATTCTCATTGTGAGTAGTCACCAAAATCGTCGTGCCAAAATCATTAATCTTCTTCAAAAGTTGAATAATCTCTTGCGTTGTCAACTTGTCAAGATTAGCCGTCGGCTCATCCGCAATCAAAATCTTTGGCTGTCTTGCTACACTTCTTGCAATCGAAACTCTTTGCTGCTGACCACCAGACAATTGATCCGGAAACTTTTTCGCCTGATCTAACAAATCCACCAGTTCCAAAACTTTCGGTACTGTCCGACGAATCTCTTTTCCGCTCATTCCAGCAATCTCAAGTGCAAAAGCTACATTTTCATAAACCGTTCTACGTGGTAAAAGTTTAAAATCCTGGAATACCACACCTAGTCGTCGTCGATAGCCCGGAATATGACGCTTTTTTACATAATCCAAATCAATCCCACCGATAATAATCTTACCAGAATCTGGATTCTCTTCCTTAGTAATCATCTTCATTAGGGTCGACTTACCAGCCCCAGACTTACCCACCAAAAATGCGAATTCATTCGGCTCGATATGTAGCGAAACATGATCAAGCGCCGGTTCTGGATCGCCCGGATATCTCTTTGTTACAGAATCTAGAAGAATCATAATACTATTATAGCATAAGTTCTATGTGAAATGTAATATTACGAGTTTTTTGGCCTTCTGCTTGATAAATTGTACCTGGCATAATCTTTGCATTTGGATATTTCGCTTGCACTTCCTCCAAAGCTTCAGCGTAAGTCTTATCCGTCGTAATAGTCAAATCCTCAATTTTCTTCTGACCAAAGCAAACTGTCTTTTTTAATGAAGCCATATTAAGAATTTTTAGAAGATCAATTTCAAACCCAGCCAAAAATGGCGCCAACTTAAAGTTATTCCTCACCGAATTCTTAAATTCACCTACTATGCCCAAATACTCACCATTAGCCCAAATTTCAGCCGTTCTTTTCGGCTCAAATGGCAAAATTTCAGGATTGTTTTGTTTCACCGATAGATAATCAACTTCAATGTTCAATTCTTCAAACAATTTGGCAACATATTTCTTTGCCAAATAAAAAGCAGTCTGGTTATTTTTACGTTCCGCCACCAAAAAACCCAGTGAAATCTTTTCTTGAGGTACGTTCTCATCATCCATCCCCAAATCTTTTCGATAAACCTTATTCATCTCAAAAATCGCAAATTGATCGACTGGCAATTTCTCATTCAAATATGCTTTATCAAGTAAACTCGGCATGATTGACTGCCGCACAAATTGCAAATCAGGCGAAATCGAATTAACGATTTTATACGAGTTATCCGTATTCAAACCTGCTTTTTCAAGCACATTGCCACTCACGAAACTATAAGTTAACACTTCATTCGCACCATATTTGCTCAAAAGATCACGAATATACTTCTTTAATTCAAACAAAGCGTTCTTCTCGGCTGTAGCATGAAGTGGTAAAACTGGTTCGATATTGTCAAAACCAAGCAACCTGCCAATCTCCTCAATAATATCTTCTTCAATATGGATATCTGTACGCCAACTAGGTGCAGTAATACAAAGCGTATCGCCATCAGGTTCAACTTTAAACTCTACATTAGAAAGAGTATTCACAATCAAATCTTTTTGGTAATTAGTTCCCAGCAAATCATTAATTTCATCTGTTGTAATTTTCACAACATTCTTCGACTGCTGATCCGGGTATTCATCCGCTACCGCATCTATTGCAAAACCATCTTTCAACATATCTGCACATTTAAGCGCAACTGGCAAAGTTTGATATGCCGGCTGTCCTTTTGTAAATCTAGTAATTGCTTCCGAAAAAATTCCATGCGACATCTGGGTTTTGCGTAAATTATATAAACTAAACGTCGCCGATTCTACCAAAATGTTTCTCGTATTTTCGTCAATCATGGTAGATTTGCCACCCATCGCACCGGCCAATGCTACTGGCTTGTCATTTGAAGTAATCACTATATCATTTTCGTTTAATTCAATTTCTTCATCATCTAGAAGCACCAACTTTTCGCCTTTTCGCGCTAAACGTACAATCACCTTTGGTGTTTCACTTCCACCCACTTTTACAAACTTATCATAGTCAAATGCATGAAGCGGTTGACCAGTCAAAAGCATCAAATAATTCGTTGCATCCACAATCGGATCAATTGGACGCATGCCCGCTTTTGCCAGCAAAGTATCTTGCAAGTTCAAATACTTCTTTTTTATTTCACCATGTTTTTCTAGTATTACAGCCGAATATCTCGGACAAATCGTTTCATCGGTGATAGTAATACTAACTGGTGCCTTTTTATCTGGCAAATTCGGCAATTTTTCAGACAAATAATCACACTCAAATTTTTGTCCCAAAATCCCAGCTACCTCTCTCGCAAACCCTATTAATCCAAATGTGTCCGGACGGTGTGTCAAAGATTTATTCTCAATATCCAAAATCAAATCATTTAAATCAAATACTTCAGCAAAGGCTTCTCCTGGCTTTGCCATATTTGGATCAATTTCTACAATGCCTTCATGGTCATCACCTAGATCTAGCTCATCCATCGCCGCTAGCATGCCATTAGAATCAAACTTACCAAGCATCTTCCTTTTACCAATTACAAAAGGAGCCGCTTCATGTACCGAAGCTGGCACCACTGCGCCAGGTGCAATCCAAGCCGCAAGCATTCCCGCATGCACATTCGGCGCGCCACACACCACTTGCACTAAACCATCTGCATTTTTTTCAACTTTCGGGATCTCCAGTTCGCCTACATTAATTTGGCACAAAGTCAAATGCGTATCTGGAATCTTTTCGGCCTTTTCTACCTTCACTACAAATATATTGTCATACTTATGCGTCTCATCAATCACTTCTTCTACTTCAACTAACCGCGCGCCAATCAACCGCACCAATTCCGCATCCGAGATTGGAATATTGACGTACTTTTTAACCCAATTCAAAGATATTCTCATCAGTTAAACTCCCTCAAAAAATTAAGGTTACCCGCTTCAAAATTTCTCACGTCTGAAAGGCCATATTTCAACATCACCAAACGATCAATTCCGCCACCCCAGGCGAAACCATGATAAACTGCCGGATCAATCCCCGCCATTTTTAACACATTGGGATGAATCATTCCACAACCCAGCATTTCTAGGTAATCACCTTTCTTACCGCCAATATTCTTTGGCTTTTCAATCAAAAGCTCAAGCGAAGGTTCCGTAAATGGGAAATATCCCGGCTGAGTTCTAATATTCAATTCTTGTTCGTAATACTTTTCAAAAAATTCCTTCAAAATTCCCAACATCTGGCCCATCGTGCAATCCGAAGAGACATACACGCCCTCACATTGGTAAAAAGTATGCTCATGCGTCGCATCCACATCCTCATTCCGATATACTCGACCCGGCACAGCCACAGCAATCGCTTTCCCTTCGGCTAAATTATGCTTATATTTCTTCAAAACTCGGTGCTGCATCGTTGAAGTATGCGCCGGCGGGATCAAATTCTCTTCTGTACGAAAAGTATCATAACCATCCCTCGCCGGATGCTCCTTTGGAAAGTTCAAACTATCAAACATATGAAATTCATCATCAAGCTGCCGCGATTCCATGATATCAAAGCCCATCATTTGATAAATCCCAGCCACACGATCTAATTCCGTCATCAAAGGGTGTTTTGAACCTAATTCCGTTCGATAAAACTCTGGCTCTTTTTCATTCACACCCGACCAAGCCGTAATGTCTAGAGGCTCAACGTCCTTGTCTAATAACGATTTTTCAAAGGCTTCAATTTTTTCCAAAATCTCAGTCTTTTTTGCGTTAATCTCTCTACCAAAACTTGCCCGCTTTTCTGGTGGCAAATCCCTCACTTTCGCTGCTTCAAGATTAACCTTCTTCAGCTCGTTTTTTAGCTTTTCTAACTCGTCCATATCTCTTCACATTATACTCCACATTAGCAAAAAATCAAAATCATGTTATAGCGCAAAAAAATCCAAACTAAGCTGCAAAGCTTCTACTTCTAATGCTGTCGTATTCAATTTCACCATGTTTCACGGCATAATAATTAAGTGCAATGCTATCAGAATGCTCAACCAGTATATTCTTTTCAATCATAGCTTGAGGCTCTCCAAAAGAAAATCTAGTTTCTGAATGATAATTCGCAATCATGTCCAAATAACTATAATAGTTCAAAGCCACTTGCGCTTCTGCTTTTGAAAGCCCCGATCTGCTTGCTAAAACCCCAGCAGCAGAATTATCAACCGGATGTTTAGCATAATATTCTTTTCTAATTTGATAAGCCGTGCTTTCTTTCCCCTCTAGAAGTGAAGAGACTTCATCATAAAGCGCATATCCAGCATATTCTTCCATTTTAGCTCTCTTGCTATTATTATCACTCAACACATAATCTGCGCCGTTAACCTTACCCTTGTCATCTTCATCAATATCATCACAAACACTATACGCACCGAAAAGATCTGCTACAAATTCCAGAGCATTTTTCTCTGCTAAGGCCTCACAGGCAGCCGTATTCTTCAGCCCCACTGTCGGCTTCCGACCCATAGCCAGTAAAACAAACTCCTCATACTCATCTTTATCAATGTTCCAATCTTCTTCTTTACGTTTAAGAAATTTTGTAGTAATCGTCCCAGTCTGCGTGCAAAAAATATCTGCACTCGAGCTAACTCCTTCAGGAGTCTTACAATAATCACCAAACGTAGTCAAATAATTGCTATCTTCACCATCCGCAATCGCTCCTCCCAGCAAACCATTTAAAGAATCGCTCGTTGCACTTGCTACCGAACCAAGCGTCGAAAGTGCAGAACCACCACCTAGAGTACTACGATTCCTAATCAGTCCAGCTGCAAAACTATACGCAATGCTACCTAGAAAAGTATTCGGTGAAGAAATATCAAATGGGCTTAACGTTGCCCTCTCAGCCGCCTCCTTCCTCGCCAAAGCATCACTCGCTTCATGATTATATGCTAAAACCGTCTCAGCATCCGAAGGCAAAGCCGCAATTAATCGCATGTTTATCGTATTGGAAATAAACGAGCCACCTTCCACAATGCGATTCCCGCCAATTATACCTTGATAAACTGCCGAATTCTTCGCCAAAGCCACATCAATATTATCTGCAGCTTTATCCAGTATGCCCTTATCCGCTTTAGAAAGACCAAGCATGCTAATTATCGTGTCTGATTTTTTCTGTCCATCAGTGCTAATCCCAGATTCCTTAATAATCTCCTCATCTGCTGAACCAGTCGAAATCAAAACCCGATCCCGCGCAAAACTCATTGCTTCCGTTTTTGAAAAAGTACCTTCAGACGCTGCTGCCGCAAAATTTGGCGTGTCAATAATTGCCGTTTCTTTTTGCACCTCCTCACCAGTACTAACATCTACATAAGTCGTAATAGTCGGAGTATACAGCATATTCATAGTTTCGTTCATCGGCCCGCTACCATCAAGCCTCACTCGATTCGTCACCTCCTCTAATGCCACAAAAGCAGCCGCAGCTTTATATGACTCGTCCGCTGAAACTGCCGCATTCATAATCTGAGCTCCCCTCGCAGTAGAATCCGTGGTATCAGCCCCCGTCGTTCCGTCCGCAACTTCTTCCACGACGTCGCTACCGTTACCTTCCATCGAAACATTCAATTCACTATCCTCACCAAAACCATTCACACTGACTTCAGATTCTATATCCAAAGCACTTTCTAACATCTTATTATAATTTTCTTGGTCTATTTCAACATCACCCGTACTCTTAAAATCATAAAATGAATTCCTTGAAGCACCCGTCTCATCAAATACTTCATTCGCCTCTTTACTATAATAATACCGAGCTGAAATGTCCGTTGCTTCCGAAAAAGCCGCATAAAGTTTAGGATCAGACTCCACTGCAGCTACAAAGTCATCAGCTCTAATTAATTCATCTCCAAATAATACAGCCAACTCGCCATCCGCATCAGTTAATTGGAAACCACTACCAATCGCAGCGATTTTATTGAGTTCTTCCACGTTGGCGATATACTTATTTGTCGGCACGAAATCACCTGCTACTGTCACCTGTCCTACTTGAATACCAGACTTGGCTAAATCTCTTGCATAATCTACCGGCACTTCGCCCTTAGACAATTTTTCGCCCAAAAAATACCCAGTCGCCTTTTCCAAAATTGCCACTGTCGGACTAAATCCCAAAGTCTTCTGCAAATTGTAATCCAACATTCCAATAATAAATAATGGAGAAGTAACCACAGTCCCCACCACAGCAAGCATCACTAAACAAATAATCACAAAGCCACTCGCCGTGACCTTTCCGCCTATTTTCGATTTGCCACCACCTTTTTTACTGAGTAGCTTCTTTCCAACACTAGATTTCCAACCACCTGGCAACTGCTCTTTTTGCTTTGCTCCATTAATTCCTTGGTCGCCTTGTCCAAAATCACCTTCGGCCGCCGCTGCCTCTTTAGCTCTACCATCTTCCTTCGCAGCCGAACCCGCTGTCTTTCCACCACCTTTTTTGCCTAAATCTGGAGTGTTCTGCGCAGCTTCCGTCCCACGATAAGTGTCATAATCACGTGAATTGCTATCCATATATTATATTATATACCACTTATTCTATTTTTAAAAAAAGATAATCGAAACAATCGACAAAATAGCTAGTACAATCAGTATAAACCAAGCCCAACTAAACTTACCAGTCTTTTTCAAGTCTTTCAGATATTCAGCATCCTCTGCTAAATCCGGATCATTCACATCATCCGCTTCCACCGCACGATCTTTTAAATCAGCACTAATCCTCCGCGACAGTTCATCTTGACTATTCTCTTTATTTACAATTATGCCCATTTTACTTTCCCTAAATAAATTATTGACTTTTTTATTATAGCACAGATTTTTGTGTTATAATAAAGACAATATCATTAAAGGAGGAATAAATGGCGACCAAAAAGTCGAAAACGTCGAGCAAGTCCGAAAAGGCCAAATCGACCAAATCCAAATCTACTGTAAAGACTACAGTAAAGACAGAGCACGAAGCTCCTAAAACCAACACGGTGGTGACAAACAGCAAAAAATCTTGCTTAAGCGGATTCTTTGCTAAAAAATACGAAGCAAAAGAAAGCATCTTCACGGTTTTCAAGACCCCAAGTTTTTATGGTGCTTTAATCGGTGAAATTCTTGGTACCATGCTCTTAGCATTGCTACTCTTTGCAGTTTCACTTATGGGAATTGCTAGCCTCGCGACCTATTCATTTGCAGTAATTGCAGTACTTATCGCAGTCTATGCTATCTCAGGCGCTTGCCTCAATCCATTAGTAACTGTCGGTATGATGGCTTCTCGCCGCATGTCAGTTATTCGTGGCGTCATGTATATCATTGCTGAAGTTATCGGCGCTTGGCTCGGTTGGCTCATCTTCAATGGCCTTCACCTAGCAGGTGGCGAAACTGCCTATGACATCCCAGCTATGACTGCTGTAGGGGAAAATCAATTCTGGCTCTTCGCTGCAATTGAGATTCTCGGCGCTATTATCATCGCGTTCTTCTACGCTCGCGCCCTTAGCTACAAACGCAGCGTCTTTACTTTCGCAGCTGTAGTCACTGGCGGTATGGTATTAGCTATCCTCGTCAACTATGTAGCATCCGCAGCATTCTTGAACTTAAACAATAACTTCATCATGAATCCAGCTGTGGCCATGATGCTTCAAATCTTCCCGACTGCAGGTGAGAACTTCGGCGAAATCCTCGGCGGTATTTGCCAAGCCCTTTCACTTTATGCAATCCTACCAATGATTGGTGGTGTAGTTGGCTTCTACTTGTCAGATTTCACCAGTAAACTCTCTGGCGAAGAATAAAAAATAGCCCCTTCGGGGGTTATTTTTTTTAGCGAACTTATTTAGGAAATAGCGGTACTTTAGGTGGAGCAATCGGGTCTCGTAATATCTCAGCAATCTTTCCGCAAGCATCTGGCATAAATGGCGTCAACTCTGTATTAACCTGCAAAAGATCAACTAATAGTTTCTTCAAGCAATTCTCAAGTTTTTCTGTTTCACCAGCTTTTGCCAGCATCCATGGTTTTTCCTCATCAATCCGTTTGTTTAAATCCTGTACTTTTTCCCAACAATAATCAAACGCCTTACTGAACTCAAACTTATCCATCAGCTCACAATAACCGGTAGATAGTTCAAGGACAGCCGAATTACCAAGCTGAATGTTATTTTTTTTGGCTAACGTCGCGAGACGCTGCACTAAATTGCCTAAATCATTCGCTAATTCATTCTTATAAGCCTCATCAAATTTTTCCGCCGTATAATCCGAATCGGCAAACGTATCAACATGTCTTAGGAAGAAAAAACGAAAAGCGTCTAAACCATATTTATTAATCACTTCAATTGGATCTACTACATTACCAATACTTTTTGACATCTTCTGGCCATCAGCTAGAATCATCCCATGCGAGACAATTACTTTAGGCAGTTCCAAACCTAAACCTAGTAACATTGCTGGCCAAATAATTGCATGGAATCTCAAAATATCCTTACCTACAAATTGTGCTGCCGCTGGCCACCACTCGCTAATATCTTGCTCAGGATAGCCAAGCACCGTAATATAATTCGAGAGTGCATCAATCCACACATACATTACTTGCGATTCGTCACCAGGCACTGTCACGCCCCATTTCAACTGCTCACGTGGTCTAGAAATCGATACATCTGGTGAATCATCAAGTAATTTCAAAATCTCCTTCTTACGAAAATCCGGCAAAATCAACAATTCATCGCTCTCAATTTTAGCTTTGATTTGTGATTTAAAATCCGAAATTCTAAAATAATAATTCTCTTCTTTAATCTTTTCGTAAGGCTTTTGATGATCAGGACAAACACCATGATTTTCTTGACATTCCTTTTCAGTAATAAATCGTTCACAGCCAGTACAATACCATCCTTCATAGCTAGCCAAATAAATATGGTCCTGTAATTTCTTCCAAATCTCTTGGCATCTTCTTATATGCGCTTCATCAGTAGTACGAATAAAATCGGTATAAGAAATATTTAACTTACCAATAAAATCTCTAAAAGCATCCGAGTTTTCCTTCACATATTTTTCAACTGGAATATTTAATTCTTCTGCCTTTTGGAAAATCTTTCCACCATGCTCATCCGTTCCAACTTGGAAACGTACTTCATCCCCTTTCAGCCTAAAGTAACGCGCTGCCGTATCTGCCAAACAATAATCCACCGCATGACCAATATGCGGAGCACCATTAACATACGGTATCGCCGTCGTTACATATTCTCTCATAAACATATTTTATAATATCTATTCGGCTAAGTCAATCGTGTCAACGTCTTCTGGTTCAATTAGTTCATCAACATCCTCAGTAGATGAACTAGATTTGGTAGTCGTTTCTTTATCAGTAGTTATAGTCTCGTCCTCTTCTTCGTCTTCATCTTCTTCTTCTGTCTCTTCTACAGTACTACTATTTTTGTCAGTTACGGTCCCGGACTGATTGTCATCATACTGAATTTCTGGCTGCGTAACCGAAGCACCGCCAGAACCTCCATTATTATTGCCACCCCCAATAAGTGGCATTACCAATACGACTACCAGAACCACTACAATAATTGCAGCAACAACAATCAAAGCAATCAAAGTGTTCTTATTGGTCGCTGGCTTCTTCGCAGCCTTATTATTCTGAGGAGCATTAGGCTGGGTAGCAGGATCCGTAAAGGAAACATTTGGCGTCTGTTCTGGTTTAGTAAATGGATTATCTACAGGGTTTACTTCTGCCGGCGCACCAGCTGGGCCAGAAACCGCCGAACCAATCGAACCAGGTGCTGGCTCCGCTGCTTTCATTGGAGCTTTCAATTCTTCTTCAATCGGATCTGGAGGGGTTGGAGCCTCAGGCATCATAATTGGATCCGTAGCGGCTACTCCGCCCTGACCAGTAGGCTGGATCACAGGATTAATCGGATTCGTCGGCACACCAACAACAGGTGGCACAGGACCAGCCGAAGGAGCCGGAGCCGCTGGTGCTACTGGATTCGCTACAGTATCAACCGCTGCACCTTGCAAAGGATCAGTCGAAACTGGAGGAACTGGAGCCGTCGGAGCTGGCGCTGGTGCCGGTTCTGGAGCCGGAGTCGGCGTAGGTGCCGGCGTTGGATTAGGTGTTGGTGTAGGGTTATTTATTGGATCCATTTCTTTTTTCCTTCAAAATTAACTTTGCTTTTATGCTTATGTCTATATTGTATCACAAATAAATAATAAATCTAGTCTTTTAACGGCCAAATCCACCGCCTCCACCGCCTCCGCCGCCGGAAAAGCCACCACCAAAGCTGCCCGAAAAGCCCGAAGACGATCCTCCACCCGAACTCGACATCATAGTCGATGCTGCCGCATAAGAAGATGCGCTCCTGAGGCCTCGCGAAATCTCCGACGCCGCAATTCCTGACATCAAATAATCCGGTTCTTCAATTTCCTCAACTTTGCAATACTCTTTCATTTCTTTTATCCAACTTTCCTCCAAACCAAAAACCGCTGCATATGGCAACAATTTTTCATAAAGCTTCACAATTCCCTCTACTGACGTGTCTGCGCCCTTCACACTCTGAAGCATTTTCATCCGATCTGCTTCCGCCATTTTAATATACAACTTCAATCCGTCCATGTAACGAGAAGCTTTCAGGCCTTCATCTGTATGCTTAGCATAGCGCACCGACAAATCCTCCAATGTTACGCCAATCACACTCGATGCCACAATAATGATGAACATCACTCTCATAAATTCTTCTTGACCGACAAAAACTTTACCGTAAGATTCATCCAACCCTAACACACCTTCAAGCACCGACATGATTAGTCCTACAATTGCTATCATAAAGGGCACGATTATCACTGTCATGGCAATAATGTTGTCGATTCCTCTCTTTTTACTATCACCCGTATAATACTTTTCAGTTACCAAACCATCTTTCTTTAAAGCCACCACCACCTTTTTATCCATTTCTTTTTTCAAATTAATCAAAGTAGTGGTTGCCGACCGGCTCTTTAATTCAATCTCATCACCTTCTTTCGGCTGCGAACCACCACTCAAAATCGACAAGAGATCCATGTATTCTCCATCTACCCCATTCAAACTTTTTACCAATATACTCCATTTTCGTTTATCCTGCTTTTTGAGCTCAATCTTACGCTTTACGACTAATTCAAGTAGCATCGCAACCTTCATATCCTTTTTCTTCCCAAGATACAGCTCCGCCATTTCAGTCAAACTATGTTCTTTGTTCGGTTGATACTCTGGCTTTACAAAAATTCCTTTATAATAGTTCGCTTTTTCACGCGATTTCAAGAATTTTACAAACAAAAATCCAATCAAAAGTATTGCTATCCCTAACGAAACTGACATGATTATCACAAAAGTATAATCTTTTTCTGGTGGTACTATTTCAAAACTACCATCTTTTAGTAAAGCTACAAAAGTCAAACCTTCAAATGCCGATAAACCAGATGCCGAAAATTCTAATCCGTCTTCTAACTCAATCACTTTGCATCGGCTCTGATTATTAGAACCATACTTTCCTACATAACACCAACTTTTTCCGTCATACACATCTTCGTCTTCAAAATGCAATCTCGCCGTCACTTTGCTAAAACGTTGTCGCCAACCATTACCGTTTGCATCCCAATATAATTCTTGATATTTCTTGCCATCTTTTTCAAACTCACCCACCACACGCTCAAAACTATATTCAAGCTCATAAACTTGCTTACCGTGTACATATTCTTCCGTACCAGTACAAACTGTATAATAACCATTCTTCGTTTCTGAATCATCAGTTTTTCCAATGCTATAAATCGGCTCTTCTTTGCCATTTCTAGTCAGCTTGATATTATTTCTAGTCAATTCGGGCAATGTGATATTAGCACCGTCTTGATTAGTAAACGGAATTAAACGACAAAAACCCTTATTTTGATCATAATCTGGAAAAACCGCCGTCAAACGTTCTTTTACCTTTAAATGCGAAATTCCCTCTTCGTCTCGCGTCAAATAATAATCTGCCGTATAATCTTCAAAATAAAAACTATCTTTGTCGATTGCTTTCGCAGGCAAAACCCACAAAAAAGCTAAAAGTATTGTTAAAAAAATCCCAACTCTTTTCATACTTTCATTATACATCATTTAGATGAGAATATTCACAATTATTCTGCTTATGCTATAATATAACTATGGATAATAATAAGATCATGATCGTGGGCACCGGAAACGTCGGCGCATCCATCGCCTACGCTTTGATTAACCAACGTACCGCCGTCAACGAAATTGTATTAACTGACATCATTGCGCACGACGCCGAAGGTGAAGCGATGGACTTACGCGACGCTCTTGCCGTCGCCCCTTCTTACGCCAAGATTAAAAACGGTACTTATAAAGATGCTAAAGATTGCGATGTAATCGTCATCACTGCTGGCGCCGCCCAAAAACCTGGTGAATCTCGCATGGATTTACTAAAGAAAAATGCTAACATTTTGCAGGGTATGATTGAACAAATTATGGACTCTGGTTTTAACGGCATTTTCCTAGTTGTTACCAATCCAATGGATGTAATGACTTACCTAACTATGAGGTATTCTGGTCTTCCTGCTGAAAAAGTCATCGGCTCCGGCACAGTTTTAGACTCTGCAAGATTACGTACTCGCATTGCTAGTTATCTCAACGTCAATCCAAAATCCGTTCACGCTTATCAAATTGGCGAACACGGTGACACAGAATTAACTCTTTGGTCCCTCGCCGACACTGGTGGCCAAAAAGTTACTACCATGCTCAAAAAAGATATCAGAAACGGCATTTCCGACTTCGTCAAAAACGAAGCCTACGACATTATCGATAAAAAAGGCGCTACTTACTATGGTATTGCCACTTGTGTAGCACAGATTCTTAATTGCATATTGAATGACGAAATGCGCATTTTACCTGTTTCGTCTTACGATCAATTCTCCGACACCTCCTTTGGCTGGCCAACTGTAGTCGGTAGAAGCGGTATTATCCGTCGTCTCGACCTCGATCTTTCTGAACAAGAAGGCATAGAACTACAAAAATCCATCAACGCCATAAAAAAAGCCATCAGTTCAGTTAAACTTTAACTAAGCTAACGACTGCATATACAGCATCAGTTCTTCTTTTACGAAATCATCTTTGACTAGTTCTAATTCTCTCATAAATTTAGGGGCTAAACGTTCCAGCCGCGCCCGACGATATTTTTCATATAATTCTGTTTCCGATTCCGACATAGTTTCAGGATAATTACGGCCTTTATAATGCAGCAATAATTCCGGCAGCCTTTCATCGATAAAATCCGGATGAAAATCCGCCAATTTCTCTACTTCAGCATTTCTGACCGCTGCCACTTTAATCTGGTCTCGATCATTTAAAAATCCTTCATAAAGCGCCGCTTCTGGCTCCACTGCTTTCGGATATTCCGGACGATTTTCATATTCACTCCGCATTTGCTCCGCAAACTCTGGATGATTAAATAAAATCTGCAAATTATTTTCCATCATTTGTTTATCTAAACTAATTTTCTTCCAATCATCTTTTCCGAGTACCGAAAGTGGCGCTACCGCTGGACATTTATTAAAGCATAATTCCTTCACAATCGGGAACATACTGCTAAGCATCGTAGCCGAATCAGTCCCATCTTTTAAAATATCTTCTAAGTTATATCTTAAGTCATACACCAACACGTTTCCATTCCGTCCCGCAGTCAAAGGAACCACCACCGTCACCTTATTATACTCATTCGGATATCGCCCACTCGCGTATACAAACGGTCTTTTGTTCTCTAAATTTACCAATTTCTTAATAGCATTTTTCTCGCGCATTTTTAACAAAAAATCAAACAACTTTGGCTGTCTTTCTTTAATCATTCTCGCTACCGCAATCGTAGCAAATACATCCGACAAGGCATCATGCGCATGCTCATGCGACAAACCATTCAGCTTCGTTAAAAGTTCTAGCCGATTCGTCGGCGCCCCATCCTCTCTGAATGGCCACTCAATCCCTTCTGGGCGAAGAGCCCTAGTCATCCTCACCACATCGAGCATATCCCAGCGACTCCGTCCATCCTTCCATTCCCATTCATAAGGATCATAAAAATTTCGCCAAAAAGTCGCCCGCATAAATTCATCATCAAACCGCACAGTATTATACCCCACAGCTATCGTATTCGGCGTAAACACTTCCTCCGTCACGAACTTACAAAACTCTGCTTCATTAATCCCATCGCGCAAAGTGTCCTGTGGTGTGATTCCCGTTACATTAATCGCACTGGGGCACGGCAAAGCATCATTAGTCATTTCTACTAACACATTTATTGGCTCACCTTTTGGCTGTAAATCTAAATCAGTCCGTTGCCCCGCAAATTGCATAATCCTATCTTCTCGCGGATTTAACCCGCTAGTTTCCAAATCATAATAGAAAAACGTTTTATTATCCACGGCAAACTCTCCTTCCCACTATATACCACATCGAATCAAAAAGCACAATCCTCTCCATTAGTAAAATCCATTTACTTAAGAAGCCGGATTTTTAGCAACAGCATAAATATTAATCGTATTTGTATAAGTTCCAGCTGGCTGAGTTGCCCCAGCTTTAGCAGCAATCTTTACCTTCACCTTATGATTGCTAGAAGGATAATCCGAAGTATCAAGCAATGTCGCACCACCCTTACCACGTTCAGAAGCATCAGTATTATTATCTAACGGAAAACCACGATAAGTAGACCAACTAGAATAGGATTGGCCATTGTTAGTCGAAGTGGCATAAGCACACCCCCAAGTGTTATCAGTCGTCAAACTCGACAAATTAGCATTAGTCGCAATACTCGTAAACTTATAAGAACTGTTTGTAGAGTGCACCAAATTAGTATTACCATTCTTAACTCCTACGGTAGCCGTCACGGTAAATCCATATGCGGAATTAGTTGAAATCGTATATTCTACAACGTTACTTTCCGCAGTAGTACCCGCTGCCAAATTAGAAATAGTATAAGCGTTCGTACTTTCCGATAATGTAAGCGTCGGGTTGAATGTAAAATAAATCGGTTCCTCATCCTGATAAGTCAAAGCAAAAGTCTGTCTAGAAAAACCAACCAAAAGAGCTACCGCTATTAAGCTTGCCCCAACCCCAAAAATTAGCTTTTTATTTTTCAGCGTATGCCTTGTTTTCATGCCCTAATTATACACTAGCACGATAAAAATGCAAGTGTTTTTTCTATGAAAAATCCCCCGAACTATCATAGTTCGAGGGTTTTTATTAGCTAGTCCTGTTTGTCCTGGATGATATCTTCGACCTCATCCCAGTCATAATAGTAACCGAGCTTAACCAGTGAAGCTAACTTCCCTAAAAGGAAGAAGATAATCGGAAAAGCAAACAACATAATTGCAACTGTTCCAACCAACCGATCTTCTTCGACGTTCAGTAACACTTCATCGATCCCTTCTTTCTGTAAAGCCGTCAGGATATCTCCCACGCGCATTGCAAAAAGTGGCCAATTCACAATTGTCATGAGCACGCTCAAAATCTCGTAAAAACGATCTTTGAAGCATCTCCTGACTTCGCCATCTCCAAGCAGCTTATACTGCTTAGAACCCAGATACATCATTACCATAGCGCTAAAAACCGCTACAATAATCCATCTGTCAGCACAAACATCTACTAAACTGTTAAACATAATCCCTTACCCCCTGATAATACTTTAAATAGGATTTGTTATAATTACGAGATTGAGGAAAGATTTTTCTCAATCTACATCTAATTATAGCACAAGCGGTTTAAAATGTCAATAGCTATACAATAATCTACTCTGTTACTAAACTATCATAGTCCATCCCGTAAGAGGCGTACTGCAATCTTAGAGATGCCGTCTCTAACTCTTTTGCCAAAGTCTTAAGAGGATCCTTATTTGCCACTGCCATCACCATAAACTTCAGAGGTTTATTAGTCCCACCACAAATTTCTTTCGAATCGCCATAAGCCAACTCCCCTGGAATCGTGATTTCGCGAATACCACCTAATTTCATGCCCTTCACCCCTTGATTCCAACCTTCAATCATGCCAATCGACGGATCAATCGCAATCCTAAACCCCTGTGGGTTATCATTATCGTCAAACGAAGAATCAAAAACTGTCTCATCCGCGCACCAACCAATATAATATGCCAAGTAGTTCTCCTCTGTTACCGTATCACCTGAACCAGATTCCAAATCCTTTGTTTTCACGCCACCCTCATTAGCCGAAGCCTCGTTGTAAGCTTTTACCGAACTACCCTTATAGCTCAAAAACTTCTGAAAATCATCTTTGGTTGCCTCTTGAAATTTTTTCAAAGTCTTATCGTAAGCTTCCTGATATTCGGCCACTTTCGCCTCGTCGATCTCTGTTTCTTCCTCATTATTGTTCGCACTGCCACTAATTACAATTGCCGCATAGCTTGCGATAATCGAACCAAGCATAAAAACTGCGATGATAATAATAAAAATTCTCTGTTTGACACTAGTCTTTAACTCTTTTTCGTCCATAAAAACTCCACTTATTTCTCTAATTATACCACAAAAAATAGCCCCCTTAAAGGGGCTATTTTTACTCTTTAGCTTTCGGCCTCTTAGGAACTTCAACTTTCTTAAATGAACCACCGGCTTTCTCAACTGCAGCTTTAGCTGCTTTTGAGATAAACTGAGTCTCAAGTTCAACTTTAGCAGTTAATTCCCCTCTTAAAATCACCTTAACCTTAGAAAACGGTGAAGCAATCAAAGAAGCCTTAGCTAATGCAAAATTGTCTACTTTACCCTTTAGACCATTTAATCTATCAGTGTAGACCACCTCAGCCTTCGGATGGAAAGATTTAAAACCTTTGAGCTTAGGCACAGCTTGCATAATTGCACGTTGACCGCCCATAAAACCTGCTGGCATCTTGTTATGACCAGCACGTGCTTTTTGGCCTTTAGTACCACGTCCAGCGGTTTTACCCTGGCCAGCCGCAATACCACGACCTTTTCTCGAAGGGCGAGTATTCTTCTCGACGGTTAAATCATTGTATTTCATTATTTCTTCTCCTTCTTAGCGGCTGGTTTTTTTGCTTTGGTAGCAGTCGGTTTTTTCGTTTCGGCAGCTGGCTTTTTTGCCTTCGCAGGAGTAGCCTTCGCAGGAGCCTCTTTAGCTACCTTTACTTCTGACTTAATAGCCTTTGATGACTCACGTGCGCCGGTCCAATCTTTTCTCGCCACTTGTTGACGTAAACCTTCTAGTACCGCATAAGCAATATTTACCTTATTGGTAGAACCTAGCGATTTAGAAATCAAATTCTTCACACCAGTGAGACCCATGATAGCTCTTACAGTACCACCAGCGATAATACCAGTACCAGGTGCAGCTGGTTTCATCAAAACATCAGCGCCAGTTACCTTGGTCCGAGTCTCATGGCAAATCGTCTCGCCGTCCATCTTGAAGGTAATCATGGCTTTTTTAGCCTTCGTACCAGCCTTGGCTACTGCAGTAGTCACATCATTACCTTTTGCAACACCGATGCCAATTCGATTTTTATGATCTCCCATTGCTACTAAAGCCTTGAAACGCATTCTACGTCCACCGGCTACAGTACGCGAAACTCTGTCTACCGCAATTGTAATCTCATCAAATTCCTTCGGACCCGCATTCGCACCTCGCGCCCGATCGCGACGATTCTTTCTCTCTAGTTTATGCCCAGAAATATCTCGAGCCTGCCGAGTAGCGGCAGTTTTGTCGTCCATCTTGAGCGTACCAGATTTGTTGATTACCCTTGGGGCTTTTTTCTCTACTTCTGGCATAATTAAAACTCCAATCCTTCCTTGCGAGCCGCATCAGCCAGTGCTGACATTCGTCCCGCATATAATTTAGCACCACGGTCAAACACTACTTGTTTAACCTTAGCGACCTTCGCCTTTTTCGCAATTTCTGCCCCAATTTGGGCGGCTTTTTCAGTCTTTGTACCAGTCATCTTTGCACCGACTGTCGTCACATAACAAAGCGTCTTGCCCTTGTCATCATCGATAATCTGCGCCGTGATATGTTGGTTCGAAAAATGAACTGAAAGACGTGGCCTTTCACTCGTGCCATGAATCTTAGCACGTGTTCTTTTTGCTCTAAATTTCGCTAACATTATTTCTTACCCGCCTTTCCTGCCTTACGAAGAATTACTTCATCGACATACTTAATACCTTTACCCTTGTAAGGTTCTGGCTTCTTCAGCGCACGAATTTCTGCCGCTACCTGGCCAACTTTTTGCTTATCAATGCCAGAAACGGTAATTTCCATCTTGTTAGTAGCAAGTTGGACACCTTCTGGAGCATGATATTTCACTGGATGTGAAAAACCAAGCGCCATTTCGATATCCTGACCACCACCAGAAAGACGAAAACCTACGCCATTTACTTCTAGTTTCTTTTCGTAGCCTTTGGTTACTCCGATAACGGCGTTATTTAAAAGCGCCCTCTGTAACCCATGCCAAGCACGGGATTTTGGCTCGTCATCCGCACGGGTGACTGTCGCCACGTTACCATCAACCTTGACTGTAGTCTTAGGCTGCACCGGCACGATGAGCTGACCTTTCGGGCCAACGACAGTAATCTCTTTGTCGCCGACCGTGATTGTCACTCCCGCCGGAATTTCGATGGGTTGTTTTCCGATTCGACTCATATTTTATCCCTTTTGTTAATATCTTTACCATTATACCACAAAAAAGAGGTCCCCGCAACCTCTTTTTCACCTATTTTTTACCGTTTTCGAATTAAGAAAACAAAACTCACCACCGATGTCATCAGCCCAATAATCACCGCTGTCACTAAGGCTGCAGCACTAGCCGAAGCTCCCGCAGCAGTCATCGTACCACTCTCTGGTGAAACTATTTCTATGGTTTCCTCCGACTTCCCAGTTTCCCCAGATTCGCCTTCTGATTCTTCCTCCGGTTCTTCTTGTACTGAATTTACACCAGCTATTCCATAAGTCGATAAATGGTTAGTCACAAATACCAAGTACCACGAACCATTGTCCAATTGACGTAGCTCTGCTTCGATTCTTTCTTTTTCTGCACCATCTTCATCAAAGTAAACCACTACTTTCTTTTCATAATCCTTCAAAGCCTTATATTGCTCATCCGTAAGCTTCACAAAAACAGTTAATTCTACGCCATCATCTTCTGACACGCTAACAACACCGTCGTCATCCTCGAAGCCTAAATCATAAGCAGAAATCAAAACAGCTTCATCATCACTTTCCGCTAGTACTAAATCAGAAGAATCTTCAAGTTCTTCAGCCGTAAACCTCAACTCAGACTTTGCGACAATAGAGCCGCTAATATCCACCATAGCCTTACCATCTTCAGCTTCAAGATGATTAACAAAATCGCCACCAGTCACAAAATCATCTTTATTCTTGTCCTCCGACACAATATCCCCGACAAATGCACCACCAGTGATAGCAAATTTTACATCAATCGGATCACCATCTTGTGGATCAGCTTCCGAAAACGCCACCGGTCCTATAAACGACCCACTAATAATACTTAAATCTATCTTCTTTCTAGTAGTATGCTGCGCCACCGCCACAGCAGCACCAGTCGTAGTAGCACCATTACCATTTGGAACCACCGTATACGCATTTTCTCCAGTCACTATAACTTCTGCGCCATCAATTGTCAAACTACCTGCCCTAATCTCAATACCTGCCCTCTCACCCTTTACCTTCAAATTTTTACCAAGATAAGTGGTGCCAACCTGAGACTGATAAAGTGCAGTTTGCTTCTCAGAGACTATAGTGCCACCATTTAAAGTCCACTCTGTATTCCCGTAAAGTGGTTCACCAGACGCATCAACCGAACCATTTCCAGCCAACGCATAGCCAGACGCAACAACCGTCCCATTATTCATAATAAACTTACTATCCTTGCCTGTGTACACAGCTACACCACTCGTAGCATCTACCTCTCCATCATTCATTGTAAAGCTAGAGCCAGTCAACGAAATAGTCTCATCTGTGCCAGATATTTCTCCATTTTTAAAAATAACATTCGAATTAAGCGCACGAATTCCAGTTCCGTCAGTAGATCTAATTTCTCCATTATTTATCACTGCTTCCGTATTCTGAAGATATAGAGCGCCTACACCGCTTACACCGCCTGTCGCCTTTGCGGCTACAACTTCTCCACCATTCATCTCAAAATTCGAATTATAAACCATAACCGTCCTGCCATTGCCATCAGACACGTTCGCTGGTGTCGTCAAAATAGTACCACCATTAATTGTCAATTTACCCCCACCATTAAACAGAATAGCTCTTCTTCCACCATTTACACTTTGTATATTCCCAGACTCAATTATCAAATTTGCACCAGAATCTACCCAAAAACCACCTTCCGAAAAAGTATAAAGGCCACTAGCCCCTTCTGATGTATCCTTAATCGTCAAAGTCTTGCCAGCAGTTTCAATATCCAAAGCCCAACTCATTTGAGAAGTTAAAGTTTTCCCATTCAAATCAATTGTAAAATCTTTTTTAATCAAATCAGTATAACTTGCATTCGTACAAGTAATGGTAAAATCATTCCCAATCTTCACCCCAGAAATGCCATTACTGCCAAGCATAGCATATCTAAGCTCAGCTTCACTTGAAACCTCACCATCTACAGCTAGAGATCCAGCTGTAGGACAAGTAGCTGCCCAGGTATCCGAAGATGGAACCAAAAAAACCGCCCCCAAAATCATCGCCGTAGACAAGCCAAAAGCCACTTTATATTTAGCCATTTTTTCCTCCACTTAACTGTCTTTAGTATAGCGCTCATGCTGGATAAAATCAAGCATTTTCTCAACCATTTTTCATTCTTTTTCCACCAATTACATCGGCCAATTTTAAAAAACAACAAAAAGTGGCTACAGTAAAACCCCATAACCACTTTCGTATCTTTACCAAACGCGTACTAAAATTTCACCACCAAGACGGTTTTTCTTAGCTTCTCGCCCAGTCATCAAACCCTTTGAAGTCGAAATAATCAACATTCCACGGCCAGATTTTACCGTTGGCAAATCGTCCACTGCTGCGTAAACTCTTCGACCTGGTTTTGAAATCTTCGTAATTTCGTTAATCTTGGCTTTATCACCTGGTTCGCTAATTTTGACTTTCAAAATCCCGCGTGGTTTTTCGTCCGTCACTTCATAACTCGCCACATAGCCATTTTTCGCTAGAACTTCTACAATTCCTACCTTCAGCTTGGAAGTCGGAACTAGAATTTCGTTCTTGCCGACCGACACTGCATTACGAATGCGTGTTAGTAAGTCTGCAATTTGATCTGTAGATTGTAATGACATTTTTCCTCCTTCCTACCAGCTACTCTTAGTTACACCAGGAATTTCGCCTTTCGAAGCTTTTTCCCGAAAGTTAATACGTGAAAGTCCAAATCTTCGCATATAACCACGTGGACGTCCGTCTAGCATATCACGATTTTTTAGTCTAGTTGGACTAGCATTGCGCGGTAACTTTTGTAATCCTTCTAGGTCGCCCGCCGCCTTTAAGGCTTCTCGCTTGGCTTTATATTTTTCATACATTTTGCGCCGTTTTTCGTCGCGAAGTACTGCAGATTTTTTCGCCATCTTACTTCACCTCCTTTTGAAACGGCATCCCAAAGAGTTCTAGCAATTTATAACTTCCTTCCTTTGAACCATTCTTAATAATAAACGTTACCTCAAGTCCGTGCAAAGCTGCTGCATCCTCAAAGGTAATCTCTGGAAACACAGTTTGCTCTTTCAAACCTAAATTATAATTACCTTGCTTATCAAACGCCTCGCGTGATACGCCATGGAAATCTCGTACGTGTGGCAAAGCAATATTAATTAATCGGTCCACGAATTCGTACATCTTATCATTACGTAAAGTTACGAGATAACCTACTGGTGCACCCATACCTTTACGAATTTTAAAGGTCGCAATTGACTTTTTTGCTAGTCTCGAAGTTGGCGCCTGACCAGTAATTTTAGCGAGCGTCAAAGCCACCGTTTCGGTGAACTTCTTATCTTCACGCTTCTTACCCACACCAGAAGACACGATCACCTTCTTTAGCTCCGGCACTTGATTAATGTTTTTTAAATTGAGCTCTTTCAAGAGCTTCGCCTTGTACTCTTTATTATAAAGAGCTTTCAGGCGTGGTTGTGCTTTAGCTTCTGACTTTTTCGCCACGGACTTCGCCGGTTTTTCCGCCGGTTTCGCCGCTGGCTTGGCAGTCTCAGCTTTAGCAGCCGTTTTCTTTTCCGCCATTACTTAGCTCCTTTCTTAGCTTTTCTCTTATCAGCTTTTTTCGCAGTGGTTTTTTCAAATTTAGCCGCTTCTTTTAGCTTCAAATTTGACATATCAATTCCTAGGTGAACAGTTTTCTTACCGCCAGCCGGATTTAGATACGACTTTTTCATGTGTCGTTCCACCAAACCAATACCTTCTAGGAAGGCTTTGCCTGCTGCGCGATCAATCGCTACAATTTTGGCTTCCTTGCCTTTATTATCACCGGCAATCACCAAAACTTTGTCATTTACTTTCAAATTCTGTGTCATTTAGAGTACCTCCGGTGCCAAACTTATAATTTTCATAAACCCGAGGTCACGGAGTTCCCTAGGAATTGGGCCAAATACACGCGTTCCCTTTGGCGTCTTGTCGTTATTGACTAAAACTGCCGCGTTTTCGTCAAACCGAATAGTTGAACCATCTGGACGACGAATTGGTGCTACCGTGCGTACAATTACCGCACGTACCACTGCCTTCTTTTTGACGTTACCAGTTGGCGAAGCTTCCTTCACTGAGCAAGTCACGATGTCACCTACTCTAGCATATCGTGCCCGTGTGCCACCAAGCACCCGGATCACACCGAGTTCCTTTGCGCCACTATTATCGGCTACCTTTAATCTAGTCTCTTGCTGTATCATTTAAGCTTCCTCCTTTTTAGAAGAATCCGCTTTTTCCGCTTTCTCAACTTTTTCCGCAGCTTTAGCTTTTTCTTCTCGCGCCTTTTCATCAGCGCCTACCTTTTCCGGAAGCTCGACCTCATTGACATCCTCTTTCAGTTCAATTCTACCGTGCGCTTTTTCGATAATTTTTACCAAAGTATAAGCCTTGGTTTTGGAAATCGGAGCCACTTCCGCAATCTCTACGAGATCACCGACTTTGGCTTCATTTTTCGCATCATGCGCTGTATATTTTCGCGTCTTCGTGTACTGTTTGCGATACAACGGATGCGTTTCGCGATAGAGGGTAGAAACGGTAATGGTCTTATCACGTTTATCAGAAGTTACAGTACCTACAAGTGTGTGCGCCATCTTAAAACTCCTCTCTCTTAATTATTTTACATTTCACTGGTAATTTATGTGAAGCGAGTCTCAAAGCTTCTTTAGCTTGTTCGTCGGTCACATCAGCGATTTCAAACATTACTGTACCAGCTTTCACCTTAGCTACATAAAATTGCGGTTCACCTTTACCAGAACCCATCTTTACATCAAGTGGCTTCTTGGAAACTGGTGTATGTGGGAAAATTCGAATCCAAATTTTACCACCACGCTTCACATAACGAGTAATTGCTTGACGAGCTGCCTCGATTTGACGAGAAGTGATGCGTTCATTGTCCATCGACATCAAACCGTAATCACCAAACGCCACTGTATTACAACGCGTCGCAATACCTTCGTTTTTGCCTTTACGCACTTTGCGGTGCGGAGTCTTTCTCGGAACTAATATTGCCATTTTACTTTTCCCCCTTATAAATCCAAACTTTTACTCCGACGATACCAGCAATAGTTGGTGCATGATGACAGTAAAAATCGATATCAGCTCGGAGCGTATGTAGTGGCACCGAACCTTCGATGAATTTCTCACGTCGGCTCATCTCAGCGCCATTTAATCGCCCTGCCACCTCGATACGTACACCTTTCGCACCCGCATTCATCGTGGACTGCAAAGCCATTTTGACTGCTCGACGGAAGTTCATACGCTTGCCGAGTTGGAAACCAATGTTTTCAGCTACCAATTTTGCATTTAGTTCTGGCTTTTTAATTTCCTCAACGTTAATACGAATTGGTCCCTCAATGGTTTTTTCAAGCTGAGTTTTTAACTCGTTGATACCAGCACCCTGCTTGCCAATCACCGCTCCAGCCTTAGCTGTTACGATAGTAATGGTAGTCAAGTTCGCTGAACGCTCAATATTAATTTTTGCAATCGTTGGGCGACTCTTGTAGCGTTCCTCGATTGTCTTTCGGATCTTGTCGTCTTCCGCTAGCCAACGACGAAAGTTCGCTTTCCGTGTAAACCACTTCGACGACCAGTCCTTGCTGACCTGGAGACGGTAAGAGATGGGATTAACCTTTTGACCCATATTACTTTTTCTCCTTCTCTGCCTTTTCAGCCGGTCCCACGGCCTTTTCGGCTTTTTTCACTTTCTCTTCGCCTGCGACCTCAACAAATATGTTGGACGAAATCTTCTCGTATGGTAACGCACGGCCTCTAGACGCTGGTTTGTAGCGACGAATCCGTGTACCACTGGTGACAAAAATTCTTGCGATTCTAATTGATTTTGGATCAATTGATACTTTAGAATTGTTTAACAAATTCGCATTAGCTGATTCTATAGCTTTTTTCACTGCCTTAGCAGCTCGGCGTGGGGTGTTCTCAAGAATCACCACCGCATCTGCCACGTAGCGATCTCGCACGAGCGCAGCTACAATATTAGTCTTGCGCGGCTGTGAATCGACACCTTTTTCGTATGCATGTGCAAAATAAGTCTGACTCATCTTTATGCCTTTCCTTTCGCCGCCGCAGCTTCAGCTGCTTTCTTACCACCATGGCGTTTAAATTTACGGGTTGGTGCAAACTCACCGAGTTTGTGCCCTACCATATTTTCTGAAATAAATACTGGCACGTGCATCTTACCATTATGAATAGCAATCGTCCTACCCACCATTTCTGGTGAAATTGAGGACTGACGCGCCCAGGTCTTAATCACGGTGCGGTCTTCACTAGAGAGAGCGGCAATCTTCTTTGCCAGCTTCGCATCCACAAACGGACCTTTTTTAAGACTCCTCGACATTATTTCCTCTTTCCTTCGTGGCGACTGCGCACGATCATTTTATTAGTTTTCTTATTATGACGCGTTCTGTAACCAAGTGTCAGCTGACCCCATGGTGTGCGTGGAGCCTTACCTGAACCATGACGACCACCATCACCACCACCGTGTGGGTGATCAGAAGCGTTCATCACGACACCACGTACCGTTGGGCGAATACCCTTGCGACGGCGGCGTCCGGCTGCGCCAATCTTCACATTCTGATGCTGTTCATTCGAAACTGTACCAATCGAAGCTTCACAAGTAGTCAAAACCTTACGTACTTCGCCTGATGGCATCTTCAAAGTGGCATAGCCATCTTCCTTTGCCATTAACTGTGCGCTTGCACCTGCGGCTCGTACCATTTGAGCGCCCCGACCAGGTTGTAACTCTACAGCATATACAAACGTACCCACTGGAATATTTTCTAGTGGCATTCGATTGCTGTCTTCGATTTCTACCTCGGCACCAGTTCTAAAGGTCGCACCCTTAGCCATCTTAGTGTCAGCAATTACATAATAATATACGCCTTTTTCGTCTTTTACTCTCGCAATTCGCGCTGAACGATTTGGATCGTACTCGATTTCTTCAACCGTATATTTCAAATCTTTCGGTAAATCGTAAGTTACCAAACGATAATGACGTTTCACGCCACCACCACGGTGCCTTACCGTAATCCGGCCTTGATTGTTCTTACCGGCTTGTTGCTTTTTAGACTTCAAAAGTGACTTCAACGGCTTTTTAGTCGTGATTTGGTCGTAGTCTTCCGTCGTCTTCTGGCGTTGCGCCGGCGTCATTGGCCGATATACTTTAATTGCCATTATTTATTCTCCTTCCCTGCATTCTTGTCCGCCTTTTTAGCTTTTTCAGTCTTGGCAACTTTTTCAGCTTTTTTGGCTTCCTTTGCGCTGGTTTTATCATCTTTAGGCTCATCAAATACTTTAATTGAATCGCCTTTTTTTAATCTCACATAAGCAAACTTCTTATCTTTGCGGTGAGTAATACCAGGATAAGCGTGTTTACCTTTACTAAACTTCGTCTTCTTACCTTTGCGAATCAAAGTCTTCACATCCGTCACCGTGACTTCGTAATCCTTTTCTACCATCTTAGCAATTGCTTGCTTGCTAGCAGATTTTTTCACTGGAAATACGTAAATCCGGTTCGTTTGCTCGAGATAACTTTTCTCCGTCGCGCGTGGCTCGATTAGGTGAAGCTTAATATTGGTTTTATCGTCTTTCGCCATTTTACTTCTCCTTTCCCATTAGCCACTCTTCGGTAGCTTTCACTGAATCCTCTGAAAACACAATTGCATCAGCGTTCATAATATCAAAGACATTGAGGTAAGTCGCCTTCACTAGCTTTACATTCGGCAAATTGTTGGTCGAACGTAGAACTTCCGGCGTCTTCTCCTTCGCCACTGCGAGCACATTCTTGTCCTCAAGTTTCAAATCTTTTAATAATTTCGCTGCAGTCTTGGTCTTGCCGTCTAGCTTCGCGTCTTTGTCTAAGACAATCACCGCTTTATCAGCATTCTTTAAACTGAGTGCTTGACGCACCGCAAGTAGCTTACTGCTCTTCGCAATTTTCTTAGTAAAGTTTTCATTGCCAGTGCGGCCAAAGGCTACACCACCATGGCGCCAAATTGGGTTACGAGTCGAACCAAAACGGGCTCTACCAGTACCTTTTTGCTTCCATGGTTTCTTGCCACCACCACTGACCTCGCTTCTAGTCATAGTCTTAGCGTGAGAAGAACGCGAGTTAGCAAGATAAGTATCATAAGCTAATTTGACTAGCTCATAATTTTCTACCTTTAGGCCAAAAACATCCTTGTCTAGTGCCATCTTTTACTCCTTTCCCTCTACGCTTACAATACCCTTGTTTGGACCAGGCACTGCGCCTTTAAGACCAATCAAATTCTTTTCCGCGTCAATATAAGAAACCACAAGGTTCTTAACGGTGACTTGCTCGTGTCCCATTCGACCTGGCATTTTCTTGCCCTTCCAGACTTTTTGTGGATACATCGAACCGATTGAACCAACCCGACGGATATTACCTTTGAAACCGTGCGTATTGCGAGATTCAATAAAATTATGTCTTTTGACGGTACCTGCAAAACCTTTGCCCTTGCTTGTACCGGTCACTGCGACCTTATCCCCTAATTTGAAACTTTCGACCGTGAAATTGTCACCAAGTTTCATGCCTTCCGGGATTTCCTCAACGCGAAATTCCTTTAGGACTTTGGGGCTAATATTTTCGCCGGCCTTTTTGACGTGGCCGGAAACCGACTTGCTCAGATTCTTACCCTGACCGTAGCCCACTTGCACAGCATTATAACCGTCTGTTTCGACAGTCTTTATCTGAGTCACTGTGCACGGACCAGCTTGGAGGATCGTAACCGGAGTCACAACGCCGTCCTCACCGATGATCTGGGTCATACCAATTTTGGTGCCGAGAATGACTTGCATCGCTTGCCTTTCTTTCCTTTAGATTGCCGATTTTTGCCTCTGTACAACAGGCAAAAACTCTTCTCGCAATTTTTTAATATTTTTACATGTAAATAACTAGACTTTTAGGCCGGTTTCCGCTCGTGAGTTTTACGGACCTCTCCTTATGTCTAGATAACAAAACCATTATATCACAGATTTTTTCTCTTGACAACCCCTATTTTTAGAATTTTTTGCTAACAAAAAGCCCCGACTGGCTGCCGAGGACTTTTTGGTTCGAAAGATTACACCAAATCTAGACTATCAAAGATTGGACGGAGCTCGTTCGAACGGCTCGGATGACGCAATTTACGTAAAGCTTTCGCCTCAATTTGACGAACACGTTCTCGAGTTATACCGAGTTCAAATCCAACGTCCTCGAGACGCCTAAACCTGCCATACCTTCCATCAAGACCGAACCTCAATCTAAGCACTCTATCCTCACGCTCGGTAAGAGTAAAGAGCTCTCCGTCAATAACCCAAACCTGATCATCCGTAAGATTATGAGAAGGAAATTTCACCCACTTATGTCCAAAAACGGCACATAAAAGAGCAATATACCTATATGACCTTACAGATAAATCATGGTATACGAGTCCAAGCTCATCAACTACATCTGCCAACTCCTGTTTCCACTTAGGTTCTTTCTTAAAAACGTCCTGTTTGAACATTTTCAATCTAGCCTCCAGAAGACCAATCTCGATCAGCTGGTTGACATCATATTCAGGATGATACTTCTTAAGGTAAGTCCGAGCCCTCTTTGATATTTTTAAATCTTCTACTGTTCCAACATCCATTTTTACTCCTCCATAGTACTTCTCAGGCAAGTTCTGAATCATTTCCAATAGTTTTAATTCTCTTACTTCTCCGTTGTTCAAGTGTTTAGCCCTCCTCAACAACTTTTAATCTTCTACTTCTTTGTTTACATTCTTCTCCATTTCCCTAAATCATCTAAAAAGCAAGAACTTACAGTATAATCTTTCCTAACACTTAAAGAACTCACTTTCGTGCTCTCTGAGCTAAAACCCATTATCTAAATTATAGCATAAACACCTTAAAAAGTCAATATCTACATCATATTTCCCGTATATGTGTTATAATCTAGTCACACGGAGGGAAGAACTTTACTATCTGGGAGGTGATGATATGCCTGAAACAGCTAATAATCTTAGCGACGGTCGTCATACTTTTCGCGAACTATATCAACAGCGCACGGCTCTTTTCTGCGCTTTATGCAACTTAATGCCAGAAATATCTTGGAAATCCAAAAAACATTTCGATGAGGTAAATGACCCCATGTACGAAGGCGATTTCCTTGCAGGAATCGACAGTCCCGACGGGACCATCGCGTTTCACGTTAAGCTAGAATACTGGGATGAATTTGACATCCCAGAAATTGACCACGCACCATACTACGATGGCTACTCTAGTAAAGACGTATTAGCGAGAACTTTTTCTCTCGCTCACCAAATTGAACACCCCCCATGCCTTTAAGCCACGCTAAAGCGTGGCTTTTTGCTAACAAGCCATATTTACACCATGTTTTCTAGATACGCGTCAATAAATCCGTCAATTTCACCATCTAAAACCGCCTCTGGGTCAGTATTCTCACACCCCGTACGCGTATCTTTTACTAGCTTATAGGGCTGCAACACATAATTTCTAATCTGTTGTCCCCAACTCGCGGATTCACCGGCCCGAAGCTCCCCAATTGTCGCTGCATGCTGCTCCATCTCCATTTGCGCTAATTTACCCCTCAAAACTTCCATGGCTTTCTCTTTATTTTGGTGGAAACTCCGCTCATTTTGAATCGCTACCACCGTATTGGTTGGTAAATGCGTAATCCGCACCGCCGAATTGGTCGTATTTACTCCTTGACCACCGTGTCCACCAGAGTGATAAGTATCAATTCTTAAATCTTTTTCGTCAATCACAATCTCTGTATCCGTCTCTATCACCGGTAAAATCTCTACTAGCGCAAACGAAGTCTGCCTCAGATGATCCGCGTTAAACGGCGACAGCCTTACTAATCTGTGCACTCCATGCTCAGACTTCAAAAGCCCATAAGCATGCGCCCCCGTCACCTCATATACCGCCGTCTTAATCCCCGCTTCTTCCCCCTCTGTACGCTCCAGGCAAGAAACCTTAAACCCTTTTCTTTCGCAAAACCTCAAATACATCCGTTCTAGCATCCCGGCCCAATCCATCGCCTCGGTACCACCCGCACCCGAGGTAATCCGGATAATCGCATTGTCATTATCGTATTTCCCCTTGAATCTCAATGCTTTTTTCAGTTCAGCCAAGCTTTTTTCCATCGCCTCCAATTGTTCCGCTATTTCATCCTTTAACTCTTCTTCGTGCATCAATTCCTTCAAATCGCTAATCTGCACCTTCAAAAGCTCCCAAGGTTCTGTTTCATCCCTCAGAGCCGCTAACTTTTGGTTTTTTAATTTTGCTAATTCCACATCTCGCCAAATTTCTGGCTCCGCCACTTCAGCCTCTAATTCAGAAATCTCCGCCAATTTTTTCAAAATTCCCAATTTTTCGTACACCTGCCGAAAATCCGCTTCCAAATTTTCCAATTTTTTCAGTAAATCTTGCATAAACTCATTATAGCATAGAAAAATGCGCCTCTTACCAAAGTAAAAAAGCGCCGACTACTAAGCCGGCGCAAATAAAAGAGGAACCAGAAACTCCAGAAAATTTACGCAAATATTCTGCAAAGTTCTCTACCGATCTCTTTGCGATTCTCAGCTAAAACTCCTTTGGCCTCTCTCACCATTCCTCCTTTTCTTGGAATAGGGTTAAAGATATCTAACTTCACTGCTTTAAACTGCTTCTCAGTTAAAAAATCTCTTAAAAGGTCCAAGATGCGTTCCAGCCTTTCCTCCGAAAAGGTATATGTCTCATACACCTCATTCGAATCGTAAAACGGCATACATTTGCCAAGTTGTGCTCCCATCAAATCCAACTCTACTACGTAACGGTCCACAAAATGACTCTCTGGAGACACGTGATTTCTCACATCGTCTCTAAGAAAACCATTATATTCCACTACTTTTTCAATCTCATCAACCAAGCGAGCAGTCTTCGATTCACCTACGCTATAACGAGGAATAAACTTATGAATTTCATAATTCCTCACACTCAAAATCAAATCTTCTGGGCTCATACTACCGATTAATTGTTCAGCAGGACCACTTAACCCTAGTTCTTCGATTGAATTAACGTCCTTTGCTTTTTTGCAAGGTTCCTTTCCTATCATTTTTTCACCCCCTGTTAAAGAACTAGTTTCAACTCATATCGTTCTACTATACCATATCCCATCTAAATAGAAAAGCCCCTTTCGGGGCCTTCCTATTGTGTGAGGTGCCAAGAAAGGTCGCGCGAGTTAAACTCTAGTCGCATCCTTTCCCGACCAACCAGAACGTCGAAGATATGTATAGCTACCTCGCCCACAAATCTGATCTGGGTCTGAAGGAGCTCAGACACTTCGGTTTCTTCCTCACCCTGCCGCCGAAAAGTCAGCGGCTGGCAAGGCGTCATTTCGTAACCGAAAAGCGCCATTACTTCGACACGCTCTGTTTTGTTTTTATTAAAGTTTTTCATAAAAGACTCCCGTTATTTAATTAATAGAAGTCATTTATGCGAGCCTGTTTTATTGGCTCCTGGCTAAGGGTATAAATGACGATGCCCAAAGCTTTAAACTTTTCTCTTTGCTAGTGACCGAAGTATAGCAAGAGCACTTTTATTATAGCACAGTCCCAAGCAAAAAGCCTGGTCTATAAACTGTGAACCAGGCTTAATTTGACCTCAACTTCATGCTGATTCCTTGATTTTCCTCTGACATTTTTGGCAGTACACTCCAGTGTACTGTGCCTCTCTTGCACAGGCAATCAATCCTCTCAGAAAGTCACGGTCTTTGCAATGCATGATACAGCCTGAATTTCGACAAATATCATCATCATCGGCAAGTCCCAGTATTCGCCCTAGCTCATACCAAAACACGCCTTTAATCGCTATCATACGATCATCAGAACTTAAAAACGAACCACGATAAGGAAACACGGTTTGCACCGTCGCAAATTCGTTCGTCATGCCATATTTACAATCACTAAACGGCAAAGACGTAAAAAACAGAGTAATCAAATGATTATTTTCTATCTTTGTTAGCAAATCTGCTGCCCTAATTCCACCATGATTATCAAGAGGCAAACCACCCACTGCATCATCTGCGGTCCAACTTAGTGGCCCAATTTGAGCACTACTCCCATACCGGATAATGCCTCTCTTGTAACAAATCGTATCATAAGCAATGTTTATCGCGCATTCGATAGACTGCTTCTCAAGCCTATCTAAACCGCTGTCATACATTACAATTAACGGCTTCTTCATTTTTATCCCCCCTCTATCTTAAAGAACAATTGTTTTAAATAAGCCTTACCATTATTATACCACCTCCCACCCCTAAAGTCAACTCCACTCAATCTTACATTAAATCAAAAAAATCCCCGGCAAAGCCGGGGGTGCACATAAGATAAGGAAAACATTATTTGATTGTTTTTTTTGTTTGCAAAAGTGGAGAGTTTTTGATGAATGGCTGAGAAGATTTACCGGCAATTTCTTGCCTAACTCTTAATAATCAAACCACTTCTTTCGCTTTCGCTCACTTCTCTTTTGGGGCCCGTATTCCCCTCATGTCGTTAAAAGCTCAGCTAGCAAACCTGTTCCCTTAAAGAACGTTTAAAATGATCTTCTATTTGCCCTGCCTAGTGCAAATAAGCTCGAACCATTTTAAAAAACGCCTCGCCAAATGGCGATAAGTTAATTATATCATACTATTATAAAACGTCAAGTATTACGTAAATTTTAATATTAAGACCTAACTATTGACTTCTGTCAAGAGAATATGCTAAAATACTCTTATGATTTGGCAAGAGCTCCAAAAACCGTTTCTTATCCTCGCACCCATGGAAGGCGTCACCGACGTCATTTTTCGTCAGGTGATTGCTCATGCCGGCCGACCAGACCTCTTTTTTACGGAATTCACCAATGTTTCCTCTTATGCCTCCGAAAAAGGTCGCTGGAACGCTCTCGAAAGGCTTGAGATCGCTCCTACCGATCCACCAATTATTGCGCAAATCTGGGGTAAAAACCCTGAACACTTTGCAGAGTGCGCCAAAGTGCTCGAGTCACTCGGCTTTGCCGGTATTGACCTCAATTTTGGCTGTCCAGACAAAAACGTCAACCGCGCTGGTGGCGGCGCCGCTATGATTAAAACTCCAGATTTAGCCCTAGAATGTTTCGAAAATGCCCGCAAAAACACCAATTTACCTGTTTCCATTAAAACACGCCTCGGCTGGAAAGAAGTCGACGAATTCCGCGAGTGGCTTCCTACACTTCTCTCTGTACATCCTGCCGCCCTTACCGTACACCTTCGCACCAAAAAAGAGATGAGCAAAGTCCCTGCTCACTACGAATTAATACCTGAGATTATCGCTCTGCGTAACCAACTCAGTCCCGAAACCAAACTCATCATCAACGGCGATATTAAAAACCGTGCTCACGCTCTAGAACTTCACGAAAAATATCCGGAAGTAGATGGTTTTATGATTGGCCGCGGCGTCTTCGCTAACCCGTACTGCTTCACCGACCATCAGCCTACCCAGGAAGAATTGATGGAACTCTTGAAGCTACACTTAAAAATATATGAAAAGCCCTATCCTCATGCCCTTTCGCATACTCTTCCATATGAGCCTCTCAAGCATTTTTTCAAAATTTACATCAATAACTTTCCTGGCGCCTCTGATCTTCGCGCTAAGCTCATGGCAACTCATTCCGTCAAAGAAGCTAAAGATATTCTCAAAATATAAAAAATCCCCTCGTTCTTTCGACCGAGGGGTTGATAGTAAAGTGAGGCCTCCTAACCCTCCAAATAGTCCATATACTCCGATATTTCGTCGAAATAGCTATCGCAAAGCTCGACAAGTGTCTTCTCTGCGCAGCAATACACACGGTCCTCATTAAAGATCGCCCCGTATAGCTCCTCCAGGAAATCAGGCATTTCTGTCTTTAAATCCTGCAACTGACTCTTGCACAAATGACAGGCATGAGCCATTATGAACGAAAAATCCTTGAATTTTGCGCTACAAATAAGGTCTTCTATCACCTTATCTTCCGTAGGCTCAGGCTCACCATGGCTTCTTGCGAAGTAAAATGAGAATTCTCTCATATTAGGACACTTTTGAAACCATTGTTTGACCTCTTGAGTTAAAACAGGCTTGGAGCCCTCCTTCGTGTACTCCTTCATCTTGTCATAACCAACCTTCTCTGTCAATTTCGCAGCTGACTCTGAGATGTTTAACTTCTTCAAAGCAATAATTCTTTCATCACACATAGCACAATCCTCCAAAACCCTCATTTTTTTGTTAAGTTACAACTATCTCCTTAAATTATATCATAGATTTGTCTATCTGTCAATAAGCAAGGTCTAAATATTTACTTTTTTAACTAAAAATGTTATAATATAAACGATTGCGCCCCTTATAGCACGATCGTATCTTGACAGTAAAATTCAAAAGATGATTGAAAGGATGGTAGTGGCATGGAAACTCAACAAATCGCCAGAAAAGAGATCATTAAAAAACGTGATCTCAGCCTGTACACACTATTCAATTATTGCAACAAAGAAGATCTCAAATACTTCGATGAGCTAAAAGAACACATTGTTAAATCTTCAGAAACCGGCAATCATTTGTTAGTAAGGCTTCTTGATTTATTCAAAAAGTGGCTCCCAGACGACGAATATGCCGTCGTAGCAAAAGAATTGCGCACAGTTGCCAAAGAATCAAGAGAAATTGACAGCGACAATCTGAGCAGATTCGTAACAGGTACCCCCCTATGGGAAGGATGGACCAAAGATGAAGCCATCGTTCTCAAAAACGCTAAAGTTTATACGGCCAGCCATTTTTCCTTTTTAGTCATCAACGCTCTTTTAGAAAAAGAATTCTGACTGTCTGGTAACTTTAACCCTCAACCGATGTTGAGGGTATTTTCATATAATCGTGCTATAATAAATCTATGAAAATTGCTTTACTTGGTTACGGCAAAGAAGGTAAATCTGCCGAAAAATACTGTCAAAACCACTTCAAAGATGCCGAGTTTGATATCTTTGAAAATTTTAATCCTCAAGAAATCAATCAGAGAAATTATTCATCCTATGATATAATTTTCCGAAGTCCTAGCGTCCCACCTCTAGGACTACCACAAGAATCCAGCGTCACAAAGTACTTTTTCGAAAAATGTCCCTGTCCAATTATCGGCGTAACTGGTACTAAAGGCAAAGGCACTACTTGTTCCTTCATCAAGGCTCTACTTGATGCCGAAAATCAAGATGCTTATCTGGTCGGCAACATCGGCAATCCTGCCCTAGATGAACTCGATGAGCTCAAACCTTCTTCCGTAGTAGTCTACGAATTGTCCAGCTTCCAACTCTGGGACCTAGAAAAGTCCCCTCATATCGCCGTTATCGGCCATCTAGAACCAGATCACCTCAATGTACATAAAGATTATCAAGATTACCTAAATGCCAAATCCCACGTTTGTTGCTATCAAAGCGAAAACGATTACTGCATATTTTATCAAAACAATCCCGAATCCGTTAAACTAGCCGATTCTTCACCAGCACAAAAAATCGCTTTTCCGTTTGCACTACCAGATGACATCAAATCTGCTATTTCTCTGCCGGGTGAACATAATTTCAACAACTTCACCGCCGCTGTTGCCGCAGTAGCCAGTTACAAAAATATATCACCGGATGCATATTTAAGCGAAAGCAAAAATGAAATCATCAAGGGTCTAAAAAACTTCAAAGGTTTGCCTCACCGTCTCGAATTTCTTCGTGAGCTAAACGGCATCAAATACTACGACGATAACTTTTCCACTAATCCTTCCTCCACTCGCGTAGCTGTAAAAGCTTTCCCTGACGACAATCTTGTCATCATCGTCGGTGGTCGCGACAAAACCAACAACGAAGATCTCCCGGAAATCCACGAAATCCTCCAATCGCCAAATATCAAAAAAATCGTCCTGCTCGGTGAATCTGGCCACGAACTCGCCAAAAGATACCAAGACAATCGCTTCACTATCGTCGAATCTCTTGAAGAAGCCATCAATACGGCTAAAACTCTCGCCGAAAGCCTCAACACTTCAGATAAAAACACTATCGTCCTGATGTCTCCTTCCGCCGCCTCTTTCGATATGTTTAAAAATGTCTACGATCGTGGCGATCAATTTAAAAATTTAATCTCGTCTCTAACTGCGAAATAAAGGCCTTTTCTGCCGAAGAAACTGCTGCAAACCCCTTAATTCCTGAACCTGCGAACTCGCGCGCTAGCTCAATCATATCAAACTTATCAATTGATTTGATCAAATTCGGCATGTTGTCATATCTTTCGATTGTCCCGTTTGTGAAATATCCTTCCGCATAATAATCTGCAATCTGCGACGGCGTTTGTGCACCCATTTGAAATCTACCCAGCGCGTAAGATTTTGCCGCCAAGAAATCCATATCTAGAATCTCGCCGTTCAATGCTCGCATTAATTCCGTTTGAATTAGCTCAAATAGCTCTTCGGCATTTTCATTATTCACTTCCCCATCAAAATCCCAATACGAATTATGCGCATTCGAAGCCACCGAAGAGCCCATCCCATACACTAATCCTCGCTTCCGTGCAGTCCCGAAAATCCGCGAGTTCGTCGTACCATTTAAAATCTGATTTAAACAGTTCATCGCAAATACTTCTTTAGTCTCCAGATGCCTTGGCGTCACTAACGAAAACCCAAATGTAATGTTCGAAGCATCCTTCCGCCTTATCGACACCGCCTCCGACGAATGCAAATCAGCTAGCGGAATCTCAAATTCTCGTCCTTCTTTCAATTCCCAGTCTTCTAGCATCTTAATAATAGTACGCTTTCGACCTCTCAGTTTCCCCGCAATAATAAACATCATATTTTTCGCCGTGTGCGTTCGACGGTAATGCTCGCGAATATCCTTTAGCTCGATATTAGGTAAAGTCTTAATTCTCTCCGAAAGATCCAAAATATCTTCCCCCACCGCCTGCTGCACTCTCGGCCACAAAAGCCGATAGTAATCATTCATATAGCCGGTTAACTCACTCCTGACGTTAGCCTTCTCTGATTTTAATTCCTCTTCATTAAATCTCGGCTCGCAAATTGACACTCGCTGCAAATCCATGATACGTTCCCACTCAAAATCTGCACATTCCGTCTCATAGCACACCGAAATATCTGAAGTCCACGCATTGTGATAAGCTCCGTTTTTTGTAAACTCTGCCTCGAAAGCCTGCTCATCTTTGAACTTCGCATTCGCACCAAAAGCCAAATGTTCCACCACGTGTGGTATCTCATAGACGTCTTTGCTCTTTGCGTAGAGCATCCCCGCGCGAAATTGCACCCTAGTAGACATCACCGAAGCCCCAGGTATATCAATGAGTAACCCGCGCGCTCCATTTCTTAGTTTAATTTCTTCTACTGAGTGTTTCATTTTTTACCTCTATCTCTGACGCCGCACTAAGAACAAGTTCTCGCTACTTCTTCTTGCGGTTCGACCGATTTTTCTTGTTACCAGACTTCTTTTTCTTCTTTGTTGACTTATGCGCAACAGGTTTTCGACTGGAAGCTTCAGTAGCTTTAGCTCCTTTTTTATCCTTGAATTCGGAATCCAAATTCTTTTCGCCTTTCGAGACTTCATTAACGCCTCTTTCCGTCTGCGTCTCCGCCATCTTTGTCAAATCAGACTCATATTCTTCACCATCCGTCACATTGTCTTCCACTGCTTCATTAGGCGTAATCGAAAGCAGAATCTTCAACACCTCTTCACGCAAATTCCTTTGCAAACCATCAAATAATTTCTGTGATTCGCTTCTATATTCTACTAGTGGATCTCGCTGCCCTACTGAGCGCCAATGAATTCCCTCACGCAAATGTTGCATATTCTCAAGATGCTGCATCCACAAAGTATCTAGCACTTTCAAATACACTTCTCGCTCCACCTTTCGCATCGTCTCTGCGCCAAATTCGTCTTCCTTCTTCTTGTAAGCCTCTTCAATTGCTTCTAAGGCCTTCTTTTCACGCTCTTTCTCTTTACGCGTTACACCGATGCCATGGATCAAATCATCATCAAAATCAAATACTGCTTTAAATTCTTCGTCAAAATTCTTATTTACTCTAGAAGAAAACTCTGTCAAAGTTTTAGCTTCGTCTCGCATCAAACGCTTAATTTCTGGATAAATATCGTCACCTTCTAGAATCTTTCGACGCATCATATATACAACCTTACGATGACGATTAATCACATTATCGTACTGCACCACATTCTTACGTGAATCAAAGTTGATGCCCTCAATTCGCTTCTGTGCTGCCTCTAGAGTCCTCGAAATCGCCCGCGTTTGAATTGGCATATCCTCAGCTACACCTAATCTATTCATCAACATTTTGACCTTGTCACCTTGGAAAATACGCATCAAATCATCTTCACAAGAAACAAAGAATTGTGTAGTGCCTGGATCACCTTGCCGTCCACCACGACCTCTCAGCTGATTATCTACCCGCCTAGAATCATGCCGCTCTGAGCCAATCACTACCAAACCACCCAATTCTTTTACACCCTCGCCTAACTTAATATCCGTACCACGCCCAGCCATGTTCGTAGCTAACGTAATTGCGCCTTTTTCACCAGCTTTAGCGATAATCGCCGCCTCCCGTTCATTGTTTTTCGCATTCAAAATTTCATACGGCAATTTATACTTATCCAAATACCTAGCGATTTCCTCGTTGTTTGCAATCGAACCAGAACCCACCAAAACTGGCTGTCCTTTCTCATGATACTTAACGATTTCTTCTGCAATCGCTTTCAGCTTTCCAGCTTTCGTCTTATAAATCAAATCGTCTTTATCTACACGAATAATTGGCTTATTTGGCGGAATCTGTACTACATCTAGAGCATAAATCTGCTGAAATTCCTCTGCTTCAGTGAACGCCGTACCGGTCATACCAGACAATTTCTTATAAAGTCGGAAGAAATTCTGAAACGAAATAGTCGCCAGCGTCATCGATTCCTGCTTTACCGCCACACCTTCCTTAGCTTCAATCGCCTGATGCAAACCCTCATTATAGCGTCGACCTTGCATCAAACGTCCAGTGTGCTCGTCAACAATAATCACCTCACCCGAGTTCGTTACCACATAATCTTTATCGCGTTTAAAGATAATCTCTGCTCGAATTGCTTGTTCCAAATGATACACTAATCTCGTATTCTTCGTAGAATACAAATTATCTACGCCCAAAATCTTTTGGACTTTATCAATTCCCGCATCGGTCAAAGTCACACTACGTCGTTTTTCATCAAAGATATAATCTGCTGGTTTTAATTGTGCTGCTACTTTTGCGAACTGATAATACGACTCTGGATTATCGCCTGCTGGTGCCGAAATAATTAGTGGCGTCCTCGCTTCATCAATCAAAATTGAGTCAACCTCATCCACAATTGCAAAATTTAGTTCTCTTTGACGTAAGAATTGCACCTCCGAAGTCATGTTATCACGCAAATAATCAAACCCAAACTCATTATTCGTTCCATAAGTAATATCCGCCGCGTAAGCTTCCTTTCGCGTACAAGGTTTCAAATGCTTAAATCTTTCGTCATCATGTTCATCATTCTCATATTCTGCATCATAAATAAAGGAAGCCTCATTAACAATCACCCCGACTGAAAGTCCCAAAAAGTCATAGATCGGACCATTCCAACCCGCATCACGTTGTGCCAAATAATCATTTACAGTTACGATATGCACCCCACGGCCAGTTAAACCGTTCAAGTATGCTGGCAACATTGCCACGAGAGTTTTACCTTCACCAGTTTTCATCTCTGCCACCGCCCCTTCATGTAGCACAATTCCACCAATCAACTGCACATCATAAGGTCTGAGCCCCAAAACTCTTTTTGATGCTTCTCTTGCTACAGCAAAAACTTCTGGCAAAAGATCATTTAAAATCTTTTTATCATCTACTGGTGGACGTTTCTTACCAGTCTTATTAATACCTTGTTCTGCTCGTGCGACCTTCAGAGCCTTATCGATCTTTTTACGAAATACTTCCGTCTGCTCCTTTAGCTCCTCATCACTCATCTTCTCATAGTTTGGCTCCAGTTTCGTAATCTCTCTGGCTCGCTTCCACAAACGTTTCAGTCTTCTTTTTTCGGCATCACCAAAAACGCCCTGCAAAAACTTAGTTAGTGCTGTCTTATCTGCCAACTTATCAGTCGGTTTCTTTTCTTTTTTCACCATATAACTCCAATCTACCCCCTATTTTACCACATTATTTCCCTCTATGAAAGAGATTTTTTAGGCTTCTTTTTGGATGTACTGGTTTCTGTTCAGCTTTGTAACGTCGAATCTGGCCAGTCAGTTTTGCCTCAATCAAATCCACCCCCGCAAACTCATTTGAACATTCGTCTCTCGCTGCTAAAACTTTACCGCCAGGAATTTCCATTGCCGCCGATACCTCATATTTTTCGTTCTTACCTTTGCCAATTTCCGCCACAATCACCTTGCACACTACATCTTTTTTAGCATGACGTGGTAAATACCTATCTAACTTGCCAATGCGCTTCTTAGCATATTTTCTTAATGGTTCTTCTACCTTATAACCGCTACCTGTAATTTCGATTTTATCAATCATTTTCCTCCTCCTAACTAAATTTCAGTTCTGCCGCCCATATAGGCTTGCAAAACCTTTGGCACCTTCATTTTGCCATCTTTTTTCGCATAATTTTCAATCAAAACCACTAAAGCCCGCGCTAACGGAATCGCTGTACCGTTCAAAGTATGTACAAATTCCACCGTACCGTCTTTTCTTCGTACCCGACAATTCACTGCTCGCGCCTGAAAATCCGTGCAGTTAGAACACGAAGTAATCTCTTGATATTTTCGATTCACTGGCGACCAATATTCCATATCATATTTTTTTGCCGCTGGCGCGCCTAAATCTCCCGCCGCAATATTAATCACGTGATACGGAATCTCTAACCCCTGCCAAATGTCTTCCTCAATCGACAAAATTTTCTCGTGTATTTCTTTTGACTGTTCTGGCAAACAGAATGCATACATCTCTAGTTTATTAAATTGATGCACTCTGAATAGACCGCGTGTATATTTACCGTAAGCTCCTGCTTCCTTTCTAAAGCAAGCCGAATATCCTGCATAGAAAATCGGCAGATTATCTTCATCAATGATTTCATCCATATGATACCCAGTTAAAGGCATCTCTGCCGTTGCAATCATCGCCAAATCTTCGCCTTCAATATAATATTCATCCGACTGGTCTGAAGTTCGCGGGTTAAAACCACAGCCCTCTAACACTCTAGAAGATACCATATCTGGCACTGTCATAAAAGTAAAACCATGTTCTAATACTTTCGAAAGTCCATATTGTAAAAGCGCATTTTCTAGAAGCGCCAAATCACCTTTCAAATAGTAAAACTTAGCTCCTGCAACTTTCGCACCACGTTCAAAATCCACCCAATCCCGACTCGTAGCATAATCCAAATGGTCTACCCCAGTCTTATGATTATCGCCCCATTTCTTCACTTCCTTCGAGCATTCCTCACCGCCTAACGGCACGTCATCAAAAATCACGTTTGGGATCGTTTTAACAATACTATTTAACTTTTCCTCAATCGAAGATAGCGCCTGCTCTTTTGCCGACAAATCTTCCTTGATTTTTTTACCTTTTTTGATTAACTCATCTGATGGTTTGCCACCCTTCATCTTTGACGCCACTTCATTTCGCACTCGCCTCAGTTCTTCCACTTCAGCAAGAGCAGTTTTTCTTTCGTCGTCTAGACGCACTACCTCAGTTACGTCAATTTTATAACCTTTTTCCTTGGCTGATTTTTTTACCAGCTCCAAGTTTTCACGAATAAATTTCACATCTAACATATTAAATCCATTATATCACCAAATCTAGTTTTGCCCAATCTTTTAGCGTCAAATCACCAGGTCTAGCATTTAAATCCAGTTTCAAATCAGCAAAAATCTTTTCTAACTCCTCTTTCGATTTTAAGCCAGTCAAATTATGAATTAACTTCTTCCGTGGAGCTTTAAAACCTTCTTTGACTAAATCAAACACCTTATTATCCACCACTGGTTTCGAAAAAGGCTCCATAACCACCACCTCAGAATTCACTTTTGGCGGTGGTGTAAATTCGGCTGCTTTTACCACAGGACCCACAAATACATTGGCTCTGTTTTTCACAAACAGCGAAAGCAATGTCTCTTTTTTAGACGTAATCCGTTCTGCAACTTCTTTTTGTACCAACAAAACTATACGTTCCGGCAAAACCGGTAAATCTAGCATCTTTTCTATAATAGGCGACGTAATATAATATGGTATATTGCCCGCTACCACATATGGCGCTTTAACTCCATTAAAATCATACTTTAAAATATCCTGCGTAACCACTGTTAGATTTTTCCCAGGAAACGAAGCAGGCAATTTCTGCGCCAAATCTTTATCATATTCCACCGCAATCACCTTATCAAAACGTTTTAAAAGCGAAGCAGTTAAAAATCCTAAACCTGGGCCAATCTCTAAACAAAGTGGCCCATCGCCAGCCAAATCCGCAATCTCCTCTAAGACTGTCCGGTTTTTTAACCAATGCTGTCCTAGTGACTTATTATTTTTCATTAGTCTCTAAATCCCATCATGGTTAGACCAATCCGTCGCGAGGTCAAACTGCTCTGGATTCCCCGCCGCAAATCCACCAGTATCATAAACTTTGCCCTTACCAAGCGATGTTTCTACCACTGAACATCTCGGATAACGTTGCAAATTCGCCGCTACCAAAATATAGCCATCCTGATCCACTTTTGCACCATCCGCTCTCACTGAATAACTTTTACCACCACAGTAATGCATCACCACTCTCATATTCAGATCATAATACGTCTCCTGCCGAAGCACTGTCGAACCGTCTTTTTTCTTCACCGTATAATAATTTCTGCCCATACCGACTGTCAAAGGATGTCTCTCAATTTCGCTTGCACCCACCGCCACTATTCTGCTAACTGGCTTACGGATGATTTCCTCATTCACCAATTCTCGTGATACCTCTTTACCATCTTTATATAGTACATTATACGAGAGCCTCTTTGTTCCAACTTCACCTAGCTGCCTTACTTCGGATACTCCAGGTTTCAAATCATAATCTTTGATCTCCTCTTCCCCAAACGGAATCTCCTCATCCACCGTCAGAACTCGGCCACCATTCCGCGTTATCTCATAAATCGTCACTGGCCCCACCTCTAGAAAATTCGTATTCGTGGCAACCTTAATTTCATCTCCATCATAAACAGTTAATCCCGCTTCCTCCGCTATCGTTTTAGCGTCAAAACTTGCCGACATCAAGTATTTTTCGTTTAAACCATCTCTTACAATCACCGGTCTTGCACGATAAATATTAATGAAAAAATTATTCGCATTGATTTCTGAATCCACTGCTGGGTCCACAATATCCCCCGCATTCACCGTAATATTCGCCCTTTCCAAAGCCTCACCCACCGTTTTCGCCTCTGTTCTGACAGTCAAACGCACTCCATCATCAAAAAAAGTCACATAATTTGGCTCATCAATATTCTGAGTAGAAACCTCGTCATCACCCCTTGCAAAAGTAGCACGTGTCGCCACGCTCATTAAAGAAGCGACAAAAACAATCAAAATAAAACCAAATGCCAAAAGTAAAGTCCACATGAACTTCTTACTCATAATAGAATTATACCATAAAACCACTAAAAAATAAAGAAAAAGCTTAAACTAAACAAAAATCCGCATCGACTGCGGATTCTTACAAACAATTCCTAGGTGGGTCAAAACAACTAACCAAAACAGCTCCAAACTCTCCACCCTTTTACCAACCATCTATTCAACGGCTAGCAAGACACATCCTCCGGTTCAGACTACTTTCAACGTCGGACTCAGCCCAAACCTAATTTCATTTTAGCATAGGCACGATTTCTGTCAACCTTGTTTTTTCAAAATTTTTATGTTATAACAAAAATTTACCAAAACAGGGGTAAAAACCCAAAAACCGAACAAAAAATCCTTGACAATAACGAAAAACTTATGATAATATATACACATGAATTGGAGGAAATGGCTAGACGAATTTGTTTTAGCAGGTAAAGGTATTTTACTTGCCACTAAAGAAAAACGTTTTTGGTATGGTTTTATACCTAGTTTTCTCTTCTTCGGCACGCTCATGAATATGCTTTCTGGTGGCCTTACTAAATTCGAAATGATGGGTATCCTTGGCTTTCCTCAAAACCTCCAAATCCCTCTACAGAGTTTCCTCTCGGTATTTGGCGTCAATCAACCTTTTCTCGATTGGTTGCCTATTTTTGCAATTTCAATCCTCCAGGGTATTCTCATTGGCCTAATTGTCTTCCTTTGGAGCAAAAAACGCCAAAACACCGATTCTAGCAATTCTGCCAACCTTGAAAAAGCCGGCATCATCACCGGTTTAATCGCTCTAGGTGCTGGTTGCCCTACTTGCGGTGTCACTCTTCTTACTCCCCTCATTGGTGCAATCTTTTCCACCGGTGGACTTGCTATTACTGGCACCGTTTCTATCATAGTCACCTGGCTCGCCATTATCATTGCGATTTTGTCATTAAAACGTCTCGGAGAAGAAACATATGTTACAATAGTAAATGAAAAATACTTACAGAAAAAGGAGTCTCGTGAAAAACGCACTTAGAATCATCGGCATCATTACTATTATCGCAGTTATCATTGCTGCCATTATTGCTAGCACTACCGCTAAACCTTCAAATTCTGACAAAGTCTGGGATGAGCAAATGACTGTCGGTAATCTCGAAGCAAAAAACTACTTTATTATTTATTCTGATTTAGTTTGCCCATATTGTGTTGCCTTCGAAAACGCTATTGTAGAAAATGAAGCAGAATTTAAAGAATACATCGAAGAAAACGATATTCTCATTGAAGTCCGTGTTTCAGACTTCCTTTACGAATATGGCCAGGCCAACCCTCCTCATTCTCGTTACTCCGCCATCGCCACTTATTGCGCTAAAAACGAAGGCAAATTCTGGGACTATTACGACGCAGCCATTACCGCCGTTTGGAACGACTTCTTTGCCTCCGATGGCAAATCCGCCCTTAGTAAAATGGCCAAACTCGAACCAGATTATTGGACTAAAATCGGTAAGCAAATCGGCTTAGGTGAAAGTTTCGAAAAATGCGTCGAAACTCAAGCTCCGCTCGATGAAGTTAAACAAAACGCCAAAAAAAGCGCCCAACTCATCGATGGCATGCCATTCTTTAAATTTAACAACTACACAAATTCTGGCTTTGATCTCGGCTGGGGTTGGGATTACGTCAAAGCCTACTTTGAAGCTGGCCTAGAAAGCGCCAAATAATACTATTCAGTTGATTTCCAAATTTTCTCGTTTTTAATACTATCTGGCAAGTAATTCTTGTCAAGATGGAATCCAGACTCCCATTTTTGACCCTTACCATAGCCTAAATCTTTCATCAATTTCGTTGGTGCATTTCTCAGCCAAACTGGTACTGGCTCACCCATCGTTTTCCTTGCCACTTCGAGCGCCTTATACCACGCATCTGCCGAATCACGATTCTTCTTGGATTTAGATAGCGCAATACAAGTATGCGCCAAAATTAACCCAGACTCCGGCATACCTACTCTCTCCACTGCCTGGAAACACGCCGTCGCAAGGGAAAGCGCCCCGTTTCCAGCTAGCCCAATATCCTCTGAAGCAAAAATCACCATCCGTCTAGCAATAAACTTCGGATCTTCACCCGCCTCCACCATCCGCGCCAGATAGTAAAGCGCTGCATCCGTATCCGATCCTCGCATCGACTTTATAAATGCTGAAATCGTATCGTAATGATTATCGCCTTTTTTATCATAGCCCGGCATCTTTTTCCCAGCTGCCTCAATCACCACATCCTTATTGACTTCATCAGCTAGCGACAATGCCAGTTCCAAGTCACCTAGCGCCGTTCTAGCGTCTCCACCAGAAAGCTCTGCAATATAATCTAAAGCTTCTTTTTTAACTCTCTTGGTGGCTTTTTCCTCCTTAACCGCTCTCTTCAAAACTTCTAAAATCGCCTCCTTAGATAATGGTGCCACCAATACCACTCTAGACCGACTCAAAAGTGGCGAAATTACTTCAAACGATGGATTTTCGGTCGTCGCTCCAATTAGCGTAATTAACCCCGACTCCACATGCGGCAAAAACGCATCTTGTTGTGCTTTATTAAAACGATGGATTTCATCCACAAATAGCACCGTTCGCGTTTTCAGATTCCAGTTTAACTTCGCTCGCTTTACTACTTCCTCAACGTCTTTTTTACCCGCCGTCACTGCTGATATTTCTACGAAATCCGCCTTAAACTCATGCGCCAAAATCCGCGCCAAAGTCGTTTTACCAGTGCCAGGTGGCCCCCAAAAAATCAAATTCACCGGTTCACCCTTTTTCACGATTTCCGTCAAAATCTTACCCTCACCGATAATCTCATCCTGGCCCAGAACTTCTGATAATTTCTTCGGTCGCATCCTCTCCGCTAAAGGCACTCTATTCATATCATATATTATATAGTATTTTATTATTTTTGAAATTATTTATGGTATAATGATAGCAATATAACAAAGGAGTTTAAATGAACGATTCACTAAATAGTCTTATGAATCAAATGACAAACCAAATGAATACTAGCATGAGCAATAGCACCGGCGCTATGCAAGGTATCTTAATTTGGACCATCGTAGCCACCGTTCTTGCTATCCTCGGTTCAATTTTCATTTATTTCATGTTTATCAAATCTAAATCTGATTTCAAAGGCGGTCTCAAGACTCTCCATGATTATCTTTCTGGCGATATCATTCATATTGAGTCACTTGCCAAAATGTTCTACTACACTGCTCTTATTTATGTAGTACTTACCTCAATTAATTCCCTCATCGAAATCGGCATCACCGGTTCTAATGTGGGCATGTGCATTGTTTCATTCTTCTTCCAATTACTACTTGGGCCAGTGGTAGTACGCTTCATTTTCGAAATCGTCATGATGTTCATCCGCATTTGGAAGAACACCGACACTATGGCTAAAAAGAAATAAATCGATTCCTCAAAATCCCCTCTCACGAGGGGATTTTTTTATTTCTAAAACAGTATATAATATATATTATATACAGGAGGAGTTATGTTATTACCAAACGAAATTGCCAAAAAGTCCATCAAAACCGGAAAGGCCAAAGCCGCCCTACCAGCCTGGAAAATGTTACTACTCGGTGCTTTTGCCGGCGCTTTTATCGCACTCGCTGGCGTTGGCGCCACTTTTGGCAATACCTACGGCGGCAAAATCGTCAGCGCCTGTATTTTCCCCGTCGGGCTCATTATGGTAGTCATCGCCGGTAGTGAACTTTTCACTGGCAATAACCTTATGATCACTTCTCTACTCAAAAAAGAAATCACACTCGGAAAACTATTAAAAAACTGGGGGCTAGTCTTTCTCGGCAACTTTATCGGCGCTTTAATTATCACACTTCTAGTAGTTTTTAGCGGGCTATTCGACGGCATTGCAGATTCAGTCATTAATACTGCAGCCGCCAAAGCCAATCTAAGTTTCTTCGAGGCTCTCTTTCGCGGCATTCTTTGTAATTTTCTCGTCTGTATCGCAGTTTGGATGTCCTTTGGTGCAGAAACAATTTCAGGCAAAATCCTTGCCATCTTCGGTCCCATCATGCTCTTTGTATTCTGCGGTTTCGAACACTCCGTGGCTAATATGTTTTACGGTCCAGCTGGCATCCTTGTCGCAGCAAAAAACGGCATCGAATTAGAAAGCCTCAATTTCGGAACATTCCTAGTCAACAATCTCCTGCCAGTCACTCTCGGGAACATCATCGGCGGTGCAGGGCTAGTCAGCTGTGGTTATTATCTCGCTTTCCTAAAAAACAGCAAAAAATAGCGAGTAAGATTTTTGCTTCGCAAAAATCTGCCTCACCTGCGGTTGCTCAAAAAATCCAAAGCAAGCTTTGGATTTTTATTCGCAACCTTGGTGAGTCGGGAGGGAGTCGAACCCTCGATTCGAAGAACGAGGGTTCCCAACAAAAAATGCCCCGATGGAGCAAATTCGTGGTGAGTCGGGAGGGAGTCGAACCCTCGACACCGGGCTTAAAAGGCCCGTGCTCTAACCAGCTGAGCTACCGACCCAAATTGTTAATGGTGGGCGATACAGGAGTTGAACCTGTGACCTTATCTACGTCAAAGATACGCTCTAGCCAGCTGAGCTAACCGCCCGCACGTAGCTGTCCGCCCTGTAAACACATGGTGGCGCCGACTGGACTTGAACCAGTGACACAAGGCTCTTCAGGCCTCTGCTCTACCAGCTGAGCTACAGCGCCACAGCAAATATCATTATAGCACACTTGTGATATAATTAAAAGTATGAAAAGTAAAATTAATACTTCCCCGATTTCTGGCGCCCAGGAATTACTTCCCACCCGTCAGGCTATTTTTAATAATTTAAAAACTAACATTTCGAATATTTATCATCAGCACGGTTACTGCGAAATTGAAACTCCTTCTATCGAACGTACCGAAGTCCTTCTTGCCAAAGCCGGCGGCGATACCGAAAAACAAATCTACAAACTAGTTAAAACCACTGAATCAGACGATGCTGCAAACCAAGCTCTACGCTTTGACCATACTGTTCCTCTAGCCCGTTACATTATTGAACACGAAAACGACCTAGTTTTTCCATTCAAAGTTTCGCAAATCGGTCTCAATTTCCGCGGCGAGCGTGCCCAAAAAGGACGTTTCCGCGAGTTTTATCAATGTGATATTGATGTCATTGGCCGTGACAGTTTACCTATTGCTTATGATGCAGACGTCATTTCTACTCTCCTTTCTACCTTTAAAACTTTCGATCTCAACACGCCCGTTCTTGCCCGCATCAATAATCGCAAAATCCTTTCTGGACTACTTGAAGCTCTAGAAATCCAAGACAAATCTAATGACATTTTTAGCATCATCGATCATTCCGAAAAAGTCACCCCCGAAAAAACCAAGATGGACTTTGAAGAGCTCGGACTTTCTAAAGACACTGTCAAAACCTTACTCGAATTCATTGAGTTAAACGGCGAGCGTTCATCCGTCATTAAAGAGCTAAACAATCTCGAAATCAACAATCCAACCTTTATCGAAGGCGTGAATGAACTCGACCAAGTTTTATACTTACTTGAATCAACAGAAGAAAAATCCGAAATCTCTGCCGATATGAAAATCGTCCGCGGACTTGACTATTACACTGGCACCGTCTTCGAATTCATTCTACCAGAATACAAAAACATCGGTTCTGTTTGTGGCGGCGGCCGTTACGAAAACCTTACCAAATTCTTCTCCGACAAATCCTTCCCTGGTGTCGGCGGTTCAATCGGTCTCACCCGATTATTCTATGTATTAAACGAAAAAGCTCTTCTCCAAGACGCTGGAACCAGCTTGATAGATTACGCAATCGTTCCAGTATCTGAGCATGAATTTGACGAGAGTATGGATGTAGCCAAGAAACTCCGCGATAAAGGCCACAGTACCACCGTAGTATTTACCGATAAGAAACTCGGCGATAAACTCACCTACGCCGCCAAGATTGCCAAAAACGGTATCGTCATTGGCGAAGAAGAAATTAATTCCGAAACCCTACAAGCCAAAAACTTCGAAACCGGCAAAGTAGAAGCCATCAATGTCGATGTAATTTCAAATCCCGAAGATTTTTGGGCCGACTAAATGCGAAATCCCGAATTATCTCAACATTTTTTAAAATCACCTCGTCTTGCTCTTATTTTGATTGGCCATTCCAATCTCAAAAAACGCGACCTCGTTATCGAAATTGGTGCTGGTTCAGGCGTTATTACTAGCGCTCTTGCTCATCGCGTCAACCACGTTATCGCTATCGAGCCAGATCCTCAAACCGCTCAAAAATTAAAAACGAATTTAGAAAAACACCACATCGAAAATGTTACCATTGTCCAACAAGATTTCTTAGACTACGAACTACCAAACACTCCTTATAAAATTTTCAGCAATCCTCCTTTCCATCTCAGCTCTAAAATTATCCACCGACTAATTGAATCACCTAATCCCCCAGACGCTTTCTATCTAATTCTTCAAAAACAATTTGCCCTCAAACTTTTAAATACGTCTAGACATTATACTTCAAAGCTTGGTTTTGAACTGACTGGTAAATATACCACCAGAATCAGATTGCCATTAAAACCTCACGATTTTACACCTCCACCAGCTGTCCCGACCGTTTTTTTTGAAGCCAAAAGCATTCCAAAGCCTCCTTTAAAGATCTCCCAGAGTATGGTATAATAGTCCCATGAGTAAATTAGATAATATTGTGAGCTTATGTAAGCGCCGCGGTTTTATTTTTCCAGGGAGCGACGTTTACGGTGGCATGGCCGGCACCTGGGATTTCGGCCCACTTGGTGTCACTGTCAAGAAAAAAATAATGGACGAATGGTGGAAGTTTTTCGTCGAAAACCGCGAGGACATGTATGGCGTCGATGCTGCTATTATTATGAACCCTCGTACCTGGGTCGCTTCTGGCCACACTGCCACTTTTGCCGATCCTTTAGTCGAATGTAAAGAGTGTAAATCACGCTTCCGCGCTGATAAGATTACTAAAGGATACTCCGAATCCATCACTACGGAAGAATTCTTAAGCACTCATACCAAATGTCCAAACTGTGGCAAAGAAAACTGGGGCCCAATTCGTAAGTTCAACATGATGTTCTTAACTCACGTTGGCGCCGTTTTGCCAGACGACGATAAAGAAATCGCCGACAAAAACATCGCCTATCTCCGGCCTGAAACTGCCCAGGGCATTTTCACTAACTTCAAAAACGTAGTCGATGCCTTTTACCCGAGCATTCCATTTGGCATCGCTCAGCAAGGTAAAGCTTTCCGTAACGAAATTAGCCCACGCGACTTCATTTTGCGTGACCGCGAATGTAGCCAGATGGAAATTGAATATTTCGTTAATCCCAAGACTTGGGAAGAAAACTTCGAAAAAATGCGTACCCTCCAGCACGACTTCCTCGAAGGTGTGCTTGGCCTACCTGGCAAGAAGCTTCACGAACTTGACGTTCCAGCCGCCGACCGCGCTCACTATTCTAAGCGCACCATTGACTTCATGTTTGAATATCCCAACGGTGAAGGTGAGCTCATGGGCCTCGCTTATCGTACCGATTTTGATTTAGGTAACATCGCACGTGAATCCGGCAAATCTATGGAATACCGCGACAAAGTTACTGGCGAAACTTTCGTGCCTCACGTTATCGAGCCGTCCATCGGCGTCGAACGTCTCTTCCTCGCTGTACTCTCCACCGCTTACACGGAAGAAGGCGAAGGCGACGACAAACGCGTCATCCTCAAGCTACCAGAATCACTCGCTCCTTACAAATACTGCGTTTCTCCACTACTTAAGAACAAACCGGAACTCGTCAAAAAAGCTCAAGAAGTCTACCAGAAGCTCCGTAAGAAATATGGCAACGTTACTTGGGATGATTCCGGCAATATTGGCAAACGTTACAAAAAACAAGACGAAATTGGCACTCCAAAGTGCATTGTAATTGATTTCGACACTCTAAAAGACAATTCCGTCACCATTCGTGACCGCGACACCACTAAACAAACTCGCGTTGATATTGCTAAATTATAATAATAGTGCTAATATCTATAATATAAAAGGAGATTTATTATGGCTAAAGAGTCAAAAGACAACAAAAACTTAATTATTGGCATTTGCGCAGCAGTTGCTGCAATTGTCGTTGTAGTTGTATTAGTTGTAGTCTTAGCTGGCAATAGTGGAATCAATGATGATTACTTCAAATCAGATGATACGAAGTACGTCTTCTCCATGGAAACCGGAGCTACTAGCACTGAAGATTCACCTCAGCCAGTCAAAGCTCACGAAGTGTACACTTACCAAGATGACAAAATCACCAGCCTCAAGACCTATTATGAATTTACCGACGCTGATGCCGCTAAAAAAGCTTACGAAAAAGCAGGCGATGATTACGAAAAAGCAGGCGACGAAAACGACGATTCTTTTGAATCAATGGAGCTAAACGGCAAATATATCGTACTCACTGCTAAAGCTGAACAATACGAAAACCTCACAGCGTCTGAAGTCAAATCCAATATTGAATTAATGGAACAACTTCAAAACTCAAACACTGACGACACAGACGAAGACACCGAAGAAACTGAAAACGAAGAAAAAGAAGAGGAAGAATAATAATCAAAATAAAAAATACGGCGTTTCAAACGCCGTATTTTTTTATCTCTTAGTTAAAAATCTTTTACCGCTTTTTTGACTGCTTTAACAGTTTCTTCAACTGCATCTTTAGCTTGTTCAGCTACCTCTTCCACACCCTTTTTAATCTTTAGTTCCGGATGCTTTTCCGCATAGCGTTCAATCGCTAGCTCGATAACTTTTTTAGCTACCTTCTCATCTTCAAACGATTTTACTTCAGTCGTACCTGGCTTCTTAAGATCCTTATAATGATTGAAGTGGAACTCAATTTGTTCCAAAGTTCGCTTTGGCAAATCGCTCAACTTTTGATAAACATCGCCGTTATTACGATCATCTGCTGGTACACAAATAATCTTATCATCTACTTCACCGCCATCCACAAATTTCATCACGCCAAGTATCTTTGCTTTCATCCAAATTCCGGTAGTGAGAGGCTGATCCGTAATCATCAAAACATCCAGCTCATCCCCATCCTCATCTATCGTTTGTGGAATAAAACCATAGTTGCAAGGCTTTGCGAAATCCATCGGCTCTACCCGATCTAGCATAAAACAAGCCCGCTCCCGATCCCACTCAATCTTATGATTCGAACCGGTAGGTATTTCTATCACCACATTTAATTCACCATTCTTATAATCACCTGGCGTTAATACTTTATTAAAATCTGCCATTTTATCTCCTTTCTTTATCTAATTATATCACAGATTAGACGTTGTTCAGCGTGCGTGCAAAAAATAAGATCTTCATCAGCAGTGCGTCGTCTATCTTTACTTTTTTTACCACTCCCAATTTCGCTTTATAGCATAGCCTCAACATTTTTATTTCATTAGCACCATATTCCCCGTCCTCATGCTCGAAAAAAGTCTCCTCTTGACCGTTGTAGTCATACTGTCTATCTTCTTGCAATAGTTTACCGTTAGAATCTCTATATAAATTTACTTCCTCGCCAGAAGCTCTATCGATGTTGAGCCAAAACCACGTCTCAACCAATCTTAAATCCGTTCCATCGTCTAGCCCCTTCAAACACTGATCCGTAATTTCATAAAACTCTGCATTATCCGAGCTCTCCGCCAGTCTGCTAATCTCTTTAAAAATCACCCCCGCTAATTCCATCCTCGCCATGTCTTTCAAAATATTACCATTAAACTTCAACATTTTCGCACCAGTCACAATCCCAAATTCAGACTTCCCTTGATGGATGTTAAAATCAATCAAAGAAAACAGCTCAATACTACCCGCTAGCTTAGATTTACTTTTTCTTACACTTTTCGCAATCACCGTTTTTTTACCAAACGGCGTGATAATACTTAAAATCCGATCTGCCTCACCATAATTCGTACGCCTAATCACATAACCCAGAGTGCGAATATCTTTATTTGACGTATTTGTCGACATAAGCACCTACTTCTTCCGGTTTCATCTCATCCTTATTTAAAACCCCCACCACGCCATATTCCGACAAGTCTTTACCCTTGAAATCCAAAGACGAAACTATCACCACTGGTATTTTCTTAGTGTCCGGATAAGACATCAATTCATCTAAAAATGTAAATCCATCCGGGCCATCTAGTAAAATATCCAAAAAAATCAAATCTGGCAATTCTCCGCCCGCAATGTCCAGCATCGCTTCAATTGCATTCATAAAAACCTTCGATGGCTTTTTACAAGCCTTTACCAAACATTCCGCCATTATCTCATCATCGTCTATTATATATATCATCAGAATAAACTCGCTTGTTTAGAAATTGGTAATTCCACAAAAAAACTCGTGCCATCTCGGTGTCTCACAGCTCCCACGTTGGCATTCATGTATCTAGAAAAACGCGAAGCGATAAAAAGTCCTAGTCCAGAAGAACCTGGACGCATCGCAATCGAAGTTGGTTCAGCCACCCATCCTCGTTTCATTTCTCTCCAAATCTCTTTCGGCAATTCCGGACCAAAATCTCTTACCGTTACTTCTACTTTATTCTGATGATCTTTTACCAACAGTTCCGCCCTTGATCCATCACTAGCATAGTGCATCGCATTTAACAAAAAGTTATAAATTACACTATGAAGTAGCTCCCGATTAGCCGTTACTAAACGCTTTTTATTCGTATACTTTACAGTTAAGCCTTTCTTCTCTCCCAAGAATAAATGATTCAGCTCTTCCGTCACTTCATCGCAAACCGCCCGAATTGCCACTGGTTCCATTACGAACAGTCCTTCCTCTAAACGGCGTACTTTAATCAAATCATTTATCTGTTTAATCGCCCGCTCTGAAACATTAATCATTTCATTACGAATATGTTCATTAGAAGCATTCATTTCATCAAAAGAAAAAGCTAGTTGCCTTAAAACCGCAAGCGGTGCCTTCAGCTCATGAGCCGCTACCAAAATACCGTCAACCTCCTTTTCCATACCCCCAATTATAGCACAAAACTACTCGTTAAAGGAGACCGTATCAAGCAACGCGTTAAAATCGCCCTCAAATGTCACCGAATCAGTTTCGAGTACTGCAGTTTTATCACGAATCTTAAACGTTACGATATAACCAGAAAGCTCAGTATCAGGAATCGTACCAGTATAGCGATTCGCCGTAATCTTTTTACCCACTCCAATCGAAACAGATTCTATAGTCAGTGGCACCTTCTTGTCGTCTACATATTTCTGGTACTCAGCCGTCACGTCATCAAAACTATCATCTCTAATAGTAACTCTTAGCGCGTTAATCGTATCTTTGCCTATAGCATCAACCTGAATCGGATTAAAGAACGCCGCATAATCTCCACCCGTAGTCGCAGCCTCTGCTACGTAAACGCTCCAAGTCTTAGGATATTTAAAAGTCAATTGTCCATAGTCTACCGGACCAGAAAAAGTCTTATACGGATCCTTTTCTCGTTCAAGAAACTCTGCTTCCAATTTAGTAGCTTGTTCTTCTTTTGCTACCGCTACGGCTTGTTCAATCTTCCCATTTAAATCCGTCTGAGCGTCATTACATTCCACCGCCTTCCAAATAAATAGCCCAATAAAAGTAACCGCAAGAAGAGAAAGCGCAATTATCACGATAGTCTTTACCAAACCAGAAATATCTTTCTTCACGACTGGTGCAGGTTGTTGCTGCATTGGCCTAGTCTGAAAATGACTCGGTGACTGAATCGGTGACTGAAGTGGTGTCTGATTTGGCTGACCACCAGCCATCGGTTGCGCCGATTGCATTTGGGGAACCTGAAAAGTCTGTTTATTATCCATAAGCATATTATATCACATTTTTTTATTTGCTAAAATCTTCTGACAAAACCTCAATTTCATTCTTTAATTCCGCCAAATCTTCCTCGATACCCTTAGCTAACTTTATAGCTTCCTTATATTTATTTACCGCTTCTTCTAGTTTAAAATCATCCGAGTAAAACCATTCGACTTCTTGATCTAACTTTTCAATTTTTTGATTTAAAGTTTCCTTATTCTCGTTCATAAATTTCCTTTACTTCCGCTTTAATTTTTTGCTTCTTAGTTAAAATATCAATCAATTTTCCAGGTGAAATCTTGCCAGCTAAAATAGCATACCCCTGCTGCAAAACTTTCTCCGGGTTCAATGCATCCAAAATCTTCATTTTTTGTGTCAAAAGCATCTGCTTTTTTTCAAGCTCTTCCTGCATCTTTTGCCACATGCGTTGTTTACCACTTTCAATTTTCTGTATTGTCGGTTCAATATACTTAGATAAAAGTCCATCTGAAACCTTTTTAATCTTGTTGTAGTTCTCACCCTGCGCTCTTGCAATACTTTCTACTAAACTTTGTTTAGCTTGCGCCACCAACATTTTTACACGTTTTTGCTCAACCTTACGATCCTTTGTTAGTAGCTCAGCCGCATTCGAAGGTGTCGATGCTCTCACATCCGCCGCTAAATCCACCAATGATTCATCTACCTCATGGCCAATTCCCGCAATTACTGGAATTTTTGATGCCGCTACCGCACGCACCAACTCCTCATCGTTGAAAGCAGCCAAATCATCCGCGCTTCCGCCGCCTCTAAGAATCGCAATAACTTGCACTTCGCCCCGCTCATTAAAATACCTTAAAGCCTTAATTATCTGATCTGGCGCATCTAAACCTTGAACTTGCGTATGCGCTACTTCAATTTTCATCCCGCCCCACCTCGCATTCACAATTTTAATAAAATCAGCATAACCTGCTGCCTGTGTAGAAGAAATTACTCCCAGTTTCGTCAAATCTTCCGGCAAAGGACGTTTACGTGCAGGGTTAAATAATCCTTCATCCGTCAACTTCTTTTTGAGTAGTTCAAAGGCTTTTTTCAAACTTCCTTCGCCTACCGGTGCAACCTGCGAAACAGTCACCGAAAACTTACCCCACTTCGTCAGCTTCGGCGTTCCTTTTATCACCACCTTCATACCATCTTCAAGTGGCATTCTCAAACTCCACAGAGTCATAAAACATGAAATTGACGATTCTTCGTCCTTTATATCAAAAAATACCCATTTATCCTGACTCACCTTAAAACTCGCTACCTCACCCTCAATCATTACATTAGAATAGGCATACTCTAGAGTCTGATTCGTTACGGCAATAAATTCAGTAGGAGTTAAAGCAAGTTGCTCACTTTCTGAGCGCCGCGAGTCGCTACGAGCATGTTCGGATAAGCCCCGTGAAGACGGACGCGAATCCGAACGCGAAGAAAGTGAATAGTCTGAAAAACTACCGCTCATCTTTTTTTCCTTGTATCGCATCATAATACGGTACTGAACCAGAAGCAATCGTAAATAGAAGCGTAATCACCCGCGTCATCACCGTAATAATTGTCGCAGTCGCAAAATCTACTCCAAGCGCAATCATCACGCCCGCCATTCCTAATTCATACAACCCATATGGCACAATGCCATCAAATACTGAGCCGATTGCTTCACCAATCATAATATACGGCAAAAGCTCTGGCCGTCCTAGCGAAATCGCCACAATCCAATACGTCCCCACCTCAAAAAAACTATATATTAATCCCCAAAGTGCCGGACCCTTTAAATAAGATTTGTTTTCTTTGGCAATCTTTACACTTTCATGAATATCCAAAAAATATTTGCTAATCCGCTCATTTCGCATCAAGTACTTCTTGCGCCCAAATGTTATCGTTTTCACTAGTAGATTCAGAAACCTTGTAATAGTCCTCGAAAAAAACTCAATCCGTTTTTTATTACTTGCGATGTAAACCACAAACCACAAAAATATAAACACGCCAAAGTTCATCAAAAGTGACACCGGAATAATCCATTTAGCTTCGTCCGGAATTAAATTTAATCCTGCTAAAATCAAAATCGCAATTAATGCCTGTAAATAATTAATCACCGTAGTCACGGCATAGCGAAAAATATAAAGAAAACTTGCCTGTCCTGCTGAAACTCCATGTGGAGCCAATCGATAAGTTAAAAACGCCAGACCGCCAATTCCACCAGCCGGCACCGCATGATTCACGAAATTCAGTTCCGTCGAAATCCTAAAAATTTCATTATTCGTAAACTTCTGCACATTTTTTCTATGTTTCAAGTACGAAAAGAAAATTTGCCCACAAGCGTAATACATAAATAACTGCTCTGGTATCAAAAGTACTAAGACAAACCCGTTCGCGTCTCTCAAATGGTGCAAAGTCTCCACAATATCTGGCCAATTCTGATATACCACATAGCCCACCAAAATAGCAGTTAGAATAATCAAAACTGTGCGCACAGAAAAACCAAGGTGTTTCTTTTTGCTCATAGACCTATTATATCAAATTTTAGGAAACTATCGTACTTCTACGCGTACCCGTGGCAAGGATTTACCAGAAAAATGTGTCTTCTTAGTCTTTACAAAAGTAACCACGCCATCTTTAGCTGCATGAATCGTAAAGTTACGAGACATATAAGTACCTTCGCCCGCTAATTTAGTAGCACCAGTTTGGCGCACCAAGACTTCACCATTTTTAACTTTTTGACCACCAAAACGCTTGACACCAAGACGATGACCAGGATTATTATGAACATTTTTGGCGGTACCGCCAGCTTTTACGTGTGACATTTATTTCTTCCTTAAAATTAATATATCTCTCGCGACAATCTGCTCCGCGCGTGCATAAAGCAGCCCCTCGCGACTTTTATTATTAACATTATACCCCAATTTCTCAATTTCGTCAACAACATCCAGCCGTTCATATTCTCCGTTCTCTCTCAGCCACGCTGGCACCGCTACCGCTACAGGTGTATCTTTCTTAATCTGCCCCACCAAATTCTTCAAAAAGCCAATCACAATGCTGCTACATTCCTGCTTTTGCTCCTTTAATTCCATCTCAGTCGGAATCTTACTAAAAGGCTTGCCGAGATACCCTTCGCACGCCACTGCATCAATCGGCTGCTGCCATTGAAATCTCGTCGCATCACCACAAATAATCTGAAATTGGTTATTTTCTGAGCACTGCGAGTCGCTACGAGCATGTTCGAACGAGCCCCGTGAAGACGGGCGCGAGTGAGAACGCGAAGAAAATAGCCAATTCAAATTTTTTGTAGCATATTCAACCATCCTTTCATTGACATCTGTCCCGTACGCTCGGTAGCCCATTAATAATGCCTCCTGCAAAACTACACCAGTCCCACAAAATGGATCTAATACTACTGCGTCAGGTTTCAATGGCCCACATAGATTAATCAAAATCTGCGCTAGTTTCGGTGGCAGCATTCCTACTTTTGCATCCCGCGCCGGCCGCGCCTGATCGCGTCTCCTGTAAGCATCAATATCTTGTACACCAATTACCTTATACCAATCGTCATCAAGTTTAATTAGTTCTACTTTTCGCTCATTTTTGCCGCTTAAACCATTGTGTAAAGACGTTGCAGTTGACAAAGTCGCTTCTTTATTTTCTACCACCCGAACACTACGCCCATGCCTTACTAAAATCTTCTTTAGCTTCAATGCTTCCTGTACTGCAGTTTTTTTCGAAGCGCCTTTCGAATAATCCGACACCCCCACCGTTATCTTCCCCTCCGGCAGCTTTTGTAAAAAATCAAGCGGCTTTTCCTCTAGCTCAACTGCAAGCTTGAGGCATCCACCTAGCCGAATAATATCAAGTGGCATCGAAATGTCTTTTGAGGGGAATCCGCAGTTGCTACGAGGACTCAGCGACGAGCCCTGTGAAGACAGGCGCGAGGAGCGTCCCGAAAAAGACATTTGATGCCACTTGACGCCACTTAGAGCCTCAAGCTCCGCGATCGAAATTTCCGGTTGCCTACCAAGAACCGCTAAATATTTCATTTAACCACCAAGAACTTATTTTTACCCTTTTTAATTATCGCCACCTGATTCAAAGTAATATCGTCTTTTGCTTTCTCACCATTAATCGTTATTGCACCCTGCGCCACATATTCCCGCGCTTTTTTCTTCGACTCCGCCAAACCATTTCCAGCCAAAGCATCCACTAGCGTCACGCCTTTCTTAGCTACCGGCAGATATTTAGCAAATTCCTGAATCTCGTCCGCTGTAAACTGTGTAAAATCCGTCTCCTTATCAAATAGCATCACCGTCAAATTCTCTACCGCCTCGGCATTTTCTACACCGTGCACAATTTCTGTCACACCTCGTGCTAGAGCCCGCTGTGCAATGCGCTTTTCCGGCGCCGCACCGTGCTGTGCCATAATACTTTCAATCGCTTCCTTGTCATAAAAAGTATAAATCTTCAAAAGATTCTCTACCGCCTCATCCGGTTGATTTAGCCAGAATTGGTAAAAATCAAAAATCGAAGTGCAATTACCACTGCCATTATCTGAAGCCGCTAGCCATACTGCATTTCCTTCACTCTTGCCAAATTTCTTACCAGATACCGGGTCAATTATGAGTGGCGTAGACCAAACATCCGCTTCCGCATTTTCTAACCTTTTAATCAAATGAATTCCCGAAGTGCAGTTCCCATACTGATCCGCCCCGCAAAGTTGCAAATTCACTCCGTACTCACGATAAAGATGCAAAAAATCATAACCCTGAATCAAAGTATACGAAAACTCCGCATAGGAAATTCCCGAACCACCATCACCAATCCGATTTTGCACAAATTGTCGATCGAGTAACTGCGTCATCGAAAACGCCTTTCCTACCTCACGTAAGAAATCCAAATATTTCATATCCTTAAACCACGCCAAATTGTCTACTACCGTCACGCCCTCAAAATTAATAATGCGTTCAATCTGCTCTTTAATACATTTTTTGTTATGTTCTACTTCTTCTAACGATTTCAATTCTCGTTCACCATTTTCCTTCGGATCACCAATTTGGCCCGTTGCACCTCCAACTAATAGATACGGCTGATAACCATGCCGCACAAAGCACGCGCACATCATTAGCGCCGCAAGATTTCCAATCGTCAGAGAATCCGCCGACGGATCCGCTCCCCAATAAAACTTCTTTGGTTCCCGCGTATCCAAATCTTCAGGAATCGAAATTGTAGTTTCAGCTTGAAAACCACGATAAATTAATTCTTCTGATAATTTCATAGCCTCATTATATCACAACTTGGCACCTTCTCTGGCCTTATTTGCCCACTCGTCCGCCATCTCGTTATATATAGTTCCCGCATGCCCTCGCACCCAAACCAATTTCACCGAATGCGTAGTATATAATTCATAAAGCCTCTTTACAATATCCAAATTCTGAATTTCGCCTTTAGACTTTTTCCAGCCCCTCGCTTCCCAGCTCGGCGCCCACTTCGTCAACACATTAATCCAAAATTCTGAATCGCTATGGATTTCACAGTCCTCCTCACCTACATATTCAATCGCCGCAATCATTGCCGAACCTTCCATCCGAATATTCGTCGTTTTAGCCTCACGCCCTAATGCCACTGGCCGTGCTTCGCCGTCGCTTACTTCAATCACCGCAAATCCTCCTGGCCCCGGATTCGGACTCGCGCTACCATCCGTCCATAGTATCTTCATACTATATATTATATATTATTTTATAATTTTATCGATAATTCCATATTTTAAAGCCTCTTCTGCACTCATCCAATTATCTCGATCCATATCCTTTTCTACCTGCGCTAAACTTTTGCCTGTATTTTTTGCAAAAATCTCCGCAAGGCGTTTCTTCAAGAATACACCTTCACGTAACATAATTTCTTGATCGGTAATTTTACCCTCCGTACCAGAAGACGGTTGATGAATCATAATCCGCGCATTTGGCAGGCAATACCGCTTGCCCTTTGCACCAGAAGAAAGCAACATCGCGCCCATCGAAGCTTGAAGGCCAATTCCAATCGTCTCCACATCCGGTTCAATATAATTCATAGTGTCAATAATCGCTAATCCATCATAAACAGATCCGCCAGGCGAATTAATATAAAGCTTGATTGGTTTTTTGGAATCCTCGTGTGCCAGATATAGAAGCTGTGCAATCACCAAATTTGCCGTGTGCGGATTTACGTCCTCGCCGAGGAATATAATCCGATCGTTCAAAAGCCTCGAATAAATATCGTAAGCTCTCTCGCCTTTATTCGTTTCCTCAATAATCGTTGGTACTAAATAATCTTTCATTTTACTCCTTTACTAGTTTTAACTTACCATTAGTTAATTTCAATGTCGGGATGTCTCCTTTCTTTAATTCTCCCGCAATTATTTGCTCACTTAAAAGCGACTCCACTTCGTCTTCAATCTCTCGCCGAAGCGGCCTTGCTCCATTCTTTGGATCATAGCCCTTCTTTATCAAGTATTCTTTCGCCTTTTCGTCTACTTTCAAACCCACACCTTTCGTCGCCAAACGCTTCTTCAAATCATCAACCAAATTGTCAAAAATCTTACCCACATCTTTCTTCGTCAAAGCATGAAATACCAGGATATTATCCAGCCGATTAATCAACTCCGGCCGCATAATCTTTTTTAGAGCCTTCATCGCATAAGATTTATTTTCTTCATACTCCTCAGCTAGGGCCTTTTTATCCTTCGGCGTTTTCGCCGTAAAGCCAAGCTCCGACTCCCGATACATATCCGCCGAACCTAGATTCGATGTAAGAATCACAATTGAGTTATTGAATTTTACTTTATTACCTTGCCCATCCGTCAGTACGCCATCTTCCAAAATTTGTAGCAGTATATTAAATACATCCGGATGCGCCTTTTCAATTTCATCAAATAGCACTACGGAGTATGGTTTTCTGCGCACTGCTTCCGTCAGCTTACCACCATCATCATAGCCCACATATCCAGCTGGCGCGCCCACGAGTCGTGATACATTATGCTTCTCACCAAACTCGCTCATATCAATCTTCACTAGCGCGTTTTCTCCACCAAATACTTCACGCGCAATCACCCGCGCGAGTTCAGTCTTGCCTACACCAGTCGGACCCATAAAGAGAAACGATCCGATCGGCCGCCGAGAGTCCGCGATGCCCGAGCGCCCACGCCGAATCGCTTTAGCTACCGCCTTAATCGCCTCATTCTGACCAACTACCGATTTGGATAACTCATCTTCTAGATTCATCAGCATCTTCATTTCCGAACCATGCACCTTAGAAACTGGAATGCCAGTTTTTAGTGATACCGCCGTCGCCAAATTTTCTTCCGTGAGCTTTGGATTTACCGTATCCTTTACGCCCGCCTTTTCTAGTTTCTTAATATCTTGTTCCAGCTTCGCGAGTTCTGTTTTATAGCCAGCCGCTTTTTCATAATCTTCCGCTTCCGCCGCTGCTTCAATTTTTTCCTCCAGCATCGACTTTTCAATCTTCATCTTCTTGTACTTACCACCGCCTTTTTTATCTGCTGCCACTTTACAAATTGCCGACGCTTCATCAATAATATCAATCACCTTATCCGGCATAAACCGATCATTGATATACCTTTGCCCCATCGTAATCGCCGTTTCAATCATTTCGTCCGGGATCACTACGCCATGATGCTTTTCGTAATGTTTTTTAATACCCTTCATGATCCGGAAAGTTACCGCCGCCGACGGCTCTTCCACCATTACCGTCTGAAATCGCCTTGAAAGCGCCTTATCTTTTTCGATCGTTTTGCGATATTCATCTAGAGTCGTCGCACCAATCAAATTCAAAGAATTCCGCGCGAGCTCCGGCTTCAAAATGTTCGCTGCATCCATTGACCCTTCGCTCGACCCCGCACCACATAATAAATGAATCTCGTCGATAAATAGCAAAATCGAATCATCCGCCACTGCCTCGTCAATCACACCCTTAATCCGTTCCTCAAACTCGCCCCGGAATTTCGTACCCGCTACGAGCGAGCTCAGATCCACTTGATAAATATGCTTACCAATCAAATTCCCAGGCACCTCGTTTTTGGAAATCCTAGTCGCAAGGCCTTCTACGATTGCCGTCTTGCCTACACCCGCTTCTCCGATTAGAACCGGATTCGACTTCGTCCGTCGTGAAAGAACCGTTACTACTCTTTCAATTTCATTCTCCCTTCCAATCACCGTATCTAACCGACCTTGCTTTGCTTCTTCGGTTAAATCTTTACCATAACGACTGAGGAATTTCAGCTGCTTCTTGTTTAAATATTTCGCCTTCTCGGCCTTAGTCTTTTCGTCTTTCGTCTGCTCTTCTACTAATTTTTCAATCTCATCCAACACCTCGTTTTCGTCTACTTTAAGACTATACAAAATCAGCGCCGCTCGTGAATTTTGTTGTGACAAAAGCGCATATAATATATGCTCCGTACCAATCACGGAAAGCCCCTGTTCTTTTACATAGTTTTGTGCCATCCGAAGCGTCAAAATCACCGCCTCGGATAACGACATCATTGCCATATCTGAACCAGGTACCTCTACCGCCACCTTATTGAGCGCCTTTTCTACCTCCTCCGTCGTGACGCCCTCTTCACGCAGTAATTTCGCACCCGTGGAATTATCCATCGACATTATGCCAAGCAATAAATGTTCCGTCCCCATATAACCGTTGTTATATCTTTTTGCATAGTAATCCGCTTTCTGCAACGCAAAACGTGCATTTTCGGACAATTTATTCATAATTTCGCTAAATTCTTCCTGCATAATACCCCCATTATATAAAATTAGCACTCTCGTGTCAAGAGTGCTAATTATCTCTTACAACTCTAAATTATATCTTTGAATAATTATCCTTTTGAGTTAACATAGTCTCAATCATATTAACGCTATTCACCTCTAACGTTTTTTCATCTTCAGTAACAGAATAAACAGCCTGAGGATGATGATAGCAATAATTATACTTATCATCCGAAAAAACAAAATTTCCATATGGACAAGTATCTTTACCATACTCACTTATTAAGATTCTTCCTAATGCGCCTAACCCACTCCCATTTTTATTTGGATCCAAAAACTCTGGAAATCCTTCCCCCGCGACCCCAGACACTGCGATGCTACCACCGTCAGACTTGCTATCCCCATAAATCAAATAACTATACCAGACATTATTCAAACCATCAGGTATCTTTATTTTTAAATCCCAACTTCCAACGTAAATATAATCACCAGAATCTATCTGGGAAGTTGAATCATCGTCCGCAGCAGCAGTAGTAGTATCATCTTCCTGTTTAGATTGTCTTATTTCATCCAATTGTCTCTCGTAATCAGCAATTCTGTTATTTAGCTCAGCTTCTTTCTGATTCCCAGAAAGATACGCCCACACGCCAAAACCAATTCCGCCAGCCGCAAGCAAAGCTAGAACAATCATCCCTGCTATCATTCCAGTCTTCTTCTGAGATTTATCACGAAAGACCACATCATCTTTCTGGGCCATCGACTCCGTAGTATTGATATTTGTCATATTATTATTTGGCTGCATAATATCCTTTCCTCTTATATTTACTATTCTTTATTTAAAACAAAAGAAGGGTCACTGCCTACAACTTTAATATACGAGCAATCATCAGCAATAATGTAGTCATTTGTAACATAGGCAGTCGCTTCGTCCTCTGGACCACCAATTTCACTTTTACCAATTAAACTAATAGTATTACCATTTATAGAATAAACACCCTCTGTTCCAGAAGTCCCACCAAAATCAGCTGTAAATGTTCCATCATTGTTCAAGACATATTTATACTTTAAATCATAAGAAATCCCATTAGCAGAAGTACCGGAAGCCTCACCGTAATAAGTCCCTTCACAGTATTTATTCAAGTCTGTGTTTCCACCGTTATTAGAATTGCTTTCATTATTTAGAATAGTTTCAGACAATTCATTATTCTGCTGTTTCAAATCCGCAACTTGCTGGTCTAGAACCTCCTTGTCATGATTCCCCGACAGATACGCCCACACACCAAAACCAACCCCACCGGCAGCCAAAAGTGCTAAAACAATCATTCCAAGAATCATACCTTTACTATTTTTCGATTCATTTCTAAATACCATATCTCCGCCCGGACGTGTCTGCTGAGCCCCAGCATTCGGCGCCACCGCATTAATAGCCTCTGATGTATCCCCATTTGGTTGCATAAAAATCCTTTCCTTTTATGCTTACTATTATAGCATAGTCACACTAAAATCAAAAAGTAAAAAACCAAAAGACTTAATCAAAGACTATTTTCCGCAAACTACATTATTTGCATGTAGCCAGCCTTCTACCGAACCGCCATCTAAGTATTCACCACTCGTTGGCGCTACTCGCATCACGCCACCATGCTTAATATAATCATCAATCGGATCCGTCACCATATATTCCTGGTCTTTCGGGCCAAAATCATGTTCATTCACATAATCCACAATTTTTTGTAGTAGCTCCGGTGCCATCACGTATTTCGAAACATTAATTAGATTCGATGGCGCCTCTTCTAGCTTCGGTTTTTCTACTACGCCAACTAACTTGCCATCCTTCGCCGATAGTACGCCATATTTCTCAACTTTTGATTTATCAATTTCCACGCCTAGAATTGCCGAATCACCAGGCTCTTTCACAGACTTAATCAAAGCTTCCGCCGCCGATTCACCTTTCGGATTCCAAATAAAATCATCACCCATAAAGACTAGCACTGGCTCATCGATACTATATTCTTCTACTACCATCGCAATCGGCACCGCTGTGCCATATTTACCCGACGGATCCTGTACCGTATAATGAATCGTTACATCATCCGGCAAAGTCTTCGCCAGTTTCAATCTATCTTCCTTGCCCCGCTCTATCAAATACTGGTTCAAAGCTAAATTGTCTTTATAAAACTCTTGCACCTGACAAGGCTCTACGTTGGAAATCACCATGTAGATATCTTTTACACCCGCCTTGATTAAATCCTGCACGGAATAATCCACCAGCGGACGATTCCCCACCGGAAGCATTGATTTTTCTATAATTTTCGTAATTGGTAGCCGCCGCGTCCCCCACCCCGCTACCGGAATAATAGCTTTCGTAATCATAATAAAATTATTATATCACATTCAAGTTTAGTTAGAGTCCTCGCCCATCTCACGCGCCATCTTCTCAAGTCTTCTGAAGTCCGTCTTGTTCGCCCTAGTCAACGGCAAATCATCTAGGAAGATCACCTTCCGCGGAATTTCATAAGACTTCAACGTAATCCGCCGTTTACCCAGATTAAACGGTTCCGTCGCCTTTTTCATAATCGCCCGTCGCACTTCGTTATTATGACCTACACCATCCTGCGTCACGATAAAGGCATACGAAGCCAATTTCAATTTCGCATCCGGGCCCTTCACCACATAGCATTTTTTCACCAACTCGGATTTAGAGACCGCTGCTCTTACTACCTCGTAGTATACCTTAGCCGGCAAGTTATTAATAAAGAACGTAGCACGTCCTACTAATACAATATAACCAGTCTCCGTTACGTAAGCCAAATCACCAGTTTTTACAAACTTCTTACCACGAATTTTAATTATTTTTTCGTCATCAAGCTCTGGACGATTATAATAACGATTCAAAATATGTTTACCCGTTACATACAAAATTCCGGTTTTACCAAAATTGAGTTCCTCGCCTGTCTCCGGGTCTAGTACCATTACGTGCGAACCAGCTGGAATTCGCCCTACTGAATCCGGATTATAAGCTGCCGTACCAACCGCAGTAGAAATTAGCCCTAATGCTTCACCTACGCCGTAACCATTGCTAATCTTAACCTCTAACCCTCTCGATTTAAAGAAATCTAATGCCGCAAGAGAAGCAGATTTTTCTAGTCTCTCACCACCTGATGCAAACATCTTTAGATTAGAAATATCAGTGTCTTCTTTTAAAGTTGGCATCGCCTCTAGTAGCGGCGGAATGCCAAAAATCGTATTTGGATTCTTGCCGATATAATAATCTAAATTCGTATCATCAATATCCGGCGTCAGAATCACTTCACCACCACCACAAATTGGCGCAATCACCGAAACCACCAAGCCATAAGGACAATCAAATTTCACATAGCTCATCCAACTATGTAATTCTTTGTCCCACATCTTCACATTAGACGCCACTTTCGAATAAATCGCATCCGCAATGATATTTTTGTTTGTAAACACCATCGGCTTCGGGCCCGAAGTCGACCCTGATGTAAACGATATGAGAGCTTCCTTGTTTGCAGAAAAAGTATTCCGTGGCACTCGGCCATGATAATTCTCAGCAACTTTTCTAATCGTTTGCTTACCTAGCCAAATCCCATCTAAAGCCGAAAGTTCTATGTCTTCAGTCTGATCCTCGTCCGGACCACCTTCATCCACCGTTCTCCCATCCAAATTTATCACATTTTTTACATACTGAGCATCATGCTTCAGCTCCTTAATACGTTTATCACTGTATTTATACACAATTGCAAGTGATGATTTAAATTCATCCAAATAATGTATGAGCGTATCACGCGGCGTTTTCTCGTCCAGAAATGCTACCACCGCTCCAATTCTATTCGCCGCGAGGAATATCAAAATATTTTCATACATCGAACGTCCCGTTGCCACCAAAATAATATCACCAGATTTAACTCCGAGCGAGAGAAATGCCTTCGCCATCACTTTTTGATCGCTTTTTAGCTCACGCCTCGTAAACTCAATTTCCTTCTGACTCACCACCACATCATCTAAGTGGCGGAAACTGGATAAATGGAATAGTGCCGAAATACTAATATGTGGCACCGATGGATCTTTTTTCTGTCCTTTAATCTTTAACATATTTACCTCGCTTTACTTACCCACATTATAGCACGACCGTCTTTCAATGGTAAGCATAAGCAAAATCAAAAAAACAAAACCAATTAATAATAATCCAAAAACAAAGTTTTTTGCTATAATTGCATTATAAATAAGGAGTTAATATGGCTGAATCACAACCTAAAAAAGCTACGCCTAAAACTGCTCCAGACAAACCAGATTTAGACAAAGCAAAAACTAAAACTAAGGAAACAAAATCCGACGCCAAAACTGAAACCAAAGCCAAAACAACTACGAAAACTAAATCCAAAAAACCGCTCATTATTAGCTTAATAATCGGAGCTATTCTTATTTTAGCCGGCGTAATCGTCGCTATCTGTCTAAACAATCATCCCGATCCATCCGATCCAAAAGCTAGTCTCAGCTACAGCAAAGCCTTCTTCATCTATGATGATGGAAGATTTACGCTTTGGAACGCTGACGGCGAACGTTTAACTGAGGACGAGTACAAAGGCCACACCGATTTCATCTCCGGATACGCTTATGTTTCTAAAGACGATCAAGTTGGTATAATTGATGAAAGCGGCCATATGTCTATCGAATTCGGTAAATACGGCAGCATTTACGCTAAAGGCGGCCTCTATCTTGCCCAAGATGGCAACACCAAAAAGTACCAGCTACTTACCGGCGATGGCACAGTACTAGAAGAAGGTGACGACCTCACAATCACGACTGACAACAGTACTAGCCCATTTGCTGCAGTCAAATCAGCAGACAAGTTCAACCTTTATACCAGCGGCGGTAAGCTCGTCACCTCTACTGATGTTATAGAGAAAGAACCCTACGCTAAACTAGACAGTTCTCATGATTTTGGTATTTTCCACTACAATAAACAGAACGTAGTATTCGACGCTAGAAACGGTGAAATTCTTGCTCAATTTGAAGACGACGAACAATACACAATCGACAGTGTTTCCGATGATCGCTCACTTATTTTACTCGAAAACTATAGCGATAGTTCTAAATATAAACTAATTAAAGATCATATGGCCTACGATCTCGACGAAACCAAATACTACGCCTTCACTCTCACAAATGGCATCATTGGCTATGACAACTACTCTGAAATCGCTTTATTAAATAACGATTTCAAAGTTGAAAAACGTGTCAGTAGCTACTTGGATCTCAAAGATACCGACAACTACGCTGTCGAAGACGGTGACGGCAAAGTCGAAATCTGGCAAAACGGTGAAAAAATCAAAACCATCGATAATAGCGATATCGCCGCTACTGGCGTTCTATTCGAAAACTACTACGCCATCAAAGAAGACGACAAAGCTAATTTCTACAACCTTGACGGTTCAGTTGCCTTTAATCACGATTATAAGGATATTCGTTCCCTCTTCGATCAAAACCATCATGCGATCGTATCCGACGAGGAAGATAAATACTACCTTATCGATACCAGTGGTAACCAAATTGGCGATATTGTAGCTAAGCAAATCTATTCCCGTGAAGGTGGCTATGAATTGAAAAACGATGCTGGCGATTATGCTATTGCAGACAAAAATGGTACCTGGGCTACAGACTATAAATACGAAAGTCTCTACTACCGCAGTAGCGTCGTTGATTACAATATTTGGACCGGCCGCAAAGAAAGCAATAAATACGACGTCATCGACGCAGATAATCACAAGATTATCCTAGAAGATGTCAATGCCCAAAGCTTTTACGCAAACTACCTTACCATCAAAAACGACGACGATAAAACCGAATACTACACCCTAGAAGGAAAGCTATTCTACACATCCGAAAGTTAACTTTCTAGACTAACAAAAATCGGAGCCACAGGGCTCCGATTTTTTATTCAACAACTCTTATTAATGGCTCCTCCCAACTAGCTGGATAATCATTCTGGCCAAACAAAATCGCTACCGTCGCTGCAAGATTGGCTAGCCCAGGATTCTGTACTGGAGCAATTTCGTATCGAGACCGGTTTTTTGTATCATCACAAATAATACACGGAATTTTGTTCGTCGTATGCGAAGTCTTTGGCTGACCATTCTTATCTAGTAGCTCCTCTGCATTACCATGATCAGCCGCAATAATCAAACAACCACCCATCTCTTTCACCCTATCGTAAATCCGTTTCAAGCACAAATCAATTGCTTCCATCGCCACAATCGTCGCATCAATATCCGCTGTATGACCCACCATATCACCACCTGGGAAATTAATCCGGATAAACTTATACTTATCCAAATTTTGCACCACCACATCAGTAATCTCTGCTGACCGCATCCAAGGCCTTGTCTCAAACGGCTCTGTATACGAATCAACCTGAATAAATTCCTCTCCTGGTGTTTTTTCATAACTATTACCATTAAAATAATACGTAATATGACCAAACTTTACCGTTTCACTCACTGCTAGCTGTGAAATATCTCGCTCCGCCAAAAACCGATTCAGTGTATCTGTAATATGAATCGGCTCCACCAAACGATGTTCTGGTACATGTGTATTTGCATTATACTCCGTCATTCCCACAAAATATACATCATCTGGCGAATAGCCTCCTCGATTAAAATACGGAAAATCCCAATAGGTAAACGCTTGTGCAATTTCAATCGCTCGATCTGCTCGAAAATCAAAATATATTAAAGCATCGCCTTTTTTAATTTTACCAACCGGTTTTTCTTCCTCATCCACAATTACAAATGCTGGTAAATACTGATCCTGCACGCTTGGGTCTAGTCTTCTTAGTGTAGTAATTGCTTCCTCTGCCGATTTAAAGAAATAATCCGCTTCACCATTTACCATCATATCCCAGCCTCGAGCCACCACTTGCCAATCATTTTCATATCGATCGGCTACGGTCGTCATTCTTCCACCGCCCGAAGCTATTTTAATGTCAGCATCTTCAAACTTTTTTGTAAATTCTTCAAAGCGCCTAATGAATTTTGGTTCTGATTGTGGTGGCACATCTCTACCGTCAAAAATCGCGTGCACCCGCATCTTTCGCACACCTTCACTGTAGGCCTTCTCCACCATCTGTTCTAAATGTGAAATGTGACTATGCACACCACCATCCGAAAATATTCCGGCAAAATGTAAAGTTGTCTCACCCGAATCATTTGCAAGAATTCTCGTCATCGCACCCTTCCAAGCTTCCGATTCAAAAACTGTACCTTTGACAAATGCTTCTTCAATATGTGCAATCGCTTGTTTATAAACCTGCCCTGAACCAATTGTATTATGTCCAACTTCAGAATTTCCCATCTGATTCGGCAGTAATCCCACAAATTCGCCCGAGGCATTTAATGCCACATGCAAATAATCACGCGCCGCTTGCCCCAAAAATTCTGTCCGTGCTTTTGAAACTGCATTTCCTTCTGTCGCCGGTGCAAGTCCCACGCCATCCAAGACTGCCAAAACTATCGGCCCATCATACGATAATTTATCCATAAGAATATTATAACATAAAAAAATAGCCCCGAAGGGCTATTTTTTCACTAAAGCGAGAACAGGCAAAGTACGATTATATTGACAATTGCAATACAAGCTACTACGCGAATTCCCCACTTAAACCAAGTTGAGTAATCAACTTTTGCAAGTGCAAGACCACCCATGATTGCACCACAAGTTGGTGTTACTAAATTGACCAAACCATTTGCAGCCACAATCGTCATTGCCGCTACATCAGTACTATAGCCAAGGTTGGCTGCCACCGGTGTAATAATCGGTGTAGATAGTGTAGCTAGACCAGACGAAGACGGCACCAATACCGAAAGCACTACATGCAGTAAGTAGTTCAATGGTACGAAGGCCATCTCTGGCAAAGTTGCTAGGAAGTTCGATGCATTATAGATAATGTAATTATCAAGTGCAGTCTCAGCCATCAAAACCGAAGCACCACGTGCTACAGCGATAACCAAAATTACACCAATCATATCATCTGCACCATCTACAAAGGCATCCACAAATCCGTGTTCACCTTGACGATTAATAATCGCGATAATAATTGCGCAGATCAAGAACCATAACGCTGCTTCATAGAACCACCAGCTCCCCAGCGGAGCACCAGTCAACCAACCAGTCCATGAGTCAAAGAAATCGATGTCGAAATCACCCCATGGGATAAAGCCGACAATCATTACTAAGAACGTAATTGCGAAAACTACGAGCGTCAAAATTTGCTTAATAGATAGTTTATCTACTTCACCTTGAGCTTTCAAAAACTTACCATAAGTCTTTTCAGCGGCTGCTTGCTCACGTAAGCTAAGGAAAGTCGAACCCTTATCTTTCTGCACCTTTTTAGCATATTTCACTACAAAGAAAGCAGAAATTGCAAGTGTCGTCAACCACAAAATCACTGCAATTAGTATAATCGTACCTTGATTATATTCAATTCCAGCGTCCTTCATTGCTGAAAGCGCTACACCAGTAGCAAATGGGTTAATGGTAGAACCAAGCACGCCAGAACCAGCACCAAGTAAAATTGTTGCTACGCCTACTAATGGATCAAGCCCAGCTGCAAACATCGTTGCCGCAATCAAGACATAGAACCCTACGCTCTCTTCTAGGAACCCATAAGTAGTACCGAGAATCGAGAAGATAAACATCAGAAGTAGTATCAAAATATATTCTTTGCCATGTAGTTTAGCAACCAAAATCTTAATACCAGTTTCTAATGCCTTAGTACGAGCTACTACGGCTAGAAGCCCACCAAGCATCATGATGAAGATACAAACATCAATTGCGTCAGCGAACCCTAGAATTGGTGCCATCAAAACTTGATAAAGTTCTGCACCAACTACACCAGAACCATCCTTAACTACGCAACCATCTTCACCATAAACTTCTTCGCATTCTTCTTTCGAAGCAAAGGTTTCAGTTTCAGTCTCTTCCTCTTCAGTAGCAACAACTTCTGTCCCTACTGTTTTTGCTTCTGCAGTAACCTCTTCACTAGCTACTGCTTCATCTTGACTCTTTGTTTCTGCTCCAACGGTTGGCTCGACTGATTCACCATCCGGTAATTCAATCTTTTCGCCGTCAGTTGCAGCTTCTTCAGACTCAGTTGAACCTTCCGCAGGGACTTCTCCTTCCCATTCGCCTGGTCCAACTTCTTCGCTTTCCTCTTCCTCTTCTGGAGGAGCAGCCACGAATTCAGCCTTTGGTAACGCATGCGACAAAATACCCAGCAAGATAATCAAAACCATAATGATAGAATATGCTGAAAGCATCGCTCGACTGCGTTTCTTACTACGATTTTTCTTCCTAAACATTTTTTATCCTTTTAACTTTAATACTATCCCCCCTTTTTTTAGTTAAAATGTCGCTCCGCTACCCCTCCTCTCTGACTAACGCCATACTCATACAATGCGAACCACCGCGTCCGCGCGAAAGTTCCGAACTTGGAATTTCAATTACCTTAACTCCATGTTTTCGCAAAGTTTCATTCGTTACATAATTTCTATCATAAGCTATCACTACGCCAGGACGAATACAAAGTAAGTTCACCCCATCGCTCCATTGCTCACGCTCTGCATCGATACGCTTACCATCACCGCATTTAATCAGCTCAACTTTATCTAAGTGCAAATATTTCGCCAAAACTTTTTCCAGACCTTGGTGAATTTCCATTATTTCAATTTCACCACCGTTTCCTGGCGTAATCTCATAAATTGTCGAAATATCCATAATGGCATCTTGTACCGCAAATTTGTTTACGTCTACTTGCGTCATTACCGTATCCAGATGCATAAAGCTTCGCTCATCTGGAATATCAATAGCCAACACATATTTAAAGTTGTTACTCTTGTCTTTGAATAGCCTCTTTGCAAAATTTGCAATCGCATCTGGTTCCGTTCTTTGCGAAATGCCAATTGCTACTACTTCTTTTGATAGCACCTGAATATCACCGCCTTCAATACAATATGGTTCCGAACGATCATAGTATAATTTCACATCATCATAAAATGGATGATACTTATAAATATACTCCGCAAAAATTGATTCCCTAGTCCTAGTTACTGACCACATCCGATGTAGCGTCGCCCCATGTCCTACAGTTGCCATTGGATCACGCTGGAAATAAATATTCGGAATTGGATCAATGATCATTCTTCCAGTATCACGCGTTGCATAAAAACCTGATACTGATCCCAACTTCTTTAGCTCCGAAATATCGATCCCCGCAATACATTTTTTCACCATATCACGCGTATCTTTTATGGCGTTCAAATAATCAAAACAATGCTTAGCGATTTTTGGTGAAGTCACACCAGCTTCTGCAATAAACTGTTCCAAAAACTTTTTGCGTACTGTCCGCCCACCTGCATCAATCGCTTCTGCTGCTAAATCTGTCAAATACACTACCTCAACGCCTTCTTCTCTTAGTACATTAGCATAAGCATCGTGTTCTTCCTGTGCAATTTTCAAATACGGAATATCATCAAACAGTAATCTTTCCAAAGTATTCGGCGTCAAATTCAAAAACTCTTCTCCCGGCCGATGAATTAACACTTTTTTTAACGGTGCAATTTCACTAAAATTGCAAATAGTGTTTTTCATTATTTTTCCTCCTTTTTATAAAGTGTTAAGAATATTACTGCTTTAATTGTGTGCATTCGATTTTCTGCCTGATCGAAAACCAATGACCTCTCCGATTCAAACACCTCATTTGTTACTTCCATCTCATCAATATCAAATACTTTCTTTACATCTTTTGCAATCGAAGTATTCAAATCATGGAATGATGGCAAACAATGTAAGAAAATCGTCGTAGGTTTCGCCTTATTCATTAACTCTGTCGTAACTTGATATGGCTTCAAAAGTTCAATTCTCTCGCCCCATTTTTCTTGCGGTTCACCAAGAGACAACCACACATCAGTATAAATTACATCTGCCTTGCCATTTAAAGCCGCTAAATCAGAAGTTACCGTAATCGTACAGCCATTTTTCTCCGCAATCGGCTGACACTTCTGAATTATTTCATCCGAAGGTTTCAACTCTGTCGGACCACAAGCAATAAAGTTCACTCCCATTTTCGCACTCATCGCCATCAAAGAATTAGCCACATTGTTTCTCGTATCTCCTACAAACGCCAAAGTCAAACCCTTTAGCTTTCCGAAATGCTCCTCCATTGTCAAAAAATCACCTAACGCTTGCGTCGGGTGGCATTCGTCCGTCAAACCATTCCAAACTGGCACATCAGAATACTTCGCCAAATCGTCTACTACTTTTTGATCAAAACCACGGTATTCAATACCATCATATAATCTAGACAAAACCCGCGCCGTATCCGCAATAGATTCCTTATGTCCCATTTGTGAGCCACTCGGATCTAGGAACGTCACGCCCATGCCTAAATCATATCCAGCGATCTCAAACGAACACCTCGTTCTAGTTGAAGTTTTTTCAAACAAAATTGCGATGTTCTTATCAGGAAAGTATTTATGATTCCGCCCCTTCTTTTTCATTGCCTTCAACTTTTTTGCCGTAGCTAACATATAATTTAGCTCTTCTTCGCTGAAGTCTAATATTCTTAAAAAATCTCTCCCATAAAAATCCATTTTTTTCACCCTTTTTACTTATCCTTATTATATAGTATATTTTATTTAAACACAAGTAGTTTATTCAATGTTTTTCTATGTTATAATGTGGTTATGGTAAAAAAACGTATCGTTATAGCTCTCGGTGGTAACGCTCTCCAAGAAAACGGTGAAGCTACAGCTGAAGCCCAGAAAAAGATTGCTGAAAAAGTCGGCGCAGTGATTGCAGAACTTGCCAATAATTACGAAGTCGTCGTAGCTCACGGGAACGGTCCACAAGTTGGCAACATTCTAATTCATGAAGAATCCGCAGCTTCCGAAAAAGCTCCTGCAATGCCTCTCGAAACCGCAGTTGCTATGAGCCAAGGTCAAATCGGTTACTGGCTTACTCAAGCCATTCATAATGCTTTCGCTAAAAGTGGCCAAATCAAAAAAATTGCCACCGTCATTTCACAAGTTGTGGTTGATCGTGAAGATCCTGCTTTTAAAAATCCTACCAAACCAATCGGCCAATTCTACGATGCAAAAACCGCCAAAGAACTCGCTAAGAAAAACGGCTGGGTGGTCAAAGAAGACGCTGGCCGTGGCTGGCGTCGCGTAGTTGCCTCACCTAAACCTATCGATATCGTTGAAAAAAAGACCATCGTCGAGCTCTTAAACGACAACGTCATCGTAATCGCTGCCGGTGGCGGCGGCATTCCAGTCACTCGTACTAAAATTCTCAAACGTCTGAAAGGTATCGACGCAGTTATTGATAAAGATTATGCCGCAGAAAAACTAGCCGAACTAGTCAAAGCCGATGTCTTCATTTCCGTGACTGCTGTACCTAATGTTTATCTCAATTACAACACCAAAGATCAAACCGCCCTATCCAAAATTTCTGCCAAAGAAATCGACCAACTCAAAAAATACGGTTATTTTAAAGCCGGTTCTATGCTACCAAAAGTTGAAGCTGCATCCCGCTTTGCAAAAAAAGGCGGCACCGGCATCATCACTGATGTCAACCACTTGAAAGATGCTTTAAAAGGTAAAGCCGGCACTATCATTACCAAGTAAAAAATGTTATAATACTCCCGTGCCCGCTTGGCGGAATTGGTAGACGCGCTAGCTTCAGGTGCTAGTGGCAGCAATGCCATGAGAGTTCAAGTCTCTCAGTGGGCACCAAAGGCCATCAGGTCTTTTTTTAAGTGATCAATCCTATATATCAGACTAGTCCCATTAATCTTTTAAGCTCGCTTTTGTAAGCTTCCACTCCAGGTTGATCAAATGGATTTACACCAAATAATTTCGCCGAAATCGCACAAGCCGTCTCAAAGAAATAAATCAGCTCGCCAAACCCTTTTTCATCAAATGAAGACACGCTTACATCAAGAACTGGAATTCCACCTGCAATGTGCGCCGACTTCACGGCTTGCACTACTTTTGCGTTCGTCTCATCTGTCGGAAAATCAATAATCGTCTCAAATAAATTCCTCCGACCTTCCTGCATAAATTGGCCTAACGAATGCAAATCAGTCGAATAAATCACTGCCGCCGGGAAAATCCCCTGCTTACCTTTTCCTTCCGATTCACCAAATAACTGCTTAAGCCATTCATTGAAATACATTGTAGATGGTTCAAAGCTTGCAAATACTTCCGTATCGTAACCTTTAAGTCCTAGTTCATAGCGCATCCATGCATATTTACTAGCCGGCTCAATCGTAGATTCTACCGCTCCAGCTGCACCTTCCAAAAGCTTATCAATATTTACTCCAGCCACTGCCATCGGTAATAATCCCACCGCTGTCAAAACTGAATATCTCCCACCAATGTTATCCGGTACTACAAATCTAGTATAACCTGCTGCTACTGCTTCATCATGCAAAGCGCCTTTTTTCTTGTCTGTCGTTGCGTAGATTCGGCTAAACGCTTCTTCCTCACCGTATTTTTCAATCAGTTTTTTCTTAAATTCATCAAACGCAATTGATGGTTCCAAAGTCGTACCAGATTTCGAAATCACATTTATCGAAAAATCATGATCCCCCACTTTTTTCAAAGCATAATCTAGCTCACGTTTAGACAAAGAATTCCCTGCGTAAATAATCTTCGTTTCTGATTTCGGCCTTAAAGCTTCAATGATTGCACGATGCCCCAGATACGAACCACCAATTCCAATACAAACCAAATACTCACTTTCTTCCTGAATCTTTTTTGCTGCCTCTTTGATTCGTACAAACTCACCCATATCAATTTTACGCGGCAAATTAAACCACCCGCCCATTTCATCTTTTGCGATTTCCTTCAAAATCTCTGCGGTCCTTTTCACATCGACTTTTGAATCAAAATTCACTTTTATCATTATACCTCCAACTATCTAACCTCATTATAGCACAAACACCATAATAGTTTTCCACAACTTTTACACCTTAGACCATCCAAAATTATAATATCACATCCATTTTTATCAAAAACTCTTGCGCTTTTTTAAAACCTGTTTTATAATGAACCCGAGAAAGGTCTAACACAAACATTAAAAACAAATTGTCATGCTTAAAATTAATAAGAAAAGGATTTTTATCCGTGGCATAATTTCACTTATTGTGATTACAGTCATTTCAGTGCCAATTATTGGTAGAATTGCTCAATCGCATTTTGTCTCAGCCGATTACAGTGACGAACACGACGATGACGATGATGAAATGTTCATACAAAACCTATTCGACAGCTATTGTACAACAACCGCTGCAACCTACAAAGACGTCCGGGATAACGAAATATATATTGTTCAACGTCTAGCAGACGGAGAATGTTGGATGCTAGATAATTTACGATTAGACCTCAATCAAGTTACTCTAGAACAATTACAAGGTACAACTAATGCATCAAACACCACTCTAAGTTATCTAAAAAACGGTGGGGGTGAAGAATCGAGCAAATATGCCACGTCAAGTGCATCAAGCAACTGGGCTGCAGGTGCTAGTTATATCAAGCCATTATTTAATTCAGATTACAACAAAACCCTCACTACTAGTTACGGCGCTGGTTCAGGTTTAATCGGTACCTACTACAACTATTGTGCCGCTTCAGCCGGTTCATACTGTTATATCGGTGCTACTTCAGGAAATGCCGATGAGGATCTATGCCCAGCTGGCTGGCATTTATCAAGCCAAGAAGAAATCGAAAATCTATATGCAGAAGGCTACTCTAACAATGCCAATAATTTCATGCATGCTCTAGCCACACCACTATCTGGCATTACAAATAATGGAACCACCGCACTTTACCATGGAGAACATGGTTATTTCTGGACCTCAACAAAAAAAGACGATGCTAACATGTATCAACTACATGTAAATGTTAATGGTAGCACTTTTACAGCTGACCCTGCATCTTATGGAGGAAGAACTGAAGGGCTGTCTATAAGATGCGTTAAAAACACACCAACCGTTTATACTGTTACTTTGAATAATAACGGAGGCACGGGCGGCTCTACTTCTGCTACTATCATACAAGGAGATAAAAAACTAAGCACTATCACTAAGCCAACAAAAGAAACAGAAACTATCAATGAATATTCTGTATCTGGCTTTACTAAAGATAGTTCCGCTACTGATGCAGAAATATCGGCAACAACAACTCTATACACCACTAAAACATATACTTATACCTTCGCCGGATGGAAAGAAACATCTAGTCAAGACAGCAGCACAATTGCTTCAAGTGCCAACGAGCCAGTACTTCAAGCAAGCACTAGCTATACTAACAGAAAAGGCGAATGGACGAGTTCAAGTAATGATATTACACTTTATGCATACTATACCGCTGAAACAAGTCAACATAGTTCAGTCACCCTCCCAACCATCACCAAAACAGGCTACACTTGCAAATGGCAAGATAAAGCTGAGACCAGTACTTATTATGATTCTGGTGCTCAAATGACTCCAACTAAAAACACAGAATTACAAGGTGTATGTACGGCA